>JAFXRC010000028.1 GCA_017526585.1 Fibrobacter sp. | reverse complement strand
GCCGCCCTCGTCAAATAATCATTCTCATACAACCGCAAATTACGCAAAAGAACATCTGTCGGAACATCAAGCGCCTCGCGGTCAAGACGGTTGTGGTCAAGAGCCATTTTCTTGAAAATCTTGATAGAGTTATTATCTAAGTCAATGACATCCACGTTTGGCACGGGAACGCTATCCCATGTACGCCCCTGCACAACAAGAATCATCTTGTCCAATTCATTGCCCACAACCTCTTGCGTTGTTGAACCGCTACGCTTATAGTATTTCCCGTGATAACTGACCGGGAACGGATATTTTTCCACATCAATGCGGAAATACTTCTTTCCAGCAGCATCAAGAAGTTCTACTTCACATATCAAGCCCATTGATTGCAAAATTTTGTTCGGAATATCTGTTGAAAGCTTATGATACTCCTTCACTCCACAAACTTCGCCATTATCCATTACGCCAATGTAGAGCGAACCGCCATGCGTATTGGCGAATGCACAAATCCACTTGAGGTATTCATCTCGCCAGCTCTGCTTGAACTCAAGATCATGCTTTTCATCTTTATTGATTTTGATGATAGTCATTGTGGCTCCTTTGAAAAAAGAAAAAACATTTGATAATCATCAAATGCCTTTCGGAGCCTGCACTATTAGAAACCGCAGCAGAAATGTAGCATATACGCCAAAGTTGGCAAGGGGCCTAAGGAAATTTTACATAGGGCATCGTTCCCCCTATTCGATTCAAACAAGTGTTCCGTTTAAACGAACGTTTAAATGGGACACGAAAAGCCAATTCGTATTTTATCACTATTCTCTGGTTGTGGCGGCTTAGATTTGGGATTTCTAGGTGGCTTTTCTTTTTCAGGAAAAACATACGATCGCCTAAACACAGATATCGTTTTCGCAAATGATTTTGATCCAGATGCAGTAAACTGCTATAACAGCAATCCATTACTTGTGAAAGACTCTGCAAAATCTGTTTGTAAAGACGTTCGCGAAATAAACAATGATGAATTTCCTGACTTTGACATAATGATAGCCGGTTTTCCTTGCCAGCCCTTTTCTAATGCAGGAAATAGAAAAGGAGTGAACGACAAAAATGGTCGCGGAACATTATTTGAGGAATGTGAACGAATATTGAAATACAAAATTTCACAAAAGAAAAGGCCCAAAGCATTCTTATTTGAAAATGTTCGAGGAATATTGTCTTCAAAAATGCCGGATGGGAAAACAACTGTTCCCAATGAAATTAAGACCCGAATGGAAAAACTCGGCTACAACGTTTCAATGCAGTTAGTTTGCGCCAGTGACTACGGCGTCCCTCAGAAAAGATATCGAGTGCTTATCATCGGAATAGATAAAAAAATCGGTTCATTCGATTTTGAAAAGATCAAAAAACTAGTCCAAAAAGAGAATATTCCATCCGAAACGTTCGGTAAACAAGAAAAGCTTCTTCTAGGATCAATTTTGAAAGATGTTCCTAAAGACGAATTTTGGGAATATACAAAGACTACACAAAATATGATTGAAAAAATCGGACCGTGCTCACATGGTGCAAGAGCCATAAATTTTTTCAAGAACGATTTTGAATATGACAAAATGCCTGAAAGTTATCGAGTGGGAAAATCTTGGAAAGACATTCCTCCAGAGGACTTAACACCTCGTTTTAAGAAGATCTATGATGATCCAAAAAAATACCATTCCCCCAAATTTTTCAGAAGATTTGCTTTTGGAGAAATTAATGGAACAATCACAGCTTCTTCTCAACCTGAAAATTGTGGTATAACACATCCCATTGAAAATAGACGCTTTACCGTTCGTGAAATTGCCAGGATTCAATCATTCCCCGACAATTTTGACTTCAGTAAAATTCCACTTCAATCAAGATACAAAGTTATCGGAAATGCCGTGCCACCAATACTTGGTTGGGTGGTGGCAAAAACATTAACAGATACAATAACGGAGATTTAATCATGTACCTGTCCAAACAATCATTAATGTGTCTGTTCTTTCAAATGAGATTTCTGTACTCCAAAGAGAGGGTCCAGGACCAAGGAGGAACTCAATTTTTTAGTGAGTTAAAATATTTTATGGCTCTTGATGAATTTACCAAATCACAAGAAAGGCCATGCAACACAAACAATAGAGATGACAAACAGCTTTTTATTTCAAATGTGGGTCGAATAGTTAAGATTTCAGACCCTAATGAAGCGGAGTCTTGTGATACAAAAAATTTTTTCGATGCATTTAAATCAAATGATGATTTTGACGTGTCAAGCAATTTCTTTAGTGCGGGATCCGTTAATTTGTCAAGAAACACAAATGACCCCGTTCCTTACCCAAAACGTCATCCTCAGTTAATGGAATGTTCCTCCGGAATTATTAGTATTGTCAACGAGGCTTACGACCGCTTTGCCACGGAAAAAACATATTTTAATGGAGATATATCAAAATTCGCTCTACTATTTATATGGTTAAATCGACACACAAATGTAAGTGACACAGCAAATGCCTATGAAGTTTTTCTTGAAAACCTTAGAGAAATATATAGCGACAACTTACTGAGAAACTTTAGATGGGAAGATGATCCTGTTAGGCTAAAAATCAACGACATTCTTGCCCATTTAGATTACAATGAAAATGCAACCTATTTAAATCCGAGAGAACTAGTAATTGACTATTTAAACCATGATTTTGTGAAAAAGATTTTCTCTTGTTATCTTGAAATAAAATCTCGCAGCACCAACCCTAACTACAAAAGTCATTGCGTAGATATATGTGAGTCATGGTTAAACGAGGCACTTCCTAACAATGATATCGGAAATTTGTTCCGACATAGAGATCCTGCGAAGTTTGAGCAAGAATTTGATCGAATAATAAATCTGGAAAACTTTGACCGTATAAATCGCAACGATGGAAACGGCAAACCCATTGCAGCACTTAATCTTTATTGTGATTTTTTGAAGTACATGCCTCATGACCGATTTATGGATTTGTTAAGCAATCTTCGTATAGAATTGATTAACCATCCTGAAAAGAAAAATGATGTACGGAACTTGTTATCGGAGATCTCTGACACACAACCAACTCCGCAGGACCTTCTTTTTACACAAATCATTTACTTTGGAGCGCCAGGTACAGGAAAATCCAACAAAATAGAAAAAAATATATTTGTAGATGCTAATGGAGCACAACTCAACACAGGATTAAGTACCATTAGTGAAGAATATAAATTTCGAACAACATTCCATCCCGATTATGATTACGCACAATTTGTAGGTGCATATAAACCTAGAGCCATTCAAGTCGTTTATCAACATGAGAACGATGCAGCTGAAGGCGCTCAAAATATAGCTAATCAAAATAAAACTGAAATAACCTATGAATTTACTCCGCAGGTTTTCGCAAAAGCATATATAAAGGCTTGGGTTGAATATATAAAAGCAGTAATACGAGATCCTAATGCCGTAGGTGAAAAAGTTTATTTAATAATCGAGGAAATTAATCGAGGCAACTGCGCTCAAATTTTCGGTGATATTTTCCAGTTGCTTGATCGAAAAAACAGGCATTCTGCGTATTCTATAGATGTGGATACTGATTTTGCTGAGTATATAAAAAAGAAACTGGTTGAAGAAGCTGTCATTGATGAAAACGATGTTGAGTCTAATTGTTGGGATTTGTATAAAGCAAAGATTCAAGAATGGAATCGAAACAACAATGACGAACAGTTTGTTATTGCCGATGGTGCCGAAAATTTCTGTAAGGTGGCTCTCCCTCCAAATATGATTATTCTCGCCACGATGAATACTAGCGATCAGTCGTTATTCCCAATGGACAGCGCTTTTAAACGTCGTTTCGATTGGGAATATGTACCAATTGACGATTCACTCCCCGATGCAAACTTCGATATTTTCATTGATGAAACGTATTCACGCTCATGGTTGACATTCCTGAAAAAAGTCAATGAAAATATATCTACCGTAACTCATAGCGAAGATAAACAAATGGGAGAATTCTTCATAAAACCTAAAGACAACAGTAACAATATAAAATTTGAAGAATTTCGTTCCAAAGTTCTATTCTATTTATGGGATACCATCTATAAAGACGAGATGGATAATGATGATGCAGGCGTTTTCCGTCTTAAAAACGGAAATAATGTGGAAAAAATCACTTTCCAAAAACTTTTTGAAGGCGGCTCTGCTCAACTAGATCGTCAAAAGGAGCTTGTGAAAAGAATCATTGATGGAGTGATTGATGAACAGCAAACACAACAGGATGAAGGCGGTGTTGGCGGGAATCGAGAATGACGGGTGTAAAACATGATTTTTCTTTTCGAAGAACGTCCATATGATTCTAGATTTCTGAAGACCGTTATTGGGTATGGAGATGGAAAACTAAAATACCGTAGCAAAAGCGGTTTTAATACAGAAACGACAAAAGATGGGGTGAAAATTAACGGTGTTGGCTATTGCTTTTACAATGGCCAGCCTGTTTTTGTGCTGCCCAAGGTGTTCTTAGACGAGAGAGGGAAAAAAGCTTTTAGTGAAGATATTGATCCTGAAGGAAAGGACTGTTTTGGCAACAAAAAGAAAGAAGATCAGAAAATTAGCAATGTACAACGGAAGTTTTATTCGTCTATTTCACTATGGCTTTATTCTGCCATAGACAAGTATAATAAAAAAAAGAATGACGATAAGGATAATGGCATCGTTACACCACAGCAATCGGAATCTCGAAATTTCAAGAAGAATGACCGTTATGCCACATTGCTCGATATTATGAGCAGTATGGAGCTCTTCTATAAAAAAAATCAATCACTTTTTGTCTTTATCGCAAAAAACAAGCATAGTGGATACCACAAAATAAATTGGCAGCGTACCGTCAATAAAATGATTCCTTTTATGCAAAACGGTGTTCCTATTTACACGAATCCCGTAAACAAAGTCAAAGTGTTTGATCTGGACGATCGCTTATTAGTCTTATACTTTTCTGCGATGAGATTTATTCAGGATAAATTCGGCTACACAATGCCACAGAGCGAGTTCTATCAACCGCTCAGAATGAACGAGATGGATTGTCTCTTGGAAAATGGGCGTGGACTACGTGAGCTTAAGAAAATAAAGTACAAATATTTTGAAGACAGGCTCCTTAAATTATACAACATTATGGAAGCATTCTTCCGATGGGGAGCTTGTTACAAGAATAAGAACAACGATGTGCAGGAATACCTGATTGCCAATTCGTTCAACAATGTATTCGAGGCAATGATAGACGAGCTCGTAGGTGATCCTGAATTTGCTGATTTGAAAGATAATGAAGATGGCAAGATTATTGACCATCTTTATAGAGAAAAATCACTAATTTTTTCTTCTGGCAACAATGATGATATTTGGCATATCGGTGATAGTAAGTATTATCAAGACCCCAAGGACATTAAGGATGCGTCCATTGCAAAGCAGTATACGTATGCCAAAAATATGATACAGAATTTCTTTAGCCCCAAATACTTTCATGATGGAGAAAATCATGGTGCAAATGATGCGCACTATGGTATTCGTTATAGAGACGACTTAACTGAGGGCTATAGCGTCACTCCAAACTTCTTTATTCGTGGATTTATTCCAAAATATAAAGATGCTTCGCAATATTCTTCCGATTATTTCATAAAGCAAGGCGATGTATCTCCTTTGATTCGTTTGGCACGAGAGAAAGATCAAACTAATATTGAAACAGAAGAAGCAATGATTGAACGGATGTGGGAAAACCGCAATCGCCATTTCAAAAATCGACTTTTTGATCGCGATACTTTATTGCTGCAAATCTATGACGTTAATTTTTTGTACGTACTCAAGGCGTTTACTTCTAAGCATTCATCTCTCCGCGAAGAATTCAAGAATGATGCCCGTGATAAGTTCCGCAAGAATTTCCTGAATCTACTAGATAAGAAATACAACTTCTATAAAATCATTCCTCAGAACCTTGATTTGAACACATTTGTTGATCATCGTTTTAAAAAATGGCTTGGTAAAATGTATTGCCCCGAAATAGGAGAAAACAAGACTTTCTTGATTTACGCAGAAGAAAAAGATTCTGATACACTTTTGAATGCAACAACATCAAATCAAAGGATTCGTGTAATTGATAGGGATGAGTTCATTTGCCTGCCTTTATCGGTGCAAGAAGCGATGAACGCTGCATCGGATAGAGAAATCAATCCGAAAGTTTTTGTAGCACGAGGAACACTGGAAATGTATGAGGAAATAGGAAGAACGGGTGTAGTTACATTACCAATACGGAATGGTAGTCAAGATACAGAAGCGTCTTGTCCTAAATATCTCATTACATTGGAAGACTCTCAAATCCGGCTATTCATTATATTTGGTATTGACGATTATAACGATTCCTCAGTGCGCCTTCAGGTAATAGAGCAGAAATTGTATGCGGAAAAAGTTTTTGACTGTAATACAATTTTGACTAGAGCTGATGAATTTGCGGGTCATTTGATAAGATGGAATGACTTGATTTTCTTGTAAAATTTTCTTACTCCCCTAGCCAACATTTTTGATTTTAGGTACATTAATGTAGCACGTGATTCTCTGTCAAATGGAGAATCGCGTTTTGCGTTTTTAGAACGCTAACGCATTCGCCTCGGCAATGAAAATAAGCAAGCTTATTTTCGCTGCTCTCGGCTTAGTGCGTTTTTTTATTCTGTAATTTCAGAATTAGGGGACGCCTCTAACATCAAACGGTCACAAGTCGTGACCACATGGAGGCTAAATGACCAAGAACACAAAAAATGTGACTGTTGCGCCAGTCAAATCAGAAATGTCCCTGATAGACGAGAACTTGCTCAAATCGCGTATTTATACCATCCGAGGGATCAAGGTCATGCTTGATGCCGATTTAGCCGAAATTTATGGGTATAGTACCGGAGCTTTTAACCGGCAAGTCAAGAATAATATTGAGCGTTTTGCGGAGGATTTCCGGTTCCAATTGTCCAAAAGGGAAGTTGAAGAATTGCGATGCAAAAATTGCACCGCAAATATCAGCACAATGAACCGCTCCTATCCCTTTGTTTTTACGGAACAAGGCATTTACATGCTCATGACCGTGTTGAAAGGCGATTTAGCGATACAACAGAGTATGGCTCTCATTCGTCTTTTTAAGCAGATGAAAGACTATATCGTTGCAGAAAATCAGCAACTGCCCGGAACTGCGGGAATCGCCCAGATTGCAGCGCAGACTGCTCAAAATACACATGAAATTGCGGTGGTTTCTGCCGAAGTAAAGGAACTTTCCGGCGAAGTTCGCGACATTCGGAGTGATTTGGGAAAAATCAATATGGACCTCCAGATGGTCATGGAAAATTTCGTCGATCCATCGACTTACAAGCACTTCTTGATTCTTAATGGACAGAAGTTGGAAGCCGATGTCGCCTACGCACAGATTTATGGCATGGCGAAGAAAACGCTGTTGATTGTCGATAACTATGTTGACATCAAGACGTTGAATTTGCTCAGAAATGCGCACAAAGGCGTTTCCATCTTGATTGCGAGTGACCAATACACCCACATAACAGACGATATGCTCAACGATTTTCGTGCTGCGATGCCGGGCATTTCGATTGACAAAATTTCTGCTGCGCACAAGTTCCACGACCGATACATTCTAATCGATATCAAGACCAAAAGCGAAAAGCTGTACCATTGCGGGGCTTCTAGTAAGGACGCCGGCAATAAGATTACGACTATTGTTCAACTGGATGACATTGAGGTTTATCGTAGCATGTTCGAAGAACTGTATACCCAACAGGAGCCACATGGAGGCTAATATGGCAAAAAATAAAGAGAATGTCCCTGCAAAATCGGTGGAATACTACTATGATCGTTATGTAAAGCAGGATTTCGAAAAACCGACTATCGGCATTTTACTTTGCAAAGAGAAGAAGGATATCCTTGTGAAGTTGACGTTACCCGAAAAAGCAAATATTTATGCCCCCACTTTTCTATCTTTCACGTCATGCAAAACGAAAACTCTCAAGAAAAAATCAAGGGCAACCCGATTGCCCTTTTGCCTATTGCCGTGTTCCTGGTACTTTATCTGGGTCTCGGCATCACGTTTGAATATGTTCTCAAGATTCCGATGGGATTTTACAACATCCCGATTGTCGCGGCATTCCTGGTGGCAATTTTCGTAGCTTGCGTACAGAACCGCAAGCTGAATTTTGACCACAAGATGAATGTGATGGCAGGCGCACTTGGCGACCGCAATATTTTCTTGATGATCCTGATTTTCCTTTGCGCAGGCATTTTCGCGGGGATTCTCGGGCGCTCAAGCGCCTCAGCGGCAGCATATTTGCTCTTGGATTTCATTCCGGCGCAGTTTGCGGTGGTGGTGCTGTTCGTTGTCGCGGCGTTTGTCTCTACGGCGATGGGTACGTCCGTTGGCACGATTGCGGTGGTCTCTCCGATTGCGGTCGAAGTCGCACAGATGGCAGGCTTTGGCGTTCCGTTCTGCGTAGCAACGGTGATTGGCGGCGCAATGTTCGGCGACAACTTGAGCTTTATTTCGGATACGACGATTGCGGCAACATCTACGCAGGGCTGCAAGATGAAGGATAAGTTCCGCGTAAACTTTTTGGTGGCAGCTCCGGCGGCACTTCTCGCGATTATCATTATCACAGCAATTTCTTTTGTGACCAAGGCAAATACGGTTGCCGAAAATTCCTACAATCTCGTACAACTTATTCCTTACGTTCTCGTATTGGCGCTCGCGCTTACGGGCATCAACGTTTTTGCAGTGTTGCTCATCGGCATTGTCGCAGCCTCCATCATTATGGTGGGTTCCGGCACGCTCGACATGATTGGCCTTTTGCAGAACATCGGAAACGGCATTTCGGGAATGTACGAGACGATTCTCGTGGCAGTTTTGGTGAGCGCTTTGTGCGGGCTCATTCGCATTCACGGCGGTTTCGCAGCTCTGTTAGACTTTATCCATAAAGTATTCAAGGGACACCGTAGCGGTCAAGTGGGCGTTGGCCTCTTGGTAAGCGCACTCGACATTGCAACCGCAAACAACACAGTCGCTATCGTGATGGCAGGCCCGATTGCAAAGCAGATGGGCGACGAATACAGAATCTCGCCGAAAAAGACAGCTTCGCTTCTGGACATATTCAGCTGCGTGGTGCAAGGCATTTTGCCTTACGGTGCCCAGATGCTCGTAGCACTCGCGGCAATTTCTACGGCAATCCCGGGAGCAAACATCAGCGCATTCGACCTCATCCCCTATATGTTCTATCCGTTCCTGTTACTTGTCAGCGTGCTCATATTCATTGCAATTTCTCCGCGCAAAAACAAGCACTAGTACAATTACAAACAAAGTTTTCCAATAACTAGTCCCCGCATTTGCGGGGATTTTTCTTATCACCCCTTTCATATTCCAACTTGGAATATATGTCTGCTACTCTGCGCAAATGTTACTTTGTAGTTTACATTGTGGGCGGGCAACCGCCTTCAAATAAAAACAAGGAGGCAATCATGAAAAACTTAAAGATTATGGCGTTGGCCGCGCTCGCCGTGATGGTAACATCTTCATTCGCAGAGCAATTCGTCAAATCCAAACTGGGTGATATCGAAATCTCTTCCCTGAAAGATGGCGGTTCTGTTGTCTGCACAGCAGGTTTCCATGACGAACTGAAGATCATCAGGAATGCAGATACAAAAGTTCTCGTCCAAGGAAAATGCGGACGTGGCTGGGTCGACAAAGACCAGGTCGAATACGTCGCAGCAGGTCCTGGGGACAAGTCCATGGTGTTTGACAGTCTTGAAATTTGGGGTCATACAGACAATCCGGGGCTCATTGGTCTCATCTACGATAACATCAATGATGTCGAGGATGTCAAAATCGATCGCGATTTCAAGGAATACCTGACTTACACAATGGACCGCGAAAGTATCGAATCTAAAAACGGCGAAAACTAATCTCATTCTACAACATCAAAAAACGGCGCTCGGAGGAGCGCCGTTTTCAATTTGCTTTATTTGAGCTAAACGTCTACGGTCTACTTCAAAAAGCCTTCCGTCATGAGGCGGGCTTCCTTATCGGCTTCGAGCACTTGTTCCAAGGAAAGGTGACCGGTGACATTCGGAGCCTTTTCCATCACCATTTCCACGTACTTCGGGATGTCGGTGAACTTGAGGTTACCCTTGAGGAAACGATCCACGAGAACTTCGTTTGCGGCGTTCATCATCGAAGGCACGATACCGCCACGGCGGCCAGCTTCAAAGGCAAGAGCGAGGCAACGGAACTTGTTGAAGTCCGGTTCGAAGAATGTGAGCTTTGCAAGCGTCGGCAAGTCGAGGCGCTTGGTTTCAAGCTTGAGACGGTCGGGCCACGTGAGCGCCACCTGGATCGGGATGCGCATGTCGGGAGCGCCGAGCTGAGCCATCAAGGAACCGTCGCGGAACTGCACCAAGGAATGCACCATGGACTGCGGGTGAACCACAACCTTGATCTGGTCATACGGAATGTGGAACAAGAAGTGAGCTTCGAGCACTTCGAGGCCCTTGTTCATCATGGAGGCAGAGTCAATCGTAATCTTCTTGCCCATGCTCCACACCGGATGATTCAGGGCGTCAGCCACGGTGATGTTTTCAAACTTTTCAATCGGCCATTCACGGAACGGGCCACCCGATGCCGTAATTTCGAGGAATTCAACTTCGGATTCGCGCTTGCCGCCTTCGAGGCACTGGAAGATAGCGCTATGTTCGGAGTCAATCGGCGTGATGAAAGACTTCGGATTTTCGGCAAGCTTGTCCCAAATCACAGGACCAGCCATGACCATGGTTTCTTTGTTGGCGAGAGCCACATGCTTGCCATGTTCGATAGCGGTAATGGTCGGAAGGCAACCCACGGCACCCATCAGCGAGTTGATGATGATGTCAGCCTTCGGGTCGGCAGCGAGTTCGCAAAGGCCTTCCATGCCAGCAAGCACCTTCATGCCGAGTTCCTTTTCGAGCTCCTTCGCAGCAGCTTCGTTGAACATGCACACGCGTTCCACCTTGTACTTGCGCACGATTTCGGCAACCTTCGCCACGCTGCTGTTTGCTGCAACGGCGTAAAGATTGAAGATGTCGGAATGCTGGTGAATGACATCGACGCTAGAAGTACCGATAGAACCGGTCGCACCGAGAAGAACTACGTTTTTCATTTTGAAGCCTCTTTTTTATACAGCTAAAAAGATAAAAAATATCTATAATTTAAACATGCTCGCAAACGAAGTTAACGCCCTGATTAAAAAGCTCTCCCCGTTCATGGAAGAGGATTCGGAAATATTCCGCGAGCTCATGACGTTTTTCGGGCAAGGTTCCAGGATTGACGTTCACCACGGCGACCTCTCTAAATTCCTAGGTCACAAGCGACTTTACCGCGTGATCCGCCTGAAGGGCGAAAGCTACAAGGATTGCGTCTACCAGCTGGTAGACAATTACCCCGAATCAATGGAAGCTCTCGGAATGCTGCGCTACTACAAGGCGCCAACAGGTCCGGTGCGTTGGGAAGAAGTGGAAGCGGCCGAAATCGCTATCGGCAAGGAACTGACGATGGCGGCATACGGATGGATGCCGGACGCATGGACCCTTTTTGAAAAGGGGCCTGCGAGCGATGAAGGCGGCGAACATGAACTCGTAGCCATCCTTGCGTTTGATTTAGGGGATTAACCGCCACTTATAAAAGGCGATGACTCCCCGTTGCCGAGGATCATATCCACTAAGCAGCAAAGCTGCAAGTGGCTATTGAGGTCAAGCCCGGCATGACAAAGAAAGCACACTTGTTTTATTGCTTCAGGAATTCGAACAGAGTGATTCCCGGAAGCTTGCCTTTGCGGCTCGCCAAGTAATCCTTCAACGGAAGTTCAATGACCTGCTTTTTCCATGCCGCATGGCGCAGCACAGGCAGTTCTCCGTCGCGGAAAACCACAAAGCCCGTATGCGTCGCATCCAAGTTATCCATGTTCGCGACAAAGGCGACGCCCGTTACCATGAGAGGACCTTCGTAGGGTTTCGATGCCAGTTCCACGGCGCGGTCGTATGGCAAGTAGCGCAGGTCCATCGGAGCATCGGGCTTTTCGTACATTATCTTTTTCGCCTTAAAGAAGCTCTGCTTAGGCATAGTACGCTTAATTACCGTGTCGCCCGGCACCTGCATCACGCGGGCATAATCACCAGTCCCCACCCAGTCGGCAAGCAGGTAATGCTTGCGATGGAGATAGTCGATAACCCCCTCTTTATAGCGAATCTTCTGAAGCAGCGGTGCAATCGCTTTCTCATTCGGAGCAAGCGCCATTGCAAGCACATGTTCCAAATAGGTCACGCAATCCACCGAATCCATGTAGACGATCGGCTTGCTGTCGACCGTGCCCGCGTAGCCTTCGCCCATAGGGCCAAGCTTGTACGGGATTCCCTTCATCATGCGAGAGAAGTATTCGAGTCTCGCAGCGAGACCCACCACATTCTGCGCCGAAAGCCACATCTGCTTCATCTTCATTAACGATGCATAGCTATCATTCGCCTGCAGTACCAGGCGAGTCCACAAGGTGTCAAGAACATCCTTAAGCTGCGCATCGGAATTCTTTCCGGTTTCGTTCAGGTACATCGCAACGGCAAGCGTGTCGCCATCGAGCGCATAGATGTAGCCCACCAGCCCATGTACTTCACCGATAAAGCCCGTTTTGAAGCGCGTCAGCCACGGATAGGGCAAATCGAGCATACGCTTGCCGCCGGTACCTAGGCCAGGACCCGCAAAGCTGTTGATGTAGAAGTTTCCCTTGGGGTGGTGCGCCATCTTGGCAAGAAGCATCGTCTCGGTAGAAGGTTTCACCTTGTTCTTGGGAGAAAGCCCGCAACCGTCCCAAACTTCAAAGTCTGTCGAATCTATTCCCATTTCAGCGAGGAATTTCATCTCCAAGGCGCGACCGCTTTCGACGCTTCCTTTACCCGTCTTTTGCGCACCCATGTTGCGGAACAAAGTCTCGGCATGCATGTTCTGGCTGCGTTGGTTGATTTCATCGAGAATGCTCAATAGCGGCGCCGCCGTAAACACAAAATTCTTGATCTGGATTCCCGCCGCGACATTCTTCTTTTCGGAAAATGCCACGCCGCGTTCCTTAAGCGCATGAATAAACGCCGCCTTAAAGTACGCTATCGGATTGCGCACCGGAAGCACCAGCTGACTGGAATCCACGCCGATTCCAATGGCGCCACCAATCGTGATTTCAGGCTTTGCAGAATCAAGCGCCCAAGTCCACTTGCGTTTTTTGCCGGGAACCGTCAGCATCTCGTTCTTCAGGACAACATAGCCCACATCGGGGAGTATTTCAGCAATAGCCGTATCCCCCACATTTGCACCGGGCTTAAAGCGTATCATCGTGCAGTTGTCGTTGAATCCAAGCGGAGCAATTTCGGCACCATACCACGCATCGTAAAAGTTCTTGCGCCAATGTTCAGCACGCCACGGCCCCGCATAGTAGCTAGAATCCAAGGCAAGTTCACCTACGATCGAATCGATTCCAAGCGCATGAATCGAATCCGCCATGGCATACAGCATGTGGAACGGATCGGCATAGTAGCGCCCCGAAAAGTTCGGATCACCGGCACCATGGACATTCACGGTTCCCCAAAAGACACTCTTTCGAACGCTACCATTCAACGAAATTTCAGTCTGCGGAGCATAATCGAGCGGCAAGTAATGAATAGCCGTCGCCGTGGTGAGCGTCTTCAGAGTGCTCGCCGGAGTAAACTTTTCGACGCCACGAATGTTGGCCAATTCAAGGCCCGTCTTCACGGAACGAATCGAAAGTCCGTAGCGCGAACCTGGCACCACCGAGTCAACATATACCTGAAACGAATCCAGTTCGAAATGAGCCAGTACAAGCGACGCAAAAAAACAGATTAGAAAAACAATTTTTCGCATCATATTCTAACGCTTGCGGACTCGCACCATATAGACCAACAGCAATATGACAGCGACTACACCCAGAGAAGATACAACCACCAAACGCAAACTAATTTTGGAGCGTTCTTCGGGGATACCCAAATCCTTAGCATACTTGGTTTCCTCGACCGGCTGCATCAAAGACATTTCCACCTTTGCCAAAATATCATTACGAGCAGACGACTCGTTGTGTTTCAGAATGGCATTGATTTTTTCATGAGTTTCCATGACAAGCTTTGCCGTTACGCTGTTGACATCGGATTGACCCAGAGCGATGTTTTTAGCGATTGCATTCACCATGGCGTTGACCGCCATTTCGATTTCACTCCACTCAGGAATGTTCTGGCAGCTACGACCATTGTTTTCCAGCCCATTGATCAAACTATTGTAGCGAGAATCTTGCATCCAGATACGAATCAGACTTCCATCTGGCGGAATAAAACCACTCTGCCTGGAGTAATAGTCGATATTATCGGCACGGACCATAAACAGGAACAAGTCACGAGCCGCCGCACGCTTTGCGGGATTAGCGTTCATCGGCAGTGTAAGGTGACTTCCTCCCACAAACGTGAAATTGCCAACCGGGCCCTTGGGCGCCGTCACCGAGATTAAGCCATCTTTTGCAAGCGGGGATTCCTTGAGACCGCCGACATCTTTGTCGAATTCCACCTTGCGGATGAATTCCGACGTACCAAAAAGGATCAGCTGTTCGGAGCGCACAAAACGGTCCGCCGCTTCACTGGAATTTTCCTTAAGGTTGTAGGGCGAAATATCCTGGTCGCGGAGCAGCTTCAGATAATGGCGAAGCCCCACGAGAGAAAGCGAATCTACCAAGGCGCTACGATACCCCTGTTCCGTTTCCGTCACAAAGGCACCACCAAAGTTCCAAAGGAAAGGAGCCAGCTGCTGGTAGCCCGTCCAGTCATCCTTGACGCCGAACTCAAACGGGACCACAGGCTCGCCATCACTATTAACCACCTTGGCATCAGCCACTGCGCGCAGCACTCCAAAGAACTGCGAATAGGTTTCTATTTCGCTGTCGTGGAGTCCGAGTTCTAGCCAAAGACGCTCATTGACAAAGAATCCGCGAACATCCAAGAACCAGGGCAACGAATACACCGTGGTATCGCGACCAATGTGCGCAGACTTCATCGCCTCAGGATAGAAGCGGCTAGTATCAACGGCATCGAGCAAGTCTCCAAGCGGAGCAATCAAGCCCGCCTTGGCAAAGTAGGGCACCCAGCTCGACCCCAACTGCACGACATCGGGATAATCCGTGCCTGGGAGAGCTTCAGTCGAAAGCATCTTGTTGAGTTCCACAAACGCCGAGCCCCAATCCAGGAATCGAATCTTGACAGGCTGACCACTCTGACGCGTATACTTTTGCATCAGCTTCTGCAAAATTGTTCCTGTATTGATATCCTGGTCCATCACCCACAGCACAAGCGTATCGGGAGCCGGAGGCGCGGCGCGAAGTTCTGGCACGGCATAGGAACGTCCCACTCCGCAAAGAGCGAACACCATTGCAAACGTGATACCCCAAAAACTTCTCAACATAGGACTCATTCTTTCGACAACATCTCTAATATACAAACAAGTTTATTTTGCTATCCGCAAAAAATCTTCAAAATACTTCGGATAGGTCTTGTTGATGCACGCCGGGTCCATAATTTTTATCGGAACACCGCCCAATGCGACTAGACTGAAGCACATCGCCATGCGGTGGTCATTGTAGGTTTCAATGGTTGCCGGTTGCAGCTGTGCCGGCGGCGTAATCGTAATGGAATCGTTGGTCTCGCGGACTTCGGCGCCCACCTTGCGGAGTTCTGCCGCCATCGCAGCGATGCGGTCGGTTTCCTTGACGCGCCAGCTCGCAATGCCGCTAATTGTCATCGGGACATCGGCAAACAGAGCAAGCACCGCAATCGTCATCGCCGCATCCGGAATTTCAATCGCATTGAACTCGCCAAGGCTTTTCAGCTTGCCCTGCGGACCTACGCATTCCACCCAGTCGGGCCCCATCGTCACCGTAGCGCCCATTTTCTTAAGGACATCGACAAAGGCAACATCACCTTGGCGGCAATCGCTACCCACACCGAGCACGCGAACCTTGCCGCCTGCAATGGTAGCCGCGGCAAGCGGATAACTCGCAGAACTTGCATCGCCTTCGACCATGTAGTCGCCCGGAGACTTGTAAACGCCCTTGGGCACATAGAAATTCGTCAAGTCACTATGCTTCACTTCGACGCCGAAATGTTTCATGACATCGAGAGTCAAAAGAATATACGGAGCAGAAATCAAATCACCTTCCACATGGATGTGGAGTGGAGATTCCGCGTACGGAGCGCAAATCAAAAGTGCAGTCAAATACTGGCTGGAGATATTGCCACGAACCGATACGGAACCGCCCTTGAGTCCATGGGCGTTGATGCATACCGGCGGGAATCCTTCCGTTTCCATGTAGTCGATGTCGGCACCCAACGAACGGAGTGCATCGACAAGATCGCGAATGGGGCGTTCTTTCATGCGCTCTTCGCCACTCAGATGGAACACTCCGCGACCAAGGGCAAGGGCGGCGCACAGCGAACGCATCGCCGTACCTGCATTGCCCAGATAAAGTCCATCGAAGGACTTGCCTTCATCGAGCAGTTCAGAAGGGGCGTCAATCGGACCACCGTTGCCTTCGACAACAGCCTCGGTAAAATCTGCGGACATCTCCACATGAACTCCGAGCGCCTTGAGGGCTTCGCCCATGTAGCGGGTATCATCACTTTTCAGCAGATTATGCAGCCGGGTAGTCCCTTCGGCCAAAGCCGAAATCAAAAGGACACGGTTCGTGATACTTTTAGAGCCGGGAACGCGAAGTTCACCGTTATAAGACTTCAATGCAGGAATCTGAATATGGTTGGGGC
This sequence comes from Fibrobacter sp., assembly GCA_017526585.1. GTDB lineage: Bacteria > Fibrobacterota > Fibrobacteria > Fibrobacterales > Fibrobacteraceae > Fibrobacter. The sequence goes on along the minus strand of JAFXRC010000028.1, from coordinate 89,728 downwards.
GAAAAAAAGGTTCTTCCATAGGCGTAAATTTATAAATTAAATACGAATACAGACCAAACGGAGTTTCAAATGATAAGCGAAATCACCGACCTCAAATTTACCGTACGCTTTTCGGACTGCGACGAATATGGCAGGCTCAAGTTGTCGCGCCTTTTCCAGTTTATGGAAGAAGCTGCCATCGCCGATGCTGAACGGAACGGTTTTGGAATATGGCAAATGATGAAGGCCGGCTACACTTCCGCTATTACCCGCATGAAGGTCAGGCTCAACCACACGCCACTCATGGGAGAGACCTTGAGCGTGTCCACCTGGATCAAGGAAATCTACAAGGACAAGGTCGTTCTCAAGGACTACGCCGTTGTCGATAGCCAGGGGCACGCCCTTGCCGAAGGCACTTCGTCGTGGATCCTTGTGAACCTGAAGACGGGCTATGCCGAAAACCCTTCGCGAAGCCCCTACCCCTTCCCGGTGCAGCTCGAAAAGAGTGCGCTCCCTGAAATGCTCCAGGTTTTGCCGATGGGCGAAGACCCTAGATTAGTTTATACGGAACAGGCCCGGAACAGCGACCTCGACGTAAACCACCATGTGAACCACTGCCGCTACGTGGACTGGATCATGGACTGCCTTTCCAAGCAAGAAATCAAGGAAAGAGGAATCCGATCGCTCCAGCTGAATTTCGTGAACCAGGTGCCGCTCGGCGGCCGAGTCGACATCATCCGCTTCAAGGACACCAACCACCACGCGGTATTCTTCGGAATGAACGCCGACATGGAAAAGAGCCCGACCGCAAACCGCTGCCACTTTCAGGCGCGAGTCGGTTTCAGCGGGTAATGACGCCGACATTAGGCCACATTTCAAAAGCGATGCTTCCGTGCAAATCGGTGCGGAACACCGCCGCTGAATCCCCCATCACAAGCTCCAGCTTTTTAAGGACTTCCGCCGTCGGGTGCCCGTAGCGGTTGTCCTTTCCGACCCCGATTACCGCATACCTTGGAGAAACCTGCGATAAAAACGGCAAAGAACTGCTTCCCGAAGAGCCATGGTGCCCCACCTGCAGAAGTTGCGCAGACAGGTTGGGCGACAGCTCAAGCAGCCGACGCTCCCCGACCGAATCCAGGTCGCCCGTCAACAGGAGCGAGGCTTCAGGGGCCTGCGCTTGCGAAACCCGCACCACGACGCTTGCACCGTTTTCACCAAAGCGCCCGTACTCCGGCGGCCACTGGACCGAAACATCCAGCCCCTCCGCAAACCAGACCGAATCTCCGCGCACCAGCGTATCGACAGGAATCCGGAGACGGCTCGCCAGCACAAGCGCACTGTCGCTGATGGGTCCCGAAGCCGTATCGGGCCCCACCAAAAGGCGCCCTACGTGCAGGCGACCCGCCATAACCGCCGCCCCCATCTCCAGGAACCCGCCCACATGGTCGCGGTGCCCGTGGCTTAAGAGAATCCAGGCAAGCGAATCGATCCCGCGGGCAAGCAAGGAATCGACCACCCCCACTGAATCTGGACCCGTGTCGTACAGCGCAAACCGTCCCTCATTTTCCAGCAGCACGGCAAGCCCCTGCCCCACATCCAAAAAAGTCACCCGGACAGGCTCCGGATCGGCGCTCCCCGAAGATTCGTAGGTGCAGCCCGAAAACAGGATTCCCAGGGCCACCGACCAAGCCAAGCCGCAAATAAACACCCAGAAGAACACCCAACCATTGGCATTTCGATACGAAACCATAAGCAAATCCTTCATCTAAAAGAGGTTCCTCTTTATATATACGCCGTTTTTTATTATATTTACCCATAACGCGAGGTTTTTTATGCAATTACCCAAGTACAAGAAGAAAAAGCGTATCAAGCTGAAAGTCTGTCAGGAACCCGGCTGCGGCCGCGAATTCTGGGGCCACCCGATCGCCAAGTACTGCGAATTGCACCGCGACATCAAGCAGCGCCAGAAGCAGAAAAAGGACGTGGACAACATCGAGTCCAAGAACATCATTTTCCGCCACAACTACACGGAATCCATGGATCTCACCTTCAAGTGCTGCCTCGAAGGCTGCAACGAGACCTTCACCATCCGGGTCTTCCCGAAACAGTACATTTACCCCCGTTTCTGCGAAGAGCACCGCAACGATTTCAGGCGCGCAAACTTCCTGCGCCTGACGTCCAAGCTTAAAAACGGCTAAAAATACGACTTTTTCGTAAAAAAATGACATGCCACCCTTGAAATTTGGGGTGGCTTTTTTATATTTGGGCTCACACTCATGGTGGGTGTAGCTCAATTGGTTAGAGTCCCAGATTGTGATTCTGGATGTTGTCGGTTCGAGTCCGGTCACCCACCCTTAAAAAAGACCTCGCATTAGCGGGGTCTTTTTTTACGAGAGCTCTTTTTGCCTACCCGAAAACGATCCATGACGAAAAAAGGAACCCCCAGCGATTGCCGAGGGTTTCCCTTGATTTGCTTTTAGACTAGTCTTACGAAAGTCTGGAAATCATGTAACCTGCGCAGACTGCGGTACCGATCACGCCGGCCACGTTCGGGCCCATAGCGTGCATCAAGAGGAAGTTCTGCGGGTCATACTTGGCACCTTCCACCTGGGAAACACGGGCAGCCATCGGCACGGCGGACACGCCAGCAGAACCGATGAGCGGGTTCACAGGGTTGTTGGGAGTGCACTTATTCATGATCTTGGCAAGGAAGAGGCCTGCTGCGGTCGAGAAACCGAAGGCCACCACACCCATAGCGATAATCATGAGGGTCTGCGGACGGAGGAAGATGTCGGCAGACATCGTGAGACCCACGGAAGTACCGAGGAAGATCGTCACGATGTTCATGAGTTCGTTAGAGGAGGTCTTCACCAGGCGTTCGACAACGCCGGCTTCCTTGAAGATGTTACCAAGCATGAGCATAATGATAAGAGCAGAAGCATCGGGCACCACGAGGATGCACACGATCATCACCATCACGGCAAACACGATGCGTTCGGCCTTGGACACCTTGCGCAGAGCCTTCATACGGATCTTGCGTTCCTTGTCATTGGTCATGAGGCGCATGATAGGCGGCTGAATCAGCGGAACGAGGGCCATGTAAGTGTAAGCTGCCACGGCGATAGGTCCGATGAGGTGCTTTGCTAGTTTGTTTGCAGTAAAGATGGAGGTCGGACCGTCGGCACCGCCGATGATACCGATAGAGGCTGCTTCACCGAGAGTAAAGCCACCGAAAGCCACGGCGCAGAACATGGTCGCAAACACGCCGAACTGAGCGCCACCGCCAAGGAGCAGTGTACGCGGGTTAGCGATAAGCGGTCCGAAGTCCGTCATGGCACCCACGCCCAAGAAGATGATGGGCGGGAAGAGTTCCAGGTGGATACCCTGGCTGATGTAGTAATAGAGACCGGCGGTCGGGGTAAACATACCTTCGATGCTCCAGCCACCATCGTAGAAACCCGCACTCGGGATGTTCACCGCCAGTGCGCCGAGCGAAATCGGCAAGAGCAGCAGCGGCTCATACTTTTTGACAATCGCCAAGTACATCAGGACGAAACTCACGATCCACATCACGATCATCGAAGGGGTGACGTATGCGAATCCGGTGTCGCCTGCGAACTCAACGACCGAATTTAAAAGAGAACTCATTTATCTGTACCTCTTAGGCGATGGTCATGAGAGTCTGGCCGTCGACGACAGTGTCGGTTTCCTTGACGGCAATGGAGTTCACGGTGCCGGCGCACGGAGCGACGACCGGGTTTTCCATCTTGAGAGCTTCGATGATAGCCACTTCCTGGTTGGCAGCAACGGTGTCGCCGACCTTGACCTTCAGTTTGAACACGGAGCCAGCGAGCGGGCTCTTGACTTCGGTACCACCGGCAACAGCAGGTGCGGCGGCAGGAGCCGGAGCGGCAGCGGGGGCTGCAGCAGGAGCGGCGGCAACGGCGGCATTGGAATCAAGAACTTCTACTTCGACATCGTAGGTCTTGCCTTCGAAACTGATACGGACGGTTTTCTTCATTTTGATATTTCCTGGCTTAAAAGCCTGTTGAGTTTTAAAAGTTTACCTTACTTGACGATCGTCCAAGCAGGAGAGTTGATGTTTCTGTAAGCAGTCACGCGGCAGGGCTGACCGATAGCCTGGGTCGCCGCTGCGGTCACGAGGGCGAGGAACTGGTCGTTGCTCATGCCCGGGTGTTCTTCGAGGGCTGCCACGGCGGCAATGCCGAGGAAGGCCTGGAGCTGCTTGTTGGTGAAGCCCGGATGGACGCTCTTCGCGTTCGGATCCCAGTCGCAGTGGGCAGGACCGATAGTCACCGGAGCGGGAGCGGCGGGAGCAGCGGCCGGGGCAGCCTTAACTGCAGGTGCCGGAGCCTTGTCCTTGTTGAGGCCGAGCTTGGCCATGATGAAGTTCGTGAGGTAGCAGAGCACCGTGAGGCCCACGATAACCACCATCACCACGATAAGACCGGTTGCCTGGAATTCGATCAGGGAGCCGATACCGAAGGTGTCGGAGTCGCCCTTACAGCCCTGTTCGGTCGAAAATTCGCCCTTGCAGTAGGTCGAGCCCAGCTTGGCCTTGGCGATGGGCAACACCTTGTGGCCGCCGGCGTTTTCGATAGAATCGCGAACGTCGCGTGCAAGAACTGCCTGATCGTAGGTCTTATAGAGAACCGAATGGTTTCCAGCGTGGTTTTCCACGATCTTGTAAACCATGTCGTCATTCATACCCGGCATAGAAAGCTGCGCCTGAACCTGGGCGGCATCGGAGGGGAGCATAAGTCCGAGCTGTTCGTCGAACTTGCCCTTCACCTTTGCTTCAGGTTGCGGTGCAACGAGAGCCGGCTGCTGCACATCCTGGGCCGGGGCTGCGGCGGGAGCCACTTCCTGAGCTTCGGGTGCATTGGTCTGTGTTTCGTTCATATTGGATTCAATCCATTCTTTTGGGTTTCTGTTTTGTAAAAATCAGCGGTGAAAATTTAGAAAAAGCGGCGCCTGGTTTACGCCGCCAAAAGCTACATCACCCCGGTTTCGAGGCCTTTTACGGGGATATATCGCACCGAGCCGTCCGGAGAGATAATCATGGCCACCCCGGCCATGTAATTCACCCATTTCCATTTTTCGTAATACTTCACGTTCGCGTGCCCGTTTGTCGTGTAGGCGAGTAAGGGAACCACCAAAAAATCGTGGGTGCACATGACATTCACCCGTTTCATGGACGCAAGGTTTGCAAGCACATTGTCCTTGAGCAGTTGCTCGCTGCGGGTTTCAAGGTCGTAAAACGCATCCGAATATGCACCGGTAAAGGCGTACTTGGAATACACCACCCAGCCACCGCCATCGGATTCCATGTAGCTATCGACCTTGTCTTCGTCCTTCACGTACCAGGCTCCATCCATATACGAAAGCACGTCGAGACTGTAATTACTCTGTCCCTTGCCCAGCGCAATGTTTTCGCAGGTTTCCTGGGTACGCGTATAACCGGAATAGCCGTAATAGAAGTCTTCCTTACCCACCGCGGCAAGCCGCGCTCCCAAGTCGCGAGCATACTTTTTCCCGTTGTCGGTCAGGTGTCCCTTTTCTCCCGTATCATCGGTGCGTTCGCTGTGGCGAATAACGAACACCGCCTTTTCATCCGGCTTAAGGTTTGCATAGACTTCTACCAGGTCGGTAAAGCCGTCGGCCTCCTGCGGGGTCGCCACGCGCCATGTTCCGGCATCGTAGATGTAATAGTTGTCGTGAATTACGCGGCCTTCGCGGATTTCCTTGTCGTACTCGCCCACGCCAAAGCCCACCGTATCCTTTTCCATAGGCTGCGCAATTCGCCATTCCTTGTTATTGACATCGCAAATAAAGCGCACCGCCGAATGATCCGATGTCTCGTAGTCATTTGCGAATAGCGCACTCTGCCCCTGATTCACGTAGGTGACCTTGCCCGCATTTACATCGGTGCAGGGTTCAAAACCGTACGCAAGCGGAATAAAGCCGCGCATATACCTTTCAAAGTTCGGGACGTTTCCACCATACACAGACACCACATTGTTCCGAATATCATTGTAGCGCCAAATAGAATCGATACCGACTTCCCAGTCGGCAACCTGAATTTTTAAATTGGGATCGTTCCAGACACCATCACCCTTCAGATCTTCGCCCACGTTGCGAATAAAATTTTCCGTTTCTTCCTTGCTGTAACGGTTCTGCACCAGGGCAGAGATGGCAAGCACCACCGCATCGTAATCTGTCGAAAGCTGAAAAGAATCAACGCCAAAGGCTGCAGCCGTTTCGGCGATCGCCTGCACCACCGCAGAGTCCATAGGGACGTGGTTCATCAAAAGCTGTTCCACGCGGGGTCTCGAAAGAAGCGTCAAGATATTCGCTCCAGACGGTTCAAGGGCGATGCGCACCGTATCAAGGGCGCCACCAGCCGAATCGGCGGACGCATGTTCCGCCAAAATTTCGAAAACATATAGTGGCGCCCGGACCGTATCGAGAACGGCGGGAGCCGAAGACTCGCGATGCTTATCCGCCGTCGAGCCATCGGCATTTCCACCGGTAGAACTATCACTAGAGCACGCCAGCATCAAAAAAAACACTAGCGACACTACAAACAAACTAAACTTTTCAGTCAAAGGCATTTTCCAAAACATCCAACTTTTTTTACCGCACGGAATTTCCCGTGCAAGTCACCAACTACATCGTCATCGTACCAACATCCAGTCCCTTGACCGGCACATAGCGCATCTTGCCGCTAGCATCCATGATAATCGCCACTCCCGCCAGGTAATTGATCCACTGTTTCGTATCGAAATAGCGCAGGTTCACTTTCTTGTTGGTGCAATAGGCTGTAAACGGAACAACGAACGTGTCGTGCGAAATCAAGACGCCCACACGATTCACCTTGGCAAACTGCGGCTTCACTATTTCCTGCAAGAACTCTTCGCTGCGATCTTCGAAATCGTAATAGGCTTCCGGACAAATTCCCTTGTAGGCGTATGCCGAATTTGCGCCCCAGCCGCCGCCGTTTGCGGTCTTGCAGCTTTCATAGCTGGAACTATTTTTCACGTACCATTCGCCATCCAGGTCTTCTATCGTATTTTCCGTATAGCTCGAACCGGCCCCCTTTGCGACATACTCACAAGTTTCCTTGCTGCGTGTGTAGGTTGAGTTGGCAAAATAAATGTCTTCGCCTTTCATCTTTGCACCAACACCTTGAGACTGCGACTTTCCGGTATCCGTCAGGTGACCGTTCTTGCCCGTATCGTTCGTCCTTTCCGCATGGCGCAACAGGAAGATGACCTTTTCGCCGGACTTGAGATTCTTGTAGACATCAGCCAAATCCTCGAATTCCTGGATATCGTTGCTGGTCGCTGCACGCCACTTTTTCTGTTCGTAGATGTAGTACTTGTCCTTGTTGATAATACCCGACTTGAGCTGACCTTCGTACTCGCCCACGAACCCGTAAGTATCTTTTTCCAAGTCCGTTGCCGCGCGCCATTCATGGGTGTTCGCATCGCAGATAAAACGCACCATAGGGCCCGGCTGGTCATAGCCCGAAACAAAGAATGCACTCAGGCTGTTGCTTACGAAACGAATCGAATCCGCATTGTGCGTGCCACATTCGCCAAAATTGTAGACATTTGTCCAGAATCGCTTCAAGTGATGCGCAAACTCAGGAACTTCGCCCAGCTTCCAAGAGGCAATGTTGTTCTTAATCGTCGCATAAGAGCCGCTCGTGTCGAGCACCATGAGCCAGTCCGCAAGGTCCGCCTTGGCATTGTTGTCGTCCCAGTTGCCGTTGCCCTTGATGCGTTCGGCAATGCCCGCCGTATACGAAAGCATTTCGGAGCCGGAGCCCTTGCGCTGCATCATGATCGAGATAGCAAGCAGGGCGCCGCTATATTCGTCGCCATCAAAGAGTCCAATGTCTTCGGCAAAGCGTCCATCTGTTGTCACCTGCTGCTGTTGCTGCTGGTTCCAGCCACCGGGCCAGCCATTGCCGCCACCCGCGCTAGACTCACCCAGCCGAATATCGAACGAGGCCAAGATGTCGCGCAGGGCCTGCGCCTTGACCGCACGGATCGGCTGGTTGTTGCCGCTGTTCTCCACAAGTTTCAGCACGCGCGGAGCTTCCATGTGGGTCAGCATGTTCACATTCACCGAGTCGCGGTCCGTTACATCGACCACGGCTTCAAGCGTCGTAACCGAGGGCGAAAGCCCGCCGGTGAGTTCGTTCCTAAAGTAACCGCTCGCCTTCACGCGCAAATAAGGTGACGCCAAATCCACACTGTCAAAACTGAAGTTTCCATCACCGTTCAAGATGCAGGTCTTGTGGATACGCTTGGAATCTGCCAGGCGCTGCATGCTATCGAGTTCGACCAACTTGACCGAGGTGCCATAGCGGAACGGCCCCTTTTCGGCAACCCCCACGATGCGGGCACCCACAATTCTTGGCTCCGTCGTGGAATCGATCGAAAACACGACCTGCTGTTGCTGGCCAAAGTTTCCCCACGGATTACTGGAAACGCCCGAATCTTCGTCACCGTCGCCTTCGTCAGTTCCAATCACCATCGCGCCATTGCGACAAGTGATGCCCGCAGTCTCCGCCACCGCATCTGACTCAACCCAACTTTCGCCCAGGCAGAAGTACAAAGTATTTTCGCTCTTGACCAGGAACGATTCCCCTTCGTTAGCGGAAGAACATTCTGGCAAGGCATCAACATCTTCCACGACGGTCGTATCGGTAATCACCGTATCTTCGACACCGACCACCGGTCCCAGCGACGAACTGGAGCTAGACAATTCCTGTTTACCCGGTTCAGACGCACTCGAGATGGGTCGTCCCAGGGAATCCAGTTTCACATTGCCGCTAGAGCCTTTCTCGGAATGGGGATCTTCCTGTTGTAGTACATCGCCATCTACGATTTCTTCGGGTTCATCCGCCGAAGAAGACGAACTGCCAGAACACGCCACCAGGGAGAAGGTGGATAGGATAAAGACAACAAGCCAAAATAGGCGATTCATTCGTCGTTCCAGCATACTAGTATGAAATAATACAAAATTAAAGCATCTTGCCCGTTTCGAGGAACCGCGTATGCATTTCAAACGCCCTTTCCAGGGCAATTGGCATGTGCAGCCCCTTGGCATGCTTCAGGCTGTATTCCAAGAAGTCCGTCAAGGGCTCCCTAAAGTCCGGATGGGCGCAGTTCTTGATAATCAAGCGCGCACGTTCCTCAGCGGCAAGTCCCCTCAGGTCGGCAAGGCCCTGTTCCGTCACAAAGACCATGGTATCGTGATCGGTCTGGTCCACATGGCTCACATAAGGCACTATCGAGCTGATGGCTCCATTTTTCGCAACCGACGGCGTCAGGAAAATTCCAAGGTAGCAGTTGCGGGCAAAGTCCGCGGCACCGCCAATTCCGTTCATCATCGAAGAGCCCGAAACCAGGCTGCTATTCACATTACCGAAGATATCCGCTTCGAGCGCAGTGTTCATCGATATGACACCCACGCGGCGAATCACGTCGGGGCTGTTGCTCACTTCCTGCTGGCGAAGCACCAAGTGTTTTTTCCATTCGGCGGAGTTCTCGACAAATTCCTTCTGCGCGTTTTCAGACAAAGTAAGAGCCGTTCCCGAAGCGACACCGAGCTTACCCTTCTTCAAAAGCGGGAACACGGCTTCTTGAATCACTTCGGTGTAAAGGTCAATGGTTCCGAGGCGGCTGTCATCGGACATGGCGCTAAGAACGGCGTTCGCCACCTTGCCCACGCCACTCTGGAAGGCGAGTCCCTTGGGGAGCCTCCCCTTGCTTTCTTCGAAACAGATAAAGTCCAGAATGCGTTCACCGATGTTTGTGGAGACTTCGTCGGGTTCCACGAACGGATTCACCTCGTCGAGTCTCGAAGTCTCGACGACGGCAATCACCTTGTTCGGATCAATTTTTACGAATTCAGCGCCCACGCGGTCGCCTGCCCCATATATGGGAAGCGGCTTTGCATGCGGCGGAAGTTCGGGCAGGGCGACGTCGTGGATACCCATGAAGGCATCGCCCAGGCGCGTGTTCAGTTCCAAGATGATTTTAGGAGCCATTTCGAGGTAGGTGACCGAATTTCCGCCCGATGTCGACAGACATACCCGACCGTCGCTCAAAATGGCAGAAACTTCTACAATCGCGACCGTCGGGGCAGGCAAAGCCCCGGTGCGCACCAGGTAACCCATCTTGCCCAGATGCGCGTCGATGTACTTGATTTCACCTGAATTGATCGACTTCCGAAGCGAAGCGTTGCTCTGGTAAGGCATCCTGAGCGACACCGCCTGCGACCGGGCTAAAGCCCCGTCGCAGCTGTCGCCAGTCGACGCTCCCGAGAAGAGCGTCACCTTAAACGGCTTGCCTTCGGCATGCAACTTCTCGGCTCGCGCAGCCAAAGCCGCGGGCACTTCCTTGGGATAGCCCGCCAAAGTAAAACCAGAAACTCCCAGCACATCGCCGTCGTTAATCATCGCCGCGGCATCGGCTGCAGAACACTTCTTCGCATCAAACCAATTCATAGTGGCTAAAAAATAAATAATACCTACCAAAGGGACAACTAATTTGCGCCAACTATTCTATCTTCCCCCGTGTGAAACATTTCATCAAGTACAACATCATCGGCGTCATGAACACGCTCATCACACTCGCCTCGGTCTGGGTGATGCACCAGCTGCTCGACTGGAACCTGGAACTTTCCAACTTCCTGGGATTCATCTTCGGCGCTATAAACAGTTACCTGATGAACCGCATCTGGAACTTCAAAAGCACGAACCGCAAGCGCAGCGAAATCGTCCGTTTCGTCATCGTGTTCATTGCCGCCTACGCCTTAAACCTCGTAACGCTGGAGGCAACCGTTTACGCCCTGAACACCGCCTGGTGCAAGCCGTTTACCGATTTCATTTCGCAGTACATGAAGCCCGGCTTCTTTGCAAACATCGTCGCAAACGTCGTCTACGTTATCGCAAGCTTCACCCTCTACAAAAAGTGGGTGTTTAAGAAATAATTACTCGTTTTTTTATCATTCGTTGTTCGCATATAAAAGACGCTCGCCAGTGGCGAGCGTCTTTTGCAATTGTCTGCTAAAGCCTTCGAATTACAGCTGGAACGGAACGAGTTCCACGCGGCGGTTCTGAGCACGACCCTTCTTGGTCTTGTTGTCAGCAATCGGTTTGTCCGGTCCGAAGCCAACCGCACGGACGCGGTCTTCTTCGATGCCCTTCTGGATGAAGTAATCCACCACAGTCTGGGCACGATCCTGAGAAAGCTTCTTGTTGGTTTCTGCAGAACCCGTGTTATCGGTGTGACCCTGCACTTCGAGGTGAGCAACCTTGATCTTCTTCATCAGGGTAATGATATCGTCCAGGGTCTTGTAGCTCGCCTTGGTGAGCTTTGCAGAACCGGTCTGGAACTGGATACCCTTCTTCAACTGTTCAAGGTCTTCCTTCTTGTTCAGGGGGCAGCCCTTCTTGTCGATTTCGACACCCGGGAGAGTGTTCGGGCACTTGTCGAGGTAGTCAGGCACGCCGTCCTTGTCGGTATCGAGCGGGCAACCCACCGTATCCACCGGAGCACCGGTCGGAGTATTCGGGCACTGGTCGAGAGCATCAGGTACACCGTCCTTGTCTTCGTCGGCGCTGCAACCCGTAGAGTCAACAGGCACGCCAGCCGGAGTATTCGGGCACTGGTCAATTCCATCGGGCACGCCGTCCTTGTCGAAGTCAAGCGGGCAGCCATTGTTATCCACATTCAATCCTTCCGGAGTGTTCGGGCACTGGTCGGTACCATCAGGTACGCCGTCCTTGTCAGCATCAGCCGGGCAGCCGGTAGAGTCAACAACTGTGCCTTCCTTCGTGTTGGGGCAACGGTCGTCAGCATCAGGCACGCCATCCTTGTCGTAGTCGCCTTCGCAACCATCGGCATTCACCTGGGCACCTTCACGAGTCTGCGGGCACTTGTCGAGACCATCAGGCACGCCGTCCTTGTCGCTGTCCATCGGGCAGCCAACAGAGTCAACCTTCACGCCTTCCGGAGTGTTCGGGCACTTGTCGAGAGCGTCGGCAATGCCGTCCTTATCGAAGTCCGGTTCGCAACCGACAGAATCAACGGTAGCACCTTCGCGAGTTTCGGGGCACTTGTCGAGACCATCGTAAACATTGTCCTTGTCGCTATCCATCGGGCAGCCCACCGTGTCAATCACGGCGCCTTCCGGAGTATTCGGGCACTTGTCAAGGCCATCGATCATGCCGTCCTTGTCGGAGTCGATCGGGCAACCCACGGAGTCAACCGTTGCGACTTCCGGAGTATGAGCGCACTGGTCCTTGTCGTCCGTCACGCCGTCCTTGTCTTCGTCCTTATCCTTGTTTGCACCGAGGCGCCAGATGAGGGCAGCAGTACCAGCAATCGTCGGGGTCGGAGCATAGCCGTAGCTGAACTTGGTATCGTAATCGTTTTCGAAGTAGACGAGATGGCATTCGTTGCAATGCATTTCGTCATCGAAGTCGTAACCGAGGTTACCCAAGGTACGGATAGCAATGTCGACGCCCATTGCGAAGTCGATGTGCCAAGGCAGGTGGAAGCGGATACCCGGAGTGAGCAGCATCGGGTCATCCAGCGGATCGCGGCGGTACTTGCCGGTTTCAACACGCATTTCGCCGGAGAATTCCAAGAAGGCTTCCATCCAGCTCGTTGCGATGTAGTTCACGCCGGTGCCATACACCAAGGTGCTCTGACCATCGCCAGCATAGACAAATCCTGCGTGGGTGTTCCACACGACCGGCACCCCAAGTGCACCGAAGTTCATCGTGAACACCAATGTTCCACCAATGTTAAATTCACCAGAAGTATACGGGTCGGTCACCTTGCCATCTTCGCTCAGGTACCAAGCATGACGAGGACGCACACCTCTTGCCTCTGTACCGGTCGGAATGTAGAAGTCCACCATGGCAGCCATTGCAAAGAAGCTGCTTTCGTTGCCCAGGACATTCGCCTTCAACCAGATGTCGAGGTCGCCCGGCCTAAAGGCCCAAAGACCGCTTTCACCACTACCATGGAGGTTGGCGTGGTCATAGTTCATCGGGAGCGCCACACCGAGGTCCAAGAAGTCCAAAAGACCAATGGCAGCGTGGAAGTTACCCGCAAAGGTACCCGACCATTCATGGAACGTTGAGGACTGACCGTCCACCTTCACCGTACCACCACGGGACAGCGACCAAGAGTCAAAGGAGACGTCGCCACCGGTACCGACTTCGACTCCCCATTGGCCTAACGTATAGGCATTATGTTGATGGATACCGGAAGTTCCGCCCATCAACCCGGACTGGGCAAAGGCGAGGCCTCCAGCGACTAGTGATAACGCAATGATTTTTTTCATTGTATCCCTCTTAGGAAAAAAACTCTGCCGTAACAAAAACATCCAAGCCATGTTACGGAGTGCCTTTATTACATTTACCTTTCAATGTAGCATTTTTGTCACATTACGGCCACCTGTGACGGCGTTCACACCCCAAAAAGGCGCAAAAAAGTGTAAAAAAAGCAACCGAAAGTCGTTGATAGACATCAAATTAGCGTTATGAGTCCGATTTTATCCATTCAAAACATTCGTCGCGACTTTAAAATGGGCGACGAAACGGTCCACGCGCTGCGCGGAGTTTCTTTCGACATCTATCCCGGCGAATTCGTGACCATCATGGGCACAAGCGGGTCCGGGAAGTCCACCATGCTGAACATTCTGGGTTGCATGGACAAGCCGACCTCCGGCGAATACATTTTGGACGGGCAACATACCGAAAAACTGAAGCGCGACGCCTTGGCTAAGATTCGCAGCAAAAAACTCGGCTTTGTTTTCCAGAGTTACAACTTGCTCAGCCGCACTACGGCTATCGAGAACGTAGAACTCCCCTTGTTGTACAATTCCAGCGTGTCTGCCGCAGAACGCCACCGCCGCGCCATTGAGGCTCTGAAAATGGTCGGACTCGAAAGCCGCATGAACCATTTGCCGAACCAGCTTTCGGGTGGTCAGCAACAGCGAGTCGCTATCGCGCGCGCCCTAGTAAACGACCCGGTGATTATCCTCGCTGACGAAGCGACCGGCAACCTGGACACGCGCACCAGCTACGAAATCATGATGATTTTCCAGGAGCTTAACAGACAAGGTAAAACAATCGCCTTCGTGACGCACGAACCCGACATCGCCACCTTTAGCGGACGCACCATCACTCTTCGTGACGGTCTCCTTAAAAAAGATGTGATCAACGAGAATGTGCAAGACGCCAAGGCCGCCTTCGAAGCACTCCCTCCGCCAGAAACGTTTGAGGAGGAATAATGTCACCATTCACTCTAATCAAAATCGCACTCAAGGCATTGCTCCGCAACCGTATGCGCACCTTCCTTTCGGTGCTCGGCATCGTCATCGGTGTCGCTGCAGTGATCGCCATGGTCGCCATGGGCGAAGGCTCCCGAATCTCCATCAAGGAACAGATGACTGCGATGGGTTCGAACGCGATCATCATCATGCCGAACCGTGACCGCCGCGGCGGTGTGCAGCAGGAATCTACCAGCGAACTCCTCGAAGAAGCCGACATCATCGCTATCCGCGAAAACGCCACCTACATCAACGGAGTCTCCCCGATGATGACCGTAGGCGGACAGGCGATTGTCGGCAACAATAACTCCCCCACGGCCTTGAGCGGTATTTCTGCCGACTACCTCAAGATTCGTAACTACGAAATCGAAGACGGAGTCATGTTCGACGACGTCACGGACCGCATGTCCAAAGTCTGTGTCATCGGGCAAACCGTCGTCAAGAACCTGTTCCCTGAAGGCGACCCCATCGGCAAGACCATTCGCTACAAGAACATTCCCCTGAAGGTCATCGGCACCTTAAAAGCGAAAGGTTCCGGCGACTTCGGGCAGGACAACGACGATGTCATCTTTACGCCGTACCAGACGGTGATGCGCAGGTTCTCTGCTACTACGAACATCCGCCAGATTTTTGCAAACTCCATCGGCGAAGGCTACGCCGAAAAGGCGACCGAAGAAATCATGGGCATTCTCAAGGAACGCCGCGGCTGGACCAAGCCCGTGGACCCGTTCCGCGTGTTTACGCAAGAAGAAATGATTCAGACCATTACGAGTACTTCTGACATGATTTCTCTAGTGCTCACGATTATCGCAGGCATTAGTTTGTTTGTAGGCGGTATCGGTATCATGAACATCATGTATGTTTCCGTCACGGAACGCACCAAGGAAATCGGGCTACGTATGGCCATCGGTGCCCGCGGAAAAGACATCATGTTCCAGTTTCTGTTCGAATCAGTCATCATCAGTCTGCTCGGTGGCATTATCGGGATTGCGCTTGGCATTGCCGCCTCCGAAGTCGTGAAAATCGCCTTCAACATGCCCATGAGCGTATCGCTTACGAGCGTGATAGTCAGTTTTGCCGTGTGCTTTGCGACTGGCGTATTCTTCGGATGGTACCCCGCCCGCAAGGCTAGCCGACTCGACCCTATCGAAGCGCTAAGATTCGAGTAAATAATTCACATTTTTTTTCTCACACGACATTTTTCTTGTATATTTAGGGCATGGAACTGCTAGAATTTTTAAAACCGATGCCGGTCGTGGGCATTCTCCGCGACATTCCCCAAGGCGCAGAAGAAGCCTGCGTCAAGACCGCTGCTGAATGCGGCCTCAAGGCAATTGAAGTCACCATGAACACGGCGCATGCCGAAGAAATTATCGCAAGCATCAAGGCATTCGCCAAGCCACTCGGCATAGCCGTCGGTGCAGGAACGGTCCGTCATGGAAGCGACCTCGAAAAGGCCATTGGCGCCGGAGCCGAATTCATCGTGACTCCCAACACCAGGAACGAAATCATCCGACTCTCCGCCACGGCAAGAATCCCCATCATTCCCGGTGCACTCACCCCGACTGAAGTGCAGAAGGCATACGACCTGGGCGCCACCGCCGTAAAAATTTTCCCGGTGAACTGCGTGGGCGGTCCTGAATACATCAAGGCGCTACGCGGACCTTTCCGCGACATACCCTTGATGGCATGCGGCGGCGTGAACCCGGAGAACGCCGCCAGCTACCTGAAGGCGGGAGCAAACCTGCTCTCGTTCGGAGCAAGCATTTACGACCCGAAACTGATGGCCGCAGGCGACTGGAATACCATCAAGGAAAAGTTAAAGGTTCTGCTCGCCGCAATCAAGTAGCAAGCCGCTACAAAATTTTTCACAAAAAAAGTCCCGTTTTATGCGGGACTTTTTTCTGTCTACCGGCAACTTCCTACGGCCTACTTTTCCCGCATTTCCTGCTTCATCTTGTACATGGAGACATCGGCGCTATGCAGCATGTCGTCGAGTTCCTTGTAGTCTTCGCTAGAATGCGCAACGCCAAAAGCAAACGACGCCTGTTTGTCGACAATCGTGATTTCAGAAACGGCACGCTGCATTCGTTCCGCACAGACAAAGGCGCCCTTCTTGTCGGTCTCGGGACAAATGACTAGGAATTCGTCGCCACCCATTCTAAAGAGCTGGTCCGTTTCGCGAAGAATTTCCTTCACAGCCGAAGAAACAGAGCGCAACAGCAAATCGCCCGCCTGGTGACCGTACTGGTCGTTGGTCGCCTTGAGCCCGTTCAAGTCAAAATAGATTATGGCAAACTGTGTTCCGTAGCGCTTGGAACGGGAGAACCACTCACGCAGCGAATACATTCCGTGGCGGCGGTTAAAGCAGCCCGTCATGTCATCGGTCAAGGAGATATCCCTCAAGTTGCGAAGCGAACGGGAAAGACGGATATGCACGTTCACGCGGGCAAGGAGGATTTCCGAAATGGCGCTCTTGCTCACGAAATCAGATGCCCCCGCCTGGAACCCCTTGGTCACGCTATCGCTGTCTTCGCGACTCGTGAGGAATATAATCGGAAGGTCGTCCAGCGGATGACGCTGTCTAATGCGCAGACAGACATCAAAGCCGTTCATGTTGGGCATGTTGATATCAAGCAGAACGAGATCGACCTGGTTGTCCGCCAAAAACTCTAGAGCATCCTTACCGGAATTGCAGCTGGTGACATCGTAGCCGACTTCGACCAGGAGAGAACGAGTCTTTTCGATGACCTCTTCGTTGTCATCCACAATTAAAATTTTTTCTTCAACCATAAAACAGCCTCCCCCTTGACTCAAGGGCTAACTACTAAAATAATATAGTTTGCCCAAGCTGGCTACATCCACAGACGAGTTTTTACACTAAAATGGAAGGAATTCCAGCGGAGGAGCCTCACGAATCAAGCCCATCGACGCCGCATGCTCGAAAAACAGCGTTAGCGAACGCTTGCGTTCGTCAGTAAAGCGGTAGTCCAGCGCCGAATAGTAGTTCTCGATGACAGAACGAGGCAAATCTACAGGGTAACGTGCAAGCCACCGGCTCAATGCCGACGACGGGTTTTCACGGAAGTGATCCACGCTTTCACGCGTGGCTGCCATATAGCGACGGAGAGGTTCTTCCAAGTCGTTTTGCAGTGCAGACTTCGATACAATCCACGCTCCAAAGACAAACGGAACATGCAACCAATCCTGCCAAAGGACTCCCAGATCATAGTCGTAGGCAAAACGATGCCGTTCATTTTCTTCTAGGGCCTGGTCACCAATCAAGAGGCAAGCATCGTCCGTATCGCAGCAGGCGCCGCTGCAGTATTGCGGCTTAACCTTATAACGCTCTTCGAGTAAAATTTTGAGCAGGTTCACCGAAGTCATGCTCTGTGCCGTAAGGCGCACCACCTTCTGCGAAAGTTCTTCGATAGGACATCTTGCAAACAACTTAACGGAACGAACCTCGAACAAACATGAGGTACAAATATCGGGAGCAAGGACAAAGGCGCCTGGTTTCTGCGCAAACGTAATTGATGATGCCGGCGACAAGTGAATCAAACCTTCTTTGAGTCCCGCACAATGTGCGCTCGGTGCCCCGTCCACAAATTCCACATCGCTAAATTCGGACTCGCGTCCAAGGAAGTCGTGAAAAAACGGCGCACAGACCAAAAAAGGGATTCTACCAACTCGTAAAGCCATGTAAAAAAGTTAATTTTTCAGCACGACCTGCAACAGGGTCAAAAAACAAATAACAGAAGAATAACCGAAAAATGGCTAAGGTATAATGGCTGTATTTCATGTAAAGAAGACATCGCTCGGCGACGACCAGACTTCGCTGGTGTTCAAGGGCAAAATTGTAGAAGGGCCCATCAGCAAGGGCATGACTGTAGAAATCCCCGTCACTCAAGAGGCGGTGGTCAAGATGAAGATTTTTGATGTCGTCCTGTTCGAAAAGCAGAAGGACGAATCCAAGAAGATTGGACTGGTAGTCGATTTCAAGGACCTTCCCGATGACATGGAAGTCATCATGAGCCTGAACATCGCCGAAGAAGACCTAACGATTGTAAACGAGTAAGGCAATCCTGCCTTTTCGCAATAAACGGATGAAACAATGATAAAAGAAAGACTGCGGGGAGTGAATTTGGGTGGCTGGTTCAGTCAGGTAGACTGCATCCAGGAAAAAGATCCCGTAGGTTTTCCAGGGATCATTGAACACATCAAGACGTTTATCGGGGACGCCGACTTCAAGCGCATCCGCGGCGTGGGGTTCAACCACGTAAGGCTTCCGGTAGACTACTTCAATCTTTTTGAAGAAGGCTCCCTCAAGCCCAAAGAAGACGTTTTCGCTCTCCTGGACAAGGCCATCAAGGACATCCAGGCAAACGACCTCGACGTGATCCTCGACCTGCACAAGTGTCCGGGACATGACTTCCATTTGGGATGCTCGCAGGAACAGCCCTTCTTCGTAAGCGCCGATGCCCGCAAAGACACCGCCAAGGTGTGGTCGTTCATGGCGGAACGCTACAGTGGACAGTCCCGCGTGATGATGGAACTTTTGAATGAACCTGCAGCAGCAGATTCTCTTGTTTGGGACAAAGTAAAGGATGAAATTTTCTGGGCAATCCGTAAGCACGCCCCGAAGAATACCATCGTGGTCGGCTCCAACAAGTGGAACAGCGCTCGCGAGTTCAAGTACCTGACTCCGCTGGATGATGACAACGCCATCTACAGTTTCCACACCTACACCCCGGTCACGTTTACGCACCAGGGTGCCGCCTGGATTAGCGACCCGTTCTTCAAGATTGAACGCCCCTGGCCCGGCGACTACGCCGCACCTGAGGCCGGTGGGACCACCCGCCTCGATGTCGAATATGGCAAGTGGGACAAGGCTCGTCTGCAGGAAAGCATCCAGAACGCTCTCGACTTCCGCGCCAAGTACGACCTGCCCGTCGCCTGCAACGAGTTCGGCGTCTACGTGCAAGTCGCACGACAGCACCAACTCGCGTGGATGAAGGACTTCATGGAAATTCTCCGCGACGCGGACGTGGGCTATAGCTACTGGAACTACAAGAACCTCGACTTCGGTCTCGTCTCCAAAGGCGAATCGCTGCACCAGAACCTAAAGCAGTACGACAATCCGGAACGCCTCGATAACGAGCTGATGGAGCTGCTCGCGAAGGGCTAGTAGGTCTTAAAGCACAGATATTAAAAGCGCCCCACATTCGCGAGGCGTTTTCTATTGCATAAATGTAACTAGAGATCCTTCGACTTCGCCTTCGGCTACGCTCAGGATGACAGGTTCCTACAACTACTTTCCGGCAGCCTTCTTCTGCATTTCGCGGCGCTGGGCTTCGGCAAGCATGCGAGCCATTTCAAGGCGGCTGTCTTCCTTTTCCTTGCGCTTCGTCTCTTCCTTGCAGTTCACGCACTTCGTTGCCGTAGGAACCGCAAGCAGGCGGGCCTTCGGAATGAGTTCGCCGCACACCTTGCAGACACCAAAGGTGCCCTTCTTGATGCGCTTGAGAGCTTCTTCGAGGTACATCAGGTACTTGCCTTCGCGTTCTGCCAAGGAGACGTTCGTGTCGAGAGCGTTGTAATCGGTAGCAAGGTCAGCGCTGTTAGATTCACCGCCTTCACCTGCCTGAGCCTGGTTCTTGAACGATTCCGTCTTGTCAAAATTGCTTTGTGCCGTGACAATCTGGCGGCGCTTTTCAACCAACATATCTTCAAAGAACTTCAGGTCTTCGTCACTCATTTTTACAGGTTTCTTTTCAGCAGATTTCTTTTCAGCCATGGGTCACTCCTTGGTTGCGATTAACTCGTTTGTACCGATAAGATGATAAATAACTTTTTTTTTCGAGAAAAGGTAAACTTTTTTCAAAAAATATCAATATTTATGTCTAAGCCGTTTTTCTTGATATCTTGGAGCAATGAATCGACATCCGAGACCAACCGATCCAGCTCCCGGTTGAAGTCGGAGTCCGGAGCAAGGAACAGGGACGCCGTATTGTCCTTTTCAGTCAATTTCTTGACAATTCCCTCCGTCTGCCCCTTCAGCTCAATCACCTTTTTCAAAAGTTGCTGTGTACGATCCATCAAGCTGTCGATTTCGTGGATCTTGGTAGCTCCGCGATCAGCAATGACATCTAGTGCCTGCTTTGCATTCCCGAGACTGCGATCGCACTCGTCCAGAAGCGCATCCACATCCGTTTTCCAGCTGCGGACATTCACTTTGGTCAGCTGAACCACCTGCTTCACCTTTTTAGTGACACGCTGCAGTTGCTTTCCGGACTCGCCCTTTTCAATGGAATCCACCACGGCACGGACAGAATCCTTGATTTCTTTCATGTCGCCCATGATGACCACAAGCTTCTTACCGACTCCACTCATGCCTTCGTCATATTTTCCAACAAGCGTGTCGCCATCGCGAACCAGATCCGGACTATCGCCTGTCAAAATGCACATTTCGCGCTCACCCATTAGTCCCGAATTGATCAGCCTGAATTCAGAATTTCTTGGAATCTTGGTCGTCGCAAGGACCTCAGCGGTCACATAAACGGCATCATCCGTCAGCTCGACCTTGAGAATCTGCCCACGTGAAATGCCACGCACCTCGACACGATTGCCCGGCGAAAGGGTTCCGACCGCATCGTAAGAAACCACGAAGCGAGTGCGTTCATGGTAGGGGCTAGATGGATGGAGAAAAAACCACGCCCCGCAGCAGGACGAAAGCAGAATCAAGAAAATAATGAACGGAACCAGGTTCTCTTTGACAAGCCTTGTGAATCTATTCATAGTAAGACCAATTTTGATTGTCGAAATCTAACAAATCATCGACATACTCACCCTTGGCCTTGGCCTTAATTTTTTGCATTAGGGCCTCATTGAAGTCCTGAGCCACATTCTGACCACTATATTTCATCAAGGTATTCATGGCTATGACCTCCGAAATCACGGTCAGGTTCTTGCCAGGCGCCACAGGAATCACGACTTTAGGGATTTTGACCCCCATCACCTCTTCTTCCTGCTCATTGAGCCCAGTGCGGTCGTATCCGCCATCGCGCTGCCACTGCTGCAGCTCCACGATGGTTTCAATCTTCTTCACCTTGCGGATAGCGTGGATACCGAACATGGAACGGATATCGAGGATTCCCACCCCGCGGATTTCCATGTGGTGCTTGATCAAGGGATCAGGACGACCAATGATGGCTCGGCCCACATTGCTGATATGGACGACGTCATCTGCCACCATACGGTGACCGCTTTCCACGAGGTCCAGAACGCATTCCGACTTGCCCACGTTACTATCGCCAATATAGAGCATGCCGACACCATAGACATCGACCAGGCTTCCGTGGATAATGGCATGGGGCGCAAAAAATTCTTCCAGGATACGCTGAGCAATCTTGTTGAACTCGTAGGTGTGGAGTGTGGTCGAGAACAGCGGAATGTTCAGCCGGTCGCACATCTTCCTAAGCTCAGGGTGCGGCATCTGGGAATGGGTGACCACCCACATCGGCGCCTTGTAGACGGACAGATTTTCGAACACCTTGGCTCGACCTTCGGGACCAATCGATTCCAGGTAGTTCCATTCGGTGTGCCCTACGACCTGAATCTGCTGCGAGCTATACACCTGGGTAAAGCCCGCCATCGCAAGGCCCGGCCTATGAATACCGCTTTCGGCAATCGGGGCATCCAAGCTCGATTCCGGAGAATGGCATGCCATCTGCAGGTCTTTGCCGTAACGCAAAAAAAAGTCCCGCACCAGGAGACGTTCCCGGTGCAGGATCTTGATGTCTTTCAATCTTGACTCAGACACAATCTATACCAGTGTTATACAACTTCGGATACAGGCTGAGCACGATGATCGTTCTGCTTGTCGTTTGCCTTCTTGAGCTGAACCTTAATGCGTTCGAGGGTGACATCGACGGCCTTGCCCATGTTTTCTTCATCAGCAGAGGCAACCACCTGGGAACCAGTAATATTCACCGTGATTTCGCAATGACGCTGATGTTCCACTTCGTGATCTAGAATGACGGAGGCACTAGTGATATTCGGGTAGAAACGAGCCAATTTATCCATTTCTTCTTGAATGCGATCCTGAAGTCCGGCCGATGCATTAAAATGACGAGCAGAGAACTGAATATCCATAATATAACCTCCTTAGAAAGGGTTCTTGTATTTGCGGAACATTTTGCTCCACGTCTAGAGTATATACATCTTTTTTTGTTCAAAAACAAAGGTTTTTTCAATTTTTTTGAAAAAAATATATTCCAAATTGGAATATTGGGCTAAAATTGGCCTAAATGGCTCGTTTTCGCTGACTTGCAGGCAAAATTCGAAGGTTGTTTTCGCGGTATTTTGCCACTGTACGGCGAGCAACCAGGATGCCCTGCTCCTTAAGCTTGTCTGCAATCGCCTGGTCAGAAAGGGGCTTTTTCTTGTCTTCTTCGTCCACAAGCTTCTTGATGGCATCCAGAATCATCGCCGAACTAAGTTCCTCGGCGCCCAAAGTTTCACCCTGCTTGACACCCGAAGTAAAGAAGCTCTTGAGTTCGAAAATGCCATAGGGAGTGTCCACGTACTTGCCGTTGATGGAACGGTTCACGGTACTCACGTCACGCTTGATATCGTCTGCGATGTCGCGTTGCACCATGGGTTTGAGGAACGCGGGGCCCTTGGTGAAAAAATCCTTCTGGCGCTTGAATATGGCGCGCATCACCAGCTCCATGGTGGAGCAGCGGTCATCGAGCGCCTTGATAAAGTCGTTCGCCTTCTTGAGATGCTCCCTGACATATTCGCGGTCATGCTTCGAGGCGTTCTTATCCTTAAGAATCGACTCATAAGTCTTGTTTACCTTGAGACGCTTCTGCATGGGCGAACGGTACGCCTCGACATCCTGCTTGCCATGGTGGTTCACGATTTTCAAGTCGGGGATTTTTCCCTGCACCAGACGATTGGAAAGCAGAAATCCCGGATGCGGATTGAGCTTAGCAAAACTAGCCACCGCCTGCTGCACTTCTTCTGTAGAGACTCCGAGCGCCTTGCCGATTTTTGCATAGCGCAGCACGAGCAAGTCCTCGTAACAGGTTTCGAGAATTTTAATAGCAAGCGGAGAAAAACCGGGGATGGCGTAAGCCTGCAACAAGAAGCATTCCTTCTGGTCGCGCGCGCCGATACCCTTGGGGTTGAAACCCTGCAGCACATGTACCGCCTCGCGTACGGGGAGAGAGCAGTCATCTAAGGCAACATCGCCTCGCAACATCGACTCGATTTCATTGACGAAGGCGTCTTCTGATGCCCGACGCGCATTCAGTCCCAAGTTGTCATTCGACAAGAATCCGTCGTCATCCAGCGAGTCTATCAGGTACTCGACCAGCGAACGGAAACGCTTTTCGGAGCAGCCCGCCTGCGAAAGCTGTTCGAGCAGTTCACGCGTGCCCGACCACAACAGCAACTGGTCACGAAGCTTTTCCTGAAGGCCCTTTTCGGAATCCTTGATGGGACGGTCCCATTCGTCATCGGCATCGCCTGAAGGGGCATTCAAATCCTTGAACGGCGCATCTTCGTTCATGGAGCCGTCATTCAGGTAGCGTTCGTAATCAATGTTGTCTGCATCGCCGTCCAAAAGACCTCTATCGACCATGGCGCTGTCTTCCAGCGAAGAATAATCAGAAGAGTCGTAGTCGTCGTAATCGTCGGGATGGTCTTCCTTCAGTTCCGCCCCGGAATCTGGGAGTTCGTCGTCGCGGACTTCGCGATCTTCCATCGGCTCCGAATCATCTAGTTCCAGCAGCGGATTCGTTTCCAGTTCGTCCTTGATCGCCGTGTCCAGTTCCAAAGAGGTCTTCTGCAAAATGGCAACAAACTGACGAAGCTGGGGCGTAAGAGTCTGCTCCAACCGCTGCGTTGTTCCAAGTTGCATCCCAAGATTCATCGTCACCCCAGGCTAAAACTATCGCCCAAGTAAATGCGGCGGGCTTCGGGGTCATTCGCCAGGTATTCCGAAGAACCTTCTGTCAGCACCTGGCTCTTGTACATAATGTAAGCACGGTCCGTAATCGAGAGTGTTTCGCGCACGTTGTGGTCCGTAATCAAGATTCCCATGCCGCGGTCCTTGAGTCCCGAAATGATGGACTGAATATCCGCCACCGCAATCGGGTCAATACCCGCAAAAGGTTCATCGAGCAAAAGGAACGACGGGTCGCTCGCAAGGGCGCGCGCGATTTCGAGACGGCGGCGTTCGCCACCCGAACAGCTCATGGACTTAGTCTTTCGAATATGCGTAATCTTGAATTCTTCAAGAAGCTGTTCAAGCCTGCGCTTGCGTTCGGAACGCTTCATTCCCTGCGTCTCAAGAATCGCCATGATGTTGTCTTCGACGCTCAGCTTGCGGAAAATGGATGCTTCTTGCGGCAGGTAGCCGATGCCAAGACGCGCACGCTTGTACATGGGCTTGTCGGTCATTTCGACATCGTCAAGAAAGATGTGCCCAGACTCCGGACGCACCATGCCCACAATCATGTAGAACGAAGTCGTCTTTCCAGCACCATTGGGGCCCAGGAGACCCACGATCTCGCCCTGCGAAACGCGAATGGACACGTCGCGGACAACTTGGCGACCTCCATAGACTTTGCACAGGTGTTCCGTGCGAATGGTACTGACTAAATTTTTCATCGTTTATAATTTACAAATCTTTTGCTTTCTTGATGTTTTTTTTGTGAGTTTTTTTCATCATTTCCAAATACGGATTCGGCTTGTCGGAAATTTTCTTGTCCACATCTTTCTTATTAGAAGCTTCGGTCTTGAGCGAGTCCGCTTCGAGAGCCTTCTTGTTGCGTTGTTCCTTTTCCATGTCGATATAGCGACCACTCGCCATGGTTCCTCCGCCCAAGAGCCTTAGCGACTTGACTGCATTCTTCTGTGCATCGAACAGAATATGAATCGTATCGCCGGCAGCCTCGTTCTTGCCCGCCACGGAGCGATCCTTCTTGACATAGAAATAGGTGCTTTGTGCCTTGCCCGAAACAACTGCCCTATCCATCTTTCCCTGGTTGAAATAAAGGTCCAAACGGTCCCCGTCCATCAGGTTACGGTATTCCTTTAGGTCAGTCTCGTAAAAGAATCCGCGAGCATTCAGGTTCACATAGAGTCGTTCAATTTTGTCTTTACTGAATTCCGCATAGAGCGTGTCACCAAAGGCTTCCGTCACGCTGCCAGGGGCGTTCCTCTTGGGATCTTCCTGCTGCACACCGTGCGCATTACGAATCACAAGGGCGGACTTGAGCGACTTTCCCGCAGAGTCAAGTACCAAGAATATGGAGTCCCCAGTCAGGTGGTAATTCTTCATATCGCAGGTCGGATGCCCCTTCATGCTGAGCCAGTTGTTCTTGCGGTCAAAAAAGCCCGTATCGCAAGTGACCACCATATCGTTCTGCGTCACCTTTACCGAATCGAACGCCTGCGCAAAGGCCTCCTTCTTGTTGTAGATAATGCGCCTTGCCGAAATAGTCACCGTATCGATCTTTCCATTCTTCTGCTTTTCATACTGGTAGAGTTTCGGCTTCTGCGGCATCGTGAGGATTTCTTTTTCGCGGTCGTACTCCAGATATTCGCCGGTAAACAGGTAGGAATTTGCCGAATCACCCGCATGCACATCACCCGAAGCCGTAGCGATTCCCACCTTCTTCTGGTAGTGGCCATTCTGCGCCTTAATATAGCCCGACGGGTGTGTGAAAAGGAACCCGCCGCTGCACTGCACGCTTTCGGCATCCTTGTGCCAGAAGGCGCGCTGCGTACGGAACTGGATGCTGTCGTGGATAAAATGCACGCGCCCCTGCAGCAAGAGCGTTCCACGCTTTCTTGCAACCGCGAGGCTATCGGCGTGCTTCATAATCAAGGGAGACGACTGCGCAAAGGCACTGGTCGCAAGGAGCGCGACAAACAATAGCGGCAACAGCCTGCGCATGTTTCTACACAGCGGCGCCACTATTCATTCCTCGTCTTCGCTTTGGGGCGTAGCACAGTTCCACGAATCGCATTCAAGGCATTGCGGCGAGCCTTTTCTGCCAACGAATCCTGTTTCGTGGCAGGTGCATCCGGAGTCGCCTTTGCAGGCTTGGACGCTGTCGCAGAAGAGCTTTTTGCAACCGGAGTAGCGACCTTCGCCGCAACCGACGAAGAAGACCTCACCGCCTGAGCGCTATCGCGGGACTCGATTTCCTTAGCCTGGGTCTTGTCTTCTTCCTTGAGGCGGCGAGCCGCATCCTGGAAAATACCCGTCACATTGGAAAGAATGCGCCAATTGTCCATGTGGGCATCGCTTACAAAGCCCTGCCCCTGCAGCACATCGCCTTCTTCGCTTACGACGCGCACATAGCTATCCGTCTTGACTAGATTGTCTTTCTTGTTCCATATCAAGGAATCGGAACGAACCGAGGCTCCCTTGGGAGTCAAGGCGTACACATGCCCGTAGGCATAGACATAGGTGAACTTCAAATCCATGCGACCGGAATCGGCGCGCAAGAATGCCGTGCGTTCGCCAAGCGAATCATAAATATCGACCAGCACCGGACGCACAAAGACGATTTCCTTGTCACCCCAACGTTCCAAATAGGCGGTCTTGAGTTTCCAGGCAAGCACACCCTTATCGTAACTGTCCATCAGGGTGGTGTCCGTAAAAAGCATTTCCGGGCGTTCCACCTGCAACCAGGGCTTTTCTTCTTCAATTTCTTCGCAAGCGGTCAACATGAGACCGATCAGCAATAAAGGTATCCACGCCCACTTTTGAAGAATCATGAGCCAAATATACATAATTTGATTTTCTATTTTAGACACATGAAACTTCGCGTTCTTGATATCCTGAAGAAATTGGCAGGCGGTCTAGCCCCATTCCAAAACCTTGTCCTGATTTCGCTTGCCGCCTGGGCAACCCACATTGTCCTGCGCATCCTACTCCTGTTCCGCAGCAACCCTTACGGATTCCCGTTCGTAAGCAAGCCGGACTGGTTTATCTTCCATGCCGTCTGCATCGACTTTATGTGGATTACGAACACCCTGGTAGTGTTCCTGATTTTGGGAGGCATCGTCTACCGATTTGCCGCAAGCAACGAAACCGCAAAAAAAATCGTCGCAAGAACCGTACCCGTTCTTTATGGAATTTTCCACAGCGCCATTCTACTCTTGACGCTGCTCGACAACGAGACACAGCGTTTCCTTGGTGGACACCTGACCTTCGGTCTTGTGGACACTTACAAGGACACCTCTTCCATCGTCGTGTTCTACGACTATGTAGCAAACGACCTCTCTGTACCCTACTTGCAGTTCGTCGTACTTGCGCTCATGCTCCCGTTGACTTACGGAGTCTACAAGCTGCTTTGCAAGTGGTACCGTCCTACTGACGGTTTCTACATCAAAAAATCCGTCATCGCGATGCTCGTATTCTACATTGCCTCTTACTCGTACGTTTACTTTATATGGACCGGCAGTTCCCGTATGGATAAACTCCGTCCGGTCGTTTCGCTGATATACAATGACCTGTTTGGAGCAAAGAAAGCTCCCGGTCTTACCGAAGCCGAGTTGAGCGCCTACCGAACCGCATACCAGAACTTATGGCAACAGGTGGAAGGTGATTCCAACTGGACTTTCTCCGACGCAAAGGAAGGAAATGCTCTCCCGCTATACCGTATTCCTAGCGCCGAACTTGTAAACAGCGAAAAGCTGGCTACACAGCGCGAGATGAAACCGAACTTCATTCTAGTGCTCATGGAATCCGAACGTGGTCTGAATACGGGCTACATGAATTCTCAAATTCAGCCCTCCCCCACACCCTTCATGGACTCGCTCGCCGCCCATTCTCACGTATGGATGCGCATGCATACCAGCGGCGTTCCCACAACAGGAGGAGTCCTTTCAACGCATATCGGCATTCCCCACCATTCCCATCTTCAACAAGCCACCGATCTTGCACACATAACCATACCGAGCTTTGTTTCTGTTCTCACCGAAAACGGCTACAGCACCCATTACATGTCTGCAGCGGATCCCGCCTGGGATAACTTGGGCGTATGGATGGCAAAGTGGTACACCGCGCAGCACTACAACCGCAATCGCGAAGACGACTCCACCTTCATGGACAACGCCATTGAATACGTCCGCGACACCCTCGCAAAAGAAGGCAAGCCCTTCCTCGCGACCCTCATGACACGTTCCAACCATTACCCGTTCAACTTTGCGGCAGGCATGACCGACGAAGAAAAGAACCGTCCCCTGCAGGAACGTATCAACGTGACCATGGGTTATGCCGACAGGCAACTAGGCCGCTTTATCCGCGCCATCGAAAACGAGGAATGGTACAAGAATACCTACGTAATCGTCATGGCCGACCACGGATTCCCCCTGGGCGAAAACGGAGTCTCGACGATGAGTGGCGGCGGATATTCGAACATCAGCTGGATCCCGTTCTTTATTCATGGAAAGGGACTTGATGCTGTACGCGACACGACAACCGCAGCGCAGATTGACATCGCTCCCACCGTACTTGAACTTGCCGGCCTTGCCGTACCGAACATTTTCATGGGACATAATTTGTTAAGAGGATGTAGTACCGGGCTTTCCCTCGGATCCTATTCGGGCGGCTATGCGGCCATCGGGCTTAACGGTTACCGCTTTATCGCAAGGTTCCCAGCCATGCAAGAAACGCACCTCTTTGCCGACAGCGATCTACGCCAAGAAAACGAACTCACCGGCAAATTACAAGACGAAGAAGGTCGCTCCATAGAAACCTATTTAGGAGCGACTCTCGATACTTTGCTCAAAATTTCGGATTATACACTCGAACGCGGGCTTTAAATACTAGGAACGGTTCTGCCGTTCCAGTAAATCGCTAAGGAGACGCATCCAGTTCTCTCCTATTTTATCTGGAGTGAAGTTCTGGGAACGTTTCCATCCATTTTCCTGGACTTGCCTACGGTAATTTTCATCTTCGATCATTCTTGAAAGGGCACTAGCCAAGGCATCTTCGTTTTCGCATTCCACGCACAAGCCTTGAGTGTCATCTTGAATGATTTCCCTTTGACGGCCCTTATAGTCACAGGCAATGCAAGCGGCGCCCTGTGACATCGCTTCGATGAGAACCATTCCAAAACCTTCGTAACGGCTACTGAGAACAAATATTTCGGAATCGTTGAAGAAATCCTTGATATTCAAGTGGAAACCAGAAAGAATCACACGGTTTTCCAAATGTTTTTCGGCGATAAGGCTTTCTAGGTACACGCGCCCATTTTCACCTTCGCCTGCAATTTCCACGACCCAGTCAGGGTATTTTTCCTGAACTTTCGCCCAAGCCTTGATAAGGATATCAAATCCCTTGCAATGCCAGATATTCAGTCGCCCAGCCGCAAGAATCCGCTTTTTCCTATTTGTGCGAAGGGATTCCGCAGGTTGCATCGAAAGAGGGTTCGGCATCACCTCTGTTCTCCGGAATTTCTTGGCAACTACATTATAGTCCGTTTTCGTCAAAACGGTAACGCAGTCGTAGACAGCATTGAAGTAAAATTTGAGAAGGTACGGAAAAAGATGCCTTTGAGAATAGGGATTCTTTTCAAA
This sequence comes from Fibrobacter sp., assembly GCA_017526585.1. GTDB lineage: Bacteria > Fibrobacterota > Fibrobacteria > Fibrobacterales > Fibrobacteraceae > Fibrobacter. Next base: position 59,752 of record JAFXRC010000028.1, on the reverse strand, counting down.
GGAACTGTGGTCAGACGAAATGATTATCTTATGGAGCCCCAAAGCGGCCAAATAGGTGTAGAATGTTGAATCCGGCATGACACCGATGATGATATCGGGATTCTCTTTTTTAATGGCGCGGCGAAGGCTGAAAATTTTAAAGGGGAAATAATGACTAAAACAGGGGAGAATTTGAACATTTTCGTCGATAGGGTAAAAGTCAGAAATATTGTTTCGTTCTTTGTTGCTTACGAAAAAAATTTCGTGCCCCATTCGGGAAAATTGATTGGCCAGTTGAACCGCCACATTTTCCCCGCCACCACGGGCAATTCGGTTAAGAACTATCATTATTTTCATGTATGTAAATCTAGTAAAAACAAGTGTTCGCGCCAACATTTTATATATTTTGTCTATGACTACAAAGAAATCCTTGCAAGAAAAATTTTCAGCATGGTACATTCCGCTGATTTGTAAGCATCAATTCAAGGCATTGGCTTTCTACTTCCTGCTTGCAGCACTGTGTGCTTTCCCCATTTTCGTTAAACCGGGTCTCCGACTGGATGCAGACCTTTCTCACTTGCTCCCCGACGGAACTCCCAGCGTTCTTGCCCTAGAAGAATCGTACCAGCGTTTTGGCAGTACAGACCGCTTCACGATCGCCATTCAGAGCGACGACCCCGAAATTGTGGCGGCAATGCAGGATTCCATCGAAAACTACATTCATAGCCGTTGGCAAGGCGATTTCGTTTCAACGCAAAAGGATGAAGACAACCAATTTTTCAAGGACAACGCCCTCCTTTACCTGCCCACATTCCATTTGGAACGCATCCGCAACAATCTGGAAGAACTTCAGCTGGAAATTGGTCGCAAGAACGGGCCACTTGTCGTGGACTTGCTAGGAGAAGCTCCTGCCGAGACTTCCGAAAAAAAGGAACGCATTTGGTTTGACGAAAACCTGCCACAGGAACTCGGTCTTCCGGACGAAGCCGTTGGAGCCTTCGCCTCATTCATTCAAAAGACCAAGCTAGATTCCAACCAAGTGGAGAGCGACGAATGGCACCCCAAGGATCCCGTACCCGCCCATCTGAAATCCCGCCTTATCGGCTGCCCAAGACCTGATAGCACCGGAAAGATTTTGTTTAACGGTGTCGTGAACGCAAAACTCATCAAGCCCTCCACTGATTACGAGTTTGTCACGCATATCCTCGCCCGTACAGACACACTGCTTCAACATTTCAATGGAAAGACCTATCCCGTTCCCACCCGCTTTACCGTGGACGGAACCTACGAAGGCCTTAAGGAAGTGGACGATGTCGCCAACGACAGCATCTTCTCCTTTGGCATCAGTTTGGTGTTGATTCTGCTTCTTACTTCCTATTTCTTTAGAGGATTTAAGGGACCTGTTCTTGTAACAAGTACCGTGCTTTACGCCTGTATCCCGACTTTTGCCTTTACGGCGCTTTTCTACGGTAAACTGAATCCGTTTACAGTCTTTGTGGCCTCCATCATCTTGGGAATTGGCATCGACTATTCTATCCACATGTTGGGTACCGCCCAAAAACTGTTGCGAGAAAAAGCCACTCTGGAAGAAGTCCTTGAAGAAGCACAAAAGCGCATGCTGAAACCGTTTGTCTTGGCAAGCTTTACCACAATCGCCGCCTTCCTCACTTTGCTCGCAGCGCATTTCAAGGGTTTCTATGAATTCGGTGTCGTAGCATCTGCCGGCGTATTCTTCAGTATGCTCACTTCTATCCTGGTGCTCCCGGTCTTCATCAAGTGCATGGGCGGCATTCCCAAGGCTCCCGACAACAGCTTCTTCCCTAAAGCCTGGAGCGAAGCGAAAATTCTCAATTTCTTCAAAGTTGCAGCAATTGTCGGTTTTATCCTTGGTGCGATTTCCCTCTATTTTGCTCCGCAGGTAGATTTCGAACACAACCTCAAGAACCTTCGCCGAGCATCTACGGTAAAGACGGTCGAAGACAACAAAATTTCTACAAAGGTGACGCGAGCAAGCTACAAGGCAAAGACCTCTACGCCGGCAGCGGTCATGGGTTCAAAGACCTCGCAGTTGGACAAGCTCTACGATACGCTAATGTATCGCCTCAACGTGGAAAAAGATTCCATGCTCGGCAGCTTCATTACGCTCAAGAGTTTCATTCCGCCAAAGGATTCCCAAGAAGCCCGCCTCGAAATCATCGAAGAAATCCGTGAATTGGCGGAGGCACGTGTCTTTGACAGGGCCGAAGGAGAGGATTCCATCAATATCGCCAATCTGCGTAAACTCGCCATGGTCGAACATACCTTTAATCCAGAAGACATTCCTAGCTGGATTCTGGACATCGTCCGCGAAAAGGACGGTTCCTACGGCAAGATCGGCTTTATCTACGGCGATTTCCCCAGCTGGGACGCAAAGGCGCTGCAACGTTTCCAGGACCGCTACGGGCACTGGAATTTTGACGGCGAAAACCTCCGCACCTTCTCCTCGCAATTCATCCTTTCGGATGTGATCTCTTCTGTGAAGGAAGACAGCTTCAACCTAGCCATCGTGATCATCCTCGTCATTTTCGGAACGCTCCTCATCTCGTTCAGAAAGCCGAAGATTTTCCTGGTGGGTTGCATTCCCTTCGGCATGGGCGTTCTGCTTACGCTCGGACTGCTCGGATTCCTCAACGGGACTTTCGAGTACTGCAAAATTAGCATTTACAACGTTATCGTCATCCCCATGACACTCGGCATCGGCATCGACGCCACGATCCACCTTGTGACCGCCTGGAATTCCGACAAGACCATGACACTTCGCCGTTTAATGGATACAACAGCTCGGAACGTGATGGCAAGTTCCTTAACAACGATTGCAGGTTTCGTAGGATTCCTCTTTACGACCCATAAAGGTCTGAAGGGAATTGGTGATCTGGCCTGCATGAGCATATTCGTATTCCTCATCGCAAGCGTCGTATTCTCGATGTTCCTGTGCGGCAAGATCCTAAAGAAGGAGTAGTCGAGTGAGATTCATTGAGCTATATCGTAGCATTATGCAAGGTGTCTGGAACATCGGCTTTGTTGAGAACACCTTGGATGAAGTCATCGACGGCAAGCCACTGAAAATCAACTGGCTGAAACATGATTGCAAGGACCGCTGGTTTGCAGACCCTTTCATTCTCGATGTCACCGATGACAAGATATATGTCTTAGTGGAAGAATACTATTACCCCCATAAGCGAGGGCGACTCGCGATGCTCACGGTGGACAAGGCAAGCAACAAGCTCCTTAAAGTGGATACAATCCTGGAACTGGATTCGCACCTCAGCTTTCCGGCAATTATCCGTAGGGACGGCAAGATTCTCGTCTACCCTGAAAATTTCAAGGGTGGTGGCCTGAAACTGTACGAGCTGGATCTAGGAAAACCCGCCTTGGTGAACGGGCGACAGGTGAGCGACGCCCTTCTGACAGACGCCATCTATACGGAATTATTCGGCAAAAAGCAGATTTATTCTACGGAATTTCCCGATCCGAATGGTGCCACATTGGGCGTATACGAATTGAACGAAACTGGAAAGTATGTCAAGGTGAAGGAATACCGTTTCCCCGAAAACATCGCCAGAAACGCAGGCGACTGGTTCGAACACAAGGGAATGCTATATCGTCCCGCCCAGGAATGCAACGTGGAATACGGTCACGGCATTTCCTTCCAGCAAATCGAAAAATCCCCAGACGGCCTCGTGTTCAAGGAATTGTGGAGAAAGACCTCCCCTCACCCGACGATGAAGGTCGCTTTCCATACATTCAACATGTATAAAGGCGTCATGGTCGTAGACTGCCGTGGCTACCGTTACAGGGTAGCCGCCGGCATCATCAATTTCTTTAGACGTCCGTTCGTAAAGGGGTAACCCCTCTTTTACGGCATCATGATATCGTTGCGGAGTACGGAGCGCACGGCCTTCGCCGCCCCTACAGCCTTCTTCTTCCAATCTAGGTCGGTAGCATCGGTCGTGAGTGCATAGGGGCTTTCTCCACCGGACACGGCACGGTAAACGTCTTCGTTTTCTAGGCCGCCAGCAAGCACATGGTCGCGGAAGCCCAAGTAGTAGGAATTCTGCGAGAAGAACACCGAGGGCTGTTCTGCGGGACGCTCCTGAGTCAACAAGTCGTAACCCCAGAAATGGTTCGGTTCACGCACCTGCGAGAGGTCAAAAACCGTGGGCCCCAGGTCCAGCTGCGAAGCCACATCTTCGCGAACGGTAAGCCCGTTAAAGAGAGCCGTATCCGCCGAGAAAATTCCAAGAAAGATTTGCGAAGCCGAAAGTCCAAGCGGCTGCGGGACCAGATAGTCTACAGAATCTACAGGGGTATCATGGTCGCCCAGGACAAATACCACCGTATTTTCAAAATCGGGACGGGCCGAAAGCACGTCAAAGAAACGCCCCAGCTGCTTGTCGGTATAGCGAATCGCATTACGGTAACGCACCATGGCGTCGTCGGGCTTGTCCGCAAAGGCATCTGGATAGTTGTAGAAAGGAATATGAGAAGCGATTGTATTGAAAACAAGCAGCCACGGACTATCCGTCGGTTGAGTGTTCAGCAATTCCAGCGCCCTATCCACGCCCATGCTGTCACTAGCGCCCTCTACAGTCTCTTCTTGAGGCATGAACCAGTTCTTGCCAAAGAACCTTTCGATAAAGGGTAACGTGTGGTCGAAAATCGGGTTCGATACCGTCATGTACTTTCTTTGATAATTCGTCAGGTATTCAGGCCAACCCTTGAACTTGTTCGCCGCATAAAAACTGGGAACGTCACGGTTCGGATGCGAGGGGAAGCCCATGTAGGTAGCCATCGTGCCGCGCACTGTGGGGTATCCGCCGCTAAAAGCGTTCTTGAACCAGAGTCCGCCACCTAGACTTTTCCCCGTAGAATCCTTGGCGTAGTAACCGCCACTTGCCAGCTTAAACACACTTGGAGCAACGGCAGTATCGCCCTCAAGCATCTTGTTGAAGACGCGCCCTTTAAAAGATTCGCCCATAATAAACACGATATTGTAGGGCTTTTTTGCTTTGTATTCATGTGTCGGGGCACTACGGTACATGGGAAAATCCAAAGCGTTACTGCGACCCGCCACAAAATCCTTCGACAAGAAAGCATCTAAATCGCCAACCAGCTCATCGGTGATTTTAGTATTATCGTGGAAGAATTCAAAGGTCTCCTCCGCTGCGATGTGGAGAATCGGAGCCGTAAGCGTATGCTTACCGAGCGTAAAGCGCCACTCAATCTTTGTATGGATAAGCGGGATTTCTCCCCAGCCGCGAGCACCCGTAAGGAACAGCATCAGAGGAGTCAGCGACAACGCCATACCGACAGCGAACATAATCCAAGGCGCTTTTCTAGAGACCGGCTTCCAGGCTCCTTTGCTGTTATCGAGGACTTTCGAACGACGGTGTGCGCGCAAACGGAGCGTATAGGCAACCACAAAGGCAATCGCCCCCACAAAGCAGAGCACAACCATCGAGATCCAAAGAACTGTTCCGAGCAAGTCGCCCCCCAACGTCGAAACGGTGGTGGCATCGGTTATGTTCGAAATGTGGAAGTACGTACGTAAAAAAGAATAGGAAAGTCGCTGGTGCGAAAAGCGGAACACGTCATAGTCCACAATCGCCACAAAGAAATAAAGCCCATAATAAATGGCAAGCGCGCGAGGCGCACGCGCAAAGCCGAAAAGCCCCGCCATGGCCAAAATGCCACCGAACGCCATAAAAATCTGCCAAATCGTCTTGCCCTCGAACATCTCGGACATCGAAAGTCCAAGCGGATCGGGCAGGCTGTAGAAAAACACCAACAGGATGGTCTGCACAAGCAGAGCGACAAGCGCCAGCGCAAGATAGGGATTCTTCAAAAAACGCACAACTACTCCTTCAATACAAAAACTAACGGACAGCGCGATCGTCCTTTCCAATAAGTGTCCCCAACACTCTCAGGGGGAACACGAGGAAAGGCATCTTCTTGTAAATCCAAGCAAGCGACTTCGCGAAGGCATAGCTGCGGATAATGTAGGCACCACCGGCTCCGACCTTGCGGGTCTGGAATTCAAATTCTTCCTTGGCATGTGCAATCACGTCGTCGTAATATTCATTGATAGTAATGCTCTTGTCGGCATTGACCTTCACCGGAATATTCTTTAGGTTGGTGTAGAAGTCCTTGCGCAAAATTTTCGGCAAGAACAAGTCCATACTTGCGGGCACCTTGTGTCCACGGGTATCGATGATGCGCGAGCCGAAGAAGTGCAGCACCTTCGCCGTCGGGAGAAAGCGGTTACCGTATGCTAGCTGGCAGTTCCAACCACCCGGCATCTTCTTGGTAATGTAGCCGAACTTGAAGTTCGTCTCGGCGAGGCTTGCCATGTCGTACGGGAAGTTCTTGGACACGCAATAGAGCCACAGTTCGTGCCAGGTTTCGAAGAACTTGCGGGCTTCGGGAGTGTCAGCGGCAAACATCACACCCCCATTGAAAATTTCGTCGTTCAGAATCGGCGAGAAGCCCATCATCTTCGCGTTGTTCAGCACCTTCTTGCGGTTAATCGCCTTAGAAAGATTAGTGTGGAAGTCCAGCACCGCGTAAATGCCGCCCTTCCATTCTTCAGGAATCGAGAGGTCGCCCACAATGGCGATGTCGGAATCCATGTAGAGGAAGTCACCGTCAATCACGTTGCGCATCACCGTCTTCAGGTAGCGGGAACGCAGCATGGGCGTAAACTTTTCGTCGAGCGTCAGCACCTTGAGTTCATCGACAGCATCCTTAAGGGCCGCACGCGGACCAGTCAATGTTTCCGCCGTCTTGTCGTCGGTCAAGAGCGTCACGAATGCGCCTGGGTTATGCACGCGCAGCGATGCAATCGCCACCAGTGTCTGTTCGCAGAAAAAATCTTTCGGGGAACTCGTCAGAACAAAAAGGTACTTAACCATAAAGAACTCCTAATCTTTCCACCAAGCATAGAAATCGTGAGTAATACGCTTTTCTTCGGGAGGAAGCGTCATATAGTCGCCATACATTCGCTTGAGCAAAAAATCGTAATTGGCAAACCCCGTATACTCGCGGTTTTCGAACTTAAAAACCGTCTGCGGGAGCAATTTTTCTTTATCAAGAATCGAATCGACACGATTGTCAAAGAAAAGACTCGTCACATACTTAGAAGTCTTGATGTCATAACGATGGTGGAACCATTCCACAAATCGGCAAAAGCGCTTGCGTCCCACCACATAAGTCATCGCATTCAAGACACACTTGTAAAAAAGGTTCCAAGCATTCAATGTTTTCGACGAAAAATCGGTATCCATCGCAAGGCAAATCACTCGGATAAAAGCGGCTATCTGGGTATAGATTTTGGCAAGCGGAATCGAAGACGGCAATCCATCATAAGGGAACACATCCACCCAAAGGCCGCTATCGCCTTTGTGCCTATCCATCTTAACCAGAGTCCTATTGTCAGTCACCTTGGCAAATGGGTAATAATAATCATCGCGGGTATCGTCAATCACTTCTAGCCACTCAGGCTTCTTGACGCGTTCATCTTTCAATAGGGCGATGAGTTTATCGTAATCATCGCGCATGACTATAATGTCAACATCGTCGTCCCAAGGAATGTAACCCTTGTGGCGCACAGCGCCTAAAAGCGTTCCGCAGGCAATGTAATAGTGGAGTCCGTTTTCGTTACAGATTCGGGCGATTTCATCTAGAATGCACATCTGGATTTCACGGCATTCTTCACGTTCAATCTTTTTCATTTTGCACCTCCTGCCTGCTTGCGGTCATCATCCAGCTTTTTCTTCGCAATTTTCCAATAGAGCCCAAGCAGTCCTAAAACGATCACGTATACAACCGCTTTCTGCCAAAACACCAAAGTAAAAATACCCATATTGAGAACGATATAAAACGCGATTAAACCCACAATCCAAAGCGCTTGAGGCAAAAGGCGCAGTGAATAGGGCTGAAGATCCAACTTGAAAAGATAAATGTTGTTACAGACAATGGCAACAATGTTGTATGTCAGCATCGAAAGCGCTGCTCCAACAAGTCCGAATGCAGGAATCAGGAAATATCCAGAAACCAGCGCTACCGCCAGCGAGACGATATCAATGATAAGCGAATAAAGGCTTTTACCCATACCGTTCAACACAACGATAGACATGCCACCAAAACCAGCCACTAAATGGACCAGCAAGAGAAATCCCAAAGTTTCCGGTTGAACGATAAAGTCCTTACCAGCAATGCCCAAAATCAAGTCTGGGAACAGAACAATGAAAAAACCAATGAGCAGCTGAATAAAAGTAACCATGAAAACGCAGTAGCTATACACCGGTTTCAAGTCCGTATGAAGACGCCCCTTGTCCATCCCTGCAACCACAGGCGTAAGGATTGGCGTAAAGCCTACGCGAATGGTCTGAAGTGCGTTCGAAATCGTTACCATGATACCATAGGCACCTGCCTTTTCGGGACCCAAGAAAAGCATCACCATCCAAAGGCTGGAACGCGTCAGGAATGCAGACACGAACTCCCCAAAACCAAGAGGCAATGAATACTTCAAAAGCGCACCAGGCACCGTCTTTCCAGGGCGGAACGGCATTTCAGGAAACTGCCTACGGACCAAGACAAAATGGACGAAGAATCCCACGGCTTGACCCACTAAAAGACCCAACGGAAGCGCATGAGGAATATCCAAGAAATGGAGCGCGATGGATACCGCCGGAGCGATGGACACCGTCAAAAAAGAATTCACAAAAACAGCATTCTGGGGACGGCGATTTCCTTCGGAAGCCGTACTAAAAACATAGGAACCGACATAGAATAGTAACGACAGTGCGTACCAGGGGAGTTCCTTTGAAATATACGGCGTAAAGGAGCCCACAAAAATGACCGCCGTGCAGAACAAAGCGATGGCGGCAGAAATCCAGAACGATTCCATAATGCCGTCATAGTCTTTTCGAGCTTGAAGCTTGTTTTGCGGGAGGTACCAATAGAGACCTTTATCCAGGCCAAGAGTCGCCGAATGCGCAATGGTCAAAAGAAGCGTCTGTGCCGATATGAAAATACCAAATTCAGCAGCACCAAATATACGCGCCATTACGAATGTGAGAAGCGGTCCACAAACCTTTAGGATTGTGCCCACCACATTCACAATCATCGCTTTTTTCAAGAACTTACTATCAGACTCTAAATTACCCATGGTTTTCCAAATATAGATTTATTCACCCCACCGGCAATCTATAGATGAACAAGTTCCGATGAATTAACTATATTGTATGACAATACGTCAAGGAGTCCAAAAATGTACTACGTGAACCCGATCATCAAGAGTTTCCTCCGTACCAACCAGCCGGAAGGCCGCGGCAAATACGTTCGCCTGGACCAGAACGAAAACCCCGACGGAATCCCGCAGTGGCTCTTTGACAAGGCGATGGCGAAGGTCACGCCGGAATACCTCTCCATCTACCCCGAAGAATCCAGGCTCACCGAGGAATACGCGAAGGTCATTGGACTTGGTCCCGAGAACATCGCGCTCACCGACGGAAGCGTCGTCGCGATGGGCTACGTCATCAAGGTTTTCGGCGAGCCCGGCAAGGACCTCGTCTGCGTCACCCCGACGTTCGGCATGTACAAGGTCTACGCCGACATGCAGGGGATGAACACGAAGTTCGTCCACTACGAGAAGGACTACACGTTCGACATCGAGAAGCTCCTCGCAGAAATCAACGAAAGCACCAGCCTCGTCTCGCTGGTGAACCCGAACATGCCCATCGGCAACGCCTACGCCATGGACGAGATCCGCAAGGTCCTCGACAAGGCCAAGGCTAACAACGCGCTCGTCATCGTCGACGAAGCCTACTACCTGTTCCACAAGGAGACGGCGCTCCCGCTCCTCAAGGAATACGACAACCTCGTCATCCTGCGCACGTTCTCGAAGATGCTCTCGATGCCGGGGCTGCGCGTGGGCGTCGTGATATCGAGCGCCGAAAACGCCCAGTACATCCGCAACTACAAGCCGCACTACACGGTGAACGCGGTGGCGCTCGCCGTCGCCGAGGAGATGGTCGCGAACTACGACCGCGTCGTGAAGGAACTCACCGAGAAGTTCGAGGGCGGCAAGAAGTGCCTGCTCGAGGCCCTCGACAAGACCGGCTACTCCTACATCCCGACGGAAGGATGCTTCATCTGCATCACGCCGAAGCACAGGACCGCCGAGTACATCACCGACGAGCTCAAGAACCGCGGCATCCTGATCTTCTGCGGCAAGGGCGACTCCGCCGGGTTCCTGCGCGTCACCATCTGGGACAGGAAGTACATGGAAATGTTCATGAAGGAACTCGTACAGATCGACGTCCCGGAGGGAGTATAGCATGAAGCACGTCGCAATCATCCTCGCGGGCGGTGTCGGGAAGCGCATGGGCGGCGCGATGCCCAAGCAGTTCCTCTCCCTCAACGACAAGCCCGTCATCGTCTACACGCTCGAGAACTTCCAGAAGAACGAGAACATCGACAGCATCCTCATCGTGTGCGTGGAGGACTGGATCGACCACCTGAAGGAGATCCTCGACGAATACAAGATCACCAAGGTGAAGTGGGTCGTCGCCGGCGGCGAGACCTCCCACGACTCCACCCGCAACGGCATCTTCTTCCTGCGCGACAAGCTCGACGATGGCGACCAGGTCGTCATCCACGACGCGGCGCGCCCGATCCTTCCGCAGGCGGCGATCAACGAGATGCTCAAGGTCTCGCACGAGAAGGGCAACGCCTCGCTCGCCATCCCCTGCCACGAGACGGTGCTGTTCACCGAGGACGGCAAGAGCGGCGACAAGGAGCTCGACCGCAGCGCCATCATGCGCGTGCAGACCCCGCAGGCGTACAACTACCAGTTCATCCGCGAGCTCTACGAGCAGGCGGAAAGGGACGACAAGCACGACTTCATTTACGCGGACCTCGTCGCCATCTACTACGGCAAGCGCATTTACTTCTCGAAGGGCTTCACGAACAACATCAAGATCACGCGCAAGGAGGACATACCCCTGTGCAAGTCACTGATGAAGTTCAGCGAAGAGGACCTGTTCAACTCGTAACACCAGGAGCCACGAAATGTTCAAGACCATCGCCATCGGCTGCGACCACGCCGCCTACGAATACAAGGAAAAGCTGAGGGAGTACCTCCAGAAGCAGGGCTACACCGTCCTGAACATGGGTACCGACTCCACGGAATCGTGCGACTACCCCGTCTACGCCAACAAGGTGTGCGACAAGGTGATCTCGAAGGAGGCCGACTGCGGCATCCTCATCTGCGGCACGGGCATCGGCATGAGCATGGCGGCGAACAAGCGCAAGGGCATCCGCGCGGCCGTCTGCGGCGACCTCAAGTCCAGCGAGTTTACGCGCCTGCACAACGACGCGAACGTGCTGTGCATGGGCGCACGCATCATCTCCTACGAGCTCTGCGAGGAGATTACGAAGAAGTTCCTTGAGACGGATTTCATGGGCGGCAAGCACAAGGTCCGTATCGACATGTTTGAACCGGCCTAAAGCCACCCCATCATCAATTAAGACTTGGCAGCCTGTTCTGCTTCGAGCTTGCTGATTTCACCAGCCTGCTTGTCGCAGATGTTCTTTAGATTTTCAATTTCAGCATTTTTCTTTGCGACCTCATCCTTGAGGTCTTCGCACTGAGCAGCATAGGTCTGCTTTGCTTCGGTCTGTGTCTTAAGGTCATTCAGCAAACTATCGGCAGAACTACGAAGACTCTGGACCGTGCTTTCCGCGTCCTTCAATGCCGCATCATTTTCACAACCGCAAGAATCATCTTCATCTGCACAAAGGGCCTTCAGTTTCTTAGTAATGGCAATAGCAGCTACAGCACCAACGGCAAGTCCAGAAAGAAAGCTAGATGTCTTCATTTTAAACTCCTTGGAAAAACTTTTCCTATAATATCACTTTTGAAAATAGAAAAATCAAGTAAAAAATGACCAGACGGGGGATTTTTTTGCAGCAAATACGCAGAAATCGCCCTAAAAACGCCAAAAAGCAAAAATCCCCTGGATTTCTCCAGGGGATCTTGCAGCGGGAAGAGCGAGATTCGAACTCGCGATAGGATTAAGTCCTATACGTCCTTAGCAGGGACGCGCCTTCGGCCAGCTCGGCCATCTTCCCATCTTGGGGACACAAATTTTAGATAAAATTCAGGAAAATTTCAAGGGTTCATTCCCAAAATCCTTAAATTTCGCCCTAAAAACACACTTTTTTTTACAATGTCCTGAGCAAAAAACCAAAATTTCTACATTTTCAACATGCGATTTTTTTCAAAAGTGTTCAAAATCGTGGCCGCATTCGCTCTTGTCGGCCTGATTTGTTGTATCCCCGCCTACATCGTCGTTTTCAAAATTCTTCCCACGCACGATCCGGACAACCAGTTCAACCGAGCCACCATCTTGCAGGTGCTTTCGGGCGAGACCCGCGTCTACTATAACGACGGCGATCAACTTTTGGGAGCATTCTTCGATGCAAACCACCGCGTGTATGTGCCCTACGGAGACATTCCGACAAACATCGTGAACGCATTGATTGCCGCAGAAGATGCAGGATACTGGCACCACAACGGTTTCAGCATTTACGGCTTCACCCGCGCCATGATAACAAACTTAAAGAGTGGGCACATGCGTCAGGGAGGCTCCACCTTGACCCAGCAAACCGTCAAGAACATTTTCGGACGAGAAGAACGGAGCATCAAGGAAAAGTGGAAAGAGCTCATCAATGCATTGCGCATGGAAAACCACTTCAGCAAGGAAGAAATCCTTGAATTCTACCTGAACCAGTTCCATGTATCGGGAACAGGCAAGGGCGTCGCCATCGCCGCGCAGTATTTCTTCAACAAGGACCTCAAGGACCTCACTCTTGCCGAATGCGCCTTTATCGCTGGGTCAGTCAAAGGTCCCTTCAACTATGACCCCTTTATCCAACGGAGCACTGAACGCCGCGAAAAAGCACTCGCCCGCGGCAGGGAACGCCTCGAATATGTGCTTGGTCGCATGGTCGAAGAAAACTACATCTCGCAAGAGGACATGAACGCTGCTCTCGAAACGCCCCTTGCATTCAACCATGGAAACTTCCGCTTTAGCGTAAGCACCATGCTCGACCGCATCGAAGAAAAACTCGACGGAGAATTCTTCCAAAAAAAATTCGAAAGCGAAGGGATCGAGGACTGGCGCAAGGCGCAGCTTTCCATTACCACGACCATCGACGCTAATAGCCAGGACGCAGCAAAGACAGCACTCCAAGCAAACATCAGCGGACTCCAGATGCAGCTCGGCGGATTTGTGCTTCCTAAGGCGCAATTCGCAAACCGCGCGCAGAGCGCGCGCAAGGGCGACTACCTCTACGGCACCGTCGACAGCGTCATTGTCGATGACAAGGGGAGCCTCAAGTCGATTATGCTCGGCTTTGGGCAGCTCAAGGGTCTCGTTTCCGAAGATGCCGTCAAGGACTTCGCTAAAAAGGCGGGCGGAGACGTCAACAAAATCCTCGCACCACAGCTCAAGAAAGGAGCCATCCTTCTCGTAAGCATCACGGACAGCAAGGTTGTCGACGGATTTGCTCCCTGTCAAATTGAAACCGAACCCGTGCTGCAAGGCGCCCTATTCGCTATCCAGAACGGAAATGTCATTGCAAGCCAGGGCGGCTTCCACAATACTGGATTCGACCGAAGCTTCAAAGCCGTGCGCCAGCTGGGTTCAAGCTGGAAACCAATCCTATACGCACTCGCGCTCAAGTACCACTGGAACTACCTGGATGTTCTGGAAAACGACTTCAATGTGTTCCAATTCACCAACCAGTTCTACTTCCCGCGTCCTGACCACAAAAACAAAGGCGACATCGTAAGCATTGCATGGTCCGCCACCCGTTCCGAAAACATCGCAAGCATCTGGCTACTCGAACACCTGCTCGACAAGGTGTCCGCCGAAGAGTTCCAGGAAATCGCCGCTGAGAACGGCTTTGCCCGCGAAGAGGAAGAAGAAACGAAAAAGTATTTTGAAAGACTGCGCGATAAGTTCGGCCTGATTATGAAGGAAGAAATCAAGCGCGAAATCGAATTCACCAAGGCAAAGGATGCCCTAGCGGAACGCTACAAGAACGAGGGCAAAGACGACAAGGCTCGCGCAGTACAGAACCTGCGCTACGGAACCTTCAACGACATCGCCATCAAGCAGGCAAAGAAAGATTCCAAAATTATCGGATTTATCAACCACAACTACAAGCGCTACTCCGAAATTTTGCGCGAACGTCAGGCAAAGGAGCTCGACCCCGCCGCAGTGCTTCCGCCCCTGGATTCCGTGGTATTGTTCGAAGCCTTTACGCTTGCCGACATGAAACGTCTTTCGACGATGATTGAACCCGTCGACGGCGAAGCGGACTACCTGGATGCAGACCATATCCGCTACTGGCCGGATTTCCGCCGTTCTCTCGCCTTCGCCGAATACGCAAGGTTCGCCAAGGAAATCGGCATTCACCAGAAGCTGCAGAAAGTTTTCAGCATGCCACTCGGCGTAAACGACATCACGCTCGCCGAAATTTCAACCGCCTACCAGACGATGCTTACGGGTAAAGTTTTCAAGTGCCTCGACGGAGATTGGACCGATCCCTGCTTCATCAAGGAAATCAAGAACAGAGACGGCAAGGTTATCTTCAGGAACAAGGTCGAAAGCAAGGTTGTCCTGGGCGACTCCATCACAACACAGATGGCGGTAATGCTCCACTCCGTTTTCGTGAACGGTACGGCACGTAGCCAGTACACCAACATGACCGTAACTTCTCCGGACAAGGCTATTACGCTGCGTTACCCAGTGCTTGGAAAGACCGGTACCACCAACGACTACAGGAACGTGGCATTCCTCGGAGCGCTCCCCACCTATGTTGACGAAAAAGGCGCCGTCGCTCTCGATTCTGTCGTCGCCATCGGAAGCTATGTGGGCTTTGACGACAACAAGCCACTGAAATCCGGACGCACGCGTATCGCAGGCGCAAGTGGTGGTCTTCCGCAATGGGCGGATTTTGCAAAACAAGAAATTGAAATCCTAGACATTCCGCACAAGATTGACTTCCTCGACATTTCGATGCTCGCCGCAGGTGAAGTTCCGCTGCAGCTTCCCAACGAGCGTGGACAGCTGACCGTCGACCCGATGACAGGCACCATGATGGCTGGCGCCAGCGCAGAACAGGGAAGACCACTGCCGTGGATCGAGGTTCCCGGATTCACCCCGCCGCAGGTGCAAAGCATCGCCGCCGAATCCGCAGCCGAAAACGGAATCATGGTAAGTCTTCCGATGCCAGCCACAGCACAGGCTGAAAATGCAGAGCCCGCCGCGGCAACAACCGATACCGCTTCTGCGACAAATGCGGGACCTCAGACTGCAGACAACTCCGCAACGAACGCGGAACAAGCAACACCGAGCGCCGCACCGGCAAATGCGCCAATCGTAAGCGCACCGACCGCAAACGCACCTGCCGAGGTTACGCCTCCTGCAGCTTCCCCGGCTGCCACCGCATCGACGACAGAAGCAACACCGCACGCCCAACCGGCACAGCCCAAGGCGGCTGCAATGCCCAAGGACGACGATTGGGATCTTCCCGCAGGATTCGACAGCAAGAATGCATTTGTGCCTATCGAAGCGGAATAATTTTTCCAACTTGAGCGAAGATGAAAAAACGCATTTTTAATTTGTTATCAGCAAGCACCTTGGTGCTCACCGCATGTGCAGGGAACGCACCTGCACCCGGAACGGACCCAGTCTCTACCGACAATGGCGAATCCACGCAGGTGGGCGTCGAAAACACGGTCGCCAGCAACGAACCCGCCCAGGAACAAGGCAGTGCCGTTGCGTTCAATTCGCAGGCGCTCGATAGTTACCGTCTAAGCACCCCCGAAAACATTCCATCGGCAAGTACAGCCGAAACCGACCGCAATGGAACGCAGCCGCTTGCCAGTAGCAGCAACATAGCAGTACCGGATCCCTACATCGCTGTACCCCTGCTCATCGAAAACATTTTCAGCCACGCCGATAGCTTGTACAAGGCAGGCAACACCGATTCAGCGACAGCCTACCTGGAACGCTTCCGCGTCATCAAGCCCCTCTGGGCCCAGTGGGAAACCAAGGCGGATTCCATGCTGAACGAATTCGGCAAGACCCGCGCCGAAAAGGCTAAGGAATTCGAATCGTTTATCCGCGAAATCCAGAATATGAACCGCGCTAAGGCGGCATTTAGCATGGTCGCCGAAGCGGCTGACAGCTTGATAGCCCTTGTTCCGGGAGATTCGCTTACACAGTGGGCAAAATCGCAGAAGGACATCGCCTACAAGAACACGCTCGAAAAGGCTCAAAAGGAATACGCCGTCATCAAGGCTCTCGCCGACGAGCAGGCGCAATTTGCCGAAGCGGAAAAGCAGGCGACAGTATTGCAGATGCGCTACCGCGACTTCGAAGAAACCTTGCATATCCAGGGACTCATCGACTACATCAAGGGACTTGCCAGTGCAACCGATGAAGCCGCCACTAAGTACTGGGAAACAAACGATCCCGAGAAGGCTCTCGCCAAGGCAGACACCCTGATGAAAAAAGAAAAATTTGCGGAAGCCAAGGAACTTCTCGGCAAGCTCAAGTTCAGCAAGCTGCGCAAGGACGCCGTCGAAAAATACAGCAAGCTTGCAGACACCTTCTGCACCAAGCAGCGTACCGTCACAAGCCAGCTGTTCGGCAAGGCGCAAAAGCAGAAGGACGCAGCGAAGAAAAAGAAGCTCCTGCAAGACGCCATCGCGCCACTGGATAAATGCCTGACGGAATTCCCCGACAACCCGCAGAAACAGAAAGTCGAAGAGAACAAGAAGTTCCTCGAAAGCGAAATTGCTAAATAACAGAAAAAGCCCGCATACAAGCGGGCTTCATTTTTTTGCAAAAAATTTAAATCTCTATTAGGATTCCCGCCTGCACGTAAGCGTAACCATATCCGTCATGGTCTAGGAACTGGTAGCCGCCCATCAGCATGATCGACGAGTAATCACCGTTCTTAATGTCGAAACCGCCACCGGCTCGCCAGAACATCTGGTGTTTAGAGCCAAAAAGGTAGCCCCAGTCCCCAGTCGCAACGGGAAGGGTACGAGAGCCTATCGGAAGCCTAATCCAAACGCTACCCGAAACAGGGATCAGACTCACATTGTCGATTTCCTGATATCCCGAACCAATGCCAAAGAAAAGCATTTGGTCAATCGGATACCACCAGTGTCCATACACATTCAAGTTGAATTTCTTGAGTTCGCTGACATGGTTCACCACACCACCTTGGAGGTCCATGGTGAAAGCGCTTGCCGGCACGACAGCAAAGGCTAACGCAAATAGAATGGCAGAAAGGAAACGTTTCATTCGTCGCTCCTTGCTTCGCGAGCCCAGCCACCACTCTTTTCGCGCTTGAACGCCATAAAGAATCCCTTGAGCATCGCATAGTTCATCGAAAGGAAGTAATAGCCACTCGGTACAATCTTGAAGAGCGCCACCAAAAGGGCGAGCGACATCGCGCCAAAGAAAATCTGATAGAAGAGTCCGCTAGTAAGCAGGCAGGCGTTGGCAACAAACAAAAGAATCAGGATGTGCGGCGAGAACCAACGCAGAATCTTGTGCGAGAAGAACAGGTAAGCAAGCAGCGGATGAAGCGGGTTCAGAAGCGGCAAGTAAGAGAACAGGAAATTGAAGTTCGCACGACCGATGCGAACCTTACGGCGGAACTCGCCACTGGATTCCTTGGAAGTCTGTTCCGTTCCGATGGCACTGGTAACGAACGTACAGTAATAACCCTTTTCGAGCACCTTGGTCGTCACGAAGAAGTCATCCATCACGCTCTTCTTGACAGGGAGTTCCGTATACAGTTCTCGCCGAATAGCATACAGGGCTCCATTGCCGCCGATAAGCATGTCGAGCACTCCCTCGAACTTTTTGATTTCCGATTCCAAATCCCAGTAGGAGCTTTCACCGCGGCCCAGCGTCGAGCCACTCTTGTCCGAAAGAATCAAGTGTCCGCAAGCGCAACCAATTTTCTTGTCCTGAAACGGAAACACTAGCTTGCGCACTACGTTCGGGAAGAACATCGTGTTTGCATCGCAGAAGAGCAAAATGTCATTCTTCGCTATTTTATGCAAACGGTTGAGCATTGCCGCCTTGCCCGCGTTCTTAGGCGCCTTAACCAGCGTAATGCCACGGTCTTCATAGCGGGCGACAATTTCTGCAGTCCTATCCGCAGAGCCATCGTCACCGATAAGCACTTCGAGCTTGTCCTTGGGATAATCCAGTTCCAAGATATTTTGAATTTTACGTTCGATGACAGCTTCTTCATTATAAGCCGAAATCAAGATGGAGACCGTCGGAAGTTCGGCGCTACCCTTTTCCAAGGAGGTCTTGCGACGCTTGAAAATTTCACTTACAAACGGGAGCGTCATCGGGAAAAGTAGATAACAGTGCACCAGCAAAAAGAGCAGCAGCCAAAAGGCGACCTGGATGTAAAACAGGACCTGTTCGTTCATCGAGAAATCCACTCCTTTTCCTTTTCAAGAAACTGGTAGAGCATATAACGCAATTCTTCGGGAGACATGGAATCCGTCACCGTCAAGATGCTCATGCCCTTGGGGGCGACAAGCACGAATGCCGGAAGCGCATGCAATTCCCACACATCAAAATAGCAACGTTGCACCGTATTTTTTTGGGCGTCGCACACGATGGAGTCCTGAGAATCGGCATCAAGCTTAACCGCATAGAACCGGGTGTTCAAAATGGACGCCACCGTCGGGTTGTTATAGACGTTCGCATCCATAATACGGCAGGGCACACACCAATCCGCATACAAGTCCACAAAGATCAGCTTCGGGTCCGTTTTCGCCTTTTCAAGCGCCTTACCGTAGTCCATCCACTGCACCAGAGATTTGTCCTGGTTCTTCTGCACAACAGGTCCCTTTGAAGCAGTCGCCGACACGGCTAGCGAAAAAGAAAGCAGGACTATCAGCGAACACAGGATTTTCTTCAAGCCAGGCATCAGTCATCGCCCCCCTTTTCCGAAGAGGGCTTAAACTTTTTAGTAGGCGGTCTGGAGGGCTTTGGAGCAGGCGCAGGAGGAGCCTTTTCCGTAGGCTGTTCCAGCAGCGTATCGATGCGAGCCGTCACGGCTTTCTGGAAAGGCACCCACTGGCGTTCGTCGTTCAAGATTTCGTCTGTCTTTGCGAGGAACTGCTCGCGGGTGTAACCGGCAGCCTTCAAGGCGTCCTGACGCACCAAGCGCCCCATCGGGGATTCCCTGCCGTAAGTCATTTCTGCGATACGCAACTCTATGTAGAGGTCCACGAACTTCTCGTCTACCTTGACCTCGTTGCTGCAGCCAGACACGCCGAAAACAGAAATCAAAAGAAGCGCTACGGCAAAAACCGTACGCGCCCTCATCATCTTGTTTTCGACAAAAACCATAGACACCTATCTTACTAATCGCGTTCTTCCAGTGCGTTTTCGAAAAGACCTTCCACGTATTCAGCCTTGCTGAAAGGTACCAGCTGGTCGATGCGTTCGCCCATGCCAATCCAGCGGATAGGAATCTGCAACGAGCTTGCAATCGAAAGTACTGCGCCGCCACGGGCCGTACCGTCGAGCTTAGTGACTACGAGGCCGGTGAGCGGGAAACTCTGGTTGAAAATTTTCGTCTGGTTGATGGTGTTCTGTCCGGTATTGCCGTCGATCACGAGCCACATGTCGTGCGGCATGTCGGGGCTTACCTTCTTGATCACGCGGACAATCTTCTTGAGTTCTTCCATCAAGTAGTCTTTATTATGCAGACGGCCGGCGGTATCGATGAGGACCACGTCGCATCCGCGGGCCACCGCAGCGTTGCAAGCATCGAAAGCCACAGCAGCAGGGTCACTCCCTTCCTGGTGCTTCACGAATTCGGCACCGGAACGCTCAGCCCAGGTTTCCAGCTGGTCGATGGCGGCCGCGCGGAACGTATCGCAGGCCGCAATCATCACCTTCTTGCCTTCATCCTTCAAGCGGGCGGCGAGCTTACCGATCGTAGTCGTCTTGCCGGCGCCATTCACGCCGATAACAAGCACCACATGCGGCTTTCCCTTAAGTTCGAACGGCGGCGGGTCCTTCAAGAGGCGTTCCGCTTCGCCGCGCATAATGTCCAGCACCTGTTCGGTCGTGAGCGACTTGCCGAGAGCCTGTTCGCGCAAGGCATCGGTCAAGAGGAACGCCGCTTCGACACCGACGTCCGCCTTGATCAGATGTTCTTCGAGTTCCTCAAGAGTGTCGTCTGTAATTTTACCAGCACCGACAATACCCTTGAGTTCGCCCATCAAGGCGTCGCGGGTCTTGGCAAGGCCACTCTTAATGGCAGAAAAAAGTCCCATTCGAAAATTTCCGTAAAATCGTTAAACGACGCTTTCAACCTTGTCGACCAGGCCGTAGGCCTTGGCTTCTTCGGCGCTCATAAAGTTATCGCGTTCCGTGTCGCGGTCGATTTCTTCCATAGTGTGACCAGACGTCTCGGCAAGAATCTTGCCCGTAATGTTACGGATGCGAAGCATTTCTTCAGCCTGAATCTGGATATCGCTTGCAGGGGCGACAATTTCACCGTGAATAAGCGGCTGGTGAATCATGATGCGTGCGTTCGGCCAGGCATAGCGCTTGCCCTTCGCACCCGAAGTCAAAAGCACAGCACCCATGGAGGCAGCCTGACCGCAGCAAACCGTGACCACGTCGCTCTGGATAGCGTTCATGCAATCGTAAATGGCAAGACCACTGGAAATCACACCACCCGGGCTATTAATGAAGAAGTAGATGTCTTCGTGGGAAAGAGAATCCAGATACAGGAGTTCCTTCACGATACGTTCGGCGCTTTCGTCATCGACACCGCCCCACAGGAAAATTTTCCTCTTGGAGGCAAGGAATTCTTCAGCCTTCTTCATGATTTCGGAAGGGGCCTTCTCATTCTTTTCGTTGCAATCTGCCATAATTAATCCTTTTGTTCGGTAACAATTTAGAAAATTCAATATATTATCGTCTCGCGCGACCATATTGTCAAACGGTTTTCGCCCACTTCGACGAATTACTATCTTTGTGGGCATGGCATCCGACTCCACAAAATACCTGGTAGGGCTCGTTGGTCCTGAAGTTCTCGAAGCTGCCGAAAAGGACCTGTTTCATCCGGTCAGGCTCGATCTCGACTGCTGTGGCGCCCTTGAAATCCGCTACGACTTCTTCGACGAATCCCTTTGGGCATCCCTTTCAAAACGAGTCAGAGACATCGCTCCCGGAAAGCTCCAAATAAGCACCATCCGCCTAAAACGCGATGGAGGACGTTTTCCCGACGTCCGCGCCATCGAGCGCCCTGCCCTGTGGGAAAAAATTCTTGACGCAGACCAAGTCCCGGAATGGCTCGACTTGGAACGCGATTGCCTGTCGGACTTCAAGGCGTTGAACGACGATGCACGCCCAAGGGGCGTAAGCATCCTTGTCTCGGAGCACAACTTTGTTCGTATTCCGGGCGAGATGGAACTTGCCACATTCGCAGACGACGTCAAGCGGGTGGGCGCACAGGGACTGAAAATCGCCGCCATGAGCAATTCCGACACCGACTGCGACCGCCTATACAAGTTCGCAAAGAAATACGGCAAGAAGTTCCAGATGTTCGCCGCATTCGGCATGGGTGAGTCCGGTCGTGTAAGTCGCCTATGGTCGCTCAAGGAAGGTTCAAACCTCACTTACGGGTCCATCGGGCATGCCGAAGCTCCCGGACAGATTGAGGTGTCCACCATGAGTCGCGCCTTGGAACAGTTCGACAACCTGAACTCCCAGATGGAAATTTTGGCTTTTTTGAACCAATTTTAAGGTTTTTTGATATTTTTTCGTTCCAAAAAGGCTTTTTTCGTCCAAACGGCTCCTTTTTTTGCTAAATATCTATACGGAAAACTATAGAAGGATATCATTATGCGTCTTTCCGAAAGGTTTGTCGACAATTGCATTCTGATCAACTCCAAGAGTTCGAGCAAGGAAGCCATCCTGAACGAACTCGTGGACACGCTCTGCAGTGCCTACAAATTGGAACACCGCGACGAGATCTTCGATGCAGTCTGGACCCGCGAACAGAGCCGTTCTACCGGTATCGGTTGCGGACTTGCAGTACCGCACGCCAAGATTGACTGCGTGGACCGCATGTGCATGGCCGCCGCCACGATCGAAAACGGTCTGGATTTTGCCTCGTTCGATGGTGAACCGGTTTACCTGATCATCCTGATCGTAAGCCCAGGCAACACGGTCGGACCGCACCTCAAGGCTCTTTCCTCCGTAAGCCGACTGCTTGCCGATGGCGGAGTCCGCAAGGACCTGATTGCGTCCAAGGACCCGGCAGAGTTCCTCACCATCCTCCGCGCTGCCGAGGACAAATACCTGTAAAGCCCCTTGACAGCCTAGAAAAAGTTTTCTATAATTGCGCCTACCTCGGACGGTTAGCTCAGTTGGTTTAGAGCGCTGCTTTCACACGGCAGAGGTCACTGGTTCAAATCCAGTACCGTCCACGAAAAGAAGACTCCTTCACGGGAGTCTTTTTTTGTTATCTTGTCTTCACCAATGCAACGACTTGACCTTTGCAGGCATCTAAAGGGCATGACTAAAACCAGAGTACTCATTTCCGCAATCATGGCAACGACCGTTTTCACGACGGCGTCTCTCGCCGAGAGCACCTGGTCGCTTGAAGACTGCCTCAAGCAAGCCAAGAAGGCAAGCCTCAAGCTCGAATCTGCAAAGCTCCGTGAACAGTCCGCCGACATTTCCGTAAAGCAGGCAAAGTCGAGCAACTACCCCACCGTGAGCGCAAGCATCCAGAACACGCTCTACGACCACCCCTTCATCGATAACGAAGACCACTACCGGCTGAACCTGGGTATCTCAGGATCGTACACCCTGTGGGATGGAGGCGCCAAGAGCCTAAACGTGGAATCCAAGACGCTCTCCAAGGAAGCGACGGCACTTGCCACCTTGCAGACCGAACGTAGCATCCAGGAAAGCGTGCTCAATGCCTACATGAGCCTGCTCGCCGCAAACGAGAACCTGCGCACCGCAGACGCTTCCGTAGAACTTGCCCAGGCGGAATTCGAGCATTACGGCAAGCTCTTTGAAGCAGGTTCCATCACCAAGAAGGACCTCACGCAGTCTCAGTCCAACGTCCTGCAGAAGCAGGTGGCGCAGCTATCGGCACAGCTTTCGGTGAGTACCGCCAAGACGACTCTTAGGCAGCTGCTGGAACTGGAAGATTCCGCCGAGTTCCAGGTGAGCGCCCCCGAGACAGGCATCGACAGTCCCGACTCGCTTCCTCCACTGCCGACTTTTGAACAAATTAAAAGCGACGCGCAAAACGCCCACCCCGGACTCAAGTCAGACAGCGTCTCCGTGCGTGCCGCGCAAAAGAACACGCAGGTCGCCGGCAAGGGAAGCTCCATCACCGTAACCCTCGGTGCAAATTCCAGCACCGGGTTGCAGGCGTGGGAATCGGGCGCCTACAAGGACCAGCTCAAGTACGGCTGGCAGAACTCGATCACGCTCGGAATCAACATCCCCATTATCGACGGCGGCGCCACCGCAAACAAGGTTCTGCAGGCACAAGTAAGCGAAACGGAATCGCAGGTGAGCCTTAAGGAAGACGCCAAGACCCTCGAGAACAACATCGAGAAGCTCTACCTGAACGCCGTCAGCGCCGACATGCAATGGAAAGCGGCCATTCTCCAGGTGCAAGCGGAGACCGAAGCATTAACCGTCGCCGAAGAGCAGCGAAACGCCGGCGCACTCACCTACACCGACTACCTCACCCAGAAAAACAACCTGGAAAAGGCGCAGATTACGCTCACGAACGCAAAGTACACGAGCTTGCTTTCGCGCAAGCTCCTGGAACTTTACCAGGGAAAGCTGGACTAATCAAAAATAAACAGCAGATGTTGCGCCCCTGAAACAAGGGGCGTTTCTTTTTGTACAGCCTTAGCACAAACGGCCCTCTTAAGCCGCAAAGGGCCCAAAATTCAAAGTTGGCACGCCTTTTGCTATTAGGGGTGTGAAGACAAAAACAGGGCTCCAAGCCGAGGCAAACCGCCAAAGATTGGGCCCACAACCAACGAGGTTAAAATTATGACACAGTTTATTCCGAATACTTTCTACGGCATCCAGAACTTTCTTGACAACTTGAACGCTTGCAACGCCCAGAACGAATGCAGCTACACCCCCAAGGCCGACTACTACGAAGTCGACAACGGCTTCATGCTTGAAGTCGAGCTTCCGGGTGTGAAAAAGGAAGACATGGACGTCCAGGTCGAAAAGAACATCATCACCGTCAAGGCAACCCGTGCCCGCAAGGAAAGCAAGTGCACTTACGAGCGCAGCTTCAGACTAGCCGACGACATCGACACCGAAAACATCAAGGTTACCCTTGAAAACGGCGTGTTGTCATTCCAGCTTGCCAAAAAGCAGCAGGCGGCCGCCCGTAAATTGACGGTCGATTAAGCCCTAAAACGGGGCCAAAAACGCGAAAATCGTGTAAAAATTTTCCAATCACAGCACTCCTTAAACAACGAAAAGGGCTCTATAGAGCCCTTTTTGCGTATTTTTCAAGATTTACCGTGTAAATAATTTTTTATTGATAATTAGTCAACAGATGTCCTATTTCTATTTAGATTATACAAGCCCGTAGAAGATATTTTTGGGGATAAAGGAGTTAAAAATGGGTAAACATATTTCCAAGCTGTGCACAATAGCATTTTTCGCAGCACTTTGCGGCACTGCCTCAGCCTACACATTGACAGGCACCGTGAGCGATTCAGACAGGACCCCTATCGTTGGAGCCAAGGTTTCCTTGACAAACCTGAATCAGAGCACGACGACCGACGATAACGGAAAGTTCACCATCCACGAAGACGAAGAGGACATGGCGATCCGCGCCGCAGAGAAGCCCGGGAATTTCAGTCTAAACAAAGGAATCCTGAACTTCGCCCAGGGCGGCAGCAGTCCGGTGCAGGTAAAAGTCTTTGACATGATGGGTAACCAAGTCTTCAACAAGGTTCTGCAAGGTTCCGGTTCCATCGACTTGAGCGCCGTAATCGAAGCGCAGGGTACCTATCTCGCCCGCGTCAAGCTTGGAAGCACCCAGCAAACCTTCCGCTTCAGCGCAAACGGCAGCTATTCCAGCACCTTTGGCGCCGCTAAATCCAACAAGTTTCTCAAGGAAGTCGCTCCGGGCGGCGAACCGCTCCAGGTGACCGCCGACGGCTACGACACGCTCACCATAGCGCTCAGCACGCTCGACACTACGCTCAACATGATGCTTACGAAGACCATACCAGCCGAACAGACCTACGCATTCGGCTATGCACTCGGAAACGCACCGCGTCCGAGCAAGGGTTGCGGAAAGAATTCTTCCTTGGGGTCCGGCAATAAAGTCGAAAACGGCGCACAGTACAACCTGAATGTCGGCGGCAAAAACCGTACATTCTTCATCACCTTGCCAAAGAACTACGACAACACCAAGCCGCACAAGCTTCTCATTGCAAACCACTGCATGGGCTCTAAGGCAGAAGACTTCGTGCACCACAATCCGGACTACGACCATCCGACTCCGTACTATGGCCAGCAAGTGCTCGACAAGAACGGCGACTACATCTTCGTAGCCCCGCAGGGTAACGACAACGGTACATGGAACGGCAAGGAAGACCACCAGTTCGTCGACGAAATGATCACCGCGATGTTCGACAACTACTGCGTTGACACGACTCGCGTGTTCGCTACGGGCTTTAGCTTCGGCGCCATGTTCACGAACTCCCTCGCTCAGGACATGCAAGAAAGACTCCGTGCAGTCGCCGTCTATGCAACCGCCGACTACAACATCTGGCTCCCGTCTGCAGGAACAGGTCGTTATGACGCCAAGGACCTGCCGATTGCCTGGATGGGCGTACACGGCAAGAGAGACGGTGTGTGCAACTACGACCGCGCAAAGACCAGCGCCCTCCCGAGAATCCTCAAGCGTAACGGCAAGGCCGACGCCAGCGGCAACTTCACCGATGCCAGCAGCGAAAAGCCGCAGGAATTCAACGGCACAGCAGGCCACGTGTGCTACGACTTTAAAACCGTCGACGAACGCTTCCCGGTCAAGTGGTGCAGCTGGAACGGCGAACACCAGTGGACAGCACATGACGGCCCCAACACGGGTACCGGACAGGGCTGGCAGAATACCTGGGTTCCCGAGGAAGTCCACAAGTTCTTCGAACAGTTCTAAGTTTCCTACACACCTCCAACAACAGAAAGGTCCGCCTCATAGGCGGACCTTTTTGTTTATAAGACCGCTCGCGCCCAATCTGCCAAGTACGTACCCAGAGCGCTCGCTCTCGCCAACACGCCTCGTTAATACAAGGCGCTTATGGCTCACAGTAAGACCGCTCGCGAAGACTATATAAGTTTTTCGACACGGGAGCAGAGCGACTCGGCCTCTTCAGCCGTCGGCGCTTCGGCAATCACGCGGATGACGGGTTCGGTGTTGCTCGCGCGCACATGCACCCAGGACTTTTCTGACCCAAGCCACAGACCGTCGCGTTCGTCCGTTTCCCAGCCGGCAAATTCAGCCTTGACCTTCGGGAGGATGTCCGCCACTTTCTTGTCGCCCAGTTCGAACTTCTTCTTGGGCATCGCGTACGACGGATTTTCTGCGACAAACTTTTCAGGGCCGCCGTCATGGTGAGCCATCCAGCTGAGCACAAGGGCTGCTGCCACGAGGCTGTCTCGACCATAGTGGAGCGCCGGCAGAATCACACCGCCGTTGCCTTCGCCACCGATGACGCAACCGTTTTCAATCATCTGCAAACTCACGTTGATTTCGCCGACTTTTGCGCGGCTGAAGCCGCAACCGTACTTTTCAGCGACATCCTGATTCATGCGGCTCGTCGAAAGGTTCACGCAAACGCTACCCTTCTTCTGGCTGAGCACTTCTTCGGTCGCAATGGCAAGCGTGTATTCTTCGCCAATGCTCTGGCCAAGACCATCGACCAGGGCGCAGCGGTCCGCATCGGGGTCCACGGCGAATCCGACCGCACAGCCGTTATCCTTCACCGCCTTGCGGAGGTCCCCCAGATTTTCGGGGATAGGTTCGGCACCACGCGGGAACGTGCCGTCGGGTTCGCAATGCACACGCACCACTTCGCAGCCGAGCTGTTCCAACAGGCGCGGCACAATGTAGCTACCTGCACCGTTCACGGCATCGACCGCCACCTTGAAATGCTTCGCCTTGATAGCTTCGACATCGACAAACGGAATTTTGAGGGTGCCGTCGACATGCACGCCGTCGGCGTCCTTCATGAACTCGTACTTGCCCATGTTGCGGTAGTCGGGGTAATCAAAATTGTCGGCATCGGCAAGCTCAAAAAGCTTCTTCACTTCGACGGGACCAAGGAAAAGGCCCTTGTTGTTCAGGAACTTGAGCGCGTTCCATTCGAGAGGGTTGTGGCTTGCGGTAATGATGATACCCGCATCCGCCTTGAGTTCGGTCGTAAGGATTTCAACCGACGGCGTCGTAGAGAGACCAACCTCGACCACATCTACGCCCGACAGACGGCAAATACCCGAAACAAACTGACTGATAGCATCGCCTGTGGGACGGCTATCGCGACCAATTACGACTCGTTTTGCCCCCGTAATCTGCAAAAAAGCGCTGACATGACTTTTAAGGACCTGGGGAGTAAGGGTGTCGCCTACAATGCCGCGAATACCCGAAATAGAACGCATAAGTTTAGACATAAAATTTCTCCGATTTGACTATAAAATACAAAAAATGGAAAGAGTTCTTCGTTTCTGCCTCCCAAAAAGCCATTTTAGAAGCTTTCCTAGACAAATTATATTGTTTTTTTGATTTTTTTGATTTATATTAATGAAGGGGTGAATATGCAGCAAACCTTTGAACTGGCAGCCGTTTACGCGACCAATATATTCGGCATCGTCTTGATTGCCGTATTGATGATTGGCAACCTTTGGCGTTTTCGCGAAAAAGGGGCTGAAAACGCATACCTTCAGCTCATCTTATTCTTCGCATTCTGCAGCTGCGTCCTCGACCCCATCGCCTATACGGCAGACGGTCATACAGGAACATGGCCTCGAATTATTGTCTACGGAAGCAACGCGCTACTATACCTAAGTAACCTGTTCAGCCCCTTTTTCTGGCTACTATTCCTTGCCGACCACCTCAACTTCCGCTTTTCAATTGTCCATCGCAACATTCTCGGATTCGCCATCATCGCAGGCATCGTCATCGTCATCCTGAACAACTTCGTCCCGATTGTCTTTGATGTTTCCGCGGCGAATGTCTATTCGCGCAAAAGCGGTTACTGGTTCTATATCGCCATCGCCTACGGATTCCTGCTGGACAGTTTGATTATCTACTTCATCTGCAAAAGGAAAGGGGGACTCCTCAAGACATTCCCCATCTGGATCTATTTCTTCCCGCTTGTCGCAGGCACGCTGGCTCAATCGTTCGTCTACGGCATTTCGGCAATTTCACCTTGCACCGCCATTTCCATCGCAGGCGTACTCGCCTCGTTACATAGCGAACGAATTTTCAGAGACAAACTCACGGGCGTCTACAACTACGCCTACCTAGACATTCTCGCCAAGGATTACAAGAAAAAGAAAGACCTGCAAGTCACAGGGCTTCTCATCAACATCAATGGTTTCAAGAACATCAACCAGAACTACGGACGGTTCACGGGCAACAAGGTCCTCGCAAAGATGTCCAAAATCCTAAGCCGCGTCGTCGGTGAAATGGGAATTATCCTGCGCTACTCCAGCGATGAATTCATCGCGTTCATCAATACGCAGAACGAAATGGCGGTAAGCATGTGCATTACCCGCATCAAGTCGAGCCTGAACGAAATCAACACCTTCAGCACCTCGTACAAGCTTTCCGCATGCATTTGCAGCCAAAGCTACAATCCGCAAAAGAGCATGGATGATTTCATCGATGACATCACCAGGTCCATGCAGGAAGAAAAGACGCGGTACTACACGCAGCTGCAGTACAACCATCGCGAAGAAACGGAACACTAAGCCGCTACTTGATAGCGGACTTTACTTCTTCAACAGAGCCAACCAACCGCTGCTTGTTATTCCAGATACGGGCAAAGGTTTTGCCGTAATGTTCTAGGACAATGCGGTTGTCAAGGATAAGCACCTTGCCCGAATCCTCTTCGGAACGAATCAGACGACCCAGTCCCTGGCGCAGTTCCATGTAAGCTTCGGGAACAAAGAATTCCTTGAAGGAGTTCTTGCCTTCGGACTTCAATTTGTTCACGATTCCCGACACCAGTGGATCCACCGGGTTCGGGAACGGGAGTTTCGGAATGACGAGCAGCTTGAGCGCATCTCCCGGGAAATCCACGCCTTCCCAGAGGCTCTGGCAACCCAGCAGGCATGCGCCACGGGACTTGCGGAACATGGCGACAAGACCGTCAAGCGATCCGTCCACATGCTGGCAAAGAAGCAGTTTGTTCTTTTCAGCAAAAACCGGAGCAAGTGCCGTCTGCGCCTTCATCATCGCCGAGATACTCGTAAAGAGCACCATCGTATTTTCTTCGACATCGGGAAGCACCGCGCATAGCGTCTCGTTCACCGCATCGTTGTATTCGGGCACCGAGGGCTTCGGCAGATATTTGGCGACAATCACCGAGCAGCGTTCGTCCTTGTTCGAAGAATCGCTATAGACGCGCAGGAATGGCGCTTTTTTGCCATCCAGAGGCATCCCCATCTTCTGAATATAATAGGTCAAGTCGCCTTGCACCGAGAGCGTCGCCGAGGTAAATGTTGCAGACTTAATCCACGGATAAAATTTTTCTTTCCACGGGCTACCTGCTTCAAGCGGACAGGCATGCAACTTGATTGTATGCGGATTAAAGGGTTCTTCCATAAAGAAGGTCCAGTCTTCGCGACCCGCCTTCACCAAGAACTCAAAGTCCTGCATAAACCGAGAAAGATCCGTCATGCGACCATTCAGGTCACTTAACAGGCCCGCAAGCGGCTTTTGTGCGGCAAGGGCAGCCCCAAGGGTTTCCGAAAGCTTGAGTGCATTCTGCCCCTGGTCCAAGAATGCCGACGGATCGGCATCGTATTCGGCCAGGATTCCCGAGACATAGGTAAAGCCGTTCCGCTGATTTTTCTGCTTGGCAAGCTTCTTGCCGATCTTCATAAAGAAGCGATGCAGCGCCTTTTCGGTTTCCATCAGCGTTTCAGTCAAGTTCGTGCAAAGCGCATGGATTTCCGTTTCTGTGGCGGGGATACGCGACTGGATTTCAGAAAGGAGCCCATCCGTATTCAAGCCTGACGGTCCGCGAGAAGGAACCAGCGTCTTGATGATGTTCCTAAGTGCAAAGAACGATATGCTACGACCGAACGCCTGACGGCTCACCTGCGGAAGCTTATGGGCTTCATCGAAAACGATATGTTCGTAAAGCGGGAGCAACGCAAAATCCACCGCCATGTCCGCAAGGAACAGCGAATGGTTCACCAGGAGCAGATTGGAATTCATGGCGCGGCGCTTGGCGGCAAGGGCTGGGCACTTGAGGTAGTGAGGGCACCTTTCTCCAAGACACGACTTCGCGGAGCTTGAAATTTTCGACCAGAGGACACGATTGCGACTCTGACTAAACGAGTTGCACTCGTTCACATCTCCCGTTTCCGTCGTATACACCCACGGTACAATCGCCATAAAGGAATCCCTTTCATCCGGGAGCAAAAGGTTTGACGGAGCATTCAAGACTTCTTCGAACTTGCGCAGGCACAGGTAGTTTTCTCGACCTTTCAGCACGGCAGTTTTCAATTTGCCGTCGAATAGGCTTTCCACCAGAGGAATATCCTTGCGGGAAAGCTGTTCCTGCAGTGCCCGGGTCGCGGTGCTTACCACCACGCGCTCGCCCGACACAGCCTTGCAGGCGGCAGACACGAGGTACGCCATCGACTTTCCCGAGCCCGTCGGGGCTTCGAGTACGCAAAGACCACCCTTGTGCATGTTGCGTTCCACCACCGAGGCAAAATCCTGCTGGTTGTGGCGCATCTGGTAATTTTCAATTTTCGTCGAAAGGAGTCCGCCTTCCTTGAAGAACTCGCTTACGCGGGGAGCCTTTTCCTTTACCGGAACATCTTCAAGCGGAACATCAGGCAGCTTGAACTGCGGAAGTTCCGAAGTCTCCGACGGGTTCCCCCATACCAGCGACCAGTCCGAACCCCTGGCAATTCGAGCGAGAGCATCCACGAGCCACGGGTCTGCACTTGCAATTTTATCGAGCGACATCACGAACAGCTGACCGCAAGCTTCCGCGTCAGGGAGTGCACGGTGCGCGCGGCTACGCTCGATGCCCAATTCCTGCACCAAGGTATCGAGGCGATGGTTCGGCACATTCTGGTAGGCGATGCGCGAAACCGTCAGAGAATCCCACACCGGATGGTTCTCGAAAGAGACGCCCACCTTGGCAAAGGTCTGCTTCAGAAACTTGGAGTCAAACATCGCATTGTGCGCCACAATCGGCAAGTCGCCAATGAACGAATAGATCTTCTGGGCAACGGCAGCAAAGGGTTCTGCATTTTCAAGGTCTGCATTGCTGATACCCGTCAGGTTTTCAATAAAGGGACGAAGCGTCACGCTAGTCGGTTTCACCAAGTAGTCGACAGACTCTTTCTGAACACCCTCTTCAAAGCGCACCAACGCCACTTCGATGATTTCGTCCTTTTCAAAATCAAGACCCGTCGTTTCAAGGTCAAGAGCCACAAAAGTTTTATTTTCCATCAGAGTCCTCTACAGCACTTAAATCGAATGCGCACCGTTACAAAATTTCATTTCTCTACAGCGAAGGAACCTGTGACGCAAGATCGTCCAACTTGTTTTCGCCGTTCTTCAGCTTGAGCGTATCGCTAATGGCACGCCAGGGAGCACCGAAACGCAACGGTTCCACAGCACCCGCATCGGGCTGATCTTTACCTTCTTCGGGGTAATAGTAGTCCATCAGGTAGGCGCCTTCGACAAGGTCATTGAAGCTAAAGCTTCCGTCGGCCTTGCAATGTTCCAGATAATACTGATTCGTCTCTGCAGAGAGTAGGCGTACAACCGCCTTCGCGGAAGCGTTCGGAATTTTGCCTTGCAACTTGGCGAGTTTAAGCTTGCTCACCGTCTCGAACTTCTGGAGCCGCTGATACTTGAGTTCTATCACCGTGTCGCGCTTTCCGTTGCTGTCGGCGGCGGCAAGCGTCGTGTCCATGTAACCCATCAGCAAATTCACCGTAATGTCGGTTGTCCATGGGGCAGTCTTCTCGACGGCGAAACGAACCGGATCAAGTTGCTTCACCTGCACCTGCGTCGTATCTTTGTTGATTTGCACATAGAACGTCTGCGTGAGCGAATCGAGCTTCGGCTTGTTGAAGTACACCACCAAGGAATCATCGGGGAACAGCACCTTCGCCTTGGAATTCGACTTCACGCCAGCCACTTTCGCCGGGAGCGTATCGGATTCCATCTTCTTCCATTCCCATTCGGCTTCGTTGCGCAGCGTATCTAGCGGACGGAAGGCGGAATCCTTCGCGACACCGCAGGTAAACTTGTAAAGCACTTCGCCTTTGGGTGCCGGATTAAAATAGAACTGCGGCTTGTTGGATGTCGAGCCCAGGTAAACAAGCTTCGGATAAAGCTTCTTGTTTTCTGGCGATGTCAAATAGCAGTTGGTCGTGTCAGCAAAGGCGGAGTCAAAATACACATTGCGGGTAAACGCCGCCTCGAGCACATTGGCAAACGGCTGGGTCACCGATTCGAGTTCTAGCTTGGTCGTATCCATGTCGGTCACGGCAAGCCAAAGCGTATCCTGCGTCTCAGGAGTCAAATTCAAGTCTGCCGTCCAGAGTCCCACCTGCTCCGTAGAAAGTTCCACCTTCTGGTTTCCGTTCCCATCAACAAAGGCAACAACGCGGTACTGCCCCGCCTTGAGTCCGGTGAGCGTAAAATGCCCTGCGCTGTCGGCGCGAGTCACATACAGCGGAGGTTCCTTCAGCAGGAGAGGTTCCTTGCTGATTTCCTTGGTCGTGGTGTCTCGGTATTTTTCCAGGTAATGCCTAGAGCTACGGGACTCGCCCAGCAAGAAAAGTCCGATACTCGGGTATTCCTTCTTGCGCATCATCGCCTGGTTCACGAGCACGCGCCCAGATACTGTGAGCGAATCGATGATGGAACCCGTCGAGAACACCACCTGAAACGGCTTCGCAAGGGCGTTGCCATGCAAGTCCTTGATGCCACCCGCAAAAGTCACCGTGTAGGTCGTCCCCGTATCGAGAACCGCCCGCGAAGAAAGCACCAGCGTCTTTCCGCTCACTTCAAAGCGAAGCTTCTTGTCAATCGGCGGAGAAATCGAGACAGCGCTGCGAGGAATGGAAGCATTGATCCACTCGTCGAATTCGAGTTTCACCATAAGCTCATTCGGATGATTCGTCGTATTGGGCGCAGGGTACACGCCCGCCACGCGAGGCGGAAGCTTGTCTTCGGGACCGCCACTCGGCGCCACCTGCGTTGCACAAGAAAAGATGGCAAGCGAGACCAGTGCCGTAAGCAGCACCGGCGCCGCAGAGCGCATTCGCGCCAACAAGCCATTCTTTTTCAACACAACACGCATATTAGTCAATCATCTGGATAATCTTTCCAAGGCGACCCCAGCGAATGCGGAACGGAAGTCGCCACCAGGTAAACGGATTCTTCAGGGAGAACGCCTCGTCATCGTTTTCGAACGAGAAGTAAATTACAAAAGCCTTCGCGCGGATGTTCCGGAGCGAGACAAAGCCCCAGTAGCGGCTATCGGCGGAGTTGTCGCGATTGTCACCCATCATGAAGAACTGCGGTGTCTTGACCACATAGGTCTCAAGCGGGCGCCCGCCCAGAAGCAGGCGGCGACGAATTTCAAACTTGGACTTTGCCTGCGCATCGAGCGTATCGCCCGCCATGCCCTCGACCGTGGAGCCACCGTCTTGTGGGGCATCAACCTCAATGGTTTCTACGGTGCCAGCGCTATCCTCTTCCGCCTTGTTCAGAAGCGCCACGTTACCTTCCAAGTCACGCAAGAGCGAGCCTTCGAACGCCATATAGCTGACCGGGCGCATAAACCCGCCGCGAAGATTCGGGTCGATCATCGGCAAATAACCGATGCGGGAAAGTTCCTTAAAGTAGGCAAAAGACATCACGCCCGAAACCGTATCACCCTGAGTCAGTCGCTGCTGAACCACGGTGTGGTTGCGGCGGAACAACTCATTGATCGCTAAGCCACGGTCGTTCTCGACAGGAATCTTGAAATCTTCGAAATCGTAGTTATTGACTTCGACAGAGTCCTTCCACAGAGAAATTTCCAATTCCACCGGTTCGTCGGGATTTTCTTGCGCCACGAGCGAACGCAACCACCACAGCTTTTCAAGCGGAAGGCTCGCCACATCGAAGGTATCCCCGACCGAAGGCACCACGAAGGCGTCGCGTTCGTCACGCGGAGAATAAGTGCGCACAGCAGCCGTATACTTGCCGCGACCGGGCAGCGTGTCCTGCAGCACCCCATTCACATAGAGGCGTCCCTTGTGGACAGCCACCGTATCGCCACTCACAGCAACGCAACGCTTGATGTAGTCCTTCGGACCATCGGCATAGTGCACCAGATGCGGTTGCCCATCGAGTGGCCGATGATCCCAGTAGAGGTTACCAAACATCAGGGCGTTAAAAAGGTGCGTGTAACGCTCAGGATTGCCATCGGGGTATTCGGGCTCACCAGGGTAACGGAAAATCACCACATCGCCCGGAGCCGGATAGGCGTATCCCGGAAACTTCTGGTTGCTAAAAGGAATCGGAGAACCGTAGGTGAACTTGAGCCCCAGCAAAAAGTCGCCCGTATGCAACGTATCTTCCATCGATCCGCTCGGAATCTGGAACGCCTGAATCACATACTGAATCACAATCAACGCGAGCGCCACCGGGACAATGATTTCCCGAAGGAGTCCCTTCACAAACTTCTTCCACGAAAACGACTTGTTTTCCTTTTCCATACAAATCCGCAATTAAAGACAAGAAATTCAGTAGTAATTTAGAAAATTACAGCGTCATTCGTCGTCCTTAACACAGCGAACCGGCGCCAGTGTGTATTTATACTGATTGTTTTGTCTTTTAAGATTTTCAGCAACAGTTACTTCTATTGCCATTTTTATCTTGTCAAACTGATTATAGCTTTCCGAAGCCGTCCATTATGGTGCTGCCGGTATACAGCGTATCGAATGTGCCGGACTTGCGGTCATTGCAAATACCCAAGGTATCTTCCAAATCGGTGAATCGACGCCACCTAGAACCGCTGCAAGCGTATTTTTCCCCATTGAAAACTAGGATCTTTCCCTTGTTCTCTGAATCGCATTCTTCGGGCGAATAGCTGACATCGGCGTACTGCCAAATTCTATCTTCGCAAACCATCATGGTATTGTCGAAGACAATTGTCTTTCCGGCAGTGGTACAGGATTCAGTAAAGTCCGGAAGCCATTTCTTTTCATCCGGATAGCAGCGGTAGTTTTCCTTTTCGTCAAACACGTAAATCAGTTCCGGCGGATTCTTCAACGACGGATCGCAAGCCGGCAGGTCCTTCACGGACTTCACAAAGGATGGGTAGGCTATGCAACGGACATTGTAATAACCGTTGGTCTTTGCCGAGCTTGTCGATTTCACTATGCTTTAAGCGGTAGGCGTCCAGAAGCGCAACCCGCAAGAGCTCGTAATGCAGATACAGCAAAGCACGCAGCAAATGCACCAAATGCATTTTTCATGTTGTTCCCCTTCCTTACCTATGTCCAAGCAGATAACTTCTTAATTCATCTACAGGCTTCTGATTTTTTTCACCAGCGAGCGACTGACAATGAGCTGCGTCGCCGCCTTGTCGCGAAGCACCATAACCATACGCCCCGCGTCGCCCTTGCGACATTCAGCAATGTAGTCGATTGCCACGATGTGCGAACGATGAACACGCGTAAAGTGTCTCGGATCCAGTTTCTTTTCGAGTTCCACCAGCGGAGTGTCAATCACATACTGGCCATTCACCGTATAGACCGTCGTATACTTTTCTTCGCTATGGAAGCGGATAACTTCGTCGAGGTTCACGAACACGATACGGTCACCCACCTTGACCTGCAGGCGCTGCAAATAGAGCGCACTCATATCAACCAGGTTGCAAAGTTTTTCCCAGCTAAAACCGGGCGGAACCGTCGTATCGTCCACCTGCGGAATCTGCCGGCGAAGCTTTTCAATAGAGACCGCCAGACGATCAGGATCTACAGGCTTTAGCAAATAGTCGACCGTATTTTCATCGAACGCCTTGAGCGCAAAGTTATCGTAAGCCGTCGTAAAAATCACAAGCGGCACATCATTAGCCGAAAGCGAGTGCAACACCTCGAAAGCATCCATATCGGGCATCTGAATATCGAGAAACACCACGTCGGGAAGTGTCTCATGAATCATCTTGATTGCCTGGGCACCAGAACCCGCCTCTCCAAGAATTTCGATTTCAGAAGAATACGGTTCCAAAAGCGAAATCATTCGCTTGCGGGCAAGAGGTTCATCGTCAATGACAAGGGCGCTGCACTGCATACTACTCCTTCGGCGCCGCTGCTGAATCAGGCATTTCAGATTTTGAAGAATCCGAAACCGTCTTGGGCGTCGGCTTTTTAGCCTTGAAGATGTGGATCAAATCCGCGGTCATTCCATCTTCGTCCTCATAGATGGTTCCTGCGGCGGTCATATAAGTCAAGTTGCCAAACTTGGCACGCTTAAAATTCCAATGTAACTTGTCTTCGGAAAGCGATACCTTGATGGTACTGTCGGTCACTACATACGTTCCTCTGAGCGTATCGGTCGTCATCGTATCGCGCAGGACAACTTGCACGGCTTCGACAGTATTGTCTTCGCCAAGGGTCATGCGCACCATGCGACTAGTACAATCGTCACAGGGCAGGCGGCCCGAATAGAGACCAGGCACTTCCTTCGGAATTTCAATCGGGGGAAGATCGGGAAGGGGTTCGGACTTTTCTTCGGTTCCACAAGCCACAAAAGAAACCATGGCAAGGAAAGGTAAAGCCCTTAACGCAAAAAAAGAAAATACGGCGTTTGTTTTCGTCATATTTTCAATTTAGTAAAAAGGAAATGAATGTTCGTTTCAGAAGGTCAGAAACGAGACAAAAGCGACCTAAAAGCCGACAGAATACACAATTCTAAATCCGAGCTTTTGGCTTCGGTATTCGGGAACCTTTTTATCGCGTTCGGAAGAAGCGAGTGCAACGACCTTATCCGACCATCCTCCGCCACGGACACATTTGTAGTTTCCATCGGCAGGTCCCGTATAATTGACTTGAGATTCGGTCGGGTACGCTCCAAACCAGTCTCCCACCCATTCGGCAACATTTCCTGCCATGTCGTACAAGCCCGCCGCATTGGGTACGTAGCCCGCCACGGCAACCGGACCCTTATGTTGTGCATAATACGCATAATTCGAAGCGACATCCGTATCCCAATAATAGGTAGTCGAGGTACCGGCACGCGCAGCAATTTCCCATTCCATTTCAGTCGGAAGGCGAACGGCGTCTGCATCATACTTTACAGACAAATTTTTAAGCGTTTCGCTTTTAGTATCAAGCTCGTAGATATAAGCCGTATCAAGCCCCGCCTTCTTGGACAACGCATTGCAGAAAAGAATGGCGTCATACCAGTTCACATTAAAAACAGGGTAATCGTCGCCCAGCGAATCTTCCTTAGCAATACCACCCATCACTTTACGATAAAGTCCTTGCGTCACCTCGGTCTTGCCGATGGAATAAGCAGACACCTTATACTCCACATTGCCGCGAGTAAAGAGGCTTGCGGGGAAATCAACCATTTCGACAAAATCCCGAAGCGTCGTCTTTTCAGTTCCGGATTCTTCCGAAGAACTAGACAAGTCGTTCACACTAGAGTTCTTAGTATTATTCCATTCCTCGTCACTCGGACGAATTGGAGTCATATCGACAGGCTCCCCCTCTGCGGTACAGGCAATCAAGTTCATTGAGAACAAGACCAACGCCACAAAGCTCCATTTTGACATGCTCATGGTTACCCCCTATTTCACCACGCCGACGCGGTAGAGTTTCTGCTTGGTTTTGCCACTTTCGAACTTTACCTTGAGACGCGCGGTGTAAACATCAGAGCCCAAGTGTTTCAGGTCGAGTTTTTCGAACTGGTTGCGGCCCTGCTCCAGGTCGCTCATCTTCGCCTTAAACACGCAGAGTCCCGTAATGTCGTAGAGTTCAAGCGTCGCATTCTTGGCGGGAGCACCGATTTCAAAGCGAGCCTTCGCGCTTCCTCCACGGACCGGATTCGGGAACATGAAGAACTCCGAAATTTCATCCTTAGCAGCAACCTTCTTCACATCATCCAACTTGGAAGCATCAAAGAAACCGGTACGTTCGTTACCACCCGCCGGAAGCGTCCACGCCGCAGCCGATTCGGCGGCGTCATCAGATGCCCTGCGCAGACGGAATGCCGACAAGCTGTTACGATGGAGCGCATAGAGCTCCGGGCCATTCGACTTTTTATCAGAAACGGCGTTTGCAACAAAAATACTCATAGGTTGAATGATATTTGTTGAATCGATATATTCAAAGCTACCCGCCGCCATGGGGAATCCATCCGTCAAAAGTTTTCCCTTGCCGTTAATCGCATAGACAAGTCCATCGCTACTCGGCACTAGGATTTCAGGGACATCATCACCCGTCACATCGACAATCACGGGGTCGCTGAAGAACCCAAAGACTGGCAAGCCGCGTGAAATTTTCACCGGGAAGCCCGCTATGGGGAGTCCCGAACGGTCAAGAGCATACACCAGGTTGTCTCCCAAGAATACTACTTCGGGGTAGCCGTCGCCGTTGACATCACCTATCGCGATGCCGGAAGTTTCGTCCTTCAGACCACTAGAACCTGCGGCACCTCGCTTATAGGACTTGGTCCAGAGGGACTTCTCAGTATCAAGATTCACCGCAGCAACCGACCCGCGGCTACCGACTGCAGTCGCAATCATTTTTCCGTCTCTTCCCAAATCAGTACAGGCAACGCGCCAAGACTCATCTTTTTTGCCATTCAATTTTTCATTGATACCGCGTGAAGGAAGAACAAGACGACCATCTGCCGTCACATACGCAAACAGATCTGTTCCATCACCCGAACCGGGAAGATCGTGACCGCAATATGCCATGTCCACGACATCGCTCAAATCAACATTGGATTCCGTGGTCGGCTTTTCCTTCTCCATCTTTGCCGTGCTAACCTTCGCACTACCTTTTCGGTCTGCAAAATAAACATAGCCGTCATAGACAATCGGCCCCGCCGTCGCAGAATCTACAGCAATCGCTTCCTGCGTCGGAAGCCCTCCCACAAAGCTCGTCTTCACGAGCATGTTCTTGTGCAGGCTAAACACATCCTTGCCATCGCTCGCCATGCCGACAAGCGGACCGTAGCTTGCTCCAATGCGGTACAGCGGCACTTCACGCTCGGCACCATCGCGGGAAATCGTCTTCTGCTTGACAACCGTATCTGCCGGGAACAGCGTGTCACCGAGAGCATTGAACACCTGAAGCGTTCCGTCCATGGCGCCCACCACCAAGAGCTTTTCGCCTTCGTTTTCGGGGTCATCCACAAACACTGCCCCACGCACCGCAGAAGCCAAGCCTACATTGCGCGGGAACTGCGATCCGTCGATGCTGCCGTCATCAATGCTGATGGTCACGCTAATCGAAAGCGCAGCAAAATTTATGACACTATCACCCATAAACGCATTCGCCGTCTTTTCTTTGCGAGCCTTCTTGGGCACACTGACAGAAATTTTGATGCCGGTGTAGCCACCCTGCGTCGTCATGGTGTTCGCATACCCTGTAGCACCGATCGTCTTCACCGTATCGAACTTCTGTTTCGAATCCTTAGCGGGTTGGCGCAGGTGCGGCAACAGGTCCGTTCCGGAACCGTAATCATAAGTATCTTCGCCCAACGCATTCTTGAAAGTCTTACCGATGCTCAGGATTCCGTCGGCTTCAATCATACCGATGCCAAACTGATGGTCACGCAGGGTGTCGCCACCCCAGAAGTTTGCAATACCATATTCAAGCGTTTCGCGCAGGTACCAGTCGTTCACGCGCCACACCACAATGCCGCTTGCAGGGAGTCCCGCATCAAAACTGCTCATGTCCAGAATAATGCCACTTGCCTTCTTGGTATTCTTCTTGCACTTACCATCGGTGCATACGCTATCCTCGAACACCAAATTCAGGCTGTCGACCGGCACCGTCTTGATTAGGGTATCGGAGCTTTCATCGGGGTCGCCAAGAGTCACAGAGACTTCGCCGTCCTTGTTCCAGCTGCGCTGGCGGTTTTCAATCAGCAGGTATTCGCTTGCACTCAAGGGAACCTTTACGATTTCAACACCCTTGCCGGTTCCCGCCGCGGCAATATCGACCGTCACGGGTTTACCTGCCACGGGGCGAACTTCCTTCACCTGGGTCCAACCCATATAGGCTCGTTCCCACGCCGCAGGCATCGACGGCAGGAATCCATTGCCCGCGTTATAACCCGCAAAGTCCATCATGTCGTAGTAGCCCAAGCGGCTAATTCCCTTAACCACATCGTAGGTATTCGGAAGTCCCAGTTCACGCGCAATCTGGTTCACGATAATTCCGTTCACACCCCAGTTCAGTCCATCCTGCGAAGCGGTCTCGCTCGTGATCATGATCGAGCGGAGCGTATCGATGGCGGCGTCCTTTAGCACCATTCCCTTGACCACTGAAGAATCCTTGCTCACTTTTTCAAGCACAGCACCTTCAAGCGTATCGGGCAGATACTGCCAGGCAGATTCATCAATGTACACATCCATAAAGTCGCCCGGAGTATCGGCACCGCGCGTTCCCATGCTACCGCCATCGACCAGGCGGCTTGCCCCCGCATGAATAATCATGTAAGCACGTTTTACATTCGGACTTTTCGGAAGCGGTATGCTAAACGGGGATTCGCCACTCGTGTGTGCGGTCATTACCGCGTCGTAAATGAAATGCAGATAGTCTTGGCTGCGAGCCTCATCGAATTCCGCCGTTTTTTCGCCCTTCATCTTACTCGTACGGTTGTAGTCAATAATCTGCTTTTTCAACTTGTAAGCGCTCGATGACTCTGGAAAAATCCTCGACGTGATGACGACATTGCCTCCACTCGCCTTGTTAAAGTAGGCATTCGCAAATTCAAAATGCTTTTTCCAGTAGGGAACGCTGTTGCGTTTGCCCACCGGGTCCAACTTGTAGTCGCCCTTCTTGTTCTTGTCCGAATCAAAAAGTCCCGTTCCCGTGGTCAAACTGTTGTCAGGGGATTCTTCGGCGAACTGCACGCGGATTGCAAACACCTGAAGGGTATCGACAGCAAAAGTCGGCACAAAAGAGAATAGCCCAAAAACCAATGCAAAAATTTTAGCATTAAACTTCATACCCCTAATTTACAAAAGTCGCGTCCGCAAAGTCGGGCACGCACCAAAACTCCCCTTCATTATTTAATATATTTGCGCTACGGGTTATGAGATACAATTTTTTCCAAGGTCATCATTTTATGCATTTAAACTTGAACAATTGTGTTCTAGTGTTACTTGCTCTATTGGCAGGAAGCATTTTCACAGGATGTTCCGACGACGAGCAGGACTTTTACACCCTGAAGGTGGGGCACCCTAACGACATCAGTGAATCCACTTTCAAGACACTGAAATGCACCAAATCTCTCGAAGGCGAATACGTCTACATCATCGAGACCGAACAGATTTACGAATGCGACAACAAGAAATGGGTTGAACTGTTCGTATCGTCATCTTCTGAAAATTCTTCGAGCAGCTCCGACGAGGACGAAGAAAGTTCCTCCAGCGACGACCTAGACATCATCGTGGTTCCTTCCAGTAGCTCCTATATTTTCGATATCGACGAGGAAAGCTCTTCGAGCGAAGAAATCGAGGAATCGTCTTCCAGTGAAGAAGAGGAAGAGTCTTCGTCCAGCGAAGAAGCCGTTTCAAGTAGTTCTTCGTTCAACTTTATTACGAAGGTAAAGCCCTGCCGTAATGCAGAAATCGACACTTGCCAATATGGAGTCCTCGAAGACGAACGCGACGGGCAAAAATACAAGACCGTTGTTATCGGCGAACAGACCTGGATGGCGCAGAACCTGAATTACGATATAGAAGACAACCGCCGACAATCCTGTTACAGAGACGAGCCCGATTTCTGTTTACGTTTCGGAAAACTCTATTCCTGGCCGGGCGTCATGGATTACGACAAGAACCGCTGTCAAGACGACGCAAGCTGCTCATTGACAAGCAACCAAGGAATATGCCCTAACGGATGGCATGTTCCTACCAAGAGTGAATGGGACACCCTTTGGAGCAATGTGGGATTCAC
This sequence comes from Fibrobacter sp., assembly GCA_017526585.1. Lineage (GTDB taxonomy): Bacteria > Fibrobacterota > Fibrobacteria > Fibrobacterales > Fibrobacteraceae > Fibrobacter. Next base: position 17,180 of record JAFXRC010000028.1, on the reverse strand, counting down.
TTCTGAAAATCTAGAGAATGGCGACGAATACGGCCGCACAGCCGTACGCGGGTTAATATCCGACACCTCTTATATTACATGGGACCGTTCCGGTAAAAGTGATTTCTTTGGATTTTCGGCAACGCGTCATGGTTACAAGACCGACGTGGGCGACTATGTATGGATGGACAACATCGTTGCCGCTTATTGGACCTCATCAGAAGTATATGGCTATGGTTACAAAGCCTATGTTGCAGGCACATTTTTAATAAAAAACGTCTTTGACGATTATGCCAAGGTCGGTCAATTCGCAGTCCGCTGCATAAAGAACCCCGAGGAGAACAACGATGAATAAGTCCAAAGCAGCATTTGCATTTTCCCTGTTGGTTCTTTGCGCCTGCAGCGATGATGACATCAACATTCACCTTGCCGAGATCCAATCGGCCAAAGAACTCCAAGTCATCGCTTGCAGCAGCGGCAACAGGGGCGACTACGTCTACGTAAAGGACGAAGACATCGAATACGAATGCGATGGCTACGAATGGGTTGCGCAAGAAGAACCTTCATCGAGCAGCTTGGGCAAATCCTCTAGCGACTCCAAGTCCAAAGAATCCTCTTCGTCCGAAGGCTCGTCTTCCGATTCCGACGACATTTCGTCTTCAAGCGAGACGCAGTACTCTTCCAGCAGCGATTACTACTATGAAGATAGCCACAGTTCATCATCGTTTCCCACCCGCGAAGACTTTTTGAATCCGAAAATTTCATACGGAGAATTCACCGATGCCCGCGATGGTCAAACCTACAAGACCGTTGTCATCGGTTACCAAAAATGGATGGCGCAAAACCTGAATTACGAAACGGATTCCTCTTATTGTCACCATTGTGCAAGTGTGGGCCGCTGCTACACCTGGGAAGACGCTCAAACCGCCTGCCCTGCAGGTTATCACCTACCCGACTCAGCCGAGTTCAAGGAACTACTAGAAATGTCCATGGGAAAAACCAGTGCAAGATCCTACTTGCTGTCGAAAGCCGGTTGGGATTTTGCAGACATATACGGATTTTCGCTACCCAAGTCATATCTTTATAGAGATGGAAAGTTCGACGGGGAAGAAACAAATGGGGCTACACTCTGGGGAAGCAATTCCAGAATGTACGACAGTGTCACCAACACAGGGCTCACTTTCTATGTCAGCACAAGCTATGATTATGGTTCAAGAATCAGTTTCACATATACGAGATATGCAATCCCAGTCCGTTGCATCAACGACACCTTGCAGCCATACGGTTATCAAGGCGAATACGGCGAGTTTACCGACGAGCGAGACGGAACCGTTTACAAGACCGTCGACATCGGAAATCAGACCTGGTTGGCCGAGAACTTAAGGTATAAATTGAAAGAAGGATGGTCTGACGCGAATCCTCAAACAGGTTATGGCTACGACTACTGGTACCAGGCTATCGACACTCTCGAAAAAGTCTGCGCCGGCGGTTACATTTGTGGACTTGCCCCCGATGCATTCCCAAGACAAGGACTTTGCCCCAAAGGGTGGCACATCCCCATTAAAGACGAATTCGATACGCTGGTAAATTTTGTCCTAGAAAATTACGATATCAAAAAAGACCTGAGAAGCATCATGGATTGGCCCTATCGTTATTACGGATCAAACATTCTCGGTTTTGAAGCGCATCCAGTTCACTCAAGAAACTCCGAAGATCGCTACAGTGCTGTCACCTATTGGAGTGCTTCCGAAAAGGACGATGATGAAGTATGGAGCTTGGAGATTTCAATGGACACGGTGAAGGTCGTGCCTTGTTATAAAAAAAGTAGCCATAGCATGTCCATTCGTTGCCTAATGGATAAGTAACACAAAGGCTCGCTAAATTTTACTGCGGAATGTCGTAGGGGGACTTGTAAATATGTTCCCCTTCTTCGTCTTTGACGCAACGGATCACTTCGAAAGCTTCCATTCTGACGTAAGCATTTTCATTGAATGCCATCGACGTTTCGTTGTACATCGCATTCGACAAATTTAGAGATCCCGCATAAAAATCGTCGTATGTATCGCTTCGCCACATGGCAGTGGTATGGTTAGAATCATTTTTCGCGACACGTCCATTAGACTCCAACCTTGGAACAGTTAGAAATTTCATGTTCATACAATCCTTTCCTTCGAAAGAATTATTCGTAAACAAGCTCCAGTTTTTGCCAACGTAGCAGGCTTTTACACTGTTTTTGACGCTAGAAATATTATTGGAGTGATAATAATCGTCTACCATTCCATGGATTGCATCGGACAACTCCAAAAAATTTCTGTAGGTCGGCAAATGCCAGCCATCCGGGCATATCCCCTGAATCGGGGCCTTGATTTTGAGCGGGTTATTGTTCCATTCCTTTTCAGACACATTTGCGGCAGTGTACCAATTGTATTGCGGCCCCTGTTTAACAGTGTAGGTTCCATATTCCACAGCCGGGACATCCTTATACATCAGATTCTCCTGCATCCAGATATGGTCACCAATTCCAACCGTCTTGTACTCTTTTCCATCGCGATCGTCCACCATCGTTCCCGTATACTGGTCTTCCAGGTACCAAGAAGTTCCATGACACGCAAACGAAGAATACTTCTTTTGCACCACAACATTCTGATGGAAATCATCGCATACAATGCCATCAAAGAACGTCAACACGGTTGAATTGGATTCTTCAAATGAATAGTAAGTCTTATAAGAACCTTTTTTGCACACATAAAACTTCCGATAGGGGTTCAGGGAATCTTTAAGGTCATAAAAGTCATGGGTTCCCCAAGCAGTATCGGCATCCGAGGTGCAGGGCTTTCCAAACGTGTCATACTCCACCAGGTCCGAAGGCATCCACCCATCTGCCATGCACCGGTAGTAATAAACCTTGTCATTATAAGGGAGCACGGCAAAGTTGTCGATGGTCGCCTCGTTGCAGGGTTCTTCGACATTGCTGCAATACCAGTCATTTGCACAGACAAACGCCGACGAACTGGACCGTTCCGCCGAAGACGAAGAAGAAAGCTCTTTCTCTTCGGAATCCGAAGAATCTTCATCTGGTTCAGAAGACGATTTATTCGATGATGACGACTCATTCTTCGAAGATTGCGACGAACTAGATTTTCCACCGGACTTTTCCGAAGAACTAGACAATCCATCTTCATCGGAACCACCTATATGCGGTTCGTCGTATTCCTCGTAGATTCCCCATTTTTCCATGTCACAAATATAGGCAGCGTGTTCATCCCTGACATAGACAATATCGCCGTTGTTTTTTTCGGTACATTTTTTCAAGTCTTCACGACTGTCTACAATTTCAGAAACTGCAGAGCTCGGATAATAAACGGTCTTTTCATCGCCACAAGCATTCAACAGGATAAGCGACCCTAAGACGATCAAACTTTTCGGCAACATTTGCATTTATTCCTCCACCACCAAATTTTTACGACGCTCAATTTCATCGGGATCGTCTTTGACGCATCTCACCGGAATCGCCGTATTTCGACCTATTGAAGTCAATTGCAGGTCTCGGTAGTAAAATTCAACATAATACACCGGACTCAAAGTTTTAGTAAAGCCACTCTCACTTACAAAATAAAGGTAGCCCTTCGGGTATCCAGCAAATTCATTTGACCAATAGCGTTCGCCATTGCTCTTGACATTTTGATATCCTCCTCCCAGAAAATTAAAACCAAAGCTATGGGCGATCAAGGTTCCACCCGCCGCCTTCATTCCGCCGAACAGTTCAATCAGTTCCGCCACTTCAATGGAATCGGGCAAATGCCAGCCAGCGGGGCAAACGCCGCGATAGGGGTAGCTGTACAATCCAGGACATCCGCCATTACCGCTACACTCTTCCGGTCTAATATTCATCATGGCATACCATGTGTAATACCTTCCATATTTTCCACAGTATAACGTATCGTTATAAGCAAAGCAGGCATCTGCAGTATCACCAAGGTCAGGAATATCGTAATTCAGGTTTTCGGCAAGCCATGTTCGTCCTTCAATCTCTATGGTTCTATACAAGTATCCATCGCGTTCGTCAACATACTCGCCATAGGAGTAATTTTTATTCATCTCACGCCAACATTCCCGAACCGAGCTGGAGGACTCTTCCGCAGAAGAACTGGACTCGACCAGCTGTTCGGAGGAACTGGAGCGCACCGTCACATCATCTTCGCGGGAACTGGAGTAACCTTCTTCGTCGTCCGAGCTTTCGATGTCGCCGTTTGAATCGGACGATTCATCATCGTAATCATCGCTGCTGGAGGACGACCTGCTCGAAGACGAGCGGACTTCGTCGATTTCGTTCCACGACTTTCCATCCCAGGAATAGAAACGGTCTTCGTCGCGGACAAAGATGCGCGTACCGCTCTTGAAATCAGAGGCGTCCAGGTCGGACAATTCCTTGTACGATTCCACCATGACGGGGTCGGCGTCGTACTCCACATACGTGGTTTCGTCAGAACACGATAGAAGCAGCGCCATCAATGCGCCAAGAAACAGAACTTTTTTCATTCAATCTCCTCACCACTAAAATTTATTCCCCAACGCGTTTGAAACTTTTCGGAATGTTCAACCGCCAAGTTCCCGAACTGAATGACTTGTTGCGAGTCACCTTCTTGATACGTATTTCCAAAAAGCGAACCCCATCTAGATCGAATACAATTCTCGATGGAGTTTCGACCCCTTCGAATTCCTTGAAATCATAGAAACGGATGGTCTCCGTCTTGCCTCCGCGTCCCATGCGAGACAGCCACGAGACATGATCGCCTTCCTTCCGGAAGGTAAAGGGGCGCCCCATCTTTTCACGAGCATACATAGCCCCTTCGACACGCGTCGAATCATTCGGGGGAGCGACTTCCTCGTAGCCTTCGGGCAAGAGACGTCCGTCAAAGATGTCCGCTACCTGGTGGATATGCACCAGCGGGAGCTCATCGTTGTTCAGGAGCCCCACCATGTATCCGACACCCTTCATATAAAGCTTCTCGGTCGGAAAGGTCATCTGCCAGCCCTCTTCCTGCCACAGAAGCGACGCTACGCCGATTCCAAGTGGTCCGGTGAGTTCCATGCGGTAGCGCTTGCCAGGTACCGAGAAAATAACGGCATCCAGTTCCTGGGCGACATCTTTTCCCGTTGCACTGTCCTTTTGCACAATCGTGAGCAAGAATTTCGCACGGAGGCTGTCGCGTGGAGCTTCAGCCGTCGCCGAGTCTGCAGGAGCACTGGGTTCCACTACGGGCTTTTGACCGGCGCAGCCAACAAGAACAACCGTCACGAAGAACAAGACAAATATGGAACAGGAAAACTTCAAAAATGTATCCTTCAAAACCCTAACCACGAAACTCAACCTACCGGCTATTTCTTATAGAACTTCTTTACGGCAGGATGATGCGGCTGTAACTTTTTCAGTTTCTTGTAGGATGCCGCCGCTTCGGTCTTCATTCCGAGCGCCTCCTGAATAGCCGCCATGTGTTCCCAGTAAACATAGTCCTCTTCAAAGCGCGGATTCTTGATGAGTTTCATCACTTCGAGGGCCTCGGCAAAGAGTCCCTTGCGATAAAGTCCCCATGCCTTGGAATCCAGGTACGCCTCCGTAGGCTCCGCAGAATTGTCCTTTGCAAGAGCTTCGTTCACCAGAGCGATACCCTTGTCCAGTTCTTCGGGGGTTCGGTTCAAGTCAATCAGCGTGTATCCGTAATAATTAAGCACTTCCGGCAAATCAATCTTTGCGACATTCTCCGGCAAGAGAAGCTTGTCGAACAGCTTAAACGCTTCGTCGAACTTTTCCATTCGTTCCAGGTTCATCGCTATCTGGTTTAACAATCCCAAATCCGACGAGTCCCTGTTCAACAAATCCCTGTAAAGGGAGTCCGCCTTTCCTCGCAGCACCTGCGCCTTCTTGACAGCAGCAGAATCCGCAATATCCTTCTGCTGGATTTCTTGTGCCTCCACGGTCAAAATGCGGGCATACGCATCACGGAACTGCCTTCTGTTGCGTTCGACTTCCACCTGCATGCGCTGCATCGATGCAGAATCAGCGATTCCTTCCATCGGAGTCCACTTATCCCACACGACAATCAAAGAATCCAGCAGCTTGTAAGCCTTGCTGTACATTCCCGCTGTTCCATAAGTCATCGCGAGCAAAGCCTTGTCACCTCCCAGGGCAACAGAATCCGCCATTTCCGCATAGCGAACGGCTTCTTTCGGCTTCTTCTCCTTAAAGGCAATTGCTGCAAGGGCATGGTAGGAATTCGTCACATAGACCCGCTGATCCTCTATATTCTCGGCAGCATATTTCAAATGGACCTTCGCGCTATCCAGGTTCCCAAACATATTCTCGTAGTGACCGAGGAAATTGGCAAGAATCGGAGTACGAACACCATCTTCCAAATACTTCTTCTTAAGAAGGGTGTATGCCGCTTCACGGTCCGTTTCGGCGAGGGCGCTCATCATAAGAACAATCATCGACTCGTCCTCTTTCGTCGTTTCCGAAAGCGTGTCAACAACCGCCTGAGCCTCCTTCATGCGCTTCTGGAACACTAGTCCCTGCACCATCTGCAAAAGCATCTTCTTGTCACCCGTCGCCTCATGACCCTTTTCGAAAAGTTCCACGACGGCAGAATCCTTCCCCTGATCGAGCAGTAGCTTGAGCTGACGCTGGAAAAGCGTCGGCATATAGTTCACCTGCGGCAAAAGCAAGTCATAGACGCGAACCAGTTCCTTGCCGTCCTGCACCGCTTCCAGGAACAGGCTGTAATCATACAGAAGCGTCATGTCCTGGTAGCGAGAAGAATCTAACGCCGCGTTAAAATACTTACGAGCCGAATCAGCGCTGCCGTCCTTCACGTACAGGTGCGCAAGTAACCCCAGCTGAGACGCCGTTGCAGTTCCCTTGAGACGCTGCGCATGCTGAGCCTGAACTAAGGCAAGGGAATCGACGCCCTGTGCCGCAATGATTTCGGCAAGCTTAAAGGCAAGGTACCGGTTGTACGGATCCGATTCCGCTGCATGTTGCCAGAACACGTTCGCCAGCGCCTTTTCTCCGCGGAGTTCCATTTCCTGAGCGCGGATAAACGATTCGTGCGCCGCATCGATATTCTCTGGCAAGGCGGTTTCTTCAGCCGCTGCCTTCTGCATGGAATCCAGCTTCGCATTTACAGCCATTGCAATCGCCGCCGAATCAGCAGCCGTCAAGGCGCTACCCTTCTTCGCCGACGAGGCGCAACCGCCACACGAAAGCGCCGTCGTAAAGAGCGCTACCGCAACCGCAAGCGAAATGAACAGGGACTTCATGCGTTCGTTCCTAGTCAGCGATTATAAAATCAATCTTGGTATCTGGCGGCAAGTAGTCGCCATGTTTGGGAGAAGTCTCGATCACCGTACCAGGAGCACGACCTTCTTCGTCTTTCTGGCGCTTGATCTTGCCAACTTTAAAACCGAGCTTTTCGATTTTCGCATAGACATTGTCAATCAATTCGCCGCCAAAGTCCGGCAACAGCGTATTACCCGATGTGACTCCAGCAGAAATCACGACCTTCACCGTATCGCCAACGCGCACCTTCTGACCCGCAAAAGGAATCGTGCGAATCACGACACCACGCGGAATGCTCTGGTGAGCGCCCTTCACAATTGCTCCCTGCACAAGACCTGCTCGGCTCAAGGAAATCGCAGCCTGCTTCTGGCTCTTGCCACGCAAATCAGGAATTTCCACTTCGCGAAGTCCCAAACTCTTGGTAAGTTTGACTGTACGGCCAAGCTTTGCGGTACGTCCGGCAGCGGGCATCTGCACCAGCACAAGACCTTCCGGAATTTGGGCGTTATAGCGCCCTTCTTCGAGCCATTCGTACTTGAAGCCCGCTTCGTCCAGAGCCTTCTCAGCAGCTTCCTGCGTCATGCCTTCCAAGTTCGGAACTTCACCCGTAGAGGCGAAATGCCCAGAGAAAATCGGCATCACAAGTTTGTCGACCGCAAAGGCAAGCACAATCAAGAGAACAATCCAAACGGCAACCGCCTTGACAATTGGCGCCGTCTTGAACCACGTCAGAAGTTTGTTTAAAATACTTTTTACTTTATCCATAACAAAACAAATATCAGAACTTTGGTTCGGCAGGCTCACCAAACTTTAAAGTCCCTGAGCTTGCCGAAGGGCCGGTCAAGCTTTATTATCCCTTGGTAGCTTTCTCCTGCAGGGCGTTTTCGTCGAAAATCACGATATCCTTGCCGGTCATGGCAATCGCGTTTGCCTTCACAAGCATCGAGCAAATGCGGCTCACGGTTTCGCGAGTCGTACCCGACATATCGGCGAGCTGCTGCTGGGTCGGGCGGTTGTGGATGACCGTCACCATCTGGCCGTTATCGGTATGAATGCGCATGCCGCGTTCTTCCATGAGGTTCAGGAGAGTACCCGCCACACGGCCACTTACGGACATAGTCGACAAGGAACCGATCTGCTTGTTCGCCTTACGGAGTCTCTTGCTCATTTCAGACAAGAGCGACATCGCAATTTCAGGGGTCTGGCGAATCAGCGTCAGAAACGGTTCGCGGTGAATAATCATCAGCTGCGCATCGGTGACGGTGCGCACCGAGGCAGACCTCGGTTCGCCGTCGATGAGCGACATTTCACCAAAGAAGTCGCCGCGTTCCAAGAAACTGAGGATCGTCTCGCGCCCATCGACGCCGGTCATATAGACCTGCACCGTCCCCGAAGCAATCAGGTACAGCGCCTTCATCGAGCAGTCGCCTTCGAGCACCACAGTTTCGTCGCGGTTGAAGTCCTGGACAACAACCAAATTGGCCAGCAAGCCAAGTTGTTCTTCCGTCAATTCAGAGAAAAGGTCAACCCCTTTCAAGAGTCCACATACATCGTTGTCCATATCCTTCTCCTTCGTTAGATCCTAGTCCAAATCCACGATAATGCTCTGGTCACGCTTCGCACCGATCGAGATCATGCCGATCTTCACGCCCACGAGTTCCGCCATGCGGTTCAGGTACTTACGGGCTTTTTCCGGCAGTTCTTCGAGCTTGCGGCACTTGGTGGTATCGCACTTCCAGCCCGGCATTTCTTCGTAGACAGGAACGCAACGACCGACCTTGGAAAGCTGGTTCGGGAAGTTCTCGATCTTTTCGCCGTCGCATTCGTAGTGAGTGCAAATCTTGATGGTATCAAAGGTGTCGAGCACGTCGAGCTTGGTGATGGCGAGATGAGTCAGGCCGTTCACCACGGCAGCCTTGCGGACCACCGGAGCGTCGAACCAACCGCAGCGGCGGTTACGACCGGTCGTTGCACCATATTCGTTACCAATCTTGCGGAGCGTGTCGCCCGTTTCGTCCAGAAGTTCGGTCGGGAACGGACCGTTACCCACGCGGGTCGTGTAAGCCTTGACGACACCGACAACCTGGTCGATAGCCGTGGGGCCAATGCCAGCGCCGCAGCTTGCATAGCCTGCGACCGTGTTGCTGGAGGTCACGAACGGGTAAGTACCCTGGTCGACGTCGAGGATGGTGCCCTGGGCACCTTCGAACACCAGGCGCTTGCCAGCCTTCACGGCAGCATAGAGCATAGCGCTCACGTCGCGCACGAACGGCTTGATCTTCTGGCCGAGTTCGAGGTAGTCCTTGATGACCTGTTCCGGATCGATTTCGGGAACATCGTACATCACCTTAAATTCTTCGTTGTGGACCTTGGCCATCGCTTCGACGCGGGGGCGCAGTTCGCGTTCGTCCATGAGATCACCCACGCGGACACCGATACGGTTCACCTTGTCGCTGTAGCAGGGGCCAATGCCGCGGCCCGTCGTGCCGATAGCACCCTTGCCGGCCTTCTTTTCCTTGGCCTTGTCGAGGGTAGAATGGTACGGGAGCACCACGTGTGCGTTGTCGGCAATGAACAGGCGACCTTCCGGATTGATTCCCTTGGTGTGGAGGTCAGCGATTTCGGCAAGAGTCTGCACCGGGTCGAGCACAACGCCGTTACCGATCACGCAAATCTTGTCATCATGCATAATGCCCGAAGGAATCAGGTGGAACACGAACTTCTTGTCGCCCACTTCCACGGTATGGCCGGCATTTGCGCCGCCCTGGAAACGCACAATGTAGTCTGCGTCCAGAGTCAGAAAATCAACAACTTTGGCCTTGCCTTCGTCACCCCACTGGGAACCGATTACAACACGATTTGCCATATATCCTTCGTTTTTCTTTCTAGTTAAACACGAAAATAAGCTACCCAGGGGATTTCCCTGAGCCCTTTTTCGCCCTAAAGATAAAAAAGCTACCCGCAGTTAGTTGTAAACGAAGCCGATTGTAACCGAAAAAAACACCCCATTTGCTAAATTAGTTACAGGGAGAAAAGCTCCGACAGGGGAAAGGTGTAAGGATTTTTATATGAAAACCTCTCGACAGGCCAAAATACGGAGCATAGCCGTTCTCATCACGGCAGCACTATTGCTAGAATTGACTACGGCCGTACAATTCATGTCGACACGCAAGGCCATCAGCTCTCAAATCATGGAAATGGCGCAGCGCGACCTAAGCGAAACAAACCATACCGCCGAGATTAAACGCATTGCCGAAGGAGCCATAACCGATATATTGCCCGAAGTTGAGCGCTTGGCAGAGCTGAACCAAGAAGACTCACTGCACAGATTGTTGCAAAAGACCGTTGCCATCCACCCAGAAATCGTGGGTATTGACTACACGCACCGCGTCCTAAGCGACGGCGTACGTAACGGCTACTACACCTTCAGGGACGAAGAGCACCATAAAATAGCAGACACGATTATCGGTTTTGATTACACCGAACGTACCTGGTACAGGGAAGGCCTCCACGGCAACGGATTCTGGAGCGAGCCTTACATGAGCCGTTATTACGAAACCCTGATGTCCACATTTTCTCGACCCGTTCACAACAACAAGGGTGAAGTTACAGCTGTCATTGGGGCAGATGTTCCCATGAGCGAGCTTTCCGCTCTCGCCACGCAGCTCTACGACAACCAGCAGCTGGTGCTATACCGAGTCATCATCTTTCAATTATTGGGTCTTCTTGTTCTCGCCTTTATCATCTACCGCAGCGTAACCAGCGTGAGCCGCCTGAATAAGGTCAGTGCCGAGAAGGAATTTCTTAACCGAGAACTCGATATCGCCAACAGAATCCAAACATCGATGCTCCCCACAGAAAAACCGGAACGCGGCGACATCGAAATTGCAGGAACACAGGTGCCTGCCAAACAGGTCGGCGGAGATTTCTACGATTACTTTGTACGCAACAACAAGTTATTTTTCAATATCGGAGATGTATGCGGAAAAGGAATTCCTGCAGCATTGGTCATGTCGATGACACAGGCCGTATTCCGCACCGTTGCCGCAAAAGAAGACAACCCGGCGACCATCGTTCGCGACATGAACGCAATAGCGAGCCGAGGCAACAGCACAGGCATGTTTTCCACGCTGTTTGTCGGCGTTCTCGATTTGGAAACAGGAAAACTACATTTCTGCAACGCAGGTCACGAAAAGCCGCTCATTATCAAGGGTCGCGTAATTTCTCAAGTAGAAGCCAAGGCGAACATCCCCATCGGCATTGCAGAGAATTCAAAATACCAAGATCAAGAAACAACCATCGTTCCAGGCGACATGATCATGCTTTATACCGATGGACTGAACGAAGCCACAAATGCGGCAGAAGAGTTGTTCGGCTTTTCACGCATCGCAAGTACCATCAATGGTAGCGATTCCACCCAAGCCGCAACAAAGGCTCAGAAAACGTTCACGCCTGAAGAACTGATCGAGACGATGAAACAATCCGTAGCCCATTTCGTACAAGATGCAGAACAAAGCGACGACCTGACAATGCTTGCCATTCTGTACAAGGGCGCATAAGATTAAGGCTAGTCTTTCTAGAACATCACCCTGTAAGGAATCTGCTTGTCGAAGCGGCGGCCCTTCAGGTCGCGGTAGTTTTTATGCGTAGCCCCGCGCATGTCGGCAGGGCGTGCACGACGAAGGTCCCGAATCAGGGTCGTCGAATCCTTTGCCGTAGAATCACCCGCGACAATAGATGTCGTATCGTTTTCATCCTGTTCGCCCTGCGAGGCGTTCAAGGCTAGGCCCTGCGTCACGCCGATGTAGCGGCTAAAGGTATCGCCCGCGTTGTCCTTCAGCGTAAATTGCACGTAGCCCGCACCTGCAAAGCTATCGGCGAGTTTCACCGTCAACCTGGAACCGCTCACGGTCGCCGTCACGCCGCTCGGGGCCGACACGGTGTAGGTTCCGCCGTCGTAACCGCGGGTAAACTGCGAAAGGTCTATCACCTGCGTTTCGCCCTTCGCGAAGGTGTAGTGCGCGCGGGCCATCCATTCCAGGTAGCGTTCCAGTTCCGTCCAGCCATCGCCCAGGCGGTCCCTGTTCGCTTCGCTAAAGTCACCGCTCTTCGACTTCGGATTGTACCCGTACATATTTTCCCACCAGTCCGGAAGCCCGTCCAAATCGCTGTCGTAGTCGTCGGCCCGGATTTCGCTCGGGTAAGGCTCCCAGCCCTTGATGTTCGCCGTATCCTTCACGTCGGTTTCGCGGTCGGGAATGCCCGCCATGCCACCCACGGAGCCCTTCATGCTGTAGGTTCCGTTCTTGGTTTCGTTTATCACGCGGGTGTCGTGATTGTCAAGTACAGGCATGCGTTGGCCCACATCGCTCAGCACATCCTTGTAGGCGGCCTTCGCGCTCTGGACAGTCGCATACGAGGCAAAGAAGGGCTTGCTGTTCCAGGGTTCCCAATCCAGCACCTGCCCGCCGGAAAGCGAATACTCGCGACCGCAATTGTCGTTGGTGCCGTCGCAGGTGAACTTGCCGCCCGCAGCCTCGAGAACGTTGTTGTGGTAGTAATACGCCTGCGAGCCTTTGCCCGTACCTTCGAACTGTGCGCGCAAAGTATAGCCGTGCAAGGTGGTGGCGGCGCCCTCCTTGTAGTAATTGCCCACGAAGTTCACCTCGTGCGCACCGCCATCGGTCACGCGGCTCACCCAGTTATAGACAACGTTGTTGAATATGTCAAGGCGGCCCGCATAGTAGCCGTTCCCGTCGAGGCCACCGCCCAGGCTCCAGTTGCGGCCCGCATTATGCGCAAGCAGGTTGTGGTGGAAGCTGCCGATATCGCCGCCGATAGTCGCCGCATACCCGTGTCCCGTCCCGACAGGGTAATTCTGGTGGTCCGCAATGTTCAGCGCTTCCGAAATCAGCGTGCGCTGCAGCGTAAGGTTCTTGCCGCCTCGGCTACTGAAGGCTTCGTCAATCGTCCAGCTGATGCTCGCATGGTCCAATATGCTGTGGTCGCCGCCGGTGAGCCCCATGCCGTCGTAAGTGGCACCGTAACCCAAGCGCACGCGCATGAAGCGGATGACCATGTCCTTGCCCGTGAACCCGATGGGAGCGCTCTTGATGGTAATTCCCTTGCCGGGAGCCGTCTGCCCCGCAATCGTCACGTAATCCTGATTGCAGACCAGGCGCGATTTCAGCTGGATCATGCCCGACACCTTGAACACGATGGTACGCGGGCCAATTTCTGCCGTGCACGCCTCGCGCAAGGAGCCTGCACCGTCATCGTTCAGGTTCGTCACGTACACCACCTTGCCGCCACGGCCACCCAGGGCGTTGCGGCCATAACCTTCGGCACCTTCGAACGCGACGCGGCCCGGCTTGAACGACCAGACATTCCCTGCTGTGACCGTTCCGTTCGCATCGACCTCATCGATGCGCCAGTAGTATGTCTGCAGCGGAGTCGTACCGCTCACCTTATACGAACTGCCGGATTGTTCACCCTTGTAAACCGCAGTGCTCGAGGGCGTTGCCGCAAGCACAGCCGCCGAATCCGTCCCGAAATAGACGCGATGCTTTACGGCCGACTTCGCCGCCGTCCACGAAAGCGTCAGCGCTCCGTTTTCGTGCGGAGCGTGATAATCCAGATCCGCAGGCGAAGGGCCTGTCGCCTGCGCCGCCGCATTGGGCACGTTCAGTTCAAAGCCGTTCAGGGTAACCGTTCCCGTATTCAGCTTTATCGCGGTCGAGGCACCCGTACCGCTTACATTAAAAGTCACATAGGCAATCGCCGCCTCGCCTGTCGAGAGCGCACGATTCGTGGGCTTGACCGACGTCTGCTTCGAGTTGTTCACATAGACATCGATGCTGTTGCTTACCGCCGTCCCATCGACATTGTTCAGGTACAACAAGAGACTGTGCGTCCCTGCCGCAAGATTCGAGAAGGTGAGCGTAATCGCCCCACCACCTTCGACCATCACGCCGTCGCACACAAGGCGCGCATAGCTCGGGGACTGCACCCCGGCCTTGTACCAGTTGGCCTTGAGGTTCGCACTTCCGGCAACATTCACCTTCACGCCCGAAAGCGTCGTGTCCTTCGAAGTGACACCCGAAACCACCCAAGGCACGTAATTCGGTTCCGAGACCTCGCTCGAATTGCGGCCGCTCATGTCAAAATCGACCTTGATGACGGGCGATGCGGCAAAGGCAAGCGCCGCCGAGAGGCCCAATACGCGAATAGAGTTCAAACATCCCATACATAACTCCTTTCTGCCCACAAAAATACCCTCGGATTTGCTCCGGGGGTAGGGTAAAAGAAATTTCCAGTTGTCCGCGGACTACGGCGGGCACCTGCGGTGGCATGAGACAAGTTTCTCCGTGGGCACCTGCGGTGCAAAAAAACGCCCCGGCTTCCGCCGGGACGTATCGTTTAGTTAGGAAACTACCGTTCTACTCTTACCTGCACCGCATTCTGCATCATGCGACCATTGAACTTGACACGGACCATGTAGACGCCCTCGGGGAGAGCCCTGATTTCGCGGGACAAGTCAGACGCTCCTGCCGGAACATTTCTTGCAAGGCGCGCCACCTGGTGGCCAGTCATGTCAAAGAAATCCACCTGGGCATACCCCGATTCGCGGGCAATCAGCGTACCATCTGCAAGATTCAGGTGTATTCCGGCAGCAACGCGAATGTTACTTGCAAAGTCGTCTTCTGCGGTGTAATCGCCACGGGTAAGTCCCGTCGTTCCCGAAGAGTCTCCCGCGACTTCAGCGCTCAAGGTGTCTATCGCCGAGAGTTGCGTTGAATCCTCAAAAAGCACCACGCCTTCGACATCAAAACCGATCTGATCGATGTTCGGTGCACCCGCCTCTTCCAGCGATTTCAGATAAAGCACATTCAACCCCTTCTGGAGCGAAACACCCACCGAGACGCTATCCCAGGTATCCCAATCGGCAGTGGGCTTGAACGTCAGCGAACCGACCAGGTCTTCATTCATCTTCACCATAATGCGACGCGTATCCGTTTTGCCGTGGGCGTAGCGCAGCACCATCGTTGCATTCTTGTATTCCTTCGGCGAAACCAGGTGGTAAATGCCGTAGCTATCGAGACTGTTTTCGAAATCGTAGAATCCCGTGCCGCGGAAATTCTCGTGGTTGTCGGCAAAGGCTCCCTTTGCATCGGTCGGTACCGCCGCCTCGATATCGCTCCGAACCATAAGAGGAGCAGGTCCCGATTCCACGACACTCAGAATGGTGAATTTTCCGTTGCGAGTCGCTTCGCCAAAGTCAGCATTCCCGCCTTTCGTCGTAATCGTATAGGTAAACTCGCCCTCGACAACGGGAGTCCCGCTAAAATAGAGCGATGATGTCGTCGCATTCCACACGGCCGTCACGCCTGCCGGGAGCCCGTCAACATTCGCCCCATCCGCATGCTGGATCGCGAAGGTGAACGGGACAATCGAATCACCCTCCACAATCACCTGGCTCGAACTACCTGCGCCCTGCTTGACAATCGCGGCCGCCTTCGGCGTGTTGTCGCCTATCAGCACGATGTCCGGCTTCGGGAACTTGCCCTTGTTGCCATGCAGCCAAAAGCCCAGATGCGGCGGCTGGTTGTAGGCGGTATTCTGCCAGCTCATGCCATTGCGATAAACCGGGTCGTGCGCAAGCGTGTACATGCGATGTTCGGTAGGCGTGGTCGTCGTGTAAATGTAAAGCTTGGAGGCTCCATCGTGCAAGATGACTTCCTCGCGCCAGTCACCCAGAATGTCACCGCTGAAATTCGGTGTCGCCTTGGTGGTATTGCAGCTGTTGCCCTGCATCTGGAAAAGTGTATTGCTCTGTTGCTTTGCATGGTCCCACTTGCTGATGGTCGTATTGTCCAAAAGTTCGTCAAGCAGGTCACCATCCCAGTAGATACGGAAGTTGTAGGCGGGACGCTTGTCGGCCTTCCAGATTTTTCCCTTAGCCGTATAGGTGTTCCAGTTTGCAGCAGACCAGAGCTCATGTCCGCGGCTGTTGGAATCAACGTCGCCCGCGACACCGCGCCCGTTATCGCCCGAACTGGTTTCGTAGAAAAGCACCTTGCCAGTACGTGCGTCGTGCAAGTTGTAGCCGTAGGGCTTTTCCTCGTGGACCTGCCAAACCTCGAGGCCGTCGTTGTCGGGGTCCAAATCGCCAAAGTGGATTGCATCACCGTGACCGTAACCTACACGGTACATGAACTTGCCATCGTGATCGATAGCGCAGTTACCCTGCATGATTTCATCAAATCCGTCGCCATCCACGTCACCCGCCGAAAGGTTATGGTTCCCCTGCCCGTAGCATTCCTTGCCGCTCGTCGCCGAATTGTGGTACCAGCGCTGCGTCAGCGATTTTCCGTCCCAGTCGTAGGCCGTGAGCGCCATGCGCGTGTAATAGCCGCGCTGGAAAACCATGCTCGGTTTCTTGCCATCGAGATAGGCATTTGTCGCAAGGAAGCGGTCGACGCGGTTCCCGTAACTGTCGCCCCAGTTCTTTACCGTACCGCGCCCTGGATTATAGGCAACGGTCGCCATTTCAAGTCCCGTTTCGCCGTTAAAAACCGTGAGGTATTCGTCACCGGTCAGAATGTATCCACTCGAATTGCGGTAATCGCTGGTATGCGCCGCATTGGCCGCCGCGCCCTTGCTCAGGTACTTTCCGCTGGCATCCTTCGTTCCCGGCGCTGTCTTTACGGCAAGTTCCGCCTTGCCGTCGCCATCGTAGTCACCCACGAGCATCTGCGTGTAGTGCGCCCCCGCACGGATGTTTACGCCCAGATCGATGCGCCAAAGTTTTTTGCCGCTCATCTTGTAACAGTCAATGATGACGTTGCCCGTCTTTCCCTTCTGG
>JAFXRC010000027.1 GCA_017526585.1 Fibrobacter sp. | reverse complement strand
GTGGCTCGAAGTCAGCTCCTGCTCTAACTTCGAAGACTACCAGGCTCGCCGCGCCAACATCAAGACCAAGATCGGCGGCAAGAACGTCTATGTTCACACGCTGAATGGTTCTGGCCTTGCAACGCCGCGCGTGATGGTCGGTATCTGCGACAACTACCAACAGAAGGACGGCTCGCTCAAGATTCCTGAAGTGCTGCGTCCGTACATGGGAGGGCTTGAGGTTATTGAACCGAAAGCCTAACCATGAGTGAAGATTTTTCGTCAAGAAAAATCTGAGTGCAAGGTTTCGGAGGAAACCTTGCCTGCTCGTTAGGGTGGTATGGAAGTGATTGAACCGAAGAAGTAATTTTGAAGGAATAGATTTACAACAAAATATTGTTTTTCGGCTTGAACACCCAGGAAGATTTTATTATCTTTTTCTTAAGAACTTAAACACCTCTCTCGTAAGGAGAATTAAATGAACATCAAACTAGTCTCGATTGTTTCGGCGCTCGCCATTTCTGCCGCCGTCGCTCAAGATTACGACGACGAATACGAAGAAGCTCCCGCCGCCGCTGCCGAAAGCACGCAGGAAGAAGCTTCCGAACATGAACCGGCACCGGCTCCGGCACCCGCAGCTCCGGCTGTGGCTGATGACGAAGATGAAGCTCCGGTCGCCAAGACCGAAGAAGTTGCAGCACCGGCTGAACAGGCTAAGGGTCTCAACGTCCTTCACGGTCACGCCTATAACACTGTCGGCAACGAAGCCGCCGCTTCTACCGTCCGCGGCAACATGGCCGTTCCTTACAAGATGGCTGGAGCAAAGCTTTTCTATGTGGAACCCACCGACAAGTACGGCGCTCTCGCCCTCGGCTCGGGCAGCATGACCTATTTGCTGGCATTTGACCGCAACATCGGCAACCTCGGTCAGGTCACTGCTGGTATTGCCACCAAGTCTTTCGGTGTAACCGTTGATGTTGCTCTCGACAAGAAGTGGGGTTCTGCCGAACGCAAGAGCGACAACAACAAGGATGAATACGACGCATCTGTCACTCGTCCGAACGACTATCTCGGCGCAACCTTCGCAGCTCCTCTCGGCGGCATTGACCTCACTATCAACGCCTACTGGAACACCTACGCTCTCGAAACCGACACCAAAAGCGGTGACGATGAACATGACGAAGACTTCTGGGATCTGGGCGGAAGCCTCGTATTCTCCAACAGCCCGTCCGGCAGCACGTTCGCATGGTCTGTAGGTGCAGCAGTTGTCCGTCACAAGGACTTCACTAAGGAAGTCACATTCCCGGCTGGTGGTGACAAGCGTACCGATGAAAGCACTGGAACTACGGCAAACACCCTCATCCAGCCGTTCTTCAATGTCGGTTTCCCGGTTCTCTCCAATGCTGAATCCCGCGTCCTTCTCGGTTTCAACACTCGTCTCCCGCTCGTCTTCTTCGACGAACTGGACAACAAGGGTGCCAAGAGAAAGGATAACTACAGCATCTTTGGTCTGTACACCAGCCCGAACATCTTTGCTGAAATGAACGTTTCTGAAAGCTGGATCATCTTCGGTGGTGCAGCATTCAACTGGGAAGTGTTCTCTTACGCAAGCGACGAATTCGTGACCAACTACGACACGCCGAACGCCAAGGTGACCACGGACGTCTCCATCATGGGTATGAAGACCAACGCAACGATTGCAACAGCCGGTGCTCGTTTCCAGTACAAGAACCTCTCTGTTGAAGCATCTGTTGCAGAAGACCTGACCACCGCCGCATGGGAAGGCCTCATCGGAAACTTCAGCGGAACCCTTTCTTTCTAACCGGAGGATAAAAGAATGAATAAGATTATCAAATTTGCATTGATCGCAAGCGTAATCGCTCTCTTGGGTTGCTCCGCAGAAGGAAATCCGAGCGGTCCCCGTATCGCCGACAAGAAAGTCAGCAACCCCGCAGGAAACGATCCCAGCACTGGTCTCGAAGATCTTCTCAGCAAGTTCTCCGATAGCAAGTCTTCTTCCTACGATGATGACGACGATGACGATTGGGGCGACTACGATTACTACTACGATTACTAATCGAAACTCGTAATCCGAATGTTTCTGAAAATGGACTCCTGGAGTAATCCAGGAGCCATTTTTTTATCAATAACATTTTACTATTTTTTTGCCATGGTCTTAAATATCATTTGGCTCGTTTTCTTTTTCGGGGCGTTCGTCGCCTGCATGGTCCAGTGGCTCGCCTTCGGCGATTCTGGAATTTTCAACAAGGCAATCCTCGGCGCATTCGACATGTCAAAAACGGCATTCGAAATTGCCATCGGACTCACCGGCATTCTTTCGCTGTGGCTAGGCATCATGAAAATTGGCGAGAAGGCAGGGGCGGTGCAGATCCTCGCCAAAATCGTCTCGCCGCTGTTCAGCAGGCTTTTCCCTGAAATTCCGAAGAACCACCCGGTGATTGGCACCATGCTCATGAACATCAGCGCGAACATGCTCGGTCTCGACAACGCCGCCACGCCAATGGGCCTCCAGGCCATGAAGCAGCTGCAAGAAATCAACCCCAACGAAGACAAGACCGTCGCTAGCAACTCGCAGATTATGTTCCTGGTGCTGAACGCAAGCGGCCTTACGCTGATTCCGGTGAGCATCATGACTTACCGCGCCCAGATGGGGGCATCCAATCCGAGCGATGTTTTCCTTCCTCTCTTGCTTTCTACGTTCTTCAGCACTATCGCAGGTATCGTCGCCCTTAGCTTTTTCCAGAAAGTCAAACTCAAAGATCCCGTAACCGTCGCTTGGCTGGGCGGACTTTCGGCTTGTGTCATTTCGATCATGGTCTACTTCAGCCACCTGACCGCCGAAGCGATTGGTACCACCAGCCTTTTGATTAGCGGCGTCGCCCTCTTCGGCATCATTGTCGCGTTCCTCGGACTTGCCGTCTACAAGAAGGTGCAGGCCTACGAGGCCTTTGTCGAAGGCGCTAAGGACGGTTTCCATACCGCCGTGATGATCATTCCGAACCTCGTCGCCATCCTTGTGGGTGTAGCCGTGTTCCGCGCGAGCGGCGCGATGGACCTTTTGCTGAACGGAGTTTCGTGGGTACTTGGACTCTGCGGAGTCGGTAGCGACATTGTGCCCGCCCTCCCCACTGCTATCATGAAACCCTTGAGTGGTAGCGGTGCCCGCGGCATGATGATCGACGCCATGAAGACTCTCGGTCCCGACAGTTTTGCAGGCCGCCTGAGCTGCATGTTCCAAGGTGCCGCAGACACCACGTTCTACATCATTGCAGTCTACTTTGGTTCAGTGGGCGTCAAGAAGACTCGCCACGCAGTCACCTGCGCCCTAATAGCGGACGCTGCCGGCGTCATTGCAGCCATTGCCATCGCATACCTGTTCTTCCCGCCAAACTAGACAAAAGCACGGTGCAACGCGCCTGCAGAATAAATACATAAAAATGAAGAATGAATCAATTCTTCATTTTTTTATGCCTTAGCTTGTACAATAAGCAGGGCGAGGTAGCCGATGTAAACGGCTAAAAGGATGGCGCCGGCAATACGGTTTAAACGACCGTCGCCTTTACGCCTAAAGCCAAGCACGATCAAGGCAACCGTAAGTGCAACCATCAAGGGCATGTCTCGATAAGTGACAGCCTTTTCAATATCTTCCATCGGAGAAATCGTCGCCGCAACGCCCACCACGGCAAGCGTGTTGAACAAATTGGAACCGATGATGTTGCCAAGGGCAAGGTCATTTTCACCCTTGCGGGCTGCGGCAATGGAGCTCGCCAGTTCCGGCAAAGATGTTCCGATAGCGACAATCGTAAGGCCAATCAGCAAATCGCTCACGCCAAGAGTTCTCGCTATATCTACAGCGCCCCATACAAGAGCCCTAGACGATGCCACGAGCAAGGCGAAACCCAAGACAAGCCACAAGATAGACTTGCCAAGGGAGCCCTTTTCAGAAGGGGTAGCGGAAGATTCGCCCAGCGAAGCTGCAGCGAGGGGAAGGCCTTCCCCTTTTTCCATTTTGGCCTTTCGAATTTCACGCCAGATACTATACCCCATGGTCACGGCAAATACAAGCAGAAGCAGAACGCCATTGCTGCGCATGACGCTTCCGTCACTCACCAAAATGATCGAAAGGACCGACACCGCAATCAGGATTGGCAAATCGCTGCGAAGAACCGACCGTTGCATGAGAATCGGAGAGATGAGAGCGGTGGTGCCTAGAATCAGCGCAATGTTTGCAATGTTGCTTCCATAAGCGTTTCCAAGCGCAAGCTCAGGATTTCCCTGTGCCGCAGAAATCGCAGACACCGTAAGCTCCGGGGCAGAAGTCCCGAAACCAATGATGACCATACCGATCAAGAGTGTGGACATTCCGCAAAATTTTGCAACGCCCACAGCCCCGTCCACGAACTTGTCCGCACTCCATACGAGAACGGCAAGTCCAGCAATGACAGCGACTATCGCAAGAATCATAGATTAAAACGGATAGAACGTAAGTCCCACATTGAAGGAGGACGCATCAAGGTTCAAATTCATGTACTTCATGTGACCATCATAGAGGTCGGACATACCAAGGTTTGCCCTGACATCAAGAGACACATACTGGTTCGCCATGACCGAGAAACCAAAGGCAAAAGCCCAGTCCATGGAATTGCGGTAGTCATCCATCATATCGATACGGCTCGAATGCTTTTCATCCTTCGAGTCCGTATAGGAAACGCGGAGCTTGTCGTACAAAGGAATATCCACCTCAACACCCAAGTCAAAGTAGATTCTCGATGTAGCCGCCTTGAAGGTGAACAGCACCGGAATGTCGATTTTCTTCTGTGAGAACTTGAATGTGGTCGGCACATCGTATATACGATAGGATTCGCTAGCCTTTGCCTGTTCGTAAAGAACGCCGACCTTAATACCCATGGTATACTCGTTCAACGGGATAATCGACATGACACCCGCCTTCCAGACCATACCGTCGTAATGATCGCTATCCCATTCGCTGCCAGCCAGCTGGTAGGCACCAACGGAACCGTGAGCACCGATTTTGAACTTCATCGGATGAAGCCCCATGAGCTTATCCATCGTGACGGTATCCTTGGTGTCGCGCTGAGCGACATAGACTGTACGCACAGGGACTCCGTCTTCACCCGTATAAACGGTTTCGTAATAGACCGTATTGCGTGCGTCACGGAAGCGCTGGACAGCTTCTTCAGAAGATTGCTTGTCTGCACCGCGGACTGCCTTGGGTGCAACCGTTACGGCAGGTTCTTCAGCAACGACAGGTTCTGCGGCAACGGGAGCCGAGGCATCGGCACCACGTACAGCGACCGGAGCAGCTTCGGTTGCTGAGCTAGCCGAAGCATCGGGGGCAGGTTCGGCAGCGACGGCTGCAGGTGCGGCTTCGGGAGCTGCGGCAGATTCCGCAACAGCGGCTGCGGGAGCGGTCTGTTCTGCGGCAGGGGCGGGCTGTTCAGCAGGGGCTGCGGCAGGGGCGGCAGCCACAGGTTCTGCAGCAGGGGTAGCAGCAGGTGCTGCAGCGGCAGGAGCCTGCGCAAAAGACATTGCCGAAAGGGCAAGAACGCTAAGAATACCGGTAAGTTTACGATTCATAAGAACCTCCATTTTTTCAACTTCATTATAGCATTTTTTTCGAGTAAATTGCAAAAAGACACCCCAAAAATGCGACTAGCAGCCAATAAAAGGGTATCAAACGTCACCTACAACCGCCTACTGTCTACTAACCACTGTCTACAGCCTACTATTTACTACATTTGAGGCATGAATCTGAATATCGTTTCTTCTGAAAATCTCAAAAATACTGACAACAAGGCTTACGCCCTCTTTTTTGTCAAGCAATCCATTCAGTTTTCCACCGTGCTCTCGCCCGAAGGCGAAGAACAGGTCGAAACCATTCTGAAGGGCATGAACGACGGTCCCTTCGAAGACCTCGAATACTTAGAAATCGACGGTTGCAACACCATTTTTGTGGACGCCGCCAAGGAACGCGGACTTTCAGCACTTGACCACCTGCGTATGGCTGCCTACCGCCTCGCCAAGAAGGCAATGAAAAAGCAGATTGCTTGCGTGAGCCTGTTCCTGGCCGACGCGGCCGATGAGCAGTTCAAGGCCATTTTGCACGGCCTGCATTACGCCGACTACAAGTTTGACGCCTACAAGAGCAAGCAAAAGCCGAACTTCCAGGTGACCTACGAAATCGTCGCCGGCGAACATGTCAAGGAATTCAAGAAAATTGCCGAAGATGTGGCTGTGGAACAGAAGGCCATTACGCTTGCCAAGAACCTGATCAATACAAGTGCTTCGGACCTCTACCCCGCCGAATTCGTGGAACGCGCAAAGACGGTCGCCAAGTACACCGAAGGCCTCTCCATCAAGGTCCGCAACATGAAGCAACTCGAAAAGGAAGGCTTCATGGGCCACGTGACCGTCGGCAAGGGCAGTTCGCACGAACCGCACATGATTACGCTCGAATACAAGCCCGCGAAGCGCACCTCCAAGGACCACCTGGTGATTGTCGGCAAGGGCCTTACTTTTGATACCGGCGGCCTCTGCCTGAAACCGCCTAAATCCATGCCCGAAATGATCAGCGACATGAGTGGTGCAGCGACCGCGCTCGCCGCCATTCAGGCTATCGCTACGCTCAAGCTCCCGATTCGCGTGAGCGCCGTCTGCTGCCTCGCCGAAAACGCCATTGGAAATAAGTCCGTGCTGCCGGGCGATATCTTTACCGCCAAGAACGGCAAGACCGTCATGGTCGACAACACCGACGCCGAAGGCCGTCTGGTTCTCAGCGACGGACTTGCCGAAGCCGGCGAAATCGGCGCAACCCACATCGTGGACCTCGCCACCCTTACGGGCGCCATGGTCCGCGCCCTCGGCTACGCTGTCACCGGATTCTTCAGCAACGATGACGACTTGGGACTCAAGGTGATCAACTGCGGCGAAGCCTGCTGCGAAAAATTCTGGAGCATGCCGCTCGAAGAAGAATACGCCGACGCCTTGAAAGATCACTTTGCCGACCTCAAGAACACCGGCAGCGACGCAGGTGCCATTTCTGCGGCCCTCTTCCTCCAGGAATTCGTGCCCGAAAACACCGCCTGGACGCACTGGGATATTGCAGGCACCGCATTCGTCGACAAGAAGTGGAAATACACCGAATACGGCGCGACTGGATTCGGCGTGCAGACACTGATTCAACTTGCCCGCGAAATGAGCGCAGCCGAGTAAATTTCTATCTTTGAGACTGTATGAAGAACGTTGATACGATTGCAGTTTTGGACTTTGGCGGGCAGTACGCCCACCTGATTGCTAACCGCGTGCGCCGCCTGGGCGTGTTTACCGAAATCCACTCCCCCGCCGCTCCCGTCAGCGAGCTCGAAGGAGTGAAGGGAATCATCTACAGCGGTGGCCCCAGCAGCGTGTATGCGGCAGACGCCCCGGAATACAATCCCGAGATTTTGAACCTGCCGGTGCCCAAACTCGGCATCTGCTACGGTCACCAGCTCATCGCCCAGCAGTTGGGCGGTCACGTGGAACCGGGCAAGGTCAAGGAATACGGCATCGCCGACCTGATTGTGGGCGACGAGAACTGCCCGATTTTGAAGGGTCTCCCGAAGGCCTCCCCGATGTGGATGAGCCACGGCGACCAGGTGACCAAGCTCCCCGAGGGCTACAAGATTGTAGCGAGCACCAAGGACTGCGAAATCGCTGCCGTCGCTTTTGACAGCGACAAGCCCGAACGCCAGATTTTCGGCATCCAGTTCCACCCCGAAGTCACCCACAGCAAGTTCGGCATGAAGTTGCTGGAAAACTTCGTGGACTTCACGGGCGCAAAGAAGACCTGGAACATGAAGAGCTACCTGCCGCTCATCACGGAGCGCATCAAGGAACAGGTCAAGGACCGCAAGGTCTTCTTGCTCGTGTCCGGCGGCGTGGACTCCACCGTTGCATTCGTGCTCCTGAACCGCGTGCTCGGACCAGAAAAGGTTCTCGGTTTGCACGTGGATAACGGCATGATGCGCCTCGGCGAATCCCAGAAGATTATGGAATTTTTGAAGGCCGAGGGGATGAACAACCTCAAGGTCCGCGACGCCAGCGAACACTTCCTCGCTAAGCTCAAGGGCGTGACTGCACCCGAAACCAAGCGCGGCATTATCGGCAAGGAATTCTTGACGGTGAAGGACGAGGAAATGGCGAAGCTCAACCTCGATCCGAACCAGTGGATGATGGCTCAGGGAACCATCTACCCCGACACCATCGAAAGCGGCGGCACCAAGAACGCCGACAAAATCAAGACGCACCACAACCGCGTGCAAGAAGTCCTGGACCTTATGGAAAAGGGCCTCGTGCTCGAACCGCTCGCCGACCTGTACAAGGACGAAGTCCGCGCATTGGGCGAAGAACTCGGCATTCCGCACAGCCTCGTGTGGCGCCACCCGTTCCCGGGTCCGGGCCTCGGCGTTCGCCTGCTCTGCAGCGACGGCGTGCTCTCCGATGACATGGTGAAGTTCGAAGACGTTCGCGACACCTCGGGCCAGTCCCTCGCCGACTACCTGAAGGCGAACCACATTGCAGGCCGCTTGCTCCCCATCAAGAGCGTGGGCGTGCAGGGCGACGGCCGTACCTACGCGCAGCCGTTCCTCATCACCACACCGGGCCTCTCCTGGAAGGATTGCGAAAAGTTCTCCACCGAACTTGCGAACCGCTTCAAGGCCATCAACCGCGTGATTTACCAGATTGGCTCTGTTGCAGATGAAGACCCGAAGCTTGTGGAACAGTTCGCCACCCGTGAAAACTTCGATACGCTCCGCAAGTTCGACAACATCTGCACCGAATTCCTGCAGGCAAACGACCTGTACGAAAAGATCTGGCAGATGCCCGTGGTGCTCGTTCCGCTCCGCACGGCAAACAAGCCCTGCATCGTGATGCGCCCGGTGAACTCCACCGAAGCTATGACGGCAAACTTCGCCGAAATCGACCAGGGCATGCTCGCTGGTCTCTGGCGCAAATTCGAAGCCGAAGGTGCTGGCAGCCTGTGGTACGACGTGACGCACAAGCCCCCCGGAACCATTGAGTGGGAATAAGGCGAGAGTCGCGACAAAAAGCTGGCTTTTTGTCATGACCGAGCCGCGTGAACACGCGCTTGAACAAAGTGAAAGCGCAATGGGAGTAAGTTAATATGGCTGGCATTACATACGAAATAGACGACAAAGCAATTGTTGAACAGATTCGTAACGACGCGATGAACGCCGCGAAGGAACTCGTAGAAAAGGCTCACCTCACGGCGGGCAACATCGTAATCATCGGATGCAGCACGAGCTCTACGCTGGGTAACGATATCGGGAGCCACTCCGTGCCCGAAGTCGGCAAGGCGATTTTTGAAGGGCTCTCGTCCGTATTCAAGCCACTCGACATCTATATCGCGGCACAGTGCTGCGAGCACCTGAACCGCGCCATCATCGTCGAACGCGCTGCCGTTCCAAGCGCCGAAATCGTGAATGTGGTTCCGCAACCCAAGGCGGGCGGTTCTTTTGCGACAGCCTGCTACAGCGCCTTCGAGCACCCCATCGCCATCGAGCATATCAAGGCAGACGCGGGGCTCGACATCGGTGGAACGCTCATCGGCATGCACCTGAAAGAAGTCGCCGTCCCCGTACACATGCAGCAGACGCATATTGGCAAGGCTATTTTGATTGCGGCGCGCACGCGCCCGAAATTCATCGGCGGAGAACGCGCCCACTATGACGAAAGTCTCAAGGACGGCTACCCGAAATTCTAAAAAAAAACGAATAATCCAAATTGGAATAAGAAAATCGTAATAAATAGGGACTTTTTTCAAGGGAAAGTCCCTTTTCTTGTTTTCTTTAGTTAAATTGAACATAAGACAACAGGAGAAAAAGGTCGTGGAGCATAGCGAACCGAACAAGATGCACCCCGTAGAAGCGGGGCCAAGCGCATCAATTTTCGAAAAAGAAGACCCGATTACCGGTCTCAGTTTTGTTGCATGGTTCTTTTCGCAAACCCAAAAAGACCCCAGCATTTACCCTCTTGAAAGATCGACCATCACGTTCTTTAACGTGATGAGTTTCAAGACGATTAACCAAAGATTCTCTTACCAAGGCGGAAACAAATACCTCTGCAAGTTCAGAGACGAGCTCCAAAAACTTTTTGAAGGCGAAAAAGTCTTACGTGCAGGAGCAGACCACCTAGTGGTCATCAGTCTCAATCTCTCTGTCGAAGAAATCGCCCTCCGAATCAAACTTTTGAACAAGGCCATGTCGACCTACGAAGGGGGGCTCCGCAACCAGATTAAGGCGGGCATCTATATCGCCGACGGTACCCCGCAACAACCCATTGTCATGATGGACCGAGCATCCCTCGCCTGTCGCGAGGTCCACGGCTTCTTCAACAGGGAATATGCCGTCTTTAACGATGAACTTCGCAATAAATACGAGCAGAAGCAATATGTGCTGGAACACTTTGACGAAGCCTTTGAAAAGGGGTATTTCAAGGTGTATTACCAGCCGATATACCGTGCGCTGAACAAGAAGGTTTGCGGCTACGAGGCGCTAGCCCGATGGATCGACCCCAATCGGGGCATGATTTCGCCCCTCATCTTTATTGAAGTACTTGAAAAGGTCCACCTTATTCACAAGTTGGACGCCTACATTATAGACCAAGTATGCAAAGATCTGCGCAACGACATCGATAGCGGGTACGCCTACCAACCCATTTCGGTGAACCTTTCTAGGCTTGACTTTGAACTGAGCGATATCAAGAAGGTCGTGGACAACGCCGTTGCCAAATACAACGTTCCCAAGGAATACATTGTCCTTGAAGTCACAGAAAGCGCTTTCGCTTCGGACTTGAGCAACCTGGGCGAAGTCATCAGCGCCTTCAGGGCCGACGGCTACCAGGTGTGGATTGACGACTTCGGTTCGGGATACAGTTCTTTCAATAACCTGCAAACTTACGATTTTGATTTTCTCAAAATCGACATGAACTTCCTCAGGAACTTCGACAAGACCCCGAAGTCCAAGGTGATTATCGCCTCTATTGTGGACTTGGCGAAAAAGCTCGGTATCCATACTTTAGCCGAGGGCGTCGAGACCTTGGAACAGTACGAATACCTCAAGCAAATCGGGTGTGAACTAATCCAGGGATATTACTTCAGCAAGCCTCTGCCCATCGAAGATTTCCACACTAGGCGAACAGATCTTTGCGATTTCACTACAAACGAAACGCCAAAGGAAAGACTGTATTACGACGGAATCGGACGTCTCAATTTCTTGGAAAACACTCCGTTACGCGAGCGCAAACTTGAAATTGCAAGCGAAATTCCAATCGCCATTATTGAAGGAGAAAACCGTAAATACAGGTTCATTTTCGTCAACAGCGCCTTCAAGGACATCATCAACTTGTTTGGCGCCGGCACCCCAAACGAAGTGCTTGAACAATTGTACAAGCACGGGCCTTCTGATTTGCCTTCAAAACGATACGCAGCCCTCCTCTATTCAGAGAGACACCACAAAACGATTGAATTCCATGAAAATTTCGGTAACGTAAAGCTCCTAAGCAGAGCACGATTTTTGAGCCGAATGGACAACAAAGTCGCCTACGCGTTCGTCATCAAACTTCTCTGAAGAAGGCCCTTTAAGGCAAATCCTTCATATATCGGCCTAAAAAAAACACGAAAATGACAAAAATCGTGTTTTTTTTTCACTTTTTTAAAAAAAATTTTCCTTTTTTGACAAAAAATTTATAATATAGCGATAAAGAATACGAAACGCCTTTTTAACAGGAGAAAATATGGCAGGAAAGAAGAGCAAAAACACTTTGGATGACGATCCGATCATTCCGAACGATGACCTTGAAATGGAAGAAGCCTCCATCTTCGAAGAAGAGGAAGACGATTCCGAAGACAAGGGCATCGACGAAATCCTTGGCGGTGCAACGCTTGGGCGTGCCGCGGGCGACCTCGACGGCTGGGGCAGCTCCGAGTACGAAGACAACTAAGTGAACCGCGAAGAACTTAAAGAAAAATACGGCAAAAAACGCGTGCCCCACCAGTGGCGGGGCACCGATTTGTTGTCTACTCTTGTAACGACCTTCTTCGGTTCAGGGATGTCGCCCAAGGCGCCTGGCACCATGGGAAGTTTGGCTGCTACTATTGTCGCCTACCCCATGGCTATTTTTGCAGCGAACGGTCCCATTGACTCAACCGAACTCTTAATTGGAAAAGAGTTCGTTTTCTGCTTTAACTTGTTCTTTATCGCAGCGGCACTTATCGTATTCTTTGGCGCCATCCCCTTTGTGAACAAGGCGATGAAGGATACCGCCACCGAAGATCCCGGCTGGATTGTGATTGACGAAGTCTGCGGCATATTCATGGCACTCGCGTTTATCCCGACCGAGCTTATTCTCGCCCAACCGTGGATCCTCGCCGTTGCATTCGGGCTGTTCCGCTTTTTCGATATTCTTAAACCTCTCGGCATCCACCGCTTCGAGAAATTCCCCAGAGCATGGGGCGTCATGGCGGACGACCTTCTCGGCGGTTTCTACGCCGGAATACTGCTTTGGATCGGAACTTTCGTATTTCCCTATCTAGCCTATATGCTACGCTAGATTCTAGAGAATTTTCTAGTAATTCTTGAGGCAGCGCACGGAATACATGTTGCTGCTAATATCAAAATCCATCGTGAAGTCGCCCGGAGGGGCCAAATGCCAGCCGTAGGCGTCCCCCTCTTCGCTGGTGGCGCTCCAGAAATGGGCCGATTTGCCTAAATCCATGAATGTATCGGTAGCCTTGCCCGCAGGCACCACATCGAAGCCGTAGCGGTCGGAGCCGTCCCACTTGTCCCGCGACTTGAGGCTCACCCAAGCGGCCTCCTTGCCGTCACTGTCTTCGATGACCGTGCGGAATCGTTTCCATTCGTCGTTTTCGGGGAGGTGCCAACCCGTAGGACATGCCTTCTTTGCCATCTCAAAATTATAGAGACGGCCGTACTTTGCGCAATTCTCTGAATTGTTGTCGTAGCAGGCGCTCCCTTTCACATTGAACGCAAGATTTTCGGCCATCCAGACGCGGCTCCCGATGACAACCGTCCTGTAGGAGTGTCCGTCGCGGGCATCGCGGAATGTTCCCGTCTGCGGAAGCGCAAAAGAAAGCGTCGCCAGAGCAAGGGGCAATAAAGCAAAAAATTTCTTCGAAAAAAGCATAAGACGAAAATAGAAAAACTGTAGATAAAAGGAGACCCCGGAACAAGTCCGGGGTGACATCCTAGATAATTTGGCTTAGAGGCAAATTAGACCTTGAGCTCTCCAGCATCAATATTGTTCCAATCAGGAATTGCTTCAATGGCAGGACGCACTTCCTCAGAAACGAATTTGACAACCTGACCCGGAGCGCGGCCCACGAACTTGCGGAGGTCGAGGATTTCCTTGAGCTTTTCTTCGGTGATGCCCAGCTTCTGGAACTTTTCGTTCTTGAGAACGCGTTCGAGCAAGTCGTTGTCCTTGCCCTGTTCCTTCACGACCTTGCCCGCTTCCATGGACATCACGCGGATTTCTTCGTGGAGTTCCTGACGGTCGCCGCCATTCTTCACGCCTTCCATGATGATGTTTTCGGTAGCCATGAACGGGAGTTCGGCC
>JAFXRC010000026.1 GCA_017526585.1 Fibrobacter sp. | reverse complement strand
GCCTCTGCTCGCCGACTTCATGAAGAACGAAGTGAAGAAGGACGACATCGGCGCTATCTACGGCGAAGGCAAGACCACCGCTGTGGATAACGAAGAGCTCATCAAGGTGAACAAGAACATCCGTCAGCATCCGGTGGAAGAGGTCGGTGCTTGGCTGCGTGAACGCATGAGCGGCATGACCAAGGTCGTGTAATCGCACCTTGTCATATTGACTGTTTTCAAAAGCCTGTCGGGTTTGCGCCCGGTGGGCTTTTTTGAACATCTAATTTATACTATTTTTGTAGGAAAAAGGATTTCGTTGATGCATTACTTGATTGTTCCCGGTTTGAATAATTCTGGTCCGACCCATTGGCAAAGTTTTTGGGCGAAAAGCCTGCCGAGCGCTTCGCGTGTTTATCAGCATTGCTGGGACAAACCGCAGAAAGAGGACTGGATAGAGACGCTTGATGCGGCGGTACGGCAACTGCAGGACGATACGATTCTGGTATCGCATAGCTTGGGCGTGGTGACGACGGTCCTTTGGCTTCTGTGTGCGCAACAGCAGGGAAGTCTTCCGGCGAATATCAAGGGCGTTTTCCTTGTAGCACCGGCGGATGCCGATACGGTAGACATCATCAAGAACTTTGCGCCGATGCCGGTTGAAAAGATGCCGGTGCCCGCCTGCATTGTCGGAAGTGAAAACGATCCGTTCATGGCATTTGAACGGACGAAATTCTTTGCCGAAGCCTGGGGTGCAAAGTTGTTTGACGCGGGTTCCTTGGGGCATATCAATTCGGACTCGAACTTGGGCGAGTGGGAGCAGGGCCGAGCGTTTCTGTCGGAATTTGAGAAAACTTTGTAATTCTCTTGTTGCCGCATAAAACAAGCTTGCTATATTTCTGTACATGAACAATTCACAATCTCGCAGCAAGCTTCGTGACGAAGTCTATACCCAGATGATGTGCGCCCAGGCGCGCCTTTCTAAAGATCAGAATACCCAGATGGGTGCGGTACTGGTGAGTGCCGAAGGCCGTGTAATCAGCACCGGCTACAATGGTGCCCCGGCTGGTTTCGATGACGAGACTGTGCCATACACCCGCGAAAAGCAGTTGCTGGCGTACGACCTTCTCGATGCTGATTCGGGTGAGCTGCTGAGCCACCACGAGTTCGAGGCGAACAAGTACCCGTTCATGGTGCATGCCGAAATCAACGCATTGCACTATGCCCGCGGCAAGGTGCCTCCGGGATCCAAGCTCTACGTGATCGGTTTCCCGTGCGAACGTTGCGCCCTGGATGTGAGCCTTTCGGGCGTTGCCGAAGTGTTCGTGACCAAGGACGATTACGACCCGAAGTCTACGCTGAACAACAGTCGCGACACGGCTTACTACATGTTTGCGCAGGCGGGAATTATCGTGACGCTGTGCGGTAAGCGCATTCGTCCCGTGGTTTCAAAGCCGCAGAAGTAGTTTTTATCACACCCTGAAAAGTGTAGACATAAATTTTTGCCTAAATGTAGACTTTTTGGCAAAATTTTTGTTATATTGATAACTGGGAGCAATTTGCGCTCGGTTATTTTTATTGGGACTTTTTATGGTGAATCTTTTTGAATATCTGAACTATCGCGAATTTTTGCGGGATAGCTACGAGGAACGTCACAAGGGGGACTGGCGTTTTAGCCATCGCTATATTGCGGAGCGAGCCGGCTTCGATGCGTCGATGTTCAACAAGATTCTGCAGGGCAAGCGTAACTTGACCGCCCGCTTGGTCTCTGTTTTTGCCGATATTTTTTGCAATGATGCCCGCGAAAAGTCGTACTTTGCCGACATGGTGGCGTTTAACCAGGCAAAGAACCATTCCGAAAGCCGCCAGTATTTGGAAAAGCTCGTGGCGACCAAGGAATGTAAGGTCGAGGATGTGGCGAAGGACCAGTTCGAGTATTTCGACCATTGGTACCATGCGGTGATTCGCGAACTGGTGACTTTTTACCCCTACGTGGGCGATGATGCTGCGCTTGGCCTGATGGTTCGTCCGCCGATTACGGCGTCGCAGGTGAAGTCTTCGATTGCGCTCTTGGAACGCCTCTCGATGATCAAGAAGAACGAGGCGACCGGTTTCTACGAACAGACGCAAGGTCTGATTTCAAGTGGTTCGGAATCGTTCAGCACGGCGGTTAACTCTTACATTCAGCAGAACCTGAATGTGGCGCAAGATGCCATGGACCGATTTGATAGGGAAGAACGCAACTTGTCGACGCTTGCGTTCGCTTGTGACGAGGATACCTATAAGGAACTTGTAGAAATGGTGCGCCGCTTTAGGCGCGAGGTTCTTGCGAAGGTCTCGCAGTGTGCAAAGCCCAATCGTGTGTTCCAGCTGGGAATGCAGCTGTTCCCGCTTTCGGACCCGTATCCGCCGCCGCAGCGTCGTGGGCGTAAGCGTCGTATTCGCGGACTTGAGATGACTGATGGCGATGCGTTGGTTGTCGCCGAAGAAAATGCTGCAGGGGGTGACCATGCGTAAATGGAATCTGAAAAAGATTGGTGGACTTGATGCATTTTCGTCCATATTGGCAGCACTCTGCGGTGTGCTTTTGCTGTCGGCGTGCAGCAACGACAAGCATGATGTTGCCGGTGGTACCGAAGCGGAATCGACGATTGTTGCGCTGCAGATTCAGGTGGCGGGAAACCACGCCTATTCTCGTGTGCGTGCACTTCCGGATGATTTCTTGGCAGAAGAAGCGACCGAAGTGGAATGGATTGAAACCGATGAAAATGGTTTTGTAAAAATCCCGATGGAACCGGGCGCGTATACGGTTGAAGCTCGCCATGTGGATGGAGCCGTTGCGACGGGTGCCGTTTACAGTGTTGCGATTGATTCCAGTTCTTCTGATGTAATTGATACGATCAAGCTTGTTGAACTTTCGTCGATCGAGGGCTTTGTGTTGCTTGGCGAATCGACTCCGGTGATTCGTATCGCGGGCCTTGACCGCTATGTAGTTCCCGACAGTACGGGTCATTTTGTGATTGACTCCTTGCCGACGGGAAGTTTTGAGATCCTATTCGGTGACCCGCAGGAAATCAACTCGACCAAGGTGGAGTCGACAACGGGCGACACTCTGTACGTAGACTGCTCCGATTCCGTGGTTCAGGTGACCGGGCCTGTGGAATCGGCGGCCACGGAAGTCCCGAAGGGCGATTGGAATGAACATGCCGCACTCCTTGCTCAGGTTGACGGCTATGCTGTGGGCGTACTTGGCGCTGCTGGCATTACCGATAGCCTTGGCAACATTTTGGCAGCCGAAGGTGAAATCTGCGTTGTGACGACTACCGAAGACTATGTGATTGTCGAAGATACGACGGATGTTGATTCGGCAGGGAATGCGAAAACGACTGCAGTGATTGCGCCGGGCTCTCTCCGTGAATGCGCCTATAAGGAAGGCTCGACATGGATCCTCTTTGAAAAAGATGGCGTGTACGATTTGCAGTCGCCGCTTCGCTTAAAATCCGACAAGACTTTTGACGGTCGCGGTCGCAACATCCAGATTTCTGGTATGGGTATTTTGACCAGTGAATCGAGCAACCTGATTTTTGAAAACCTGACCTTTACTAAGCCCGCGATTACCGCTCTTGATACGAGTTCGCGTCGCGCCCTGTCGATCCATAGCCATACACACCATGTGTGGGTGGACCACTGCAAGTTCGAGGAATACCCGTTGGTGGAACTCGATGTAAAGCGCGGTTCGCACCATGTTACGATTTCCTGGTCTCGCTTTGAAAATGCACAAACTGGGGTTCTCTTTGGGCTGGCTGGCGATATCATCATGGATACGGCTCAGAGCCTGACCATGCATCACAATTATTTTGCAGGACTTTCTCGCGACGGAATTCTTGCTCATGGTGGAAAGCTGCATGCTTACAATAACTTCTTCGACTCTGTAGAAAAGTCGGGCGTGGTCTGTTCCGATTCGGCAAAATGCCTAGTTGAAAAGAATGTATTCAACAATGAAATGCCCGTGACGCTTTACCGGTGGTACAACGAAGACGGCTCTCCAGTTGATTCGACGGTGGGTTTCGTGAATATGGTCGATAACAAGCTTGTTGCTGAAGAAGGATTTGTGGAAGGCGATGCCCGGGGCTACAAGCCTGACTATAAGTATAGCGCCGATGATGTTGATGTGGGCCTTGCCCTGCTGCTAAAGTCTCAAAGTGGTGCGCGCTAAGGTTGTCCCCGACTTGGTCGGGGATTCTTAGTTTCGTAGTCCTTTCTATATTTGTGGTATGAAAGAAAAACTGCCAGCTTTTTTATTTATGCTCGCAATCCCCCTGTCGATTGTACTCTACCTTAAGGTGGAGTCTGCGTCGGGGTCTGAAATAATGGCGTTGTTGGCAGCGGTTGCTTGCTACCTGGTTGTCTTTTTCTTGCTCGCAATGCTCTTCAATTCACGTGCTAAGGATGCCGATGGCCAGGCGACTTCGGCCTTGGACAATTTGTTTGCAGACAAGAAGACGAAAGCGGAACAAGCCCGCGAAGAAATTCTCCGTAAGCAACAGGAAATTGCTGCACAACGAGCTGCCGAAAACAAAGATAAGTAGTTTGTCTGCAATTCTAGACAAGTTGTAATCCTTTATCTATATTTGGGGGCTGAAGGAGTTTCTATGAAAAAAATTGTACTCGTTGTTCTTGCTTGCCTTGTGTCGGTTTCTTTTGCCAAGGAACGCTACAAGGACCGCATATTCGATGTGAGTGTCAAGAAAAATGTGGTCTACGCTTCTGATGTCAAGCATCTTAAAGAGTTGAATTCCATATCAAAGACACTTGTGACTTTGGCTAAGCTCGGAAAGGGCACTGCAGTCTATTTATATGATAACGAAACTGACTTGACGAAAGTCGATTTGCATATGGACCTTTATCAGCCGAAGGGTGATAAAGAAAAGAACCGCGCCGCGGTCGTGGTGTTGCATGGTGGCGCGTTTGCTGCCGGCGCAAAGGATGATAAGGATCAGCAGACCGTGACTTACTGCGATTCCCTTGCGGCCCGTGGCTATGTGACTGCAGCGGTCGAGTACCGCCTGGGAATTACGGCAACGATTGAAAATAAGACGCTGCATATCGATAGCTTGGATTTTTCGAGAACGGTTTATCGTGGCATTCAGGATGTTCGCGCAGCGATTCGCTATCTCAGGGCGAATGCGGATGACCTAGGAATCGATCCGGCTCGCATCTACCTGGTTGGCAATAGCGCTGGCGCAATTCTCTCTCTTGAAAATCTCTACTTGGACAAGGAATCTGAGATTCCTACGGCGGCAAAGTCAAAGCCGAAACTTGGGGGGCTTGATGAGTATGGCATTCAGGGACCTGCTGCGCAAGCAAATGCCGTTGCTGCCCTTTGGGGTGCCGTTCACGATGTCAGCATTATCGAGAAGATGGACAAGCCGGTTCTTTTGGTGCATGGCAAGGCGGATAGCACGGTGCTCTTCAAGACGGGTCGCCCCCTGGGAAATATTGCGAATGTCCTTGAAAACATAATGCCCTCGGCGGCTGCAACGATTGGCGCCCTCGCTTTCAGCGTTGAAACGCCGACCCTTTATGGAAGCTTCGTAATCGATTCTGTGCTGAAGGCGAAAAAAATCGACCATGAAACCTACTTTGTCGATGATATGCCGCACGAATTCTATGACTACGAAGATTACGATGTCAAGGTGAAGAAGAAGGTGTTCGATTTCCTTTATGGTCTGACCCAGAAGCCTGCCAACTACGATGGCATTGTGGTTGCTTTGATGAAACCGTCCATGCTCAGGATGGGTGAGTACAACCGAAGCTTTACCTTGGCTAAGGGAAATAATGTCGCCTATGCGGTTACGGATTTGCGCGGCCGCGTCGTGAAAAATGGAGCTGTTTCCGCAGGTGAAACGGTCGATCTGATGGACCTTGACCATGGCGTCTATGTGCTTCGTGTGAAGGGGGAACGTCCGATTCGCATTGGTCTTTCTAGATAAAAAGTCTAAAACTAATCTTTCGAAGACGCCCTTTTATTTCTAGGGGCGTTTTTCTATATTTGGAACGGGGCAGCGGATGGCCGCCGGCAGATAGCAATTGAAGCTGGAGGAAAGTCCGGGCACCACAGGGCAGGATGCTGGATAACGTCCAGGCGCGGAAACGCGACAGAAAGTGCAACAGAAAGTAAACCGCCCGCCGCAAGGCAGGTAAGGGTGAAATGGCGAGGTAAGAGCTCACCGCACACTTGGCGACAGGGGTGGCACGGTAAACCTCATCCGGTGCAAGACCAAGCAGAATTCCGTTCACGCAAGTGAACCTGGAGCGGCCCGCACCAGCTGGAATTCGGGTAGGTTGCTTGAGGCGGTCGGTAACGATTCGTCCAGAGAGATGGTCATCGCCTTCGCAAGAAGGTACAGAACCCGGCTTACACCTGCTCCTTTAATGAAGGCACCCGCGATACTGCGGGTGCCTTCTCCATATTCAATAGTGGTGTGCGATGGATTAGAAATCCAGATCGGCTCCGATGCCGACTCCACGGCTGGTGCGTTTGTAGGTGTTCTTGCCGTAGGTTTCCATCTCTTTCCAATCATCATAAATGGAATGGAAGTAGGCAACATTGATCTTGACCCAGTCGGTTGCACGGAAAGCGAGTCCGCAACCGAGCGTTATGTTGTCCATAATGAAGCTCATATCGCTCATGTATTTGTCGTCTAGGTGGTATTTAGTAACTTGGAAGCCTCCGCTAACGGTCCAGCGGGTAAGGAAATCGGCTTCGACGCCGCCCAAGAATTCGTCGGTCCCCTCGGCGTGATGTTCCTGATTTCCCGGTAAATCGGCGTACCAGTCAAACCAATGTCCGTATCCTGCGCTTAAGCGGAAATTGTCGAGCAGGGCGTAGGTGGCGCCCATGTATATCGAGGCGGGAATGTCGCTGTGGGATTTGACGCCATCGTTGTAAGCGTCAAGTCCGACTTCGTTGACCTTGGTGTCGTTTTCCATTTCAATAGAGGTGTTGTATTCAAGCTTGATGCCTGCAGTGAGACGCTTGTACTTAAAAGAGAGACTTGCGATGGGCGTGATTCCCCAGCCAGTCTGTTCTACGTCGAGTTCCTTGTCGGAAACCTGTTCTGCGACAGCTTCGAAAGTCTTGGATTTGACGGTGAGTTCTGTTGCGGTTGCTTTCAGCTCGTTGGCTTTAGCTGCATATTGGGCGGCGGTAGCCTTATCTCCGGCGGCTTCGTACTGCTTTGCGGCGGCTGCGGCTTGTTCTGCACCTGCGGCAGCCTGCTCTGCCATGCTGGCGAGGTTTTCGGATGCGCTGTTGAATGTGGCGACCGCATTGACCATTTCGCCGTTAAGACCGAGCAGCTCGTTCTTGGGGTTTATCTGAACATTCTTGAGAGAACCCTCGTAATGGTTGATGGCGTAGCTGAACTTGGCGCCTAGATAGGCGGAAAACATATCGTTGATTCGGTATGCGGCACCGAGTCCAAAACCGAATATGTAAGAGGTCCCCTTAAGAGAAAGATCGGCACTGTAATCGGTCGTTTCGAGACCCTTTTGTGTCAGGAGATCGGGAACTTGAGCAATGGCTGCTTCGAAGGAGGGAATTCCTTTCTTGTAATTCAATTTGCCACCGCCACCGGTGATTCCAAAATATCCCGAAAGGGCGAGGTTGCCGCGGTGCCAGGTGGCAAGCAGGCTCGGCATGGCGGGGATTTGTGCTTTTCCTTCAAATTTCTTTTCGCCATCAAATAAGGGTGTTTCCGTATAGATGGTGCGGGTTTGCCAGAAAGCCTGCGAATTGATGGACAGGTGCCAACCATCTTCCATAAATCCTGTACCGGCAGGGTTAAAAATGGGGGCGTCGTTATCGGTTGTGGCATATCGCATGATATGTCTTTGATAAGCGATGGATTGGTTGGTGTTTGTATTCAAGCCTCCGGCTATAGCTGTGGCTACGAATGCTCCCGAAAATAAAAGTATGTTATGGATTTTCATAGGAATCCTATTTTGGATGACGCAAAGTTAGAAACCCTATAAAAGGAATCATAGTTATGTTTTTCTTCTGTTATTGTTACGGTAGCAAGTTTGTAGTATTATCGTAAATTGTGCTCGTGGTAATTTTGTATATTTGTATGACTTTTGCTGAGGATTTTCTTTGAATCGAGAACAATTGAATAAGCTGATTTTGCGGATTGGAGTTGTCATTGGTGTCATTGCGGTGCTGATGGGGATTGGTCTTACAGTTGCCGTATGGAACGAGGGGTATTACGTCGGCATGCTGATGATGATTGTGACGGGCTCCATCAGTGTCTTTCTCGGCTTCAAGGAATTGCTCTCGCCTTCAGACCATGTGTTTCATTGGCTTCCGCTGTTCTACAAAATTGTACGCAGAGCCTTTTTCTTCTTGAACGCGGTTCTCATCGGACTTGTCATCTTGACAATCGCTCCGATGCTAGAATAAAAAACGGTTTAAATGATTTCTAGTGTACTCCGTCTTCGTTGGCGGATTTTTTTTCGCTGTACCAAAGTTGAATCTTTTCGCGGGCATCATCATCGAAGGAATTTTTGTCCTTCAAGATGCTTTCAGCCATTTGCAAAGTCTTGGCGATGAGTTCCTGGTCGTGAATCCAGTCGAACCAGCGGAATACCCAGGAACCACTCTGTTCGTTGCCTTCGAGGTTTCCGGCTCCGCGGGTTTGCAAGTCGAGCTCTGCAATTTCGAAACCATCATCGGTGTGACTGAACTGCGTCAGGCGATCGAGCGTGTTGTCGACTGCCGTATTCTCGGGGAGCATCAAGAAGCACCATGCCTGCACATCTCCGCGACCAACACGCCCGCGCAGTTGGTGCAACTGCGCCAGCCCGAATCGGTCGGGCTGGTCGATCGCCATGATGTTTGCTTCGGGGACGTTCACGCCGACTTCGATAACGGTCGTTGCGACAAGGATATGGACTTCGCCTTTTGCGAATTTCTTTAGAATTTCGTCGCGTTGTTCTTCGTCCATTTGGCCGTGGATTCCTTCCACGACAACGCTCTTGTCAAAGGCGCGAAGCTCGTTCACCACGTCTTCGACGCTTCTGGCGTTGCCATCGTCGTCGGCTCCTACGCGACTGACAATCCAGTAGCAAAGGTTTCCGCCTTTAGCCTCGTTGCAGATGAACTTTTTCATGTCGCCCCGCTTATCGGGGCTTACAAGGCGCGTCTTGACGGGCTTTCTTCCGGCGGGCTTTTCCTTGATCGAAATAACTTGTAAGTCGCCGTAGAGCGTCATGGCGAGGCTTCGCGGAATAGGTGTCGCGCTCATCACGAGCATGTCGGGGTATTCACCTTTCTGCATAAGCATTTCGCGCTGGTTTACGCCAAATCGGTGCTGCTCGTCTATGATGACAAGGCCGAGTTTTGCAAAGCAGACGTCCCTAGAATAGAGGGCGTGCGTTCCAATGACCGCCTGGGTGAGCCCCATCTGCAGCTCACCGATGATTTGTCGCTTCTCGGCGGCGGTGGTCGCCCCAACTAGGAGTTGGATGCGCATTCCCGCGGCTTCGAAAAACGGCTTGAGTTGCTTGTAATGCTGCCGTGCCAAGATGTCTGTCGGCACCATCAATGCGCATTGCTCGCCCGTACCGCATACCGCAAGCATGGCGAGCATGGCGACCACCGTTTTTCCGCAGCCGACATCGCCTTGCAGCAGCGCATGGAACTGTCGCTTTCCGTTCAGTCCGTCGATAATGCGGTTGAGAGCAGCCTCTTGACCGCCTGTCAGGCTGAAGGGGAGTCTCGACTTCGCTAGCATTACCTGCCCAAGGTCAATCTGCCGTTCGTGTCCACGAATCTTCTGGTTTTCGCGGCGTTTAATCATGCGCAGGCAGAAGGGGAGCAGCTCCAAAATTTTGAGTTCGAATTTTGCCTTGCGGATGGATTCGAAATCCTTTGGCTGATGCAGCGTCCTCAAGTTCTCAAGAACAGGGGCATAGTGCAGGTAATCGGTCAGTTCCTTCGGACATATTCCAGACAAAGTAAGCGCCGGAAAGTGGAAGATGACATTGTACCAGTTGCGGAGCGCCTTTTGCGTAATGCGCGCCTTGGTCATGGCTTCCGTCATGGGGTAGACGGGGAGTATTTGTGCGTTGAACTGCTCGTCCAGGTCCATGGGCTGCATGTCGGGGTGCGTCATTTGCAACCCGCGGTATTCACCGACGGTTCCTGTGGCAAGCCATCGCGTTCCAGGCTGAATACGACGGCTATGGTAAGATGTTCCCTTGAAGAACGTGAGTGCGATTTCGCCGGTTCCGTCGGCAAGCGTTGCTACAAACCGGTTTCCCCGTCCGCGGATAATTCCGGCACGGATGATTTTTCCGATGATAACGACTCGGTCTCCGGCGTGAAGATTACCTATGGGGGTTACCTTGGTCTGGTCAAGGTAGGTGCGCGGAATGTTGTAGAGAAAATCCGAAAGGGAGACGATTCCTGCAGCCTTGAGCGCCTCGAGACTTTTGGGTCCCATTTTGGGTAAGTTGCTTAAATCCATGGCTTACTTGGATTCACCCTGTTCCGATTGCGCCTTGGCTGCTCGTTCCTTCGCTTTTTCGCGAGCTGTCTTTCCGATAAAGTTCAGGTTCTTCCATGTGAATGGCTTGATCGGGTTTCCGTTCTCGTCAAGAATCTTGATGCCCTTGGTGTCGATTGCCTGTACAATTTCGTTGAGCTTTTCGACAAGCTTGTTAACCTTGTCTACCATCTCGGAAGAATAAAGAATTTTGTTGTAGATGGAGTCGGCTTCAATGCTGTTGATGAGCTCGTTGGTCTTGTTTGCTCCATCGGAAATTTTTACGAGGGCTTTTTCAGCAA
This sequence comes from Fibrobacter sp., assembly GCA_017526585.1. GTDB lineage: Bacteria > Fibrobacterota > Fibrobacteria > Fibrobacterales > Fibrobacteraceae > Fibrobacter. Next base: position 7,627 of record JAFXRC010000026.1, on the reverse strand, counting down.
GTGCAATTTTCTCGTTGACCGTTTCCGTGATAGTTGTAACGGCGGAGTCTGCTTGGGTAGTGATATCAAGCAGGTTGTTGCTAGCCATGTCTGCCTGCTTGAACAAGTTGTTCAGCGCTGGCTGCAATGTGGCAAGAGTGTGCTCGGTATTTGAAAGGGACGCTTCAATGCCGCTAATGACGGATTCTATGATTTCGTTTGCTGATTTGTGCGTGGAATCTCCGACGGACAAGAGATAAATGAGTTGGCGAACCATCTCGACCTGTTCGTTGATATTGTCGATGTATCGAAGTATTTCGGCGATACCGGGTTCAAAATTTCCGGTATGGATGTAGTCGTCGGGTAAAACTTTTCCAGTCTTTGAGGGGATGATTTCCAATCTTCGTTGACCCATGATGGCGTAGTTCACGTTGTTGAACTGCGTCCCTTCACGAATGACGATGGGCTGGTTGAATTTGATTTGCACGCGGGCACGGTCGCCAAGCCACTGGACTTTGCCTATTGTTCCTACGGTGTAACCACGAATGACAACTTGGTCTTCTGGTTGCAATGTGCCTAGTTCGTCAAAATCGACTTGGATGATTGTTGTCGCTTCGTGATGGGCTTCCCACATGCAGTAGGCGATAAACGCAAAAAGCCCGATCAGTGCGATAAGCGAAACATAACCCAATGTCCGATCGGAAATCTTCATGGTTTGAAAGTTAGTAAAATCCAAGGACTCTTGAGACCTCTTTTTCGTCCGTTATCTTGTCTTTGACCATTTGGAGCGCGTTTTCCCGAAGAGTCCCGTTTACATAGGTACCGTCGGGTTTTAGAATTTCGATGACAGCCCTGCGTCCGGAATAGGGAAGTGTCTGAACCGGGCGGCACCGCAAAAGGCGCTGCGCCATAATGCCAAGTAGAGCTTCCCGTAGGGGAGCTTCGGCTATGCCCAGGTCCTTTAATCGGCTAAAGGCTGCTTCGGCGCTGTTGGTATGGAGCGTTGATACGACGAGGTGACCCGTTTGCGCAGCGCGTAGGGCGATTTGCGCCGTTTCGCTGTCGCGGATTTCGCCCACCATGATGACATCGGGGTCTTGGCGTAAAATGGCCCGGAGTGCGCTGGCGAATGTGAATCCGTACTTTTCGTTGACCTGCACCTGTGCGGCTCCTTCAAGTGGATATTCAACAGGGTCTTCGATGGTCGTCACATTGATCTCTCGATGCAGAATTTCGCGAATCCCGGCGTGGAGCGTCGTTGTTTTTCCGGAGCCTGTCGGACCGGTGACCAAAAAGAGCCCTTGAGGGCTGTTGAATACCCCCTGCAAAAAATGGAGAGATTCTGCATCCAGCTGTAGCGACTGGAGCGTGTCGCTTTTCGCATCGGAGCATTTGTCTTTTGCCAAGGGAAGTAGGCGTAGAACACACTTCTCTCCGCCCTGTACGGGCAACGTGCTTACTCGAATGTTCGCTTTTCCCTTGGAACTCCCGAACGAAAAACTTCCATCGTGGGGGATTCTTTTGTCTGTGATATCTATTTCAGAGAGAATCTTGAGGCGCACAAGCACGGGCTCGCTTACCCATAGGGGTAGAGCCTTGTAGTCGTTCAGCATTCCATCTTTGCGGAAACGTATTCGAAAATGCTCTAGGGTGGGTTCCAAGTGAATGTCGGTTGCATTTTGTCTTAGGGCGTTTTCCAGGAGGCTTTCGACCAGGTTCACAATCGGTTCTGATTCCCAGGATGAACCTTCTGATCCGATGTTCTCACTAAGGCTATTCTCTAATGTCGAAGAATCTTCTGCAGACAGACTCTCGTTTTGCAATCTCCGTATTTCTGTCGCGTCCATTTGTTGCGGAATGATTTCTGCATTCAATTCCATTCGGATTTTATCGAGTAGAAGAACGTCGCTTTCGTCACTCACGGCAATGCGGTAAGGCGGGACTTCGCTTAATAGGGCGACTCCATGGGGTTTGCTCCATTGTGTAGATAACAGGCTCTCTTTTTGCATGACCTAAATCTACGAATCAAAACAATGCTTGCGTGACAACAACTGTTGACAAAATGAAAGGCCCCGGCTCTTTTGAAACCGGGACCTTGTTTCTCTCTCTATTGTCTAAAGGTTATTCTTTACTGCGATTGCGCTTTTCCTTGATCTTGCCTGCAGCTTTCTTGACCTTGCTGGTAATGGCGTTCGGGAGCCAGAAGAAGGTCGGCACCAGGTACATGGTGAGAATGGCGGACACAATCAAGCCACCCACCGAGGCGATACCCATCGGCTGCGTCATGGCGGCCACGTTACCACCGAGAGCGAATGCGAGCGGAAGCTGGGCCACCACAGAGGCAAACGTTGCAAGCACAATCGGCTGGAACTTCGTCTTGCCTGCAGTCATGATGGCAGAACGACGTCCCATAGCGCCACTTCGGAGCAGTCGGTTTGCTTCGTCAAGAAGTAGAATGGCGTTGTTCACCACCACACCGATAAGCATCACGATAGCCATGAGGGCAATCATCGAAAGAGCCTTGCCGGTAAAGATAAGCGAAAGCACCACGCCGATAGCACCCATCGGGATAGTCGTCATGATGATGAACGGCTGGGCGAAGCTTTCGAGGAGAGCAATCAGCAAAATATAGGTGAGGATAATGGCCATCAGGATGGCCGTCTTGAATTCGTCCACCATGTCATTCTGCATGTCGGCGTTACCACCGAAGCCAAATGTAATGCCATCGGGAACCTGGTCCTTCATTTCTGCAGTGAGCTTTCCGATCTTGCCCATAATTTCACCGGTGGTGTGGCCGGGAAGCAGGTTCATCGAAACGTCCACGCGTCTCATCTTGCGCTTGCGGTCAATACGGGTCGGGCCTGCGCCGTCTTCGATGTAGAAGAGTTCACTTGCGTTTACGTAGCCCTTCGGAGTCATGATCGGCAAAGCTTCGATGTCACTGTGGCTCTGACGGTCCTTTTCCTGCATACGCACATAGACATCGTATTCTTCGCCGTCATCGGTGAACTGGCCCGCTTCGTAGCCGCTCACTGCAATATAGTTGTAGGTAGCGACTGTCTTGAGGGTCACGCCGTAGTCGGCGAGTGCCTGACGGTTCGGAATAAGGCGAATTTCGGGCTTACCCGCTTCGTAGCTCATCTTCACGTCGACGACACCTTCGATGGTTTCCTTGATTTTATCCATCACGATTTCGGAAGCCTTCACCACGGAGTCTGCATGCAGACCGCTCACTTCGAGCACCACGTCGCCAGCGGAGTTGTTCTGCATTTCAGAAGCGGAAGTGGACTTGATCGAAATGAATGCATCGGGAATGTCGGCCAGGTAAGGACGCAGCGAGTCGACGATGTCGTCGGTGCTACGGGTACGTCCTTCCCAGTCCTTCAGGAGCTTTACGCGCATGGTAGCTTGGTTTACGGTCGTAAAACCGTTGGAACCGCCCACGTTCATGCTGTAGTGCACAATTTCAGGAACGTCCTTGATGCGGCTTTCGATGATGTGAGCGACGCTGTCGGTGGTTTCGATGTTGGTACCCACGGGCATTTCAAGCTTCACCGAAATCATACCCTGGTCCTGTTTCGGCATCACTTCGACCGTGAGGAAGTTCTTGGCGAGAACGCCCACGAAGAAAATTCCTGCGACAAGGGCGACTACCTGGAAAAGCACGCCGGGAATCGAAAGGCAGAACGAAAGGGTCTTGAGGTACACAAAGCGAATTCCATTCAAGGCCTTGGGGAAGAGCCCCAGAATGCGCGAAATGATGCCCGGCTTTTCTTCGATGATGTTGCCGTTTTCGTCCTTCTTTTTGCCCTTGAACAGGTAGGCCGCCATAAGCGGTGTCAAGGTGAAGGTCACCAGAAGCGACACGAACGTGGCAAACACCATGGTCAGACCGAATGTTCTAAAGAAGATACCCGCAATGGATTTCATGAAGGCAATCGGCACGAACACGCAGACGTTTGTGAGCGTAGATGCCATGATGGCGACCATGATTTCGGAGGTGCCCCTGTAGGCAGCTTCTTTCGGGTCCAGCCCGAGCTTCAGCTTTTCGTTGATGTTTTCAAGCACCACGATGGAGTTCGTCACCAATAGACCCACGGAACTGGAGAGTGCCATGAGCGACATCATGTTGATGCCGAATCCTGCAAAATACATCAGGGTGAACGCACCAATCACGGAAATCGGCATCGTGATGGCGGCGATAATCATCGTCGAGAACTTGCCCAGGAACAGGAGCAGCAAAACAGAGGTAAGACCGATAGCGATGATGATGTTCTGGATCACGTTATCGATAGCTTCGTTCACCGCTTCGGACTTGTCGTACACCAGATGGAGCTCGAATCCTTCGGGAAGTGTCTTCTGGATTTCGTTCATGCGCTTGATGACGCCCCTGGAAACTTCCACCACGTTAGCGTCGGAACGCTTCTTAATGTCGAGCGATACGGAGTTTGTTCCGTTGAAGCGGGAAGCGGATGTAATCGTTTCGACGGTGTCCTTGACATTGGCGATTTCAGAAAGCTTGATGACACCCTTTGCGGTCGGGATATCCATGTCGCGCATTTCGTCGAGGCTCGTGAATTTACCGGCGGTACGAACGGTCGTATTCTTGTGTTTGCCGATGACTTCACCCACGGGGTTGTTCACGTTCGCTTGTCCGAAAATTCCCATGATGGTCGCAATATCCACATTGCGGTCAATCATCTTGTCCTTGTCGAGTTCAATCGAAATCTGGCGCGTGGTACCACCGAAAAGGTCTACGCTTGCCACGCCGGGAACAGAGGTGAATAGCGGTTCGATTTCGTCTTCGACTTTCTGGCGGAGCTCGGTAGAGTTCAGCGGTCCGGTAAACGAAATAGCCATGATGGCGGCACCGTTGATGTCCACCTTCGAGATAATCGGGGCTTCAACGGCATCGGGGAAATCTGCTGCCGCAAGTTCAATCTTGGAACGCACGTCGTTTGCCGCAACGTCCACGTTGATGCCCATGTTGAACATGGCGACCACGATACCGTAGTTTTCAAGGCATATCGACTGCACGTAGTCGATACCGTCCACCAATTCCACCTGTTCTTCGATGGGCTTGATGATGGTTGTTTCGATTTCTTCGGGGTTTGCACCCGGATAGATGATGGTACCGGTGACCACGGGGACGTCGAATTTCGGCATCAGGTCCACCACCATCATGCTGTAGGTGTAAAGACCGAAAACCACCACGGTCAAAATGACCATGAGCATGGTTATCGGTTTATAGATACTGGCCTTAATCATTCAGAATCATCTCCTATTCAACGATCAGCACTTTGTCGCCGTCGTTCATCTTGGACTGGCCTTCGACAATGATGGTTTCGTTTCCTTCGAGACCTTCGGTTACCTGTACGTCGTTCTTGGTCTGCACACCGATTTTTACAATCTTGCGGAGTGCCTTGCCTTCGCTATCGACGGTCCAGACGGCGTTCAGGCCGTTGCGGTAGACGATTGCTTCGGCGGGAACCACGATGCCTTCGACCTGGCGGGTATCGATGTTTGCGGTTACGTACATACCGGGGAGCAACTTCTTGCCCTTGTTGTCAAAGGTGATTTCGACGGGGAAGAAACGCGTAACAGGGTCGGCGGCGAGAGGAATCAGCGTGACTTTTCCCTTAAGTGTTTCGCCAGCGACGGTCACGGTTGCCGTTGCGCCCTTCTTGAAGTAGCCGATATCCTGGCTTGTCACATTCAACTTCAAAATCACCTTGTTCAGCTTGGCGATAGTGGCAAACTTTCCGCCCACACCGGGGGTCTGGCCGACTTGGAACTTGAGCTCGGTGACCACGCCCGCTTCGGGGGCGAGAATCAAGGTGGCGCGGCGGGCTGCTTCGAGGTTCATCTTAGCGACCTTGAGCTGCATTTCTTGAGAATCCATGTCCTGCTGGCTGATGCCGCCCTTCTGGTGAAGTTCGCGCATGCGTTCTGTCGCCTTTTCAAGAACAGCGATTTGTTCCTGGGCTTGCTGGTACTGCGTGTTGTCTCCGGTAAAGAGGTATTCGGCGAGCACCTGGTCCTTTTGGACCGTGGAACCGACTTGCACGTTAATCTTTGCAATCGGGTCGCCCATTTTGCAGATAGCGCTATTCTGGTTCATGCCTTCGATAGTGCCGCTGAACTTGCGGACATCGGTGAGCTTAGCCTTGCCTGCGGTGACTACGCGAGCGGGCTTGCCCTTTTCCTTCTGGATTTCTTCGATGGTGGTGGCTTTCTTGGGTTCGTTGTTCTTTGCCTGGTCGTCTTTCTTGTCGCAGGCAGCGAGGAGCATGGATGCTGTTGCAATAATCAGGAACTTCTTGAATGTCTTGTTCATTTCTTCCTCTTCTTATTAATATTCACCGGTGGCCTGGAGCAGTGCGTTGTAGGCCTTGTTCCAATTCACGATTGCCTGCATATAGTCAAGCTTTGCCGTGCAGAGGCTGTTTTCGGCGCTGAGCAGGTTCAACTGCGTTTCGCGTCCGAGCTTGTAGGCATCGTTCGTCAGGTCATAGTTCTTTTGCGCAAGCTCAATTTGGCGCTTCGCAATTTCAATCTGCGAGTTGGCGTCTTCGAGCGTGTTCGCACAGGATTCTATCTGCACGCGGAATCCGCGTTCGGCGGTTTCCTTCTTGATTTGGGTGCTGCGCAGGTTTGACTTTGCCTGGACAACGGCTTCCTTGGTCTTCATGCCGTTGAAAAGGTTCATCGTCAGGTTCAAGGCAACATATTTGTTAATGTTCTTGTCCCAGTCTGGTGCATCCCACTTGTAGAATTCGTTTTGGTTGTTGGCGTACTTAATACCACCGACCAATACGACCGTCGGTTTGTAGCCGCCTTCTTCAATCGAGACATTCTTGTTGAGCATTTCTTCGGATGCCTCGAGCATCACCAGTTCCTTGCGGCGTTTTTTCACATTCGACATGGCGGTGTCGGGGTAGGTGAAACCTGCAGCCGGGTCGCGCAGGTCACCCTTGAACTGCACGTCGGTTTCCCATTCCATGCCCATGGTGTTGAGAAGTGCGTTGCGGGCGAGCACGCGGCTCTTTTCGGTGCTATTGATTTTGGATTTCAGTTGGTCCATGGACAGCTGCACGCGGATTAAGTCGAGCTCGGTGGCAAGTCCGCTTTTAAGCGACTGTTCCACGAAGTCCAGGTTTTCCTGAAGCATTTTCTGTGATTCGTACATAATCACGATGGCCGAATCCAGATAGATCAGCTGGTCAAAGGCGTTTTCGACATCATAGCGGATGTTTGCCTTGATGTTTTCGAGATTCACCTCTTTTACGTGCTTGTAGGCTTTCGCAATTTCGATGCCCGTACCAACTTTACCCTGTGCGTAAAGAATCTGGGTCGCGGTAAGGCCTACGGAGGATTGCCAGCGGTAGCCCTGCTTTGCCATCATGTTGGAAAGTCCGTCGAAGGCGGGGCCCACAACCTGCGTATCAAAAGTGTTGGCTTGAGGGTTCCCGTTGTCGTCGACTTCGTTGATCATGCCGTTGGCGGCATCGGTGATTTTGGTGCTAGTTGTTACATCGTCGAGCCCGAAAATACGGGTGATTGTGGCGTCAAGGTCAATGCTCGGCAATGCGTTGCCGTATCCGGCATCGACCTGGGAATTAGCCGAGACGAGTTCTTCTTCGGCGGT
>JAFXRC010000025.1 GCA_017526585.1 Fibrobacter sp. | reverse complement strand
TGCGCCGATCTGGACCTGGTGGTCGCCGGTACCGAAGATTCCGTCTGCATGGTGGAAGGCGGTGCCTACGAAGTGTCCGAAGACACGATGATTAACGCAATTCTCGCCGGTCACGAAGCCATCAAGCTCATGTGCAAGGCCCAACAGGAACTGGTGGACCGCTGTGCCAAGCCCAAGATGGAACTCAAGCCGCAGCACGTTGGCGAAGCCCACGAAAAGCTTCTCGCCACGGTGAAGGAAGTCGTGTGGGACGAACTGAACAAGGACGTCCACTCCAACATGGTGAAGACCGACTTCTATCCGGCTATGGCAGACCTCTGCGCGAAGATGCTCGAAGACGAACGCATTCTCGCCATCATCGGCAAGGACGAAGAACAGGATCCAGCTCTCGTTGCAGACGCTAAGGCAATCTTTAGCGACTACGAACGCACTGCCATGCGCGAAATGATCCTGAACGAAGACGTGCGCCTCGACGGCCGTACGACGACCGAAGTCCGCCCGATCGAAATCGAACTCGGCGTTCTCCCGAGCGCTCACGGTTCTGCGATCTTCCAGCGCGGCGAAACCCAGGGTCTCGTGGTCTGCACGCTCGGCTCCAAGGCCGACGAACAGCGCTACGAAAGCCTGCAGGGCGAAGGCTCCAAGAGCTACATGCTGCATTACAACTTCCCGCCGTACTGCGTGGGTGAATGCAAGCGCCTCGGCATGAGCCGCCGCGAAATCGGTCACGGCCACCTCGCCGAACGTTCTCTCGCTGCCGTTCTTCCGCTGCCGGAAGACTTCCCGTACACCATCCGCGTGGTTTCCGAAATTCAGGAATCCAACGGTTCTTCTTCCATGGCCTCTGTTTGCGGTGGCTGCCTCAGCTTGATGGACGCTGGCGTTCCTATCAAGGCTCCGGTCGCAGGTGTCGCCATGGGCCTCATCTCCGAAAAGGGTTCCGTCAAGGAAGGCGGCAAGATCAAGATCTTGACCGACATCACCGGTACGGAAGACCACCTCGGCGATATGGACTTCAAGGTGACGGGTACTGCCGAAGGTATCACAGCCTTCCAGATGGATATCAAGATCCGCGGCATTACGCCGGAACTCATGCGCGAAGCTCTGGAACAGGCTCGTCAGGGCCGTCTGCACATTCTCGGCAAGATGGCTGAACTCGGCCTCGCCGCTCCGCGTCCGAAGGTTTCCGAGAAGGCTCCGACCATGATCAAGATGCGCATCCCGACCAACAAGATCCGCGACGTCATCGGTTCCGGTGGCTCCGTGATCAAGGGCATGCAGTCTCAGACGGGTTGCACCATCAACATCGACGACGATGGCAACATCGACATCGCCGCTCCCAGTGGCAAGGCCGCTGCAGTCTGCCGCCGCATGATCGAGGAACTCACTGCCGAACCCGAACCGGGCCGCAAGTACAAGGGCAAGGTCAAGACGATCCAGCCCTTTGGCGCATTCGTCGAGATTCTCCCGGGTCGCGACGGCCTCGTGCACATCTCCGAACTTGCCGACCACCGCGTCGATAAGGTCGAAGACGTCGTTCACGTCGGTGACGAAGTCGAAGTGCTCTGCCTCGGTGTTGACCCGAAGGGCAAGGTGAAGCTTTCCATGAAGGCTTTGCTCCCTCCGAAGGCTGCCCCGGCTGAAGCTCCGGCTGCCGAAGCACCTGCTGCAGAAGCCGCTCCGGAAGCTCCGGCTGAAGGCTAACTTCGTACAAAGAAACGCTTCTCAAGCAAATTAAATCACGGTCATCTGTCATATTTGGGCAGGTGACCGTGATTTTTTGCACAAAAAAACACAGAATCCATTTTTATTTTTCAAATAATTTACACAAAATGGATTTCTCAAGTTATATTTGTGTTGTTGCTTGGTAAAAAAAATGGGATAAGGGTATGGTCATTCTTTATTTGACAGTTCTTTCTGTTGTCGCGGCATTTAACATTTTGCTGCATCACCGCGTCAACCCCAAGCAAAACGGTCCATACACCCTACTTTTCTTCTCCGTGTTCGTTTCTTGCCTGGGACACCTGCTGCTGGCACTGTCCCCGAATCTGGACCAGGCGATTGTCTGCATCAAGATGATCTATGTTGGGTCGATATTCCTTCCGCTTTTCACTTTCGACGCCTGCCTTTCCATTTGCAAAATCCGCATATCGCCCTGGTGCCACCATATTTTGTCATTAGCCGTATTTATCGTATTCGGCTTTTCCCAAACCATTGGGATGAACGACATCTATTACACCACCATCGAGTTTGTACGAGAAAATGGATACAGCAACTATGTTGCTACTTACGGGATCGGTCATGACATTTTCAATTTCCTGATGACGGGCTTTGTCATCATCAATGTCGGTCTTATCGTCTACGCCTTTGCAAAGAAGAAAAACGTCTCATTCAAGAGCTTGATCGCACTTTCCTCAATGGAAGCTGTTTCGATCCTGTCGTTCTTTATTTCAAGATTCGTCGAAAGCGACACTCTGGTCATGCCTGCGGTCTATGTATTTGACCAATGCGCGCTGCTGTACATCTGCTTTAGAGTAAAGCGCTATGATGTCGAACAGATCGTTTCTCAGGCACTCGAAACCCAAAATACCGACGCCTATGTTCTTATTTCCTCGAACAACAGCTTCCTCGGCTGTAATACCGTTGCCTACGAAAATTTCCCGCTGCTAAAGAATTGCCGAATTGACCACACCACGCCCAGCAATTCCGAGCTCAACCGACTACTGCTCGACTGGAACAAAGAACTGAGGCAGGGCAAGTCGATTGTTGAAAAGAAACTCGAATGCGACGGCAAATTCTACAAGATAAAGCTAAACCAATTTACACTCTCCTGTTTTGAAAAAATCAATCTGTTCAAAATCGAAGACGAAACGGCCATGCATAATTACATCAATATGCTTGGCACCAACAATGTTCGTCTCGAAATGATGCTCAAGGAAAACGATTCGCAGATTCGCTCCATCCAGGAACAGATGGTCATCGGTATGGCGCACATGGTCGAAAACCGCGACAGCAATACAGGAAGCCATATCAAACGAACGAGCCAGGTCGTATCGATCCTTGTCGAATACCTGCGCAAGGACAAGGAACTTGGCAATTCAGACTTTTTCTACGACAGTTTGGTATCTGCAGCACCAATGCATGACATCGGAAAGATTGCCATCGACGACCGCATCCTGAGAAAGCCCGGACGCTTTACACCGCAGGAATACGAAGAGATGAAGAGCCACCCCGAAAAGGGCGCCATGATCGTCGAAAACCTTCTTACCTCCGTCGAATCGCCCGAGTTCGTAAAAATTGCACGCAATGTGGCTCGCTACCACCACGAACGCTACGACGGGTTCGGCTATCCGCAAAGGCTCAAAGGTACCGAAATTCCGTTCGAAGCCCGCGTTATGGCTATAGCCGATGTCTATGACGCCCTTGTGTCTAAACGCTGCTACAAGGCAGAAATGTCGTTCGAAGACGCCTATTCGATTATTATCGATGGAATGGGAACACAGTTTGATCCGTCGCTCAAGGACTGCTTTGTCGCCTGCCGCAAAAAGCTTGAAGAATACTACAGCAACTTGAAAGAAAACGAAGCCTAAATTGGAGAATTTTTCTACATTTAGGGCATGACAAAGTTTAGCGAATTCCCGTATGTAGCCGACCGCTTCAATGCCGTCCGCAGGGAAACTGTACAAGTTCGCGTTGGCGACGCACTTATCGGGGGCAATGCCCCCATTTTAGTTCAGTCCATGACCACCACCAAGCCGAAAGACGTGGAGAAAACGGTGGCAGAAACTTTAGCACTCGCCAAGGTGGGTTGCGGACTCGTTCGTATTACCGCCCCAACATTTGCAGACGCACAGGGTCTTGAAGAAGTCATGAAGCAGGTGCGTGCCGCCGGTTGCAAGGTACCGGTTTCTGCCGACATCCACTTCCAGCCGAAGGCCGCCTTCGAAGCACTCAAGTGGGTCGAAAAGGTTCGCATCAATCCGGGTAACTTTGTCGATACAGGAATTTTGACACTTGACCAGCAGACGGACAAGTCGTTCGACGAGGGCAAGGAGAAGGTCGCAGAGGCCTTCACGCCGTTTGTCCAGGAGGCCAAGCGCCTCGGACGCGCCATTCGTATTGGCGTGAACCATGGTTCGCTTGCCGCCCGCATGATTTACCGCTACGGCGACACGGTTGAAGGTATGGTGGAAAGCGCCATGGAATACCTCGCTGTGTGCGAAGCCGAACATTTTGACCAGGTGGTCCTGAGCCTCAAGAGCAGCAACCCGCGCGTGGCCATTGCCGCCTACCGCATGCTCGCCGCCCGCATTAAGCAAGAAGGCTTCAAGCCCTACCCGTTCCACGTGGGTGTCACGGAAGCGGGCGCGGGTGCCGACGGACGACTCAAGTCGGCCGCGGGCATCGGCGCACTGTTGCTTGACGGCCTTGCCGATACGATTCGCGTATCGCTCACCGAAGATCCGGTGGCGGAAGTCCCGGTGGCACAGGAACTCATCAAGGCATGTGCATTGCCTTCCGCACCGACAGCCTACAGCGTGCCGGTTCTCGAAAAGGATCCGTACCATTACGAACGCAGAGAAACGACGCCCGTCGCAATTTCCGGCGTGGAAATCGGCGGAAACAATCCGGTGAAAGTCGGCGTGAAGGCCGATGCGATTGCACTCACCGGCGAACGCCGCAACGCGGAATTTGCTCTCCCGAGCCTGGATGTCGCCCCCGTAGTGCAGTTCAAGGACGCCATGGATATCGCGGGGTTCGCCGCGAATCCGGCGAGCGTGCCTGCAGGTTCCGTGTTCTGCTATACCGGAGCCGAGATGGTTTCGGGCGTGCGCGCCCTTGCTGCCGCTTTGGAAGCGGCAGGTCGCAAAGACCCGATTTTGCTTTACGCCAAAATTAACGACAACGAAAAGGAGACTCTCCGCGTTTCCGCCGACATCGGAAGCCTCGTGACGGATGGTCTTGGCGACGCCGTCGTAATCGACGGCTACAAGGGTGCGAAGGAAAGCGTGCTCCTCGCCTTCGACATCCTGCAGGCTGCCTACTGCCGCCGCAGCAAGACGAACTTCATCAGCTGCCCTAGCTGCGGCCGCACCCTCTACGACATCCAGCAGGTGATGGGCAAGATCAAGGCCCGCTTTGGCCACCTCTCGGACATTTCTATCGGCATCATGGGCTGTATCGTGAACGGTCCAGGCGAAATGGCAGACGCCGACTTCGGCTATGTGGGCGGTGGACCCGGTCGCATTACGCTTTTCGAAGGTAAGACGGCTGTCAAGAAGAACATCCCCGAAGAGGACGCCATCGAAGAACTCGTGAATTTGATTAAGGATCGCGGTCGCTGGGTTGAACCGTAACACGCCTCACAAAAGTTTTAAACACTAACAAAGGACAATACAATGGCAACTATTAAGACGATGAACAACATTTCCAAGAAAGGCCTGAGCCTGTTTGGCTCGTTCTACCAGGTTTCCGACTCCGTCGAAAATCCGGATGCCATCTTGGTGCGTTCCGCCCAGGTTGATACCGACAACTTTGACGGCCTGCTGGCTGTCGCCCGCGCCGGCGCTGGCGTGAACAACATCACCATCGACAAGGCTTCTGCAAAGGGCATCTGCGTGTTCAATACGCCGGGTGCAAACGCCAACGCCGTTGCCGAGCTCGTGATGACCGTGCTCGGCATGGCCGTCCGTAACGTGGACAAGGCCGCCGCATGGGTCAAGAACCTCGACACCACCGACCCGGACCTCGCCAAGACCGTCGAAAGCGGCAAGAAGAAATTCGCCGGCATGGAACTCGCTGGCAAGACCCTTGGCGTGATCGGCCTCGGCAAGATTGGCGTGCTCGTCGCCAACTATGCCCGTTGGAAGAACATGCGCGTCATCGCTTACGAACCGTATCCGAACGCCGCCAACATGCACGAACTTTCCAACAAGGTTGAAATTGCCGACCTCGACACCGTGATTGCGAAGTCTGACTTCCTCACCGTGCACGTTCCGTTCATCAAGGGCGTGACCGAGAACCTGCTCAACCGCAAGAACCTCGCCGGCTTCAAGGGCAGCTACATCATGAACTTCGCCCGCGGTGGCATTGTGGAAATGGCCCCGGTCAACGAAATGCTCGCTTCTGGCTCTCTCCAGGGCTACCTCTGTGACTTCCCGGATGCAGACCTCATCAAGAACGACAAGGTGACTTGCTTCCCGCACCTCGGTGCTTCCACTGAAGAAGCTGAAGAAAACTGCGCTGTGATGGCTGTCGAAGAATTGAAGGACTACATCGAATACGGCTGCGTCCGTAACTCGGTGAACTTCCCCGCCCTCGTCGATCACCCGCATTCCGGCGTCAAGAGCCGCGTCGTGGTCATCAACCAGGACGTTCCGAACATGATTTCTGAAATCACGAAGGTGTTCGGTGCCGAAGGCATCAACATTGCTTCCTTCAGCAACAAGAGCAATGGCAAGATCGGCTACAACCTCGTTGACGTGGAAAGCAAGGTCGATGACTCTATCGTCGAAAAGCTCTCCAAGCTCGACAAGGTCATCAAGGTCCGCGTGATCCATTTCTAAGAGAAAAGACCGAGCTGGCTCCAGAATCCTTATTCTGGAGCCAGCTCTCTCGCCTACACGACTCGTTAATACGAGTCGCTTTAGGCTCACAGAGACTGCTCACGCTTAGTCCTTATACATCTTTTCGATTTTTTCGGCGTACCGCGCTTCGGCGACGGTGCGCCGAATTTTTAAGGTGGGCGTCAGGAGCCCCGATTCCACGGAGAGTTCATCCCCGATCAAAGTCCACTGGCGAATTTGCTCCCAATGGTTCAGCTTTTCATTCACTCGCTCAATGTGGCGATTAATGGATTCGCGAATTCGCCTTGATTTCAAAGCCCTTTCAATACTAAAGCTTTTCTCTGTGCGTTGCAAGAAACGCTTGGCGTTCACAGGGTTCAAGAAAATAAGTGCCGAGGCAAACTTGCGACCATTGGCAATCACAAGAGCCTGTTCCACAAGCATATGACGTCCCAGTTCCAATTCAATCGGATTAGGACTCACATACTTGCCGGTGCTCGTTTTCAGAAGTTCCTTGAGACGTCCCGTCAAGTACAGATAGCCTTCTTTATCAAAGTACCCCTGATCCCCCGTCCTAAAGAAACCATCTTCGGTAAAGACTTCCGCATTTAAGTCAGGTCTATTGCGGTACCCTTTGAACACGCTATCACCCTTGACGAGCACTTCGTTCTGATCTCCAATTTTCACTTGCAAATGCGATAACGGAAGCCCCACGCTGCCCGGTCGAACAACACCAGGCTTGTTTACGCTCACGACCGGAGAACATTCGGTAAGTCCGTAACCTTCGCAGACATTGAAGCCCACATTCAAAAGGAATCGGCATATCGATTTGTTGAGGGCACTCCCCCCTGAAATGAACAGGCGGAATCGATTTCCCATGGCGCGACGCATTTTGGAATACACGACGCGGTCATAAAACTTGGCAAAAAATCCACCCTTCTCCACCGGGTCATGTTTTTTCGCGTAGGAAACGGCATGTTCAAAAACAAGCTTTTGAAATCCGTGAATATGTTCACCCGCAGAAGTCATGCTTTCGTACAGCCGTTCCAGTATTCGCGGCACCACGGTCATCACGGTCGGACAAATTTCCCTGATACAGTCTGCAATATGCCTTGGATTATCGGCAAAGTAAATTTTGATTCCACACAAAATGTAAAAATAGACCGACATTCTCTCGAAAGCATGTGCCACAGGTAAGGAAACTAGGCTAACATCCGTCGTGCGGTTCAGGTGCAAGAATTCGCGCTTGATGACCTGAATTTGCGAAAGAATATTGCGGTGCGTTAGCTCCACGCCCTTGGGCGTTCCCGTCGAGCCACTCGTATAAATAATCGAGAAAATGTCGTCTGAATCAAGCGCATGCATCTGCTGATTTAGCCACGACGATGATTCCGGTAGCTTGGACTGCGCCTCGCCCTCTGCGATAAGGTCTTTCCAGTAAATGCCGTTTGCCGGCAAGTCCGATGCGGGATCGATACAGATGACCGCCTTGAAACGATGCAAAAGTTGCCCAAGCGATTGCGACAACACGCTTAGTCGGTCCAGCAGCAGAACCTGTACCGAAGCGTCATCGCACTGGAAATTAAAGTTTTCGGGTGAAATATTCGGAAATAGGGGAATGACCCGCGCCTGGTTCAGCTGCGACGCCACATCGGCTATGATCCATTCGGGGCTGCTGTTCGCCACGATACCGATACTTTCTCCCGAAGAAAGCCCTCGATGCCTAAAAGCCAGCGCAAGGAACTGGGTCTCACGCCGCAGTCGACTCCCCGAAAAGTGCTCCCAACCGTCAGGTTTACGGTGAAACCACCCCGCGAAATCTTCGCGGTCGCAGTTCGCAAAAAACATTTGCGCAAGCGATGTGTATTGCAGCGGTTCCATCTCAAATCCCTATCCCTAAAATACATTTATTCTAAGAAAAAGACATTTTTTATTTATCACAGAATTATTTTTTCTAATAAATTTGCATTTTCCGTTAGTTTAGCTATATTTTTTGCAGAGGAATTGATATGTTAAAGCAAGTCGTTTCCAAGTACAGCAGCATCAAGCTGAACTATAGAATCGCCATCTCCATCGTGATTGGCTCCCTGCTCGGAATTTTTCTTCCCGGACAGAAATGGATTGGTGAGCTAGGAGTCTTGTTCGTAGGCGCCATGAAGGGCATCGCCCCCATTCTCGTCTTCATCTTGATCGTGAACTCGCTTGCCAGAGGTAAGACCTCTCTCGACAAAAGGTTCGGAAAGGTTTTCAGCTTCTACATCGTCAGTACCATTCTAGCATCGCTAGTCGCCATCGGCGCCTGCTTCCTTTTCCCGCAGAACCTGCAACTCGCGCAAGAAGCATCGACATCGGCTGTTCTCCCCAAGGGAATCGGCGAAATCCTCAACAACCTGCTCATTCGCGCTGTTTCAAACCCGTTCGAAGCCATTACAGAAGCAAACTACATCGGCATTCTCGTCTGGGCGGTCATCTTCGGACTAGCCATTAAGAGCCACGCAAACGAACCTACCAAACTTCTGCTGCAGGACTGCGCCGTTGCCGTCACCGCCATTGTCCGCTGGCTCATCAATTTTGCACCCTTTGGCATTTTGGGTCTAATACACTCTGCCATCGCCACCAACGGACTCGGCATCTTCAAGACCTACGGCTCCCTTCTTGCAATCCTTGCCGGTGCCATGCTCTTCACCTCATTTATCATAGCCCCCCTTCTCGTCGGGCTCATCCTTCGCCGCGACCCCTACCCGCTGCTTATATTCTGCCTCAAGGAAAGCGGCATCACGGCTTTCTTCACCAGAAGTTCCGCGGCAAACATCCCCGTAAACATGGAAGCCTGCGAAAAGCTCAAGCTCGACCGCGAATTCTATTCCGTCTCGATACCCCTGGGCGCAACCATCAACATGGACGGTGCGGCGGTCACCATCGCCGTGATGACCCTTGCTACGGCACATACGCTTGGAATTGCAGTCGACTTCCCGACAGCGCTCACGCTCTGCGTTGTGGCAACGATTGGAGCCTGTGGTGCTAGCGGCATTGCTGGCGGCTCCCTGTTCCTTATCCCTCTCGCCTGCTCCTTCCTGGGCATTTCGAACGAGATTGCGATGCAGGTGGTGGCAGTCGGATTCATCATTGGAGTGGTGCAGGACAGCCTCGAAACGGCTCTCAACTCCTCGACAGACGTTCTCTACACGGCTGCAGCCGAATACAGCGGCTGGATTTCCGAAGGCAAGTCTCTACCCAGAAGATTCCGCTAAAATCGACCATTTTCGCCTAAATTATTCCAAATTGGAGTAAAAACGCAACCTAAAAATTGGGTCAGTTGTTCCATTTTCTAAAAAAAAGTTATTTTCCTATTCGTAAACACTATGACTGTCAATAGAAGACCTATTCGCCGAAGTTTGTTTATTGGATGCGCAGCATTTATCGCATTCATGTGTCTTCTATTTTCTTCGCAAGCTTATTACACCTACACCAAGACACTCTACTCCCGCTACGAAGAAAAACTGAACAACATCCTGAACCACATCATAGGACAAGTTGACCAGGACGATCTCTATCAATGTGTCATCACGGGAGAAAAAAGCCAAAAGTATGACCATTTTCAACAGAAGCTCAACCTCCTAGTCGATGAGTTCAATCTGTTCTATCTCTACTCCGCTTTTGTCCGCGGCAAGCAACTGGTCAACATCAGCTCAGCAACATCCGAAGCAGAACGAGCACGTGGCGAAGTAGACATGCCGTTTCTCGAAACAACCGATGCCTACCCCGAAGAAGAACTAAAGAAATATGCCAATGCTACGGCAAAAGACGAAATCTCCTATTTTGAAGAGACCTCCGATTGGGGCGCCGCCTACACCGCCTGTAGACCTCTGGTAAACTCGACGGGTGTTCACTACGGAGTTTTGTGTGCAGACATTTCCATTGATGCTCTTCACAAATCCGTTCACCGTTCCGTACTCAACAGCATCATATCAACTCTTGGCGCAGGCCTTCTGTTTGTGGCAATCCTCATCTTCTGGCTGCACAGGAACGTGACCGGTCCTATTCTTGCACTCGAAAAGAGCGTCCGCAAATTTGCAGAAGACAGCAACAGTAAAGCCCCCGAAGACCTTGCATTCGACGCTCCCGACATCAACACGCACAACGAAGTCGAGTCACTTTCAACCTCCATCTTGAAGATGACTGAAGACATAAAGGTGTATGTGCAAGATATTCTGGAAGCAAAAAAATCGGTGAAAAACGCCCAGGAAAAAGCCGAAAACATGACGATGCTTGCCTACAAGGATGCCCTTACGCATGTTGGCAGCAAAATTGCATACGACAACGCCGCCAGGGCTCTTGCGCAGGGCATTACAGATGGGAACGTCACCGAGTTTGGCATTGCGATGATCGACCTGAACAATCTGAAGCTCATCAACGACAGTTACGGACACGCGAACGGCAACACCTACATTTCGGGAGCATGCCACATTATCTGTATCATCTTCAGGCACTCCCCGGTGTTCCGCATCGGTGGTGACGAGTTCATCGCCATTCTCAAAGGCGACGACTATGCGACGCGGCATGAGCTTGTCGAACAGGCTCGCCAGAAATTCTTCGAGACCGAAAACGACAACGCCAAGGAACCCTGGGAAAGGTATTCTGTCGCCATAGGCATGGCCGAATATAAGGCCGGCGATACAGTCGACACGGTGTTCAAGCGAGCCGACGAAGATATGTACCAGAACAAGCAGAACATGAAGAAATCCCGTACCTAGCCGGTAGAGCTTAATGGGTAGAAAATCTAAGCTCCAAAATTCTATCTTTCGCCGCGATGCTTGATGTACTGAATCTAAATTTTTCCTTCTACGATTGGCTGCTAATCATCATGGTCACGGCACTCGGCACATTGAGCGCCTACCTGAAGGATCCTCAGCTTAAAGCCGTCACGGCAACGATTCCCATCCCCTGCGGATTCGCCTACCTGGCGGTCGGACTCCCCATGGGTGCCGCCAACGCTATTTCAGGATTCATGTGCCTTCTGTACGTGCACATCGTCCGCATTCTTCACTACAAAGTCAAGGTTCCCATTGTTCCAAGCATCATCGCAGGGCTCGCCTTCTTTGTCGCGCTCGGAACATTCCTGATGCCGCGTATTCCCGACAGTGAACCAGTCTTCATCGGGGTTTGCATTTTTGACTTCATCGTAGGCGTCATTCTCTTCCAGACGCAGTCCTACAAGGCGGGTGTTCGCTACAAGACACCGCTTCCCGTGTACATCAAGGCACCCGCCATCGCAGGAGTCGTCGGCGGGCTCATGCTGATTAAGCGACTCATGGGTGGTTTCTGCACCAGTTTCCCGATGATGAACTCCATCGTGAGCTACGAAAGCCGCTATTCGCTCGGCGACCAATGCCGTCAATTACCTCTGTTCCTGATTGCAGGACCGTTCATGTTTGTCGAGATGCACTTTATTGAAACGCGTCTCGGCTGGAACCATTGGATAGTCCTTTTGTGCGGCTATGTCCTTTTCGCAGCCATTTACTGGCCGCTGAACAAGGAACTCAAGCGCCGCAACGAAAACGCCGAGAGGCACTACAGCAACAGGGACTTACAGGAAAATTAGTCCGAGAATACCGACAATCCACACATACCAGGCAAAGTGCTGGAACTTGCCCTTCTGCAAGAAGGTCATGAGCCACTTGAGGGCGATAATGCCGAAGATGAACGACACCAGCATGCCCACGAGAAGTTCCGGCGAAAATCCACCAGCGTCGGCACACTTCATCGCCTTTTCAGGGTCGAGGAGCGCCTTTTCGGGAGTCATGCTCTGACACTTAATCCACTTGATGCAATCGAGGAGCGCGGCACCACCCACGGCAGGGATACTCATGAGGAAGCTGAATTCGCCCGCGTACTTGCGGTTCACGCCCATGAACATCATGGCGCTGATGGTTGAACCGCTGCGGCTGATTCCCGGAATGCAGGCAATGCCCTGCACGGTACCGGTCACGAGAGCTCGCCACCAGTTCATCTTGACACCTTCGTTATCCGGATGCTTGGCACCAGTTGCGCCCCACTGCGAGGTAAACAGGAGCAAGCCCGTAAAGAGTTCGGCGACACACACGGCACGTGGATTTTCGAACAGGCCTTCGAGAGCATCCTTGAAGCCGAGGCCAATCAAAGCCGTCGGAATACTAGCCAAGATAATGTAGCCCGCTTCGCGGAGCTGGTCCGGATTCTTGCGGAGGCAACCCACGATGATGTCGGTAATTTTCTTGTGGAACACCACGAAGATGGACAGCAAGGTGCCGGCATGGAGCATGATATCGAAGAACATGCCCGCTTCGTTCATGCCTAGAAGTTCGTGCCCAAGCACAAGGTGGCCGGAGCTAGAGATGGGGAGAAATTCGGCGAGGCCCTGCAACAGGCCGAGAATGATAGATTCAAACATGACGGGAAAGATAGTAAATTACTATCTTCAAAGTCATGGCTCGCAAATTCCTACTCTGCTTTCACGATTTCAGCGTCTGGAACTACCAGAAAGTCGCCCCGATTCTTGAAGAACTCAAGGACCTGGCAGGTAGACCTTTCAGCGTGCTCGTTATTCCGGATACCGAAAAGGCCCCATCCGACATGGTCAAGGGCTTTCGCGAAACACTCCAGAAGCTTAAAGCAGACGGTTTCGAACTTGCGCTCCACGGCTACAAGCACCAGGCCGAATTCAGCCAGGGCCGCAGCTACGCCGGCCTTATCGGAATGAACCTGACCGGTGGCGAAGCCGAATTTGCAGGCCTCAGCGAATTTGAATCGAGCAGACTTTTGCACCTGGGCCTAGACGCCTGGAAAGAATTAATTGGAGACTCCGAAAAGCCTACTGCGTTTGTTCCGCCGACTTGGTACAGCAACAAGTTCCTGCCGAGCCAGGTACACGCCGAAAAAATGCTCTACGAAGAACGATTCGCCCTGGTGACCGCCAAGGGCAAGCGCTACGCCTCCCCTGTCGCCAGTTTCGCAGGTATCCCCGACTTCTTGATCAAGACAGCCTTCAAGTTCGGCGCATTTGCCCTGAAGGTTCCTGTCGGACTCCCCCGCATCGCACTCCACCCAGTGGATTTCCCTGCCCGTACCGAAAAAATTCACGATTTGATCCGCATCGCCTTGAACAGTGGGCGCAAGCTTTCGCAGTACAAAGACCTGTAAGCCAGTCATTTTTCCTGCCGACTGCATAGTGCCAACAGCCCACTATTTTCCTATATTTGGGCTACTATGAGCTTAAAATTCGAAACCCCCATTACCGAAGTTCCGCTGTTCCACCAGGGCAAGGTACGCGACATGTACGACCTGGGCGACAGCTTCCTGATGGTCGCCAGCGACCGTCTTTCCGCTTTTGACGTGGTGCTCCCCACCCCGATTCCTGGTAAGGGCAAAATCCTCAACCAGCTTTCGCTGTTCTGGTTCCAGCACCTCGGCATGAAGAACCACCTC
>JAFXRC010000024.1 GCA_017526585.1 Fibrobacter sp. | reverse complement strand
TGTTCCGTGTCGCCGACGGAAACGTGCTCGTCCTCGATAACAAAATGCTTGCTACCGATAACGGCTCGTTCGCCGTCGAGAGTCGTCGCGATTCCATGCGCCACGATGTACTTCACATCAGCATGTTCTTCTTCGTGGTCAATTCCCCGTTCGGCGGCACCGCGCACAATGGCGCGCGCCATGCTGTGCGGGAAGTGCTCCTCGATGCAGGCCGCGATGCGGAGGATTTCTTCTTCGCTGCGGTTTCCGAACGGAATCACGCGTTCGAGTTTCGGTTCCGCCTTGGTGAGCGTTCCCGTCTTGTCGAAAACGATGGTGTCTGCAAGCGCAAATTCTTCCAGGTACTTGCCGCCCTTCACGGTCATGTTGCGGTCAGCCGCTTCGCGGAGCGCCGAAATCACCGAAATCGGAGTGGAAAGCTTGATGGCGCAAGAATAGTCCACCATCAGAATCGAGACCGCCTTGGTAATGTTGCGCGTAAACAGGAGCGTGAGCCCGAATCCGATAAAGCTGAACGGCACGATACCATCGGCAAGGCGTTCGGCGCGGCTCTGGATAGAGGCCTTCAGGTCTTCGGAGCGGTCGATGAGTTCGATGATTTTCTGAATCTTGGTGTTGCCGCTTACAGCCCGCACCGACACCACAATGGAACCTTCGTCTACGACGGTGCCCGCAAAAACGGACTTTCCGACAGTCTTGTGCACTGCCAGCGATTCGCCCGTCATGGTCGCTTCGTTTACGAACGCATCGCCTTCGGCAACGGTTCCGTCCACCGGAATCATGCTGCCGGAACGCACGCGCACGAGGTCGCCCACTTGGACATCCTGCATGCGCACCTGAACATCGACGCCGTCCTTGACGACCCACACGCGGTCCACCTTAACGGCAAGGCTTGCGGTAAGGGCGGTTCGCGTACGCGCCTTGGTGTAATCTTCCAGAAGGCTGCTCACGTTCAGCAGGAACATAATGGTCCCTGCCGATTCGTAATTGCGCTGCAAGATGCTCGCCCCGATGGCAGCACCGTCCAACACTTCGACGGAGAGTTTGCCTTCGCCAAGGCAGTTCAAGCCCTTCGCCACAAACTTGAGGCCTCTGTAAATCAGGTGCGCCGTGCGAATGGGGGCCGGAATCAGCAACTTGGCCAGGTAACGCCGCGCAATCATGAACGCAAGCCGGTTCTTGAAACGCGTATCGAGTTCCTGCAGTTGATATTCAGTATCGGGCTCGCTCTCAGGGAGGTTCGCGACGTCCAGATTCCGGACGAAATCAATCACCTGTTCACGATAGCCGTTTTCGTATTCCAGCAGAATGCCGCCGTTTTCCGAATGGACTACCGCTTTCTGGACATAAGGTTCACTCACGCATGCCATGTGGATGCGCGGTTCATGCATTTTCTCAAATGCGTAGGCCCCCGCCCGAAAGCGGATTCGCCCCGGCTGATCGTAAACAATCTTGAATTTCATGGATTACTTCGCTTCTGCTTCTTTCTTTGCGTCGTTGCAGATGTCGGCAGCTTCGTCCTTCATGTCTTGGAAGGTGGCCTTAGCGTCGGCAGTGAACTTCATGCCCTGAGCAAGTCCCTTGACGGCATATTCGCGAGTCTTCGGAGCCTTGAGGATTTTCTTTGCAATAGCGGAGCCAACAGCACCAGCCATCACCAACCAGAACTTTTCATTTTTCCATACGGACATAGTTTACTCCTTTTGTTGATTGTTTGTTACTATAAATCTATCTCTTTTTACTTCAAAAAGCAACTTACATACAAACTAATAAACAGACTTAGAGCCTTTGTCCCATAAGCTTTCCAAGCGACTAACAATGTTGCAAATTTGAAATTTAGTTGACAACTTGCAACTTAGTTAGTAGTGATACAACTTAGTTAGAATGAACTACCTAAAACTGTATCTAATCTTAGTCGCGAAAGTGCGCCCCGGTTTAGATTCTCCATACTTATCGTAAACGGTTTCGTCCATAAAGTTATCGACTTCAAAGCTCCAAGCGAGTTTGTTTTCCCACACGGAATATTCAATACCTAAATCCTGCGTGAACGATGCATCGATTTTTCTGCTTTGGCGGGAACTGACTTTCCAGCCGTAATAGTATTCATCGATGTAATTTGCAGCCCACCACAACTTGACAAAATCATTCTTGTTGAGTATATCGCCCATGTGGAATTCGGCGAGGTAGTTCATGAAGAATCGCGGAATGTTCGGGATAATCGCATCTTCAGGGATTCCCTGCTTCGCATTGTAATCTATGTTGCGCAAATCCTGGAAAGTCCAGTTCGTTCCAAGCAGCACCCATTCATTCACATCCAGTTTCATATCGCCTTCGTAGCCCCAGCCGCGAATCGGATTCATATTAAAATACGGCACCGACATCTGAGAAGCGCTCATATAGTGAATACGGTTCTTGTAATAGGAATAGAAAACGTCGCCATCAAATCGGAACCGCGCCACTAACGGAATTTCTTGCAAATCCAAGGAGAGACCTACGTTAAAATTGTCAGCTTCTTCGGGCTTGAGGTTTGTCGCAGCACTCACGCGGATTCCATCGCCAAAGAGTTCATCGGGCGTGGGCAGGCGCACTGCATGCTGGTAAGAGCCCTTGAGCGCAAGCGGTTTCACAATCCGGAACATCAAGCTTTCATCGTAGCTAAAGTCCGTATAATCATTCTTTTCCAACACAGCCTGCTGTATCATACTTGTGGAAGTATTAGAAATTTCAGCCTTCATGTAATGGAATTTGAAACCCAACAGGTTCTGGAGTCTCGAATCAAAGAAATTGTCTTCAAGCGAAAGGCCCGTCGTCACCGAAATTGTCTTGCCAGGATAGCCTGCCGTATTGAAACCGACCATTTCGGAGCCCACGTCATCTTCAGGGTCTTCCTTGTGATACCGGAAAAGCGTATTCCAGTAAATAAACTGATTCTTAAAGAACTGATAATCCAGATTCAGCAAATCGTTGAAATCATACGCCTGCACAGTGCGGAATTTCGGAAGTCCCATCGAAGAAATTTCGCCCACATTCTTTTTGGCGGTATCGCAACTATACCAGTTGCGGCAATGGACACGACTCGTGTCAATAATTTTATTTTCATTGTAACCAAACGAAAAATGGTCACCGAAATTCAAGTCTTTTACAAACAAATTTTTCTTATCTAATCCGAAAGTCGCTCCTAAATTATACCCTTCGGCAGTCGCTTCAACAATGCGGTTCGCTTCGCCCTGAATTTCCTTATCAAAAGCGCCATAGCTGGCACCCAGCGAAATCTGGTCAAACCAAGTGTTCATTAGGTTTGCGAAAGCCTGCACATTGTAAGAGGTGTAACGGTCATGATCGCGAACGACACTCGTATCCTTACCAGTCGAACTTTTCATGTAAGGCGAAGTAAACTTGTAATCATTATCGGAATGATTAAAGTAGCCCGAAACACCCACTTCTAGGCCAACACCACCCGCAATGCTATCGATTAAATGGCTCGCACTTACCGACGCCTTGTGCGTATTGAAACTTGAAAGGCTGTAGGACGCATCCACCGAATTGGCGGGACGCTTCTTGGTAATGATATTGATGGCACCGCCCGCACCGTCCGTAGCAAAACG
>JAFXRC010000023.1 GCA_017526585.1 Fibrobacter sp. | reverse complement strand
CGTGACAGGCCGGTGCTCTAACCAAAATTGAGCTACCACCCCAAATCGTTTCCGATTTTCGGTAGTGGGCGATAACGGATTCGAACCGCTGACATTCTGCTTGTAAGGCAGACGCTCTGAACCAACTGAGCTAATCGCCCGAATTTTTACTTGTCTTGGCTTTTGCCTTTCCAGAGGATTCCGACCGGAATCACGACCAGGTAGGCGGCGACCAGGATAAGCGGCGCAACCGTGAGAGATACCGGATTATCTGCAGGGCCAGTGGCGAGGCAAATGAAACCGATAACGAGGAGCAGCACACCGAGAGCAATCAGAATGATATTCTTTTTATCCATCAGTAAGTCCTCTTCTCAAGTTACGAGCCCAAATATACAAAGTTTATGGACCTTGTCAAGTCAAAACTCGGTGATTTGGACAAAAAAATTGATTTTCTTGTTGGACGACTATTCAGCGTCGACTTCGTTATACGCCTTTTCTGCGTTTTCGCGGGTCTGGTCTGTATTGTCCTGCGGCGGATTGCTTGCGCAGCCGACAACGAACAGCAGGGTAGCGATGGTGGCGATGGCGGAAAGGGTCTTTTTCATAGAGCATCCTTTGTTTTGGGTTACTTTTGTCCCGGGTATTTGACTCGGGTGTGGTAAGTTCCGTCGAGGCTGTTGAGGAATGCCTTTTCGAGCTTAGAAAGTTCCTTGATGGACAAGTTGCATTCGTTGAACTGGCCTTCGGTGAAGCGGCTCTCGATGGTCTTGTGGATCATGGCGGACAGCGCTTCGGGGCTAGTGTCGGTCATGGAACGGCTGGTCGCTTCAATAATGTCTGCGAGCATGAGGATAGCGGTTTCCTTGCTCTGCGGCTTCGGTCCCTTGTAGCTGTAATCCTCGATCTTGACTTCTTCGCCGGTTTCCTTAGCGAGTTCGAGTGCCTTGTGGTAGAAGAACTGGATGACAGAAGAACCATGGTGTTCGCGAATGCCTGCTGCAACCAGGTCGGGGATGTTGTATTCGTGGGCGAGGTTGGCCCCCTGCTCCACATGTCCCGTGATGATTTTTACGGACTGGTCCGGTTCCATGTTGTTGTGCGGATTGACGCCCTGCTTCTGGTTTTCGGTAAAGTATTCGGGGCGCATGGTCTTGCCGATGTCGTGGTAGAGTGCCATGACGCGAACCAGGAGCGAATTGGCTCCGATGCTGTCGGCAACATGTTCGGCGAGGTTTGAAACCTGAATACTGTGGTGGAAGGTGCCGGGTGCGTATTCCGAGATGCGCTTTAATGCCGGACGGTTGAAGTCCGACATTTCCATAAGCGTAAGCACCGTGGTGATGCCGAAAATACGTTCCATCAAGTGGATGAGTGCCACCGATGCAAGTGCGTAGCAAAGGACGATGTTCGCGCTCGCTGCGATGAGGTTCTGGTAGAAGGCTTCGAGCGAAAGTCTGTTGCGCAGCAGGAACATCACGCTGATGGCTGCGGCCATGGCGATAATGCCTACGATAATACCCCATACGAATTGTACGCGGTAGCGCATACGGGCAATCGGGGCGGTTGCGACAAATATGACGGCGAAGGCGCAGACCATGGAGGCGAGGTCGTAGCCGTTCAAGATGCCGAAGATGAGTGCGGAAAATACTCCGAATGCGATGCCTATGCGCCGGTCGTAGAGGATGGTTGCCGTGACCGGTGCGAAGGCGAAGGGGTACAGCCACATGAAGTCCAGGTTTTCGGGGATAATCGAAATGTCAGCGCTGCTGATGCTTCCGGACAGGTGATGTACGCCCCAGAAGGCGGCGAGCTGCAGCAGGGTCAGCGCATTCAGGCTCCACAGCTGGCGTGCGCTCTTGAACATGCCACGGGACGGAGTCGTGTACATAAAGATGAAGAAGAAGGTGATAATGATAGCGAATACCAAGGCGTTACCGTAGATGGCGGTAAAGGTCTTGGAGTTTTCTTCTTTCTGCTGAGCACGCTGGAGAGCGTCAATTTTTTCGAGGATTTCCTTGGTGATGGGGGCGCCCTGTGCCACGATTTCCATGCCGCGCGGAACCATGCCCTTGATGAGTGTCACCTTGTTGCGGGCGTCTTCGCGGCTAGCAATGGTCTCTTTTTCGAGGTAGAAAACGTTCGGCATCATGAACACGAAGAGTGTTTCGTAGAAGGCGCTCAAGAGTCCTTGTTCGTTCGGGAAGCTCATCTGCAACTGGGCGAACGCTTCGTCGATGCGGCGACGGAGAGGCTGAATGTTGGAGGCCTCAACAGTGGTCTTTTCGTTGTCCTTGATGAGTGTAATGTTGGGCTTGTTGTAGATAATGTACTTGAAGTCCTGCAGGTTGTAGTTGTCGCGGTAGAGCTGGGCGGCAGTCTCGGTGCTTGCGATGAAGGTATTGGAAACTCCCATCTGCAAGATGCGGTTGAATACGGTGAGGAGCGAGTCGCGTGCCTTGGAGTTTAGGCTCAGGGGCTTAATTGCCGATGTCGAAATGCGCTGCTTCAGGACTTCGTAAATGCGTGATGCCTGCACCACCTTGGACTGCAGGGTGGAATCGCTTTCGCCGCTTGCGGTCAGCTGGTTAATCTGGATTTGCAGGGAACCGTACTGGGCGAGCTTGTGCAAGAAGAGTTTCAGGTCTTCGGAGACGCGGTTGGTTTCGTCGCTGTTGAAACCGAAGATGGCGTTCACCTTTTCGGCAGCGCGGGTCTTTTCGGCTTCGATTTCCTGTTCGGACTTGGGCACCTCAAAGTTGATGGGGGCGACAATCGTACGCGTACTCACCTGACCCAGGTGCGGGCGTTCGGATTGGAGTGCGATGTTTTTATCGGGGAAAAGGAAAATTGCCGCGGCAGCGACAAGTACCCAGCCGATTATAAAATGGATTCGCATCTTTTTCTTTTTCATATATCCTTCTCGTACGCGTTAAGGATGTCTTTCACAAGCGGGTGTCGCAGGACATCGGTCGCGGTGAATTCCACCTGGGCGATCCCGCGGATGCCTTTCAATAGGTTCATCGCATGCGTAAGCCCCGACTTCTGCCCTTTGGCTAGGTCCACCTGGGTCGCGTCACCTGTAATAATAGCTTTGCTGTGCGGACCAAGGCGTGTCAGAAACATTTTCATCTGTTCGGGAGTCGTGTTCTGGGCTTCGTCCAAGATGATAAAGGCGCGTTTTAGGGTGCGACCGCGCATGTAGGCGAGCGGGGCGACCTCGATTGCGCCTGTTTCTTCGTATTTGCGGAGTTTTTCGACGGGCAGGAGCTCGGCGAGACTGTCGTGGATGGGGCGCAGGTACGGGGCAATCTTTTCTTTGAGGTCGCCGGGCAGGTAGCCGAGGGATTCGCCGGCTTCGACTGCCGGGCGCACCAGGCAGATGCGTTCTGCCTCATGCCGTTCGAGGCTAGAAACCGCAAGCGTCACAGCCAAGAAGGTCTTGCCGGTTCCGGCAGGGCCCTTGGCGAAGATGATGTCGTTGTGTTCGACCGCGGATACCAGTTCGGCCTGCGCTTTGGTCTTTGCAAATACAGAAACGCCCATTCGGTTCCTGAAGATGGGCGTCGTGGGGATGGTCTCTCCGCCTTCGAGTTGGAGAGATGCGGAATCTGTCGGATCGAGCATCCTCGTAAGTTCGGTAGCGGAAATCACCTTGCCATTCCTGGCGGCAATTTTTAACTGGTCGAGTACGGCGTAAAGTCCAGAAATGTCCGCGTTTTCGCGTTCGATAATCGAGAGTCCCGGAAGCCTTGTCCGTATTTCAACACAAAAACGGCTCTCCAATAAGCGGAAAACCGTTTCATTCACGCCCGAAATGGTTCTTTTCAGGTCGTCCGATAAACGATAATGCAGTTCGCTCATCTAGAACGCTGCTGTAATTATTCCTCGGAAGCGGGAGCTGTAGAGATACCGAGCTTGTTCTTGGCTTCGAAGATTTCCTTGCGGAGCTTGTGGTTTTCTTCGGTAATAGCGACAGCTTCGTCTTCGGTCTTCTTCAGCTTGTTTTCGTCAATCTTTTCCTTCGGAGCAGACTTCTGTGCTGCCGGAGAATCGCTATCGTCGCCATAATCTTCGTCGCTGGAACCACCGGAAGAGCCGGCGCAAGCGGTGAACAGTGCTACAGTCGATGCTGCAAGAATCAATTTCCAATTTTTAAAAAGAGACATTTAATCAGGCTCCATTCTAGTCTGTGATGCCTCAAATGTATATAATTTAGAGCAAAAGGGGTGCAAAAAAGGTAAATTTATACCGAAATTTTACTTACTTAGAGGCAAAAATGGTCGAAAATTCAATTTGTGCGCCTTATTCGCAGGTTTTTATATCGTCTGACCGTTACAATTCCAAGAATTTATACAAAAAACGCCGCAAGGCCATGCTCAAGGAACTTGATTCGTTCTGCGTTTTTGCAGGAATCCCGATGGACCCCGGAACAGAAGAAGCCTACGTGCAAATCTGGAATAAAATGGTGCAGGAACCGGCATTTATGTTCCTGACAGGAATCAACCAGGCGGGCTGCTACCTGCTGCTCGACCCCAGGACCGACGAAGAAATCCTGTTCGTGCCGCCCAAGGACCCGTTCAAGGAGTTCTGGAACGGCAAGCGCCTGGGCTATTTGGAAGGCGATAAAGAGGTGGCCCGCATTACGGGAATCAAGGATGTGCGCCCCGCAGATGAACTCATGGACACGGTGGTCGCACGTGCGAAAAAGCTTCCGAAGGGGAGCCATGCATACGCCTACTACTTTGAAAAATTCAAGGAAGACCACAACGACCGGTTCAGGCACCAGTTGCTCAAGGCACTTAAGCCAACCGGCATCAAGCTCAAGAGTGCCGCGGCTCTGCATTGGTCGCTCAGACTCCCGCTGGAACCCGAGCGCATTATGGACGCCGAGGCGGCGCAAGCGGTCACGAATAACGCCTTCCGTAAGGTGCTCGCCGAAATGAAGGATTTCAAGACCGAACGCGATTTGGGCCTGAAGCTGGATTATGAAATGCAGCGTGAAAGCGATGGCGATTTAGCATTCCCGACGATTGTTGCAGGCGGGGCAAACGCTTGTTGCCTGCATTACGTCAAGAAAGACGAACCGCTTAAAGCAGGGGAGTTGGTGCTGTTAGATTTCGGTATCCGCATCGGAAGCCTGCACAGCGATCTTTCCCGCACCATTCCTGTAAACGGCAAGTTCAATCCGTTGCAGAAATTGCTGTACCAGATAGTGCTTGATTCTCAGGTTGAGTACCAGAAGCATGTGCGTCCGGGCGTCTCGCTCAAGGAAATCGGGATGGTCCCTTGGGACTATATTATGCAGGAACTGGAAAGCCGTTTGGTGAAAGGCGCGAAGGGTTCATACAAACTATTGTACGACAAACGTCCGCACGGCGTAAGCCACTTTATCGGCGAACAGATTCACGAAGGCGAACCGGGAACCCGCTCCTTGGATACAGTCCTCAAGCCGGGAATGCTGATTTCTTGCGAACCGGGGCTCTATGGCGAATTCAAGGCGACCATTGCTGGCAAGACCTACCGCGAAAAAATCGGTATCCGCATCGAAGACGACCTGCTGATTACCAAGGACGGCTTCAGGAATATTTCAGAAGATATCCCGAAGTCCGTTGACGATTTGGAACGGTTGATGAAGTAGGCTTGTTGCTAAAACCATTGTATTTTCCTAAATTTTCGCCGAAAAATTCAAAAGGTTACAACCATGAAACTCTCCAAGTACTTTTACGTGACGCTCCGCGAAACGCCGAGCGACGCCACCATGCCCAGCCACATCTTCCTCATGCGCGGCGGCTACATCAAGCCCGTCTCTACCGGTATCTATTCCATGATGCCCATGGGCTTCCGCGTAATCCAGAAGATCGTGAACATCATCCGCGAAGAAATGAACAAGATTGGCGGTATCGAAGTGGACCTGCCGGTGGTGCAGACCGCTGAACTCTGGAGCGAATCGGGCCGTTACCAGGCCATTGGTGAAGAGCTCCTCCGCTTCAAGGACCGCAACAACCACAACATGGTGCTGGCCATGACGCACGAAGAAGCCATGACTGACCTGGTACGCTACGTGCTCAACAGCTACAAGCAGCTGCCGGTGATGCTCTACCAGTTCAAGACCAAGTATCGTGACGAAGCCCGTGCCCGCGGCGGCCTCATCCGCGTTCGCGAATTCCTGATGAAGGATGCCTACAGCTTCCACACCAGCCAGGAAGACCTCGACCGTCACTACCAGGAAGAATACGACGCCTACCTGCGCATTTACCGTCGCGTGGGCATTGAACCGGTGGTGGTGCAGAGCGATACGGGTATCATGGGCGGTAAGGTCGCTCACGAATTCATGCTGGATACTCCGAACGGCGAAGACTACTTGATTCTTTGTAAGAAGTGCGGCTACCAGGCAAACCGCGAAATCGCGAAGTTCCAGCGCGTGCCGTTCAAGGGCGACGAAAACGCAACGCTCGAAAAGGTCGAAACTCCGCACTGCGCAAGCATCGAAGATCTCACCAAGTTCCTGAACGTGCCTGCCGAATCGACTGCCAAGTGCGTGTTCTTTGATTTCGAAGGCAAGCTCATCACGGTGGTGGTTCCGGGCAACCTCGACGTTTCCGAAATTAAGCTCCACAACCTCTTGAAGGCGAAGGAACTTTACCCGGCCGAAGACTCCTTGATCAAGGCTTGCGGCATGGTTCCGGGCTTTGCATCCCCGATTAATGCACACGACACCCGCATCATTGTGGACGAAGCAATCGCTGATTCCTTCGACCTCGTGACGGGAGCCAACGAAGAAGGTTTCCACTTCAAGCATTGCAACCCGAAGCGCGACTTCCCGAAGTTCGAAGTGGCCGACATCGCCGAAGCGAGCGAAGTCTGCAAGTGCCCCTGCTGCGGCGAACTCCTCACCGAGACTCGCGGTATCGAAATGGGCAACATCTTCAAGCTCGGCACCAAGTTCTCCGAATCCATGGGTGCCAAGTTCCTCACCGCCGAAAAGACCACTGCTCCGGCCATCATGGGCTGCTACGGCATCGGCGTGGGTCGCCTGATGGCCTCCGTCGTGGAAAACAGCCACGATGACTTCGGACCGATTTGGCCCAAGTCCATCGCGCCCTTCCAGGTGGAAATCGTCCCCATCGGCAAGGAAGCCGAACTCGTGGAACTCGCCGAGAAGTTCGAGAAGGAACTCGAAGCCGCCGGCATCGACGTGCTGGTGGACGACCGCGACGAACGCCCGGGCGTGAAGTTCAAGGACGCCGACCTCTGGGGTTCTCCGGTGCGCATCGCCATCGGCAAGAAGGGACTTGCCAACGGCGAAGTCGAATGGAAGTTCCGTAACGAGAAGGAATTCACCATGGTCAAGGTCGAAGACGTTGTCGAAAAGGCCAAGGCTTACTTCGCTGATTAATCCTAATTTATAAGCAAACGGTCCCCTGTAGTAGTCCGCTACAGGGGATTTTTCTATATTATTCGTCGAAAAAAATTTTCTCTAAGGAGATTCAATATGGACATGAAGAAAATTGCTCTTGGTTCTGCGGCATTGGCTGCATTTGGTCTTATGGGTTGCGACCAGTTGGGTGGCGACAAGGCCGAATCCAAGGCTCCTGCTGCGATTACCGCTAATACGACTGACGACCAGAAGTTTGCCTATATGCTGGGTGCCCAGTTCGGTGGCCAGAACTTTACGATTATTCCGCGTCAGATGGGCGAAGAACTCTATGAAGATGCCGTTATCCAGGCTGTCCGTGATGTTGTGAAGGCTAGCAAGGATACGAACTTCAAAATACAGATGACTCCAGATTCTTTGCAGGCAATCAGTTCTCGCTATACGACGATTGCCCGTAAGCGTTATGAAGAATCCCGTCCGGACAGCGCGATGCTTGCTGAAGGTGACAGCGAAAAAATCAAGGCCTATGTTGATTCTGTAACCAAGGCGCAGTCGGTGGCAAAGGCTCCTGCTTCGACGGGTGCCGCTGTGGTCATTGCGGGTGAATCTCCGGATAACACCAAGTTCTCTTACCTCTTGGGTCTTCAGTTTGCAAATCAATTGTTGTCGATTGGCAAGCAGTTCCAGACGGAATTCGATGAAGAATACTTCATCTTGGGTGTTAAGGAATCCGTGGCAAAGGTTGTGGACTCTACGTTCACGTTGCAACTTCCGCAGGATTCCTTGGCTGCTGTTGGTCAGCGCTATCAGCAGAAGATGCAGGACTTGCGTGCTGCCGCTATCAAGAAGCAGCAGGAAGAAGAAGCCAAGCTCAAAGAAGAAATTGCTCCGCTTCGTGGCGATACCCTTGCAAACGGTATGCCGCAGAAGTTGAACTTCAAGGTGAAGGCTACGAAAATTTCTGTGGACAAGGAAATTGCCAAGAATATCGAAAATCTCGAAGCTTTTGCTAACAAGCCGCTTTTCATTATGTACTTCTCTGCCACTTGCGGTCACTGCGCCCATGCGGCACCTGAAGTCCTCGCTATTGCAAAGGAATTTGCCCCGAAGGGCCTGACGACGCTCGCTGTGGCTAGCGGTGGAAACCAGAAGGTCGGCATCCGCAAGTTCATGGACAATGCTAAGTGGGATGAAACCATCAACGTGGTCTGGGACGAATCCCGCCAGTTTGGTGAACTCTATAGCGACGGCTATGTTCCGAAGGTCTATGTCGTGAACCCGGACGGCACCTACAAGATGTATGCCGCATTCGAAATCCAGAAGGAGGAAATGAAGCAGGATATCGCAGGTCTTGTGTCTGGCAAGAATGTCGAATGGAACCCCGAAGCTCCGAAGACCGAAGAGAAGAAGTAACTTCTCACAATGTCACTCGTCGCAGAATTTGATGTAGTCGTCGTAGGTGGTGGGCACGCCGGTATCGAGGCGACCCATGCCGCCTGGAAACTCGGTGTCAAAACCGCCATGCTCACGATGGATATTAACGCCATCGGGCGTATGAGTTGCAACCCGGCCGTAGGCGGGGTGGCGAAGGGTCAGATTGTCCGTGATATAGATGCGCTCGGCGGTCTAATGGGACTTTTGACCGACAAGGCGGGAATCCAGTTCCGCATGCTCAACATGAGCAAGGGTCCCGCTGTGTGGGGCCCGCGAGCCCAGTGCGACATGAAGTACTACAGCGAAGTGGCCCGCGAAGTCATTACGAACTTGCCTGGGCTTTCGGTGATTCAGGGCGAGCTTGCCGCGTTTACGCGCATGGCCGATGGTCGTCTGGAGCTTACGCTGCTAAACGGGGAACGCTACATCACGCGTTCGCTGGTGATTACGAGCGGTACGTTCCTTGCTTCCAAGATGTTCACCGGGCTTGAGACGAGCGTCGGCGGGCGAGTGGGCGAGCCCAGTTCCGACAAACTGTCGGAATGCCTTGCGCGCGAGGGTGTTGCGCTCCGTCGCCTTAAGACGGGTACGCCGAGCCGCCTGGACCCCGACTCCATCGACTTTAACGAATGCGATGTGCAGCGTGGCGACGACACTCCGTGGCCGATGAGCGACCGCCATTTGGCAAACACTGTTCCGGGGCGCGACGCGGATTATTTCTGGGGTGACTCGACGAATAAATTTGTCCGTAATGATTGCGTTTGCTGGATTACGCGCACGAATATCAAGACGCACGATATTTTGCGCAGCGGCTTCAAGGATAGCCCGATGTTCAGCGGGCGAATCCACGGAAAGGGACCTCGCTACTGTCCGAGCATCGAAGACAAAATTAATCGCTTTGGAGACCGCGACGGCCACCAGCTGTTCCTTGAACCGGAACAGGCGGATATCGGTCGCGTCTACATCAACGGTTTCAGTTCGAGCCTTCCGGCTGATATTCAGCTTGCCGCCATCCACACGATTCCGGGGCTTACCCGCGCCCGCGTTCTGCAGATTGGCTACGCCGTGGAGTACGATTCGGTGGATGCCACGCAGCTTTACCCGACATTCGAATGCAAGAAGGTTCCGGGTCTTTTCTTTGCGGGTCAAGTCTGCGGCACGAGTGGTTACGAAGAAGCCGCCGG
The DNA here is from genome assembly GCA_017526585.1 of Fibrobacter sp. Classification (GTDB taxonomy): domain Bacteria; phylum Fibrobacterota; class Fibrobacteria; order Fibrobacterales; family Fibrobacteraceae; genus Fibrobacter. The sequence continues at coordinate 22,996 of JAFXRC010000023.1, read as the reverse complement.
TCAGGGACTCTTGGCGGGTATCAATGCGGCTTTGAAAATAAAGGGGGAAGCTCCCTTTATTTTGGGGCGTTCCGACAGCTACTTGGGTGTGATGGCGGACGACCTTTCGAACATCTTGCTCGACGAACCGTACCGCATGTTCACGAGCCGCGCCGAGTACAGGCTGTTCCTCCGTAGCGATAACGCGGAGACGCGCCTCAAGGAGCGCGCCCACGCCATAGGCATGATTTCGGATTCTGACTACGCCGACTGGAAGCGCCGCCAGCAGCTGATGGAAACTGCCCGCACGCGCATGTCCGAAGAGTCTGCAACGCCTGACCTGGCGAATGCAATCCTTGCTGCCGGAGGCCAGGCGCTTTCGACGGAGCGCACCCGTTGGATTAATGTGCTGCGCCGTCCGGGAATCAATCCGGAACAGCTGTTCCGTACTGCGCTTCCCGACTTGAATCTGAGCCGTCGCGATCAGTGGTTCTTGTACGCCGAAGAAATCTACGCAGGTTTCTTCGACCGCCAGGCGAAGGAAATCGACGACCAGAAGAAGATGGAATCGGTAAAGCTCCCTGCTGACTTCGACTACATGCAAGTGACCGCGGTGAGTATCGAAAGTCGCCAGCGCCTGAATGCCCACAAGCCCTTGACGCTTGGCCAGGCTAGCCGTATTCCCGGCGTTCGCCCCGCTGATATCACGGTGCTTGCCCATTGGCTCGAAAATAGGCGTGGCTCGTAAGCGAACTGTGCTTGTTTAGTGGCTTAAAAGCGCCATTTTTCGCTCAAAAAGCATAATTTTTAATTGCATAACCTAGAAATGGCTTGAAAATTTACTATTTTTGCGCCGTCAAATTAACAATATTTCCAAGAGGTCTATTATGTCAGAAGAAACTGAAGTCAAATCCACAGAAGAAGTTAAGCCTCAGGAAACAAAATCCCAAGAAAAGAAGGCCCCGGCCAAGAAGAAGCGCCCCCTGAACGCCAAGCGTAAGGGTCCCGCAGCTCCCAAGAAACCGGCTGTCTTTAGCGATTCCCTGGAAGAACGTTTCCCCGCCCTCGCCGCAAAGCTCAAGAAGCAGATTGAAGACGGTATCAAGCAGAAGATCAAGGATGCCCAGAACGACCCGAAGGTCAAGGCCGCCTCTAAGAAGTTCGCTGATAAGTAATCCTTCTAACAAAACTGTTGGATTTTAAAGTCCCCAAGATTTATGTCTTGGGGATTTTTTATTCATAGACAAATTTGTGTTTTCTATCTAAATTTATGGAAAACTCAAAAGGAGAAACCTAATGCGTAAATTGTTCACTATCCTTGCCCTGGGTTGTGCCCTCTGCCTTGTTGCTTGCAGCAACGGTGGCAAGACTGTTACCCGTATTGATACGAATTCTACCACGGACCTTTCGGGCAAGTGGAATGACACTGACTCCCGTCTGGTTGCCGACGAAATGATCACGAGCTGCTTGACTAGCGCCAAGATCGAAAAGCTGATTGGCGAAATGGGTCGTACTCCGACCGTCGTGATCGGCAAGGTCCGCAACAAGAGCCATGAGCACATCAGCGTCGAAACCTTCATCAAGGATATGGAACGCGCCCTGCTGAATTCCGGTGCAGCAGACTTCGTGGCAAACTCCGCCGAACGCGCCGAACTGCGTGAAGAAGTCATGGACCAGCGCGGCAACGCTACCGAAGAAACTGCTAAGTCCCTTGGCATGGAAACCGGTGCCGACTGGATGCTGACCGGCACGATCAACACCATCGTGGACCAGGAAGGTGGCCAGTCCGTGATCTTCTACCAGGTTGACCTGGAACTCACCGACCTGCAGAGCCACAAGAAGCTCTGGATGGGCGACAAGAAGATCAAGAAGTTCGTCTCCAAGGATTCTGTGAAGCTTTAATTGCTTTTAGATTGCCGCGTCGCTTTGCTCCTCGCAATGACGCGACGCATTTAAATAACCTCGGGTAACCGGGGTTATTTTTCTATCTTTGGGTCATTCCCGTAAAACGATTTAGACTATGATCAGTATTACCAAGCTTTTGATGGATACCCCGAACTACGGGGACCAGCTGCGTTACGAACCCAAGGCGCATGAATGCAAGAACGGCGTCGCTCCCGGACGCGGACCCGTGGTGGTGTGGAACTGCACCAAGACCTGCAACCTGAGTTGCGTGCACTGCTATGCCCGTTCCGAGGCAATCAAGTACCAGAATGAGCTCACGCACGAAGAAGGTATAGCGCTGATCGACCAGCTTGCCGATTTCAAGGTGCCGGTGATTTTGTTTAGCGGTGGTGAGCCGTTGCTGCGTCCGGACTTTTTTGAACTCGCAAACTATGCGGCGAGCAAGGGAATCCGTCCGACCATCAGCACGAACGGCACCTGCATTACGCCCGATGTCGCCCAGAAGCTCAAGGACATGGGCGTGGGCTACGTAGGCATCAGCCTGGACGGTTGCGAGGCGACGCACGACAAGTTTCGCGGCAAGGATGGCGCCTATAGGCTCGCTCTTCGAGGCATCCGCAACTGTGTGGCAACGGGACAGAAGGTGGGGCTCCGCTTTACGATTACCCGTTACAATGTGCAGGACCTGAATGCCATTTTTGACTTGCTTGAAGCCGAAAACATTGACCGCGTTTGCTTCTACCACCTAGTTTACAGTGGCCGTGGTTCTGCGATGGTCGCAAACGACTTGAACCACGAAGAAAGTCGCCAGGCGATGGACTTGATCATCGACCGCACGCTCGACTTCAAGAAGCGCGGAATCGACAAGGAAATTTTGACGGTGGACAACCACGCAGACGCTGTCTACCTGTACCGTCGCATGCTGCGCGAAGATCCGGCACGTGCCGAGAAGGTTCTGGAACTCATTCAGAGGAATGGCGGCAACCGCAGCGGTATGGCGTTTGGCAACATCGACAGCATCGGAAATGTTCACCCCGACCAGTTCACGCAGTACATTACGCTTGGTAATGTGCGCGAGCGTAGCTTCGGCGAAATCTGGAGTGACGAGTCCAACCCGATCATGGCGGGTCTCAAGAACCGCAAGCCGATTCTGAAGGGACGCTGCCCCAAGTGCGCCTACCTGAACCTTTGCAACGGAAACTTCCGCACCCGTGCCGAAGCCGTGACCGGCGACTTCTGGGAACAGGATCCGGCCTGCTACTTGACGGACGAAGAAGTAGGTTTGTAACTCGTCATTGCGAACCCATTCGATAAACTCCGCGCGGCAATCCATGACAGAACTCGAACAGAAAATCCTCGACACCATTCAGGACGCTTTTCCGCTGGAAGAGCGCCCCTACAGGGTGCTTGCGGATTTGTTCAATGCACAGGTTGGTTCTGTTACGGAACAGCAGGTTTTTGACGCAGTCGAGGGTTTGCGCAAGTCGGGCGTAATCCGCCGCATCGGTGGGGTGTACGATTCTAGGGCGCTCGGCTTTATTTCTCGCCTTTGCGCGGGCAAGGTGCCGACGGCTGCGACCGGAGCTGTCGGTGATTGCGCTCTCGAAAAGTTTGCGGCTGCGGTTAATGAGATTCCCGCAATAACGCACAACTATGTTCGTAGCCACGAATACAATGTCTGGTTCACGGTCATCGCGCAGTCTGAAGAGGAAATTCAAAAAATTGTCGATGATGTTTGTGCAAGAACTGATCTGCATGATGTTCATGTTCTTTCGGTGACGAAGAAGTTTAAAATTGACACGGTGATGACTCGTGGTCCGCGCGATACTTCTTTGCGAGCGAAACGCAATGATGCGATGCTGTCTCTTACCGGTGTCTTGTCGGATTCCGACCGAACGCGCATCCGCGTTGCATGCACAGATATTCCGCATACGCTGACTCCGTTCAAGGATTGGGGTATTGCCGTGGATGAACTTCGTGGGGATGTGGCGCAAGGAAGAATGCGACGCTTCGGTGCAATTTTAAGGCATCAGGATGCTGGTTTCGCCTACAATGCCATGATCTGCTTTAATGCACCTTCCGAAGCCGGAGATGTTCTTGCCAGCAAACCCTATATCTCGCATTGCTACGAGCGTCCCGCCTTCGAAGGATTCCCGTATAACTTGTATGCCATGATGCATGCCCAGTCCGCCGAAGCCTTAGAAAGCTTCATTGTCGATGCGGCACAATCTATTCAGAATCCTGATTACGCCGTACTTCATTCCGTCAAGGAACTCAAGAAGACCAGCTTTCAGTTTTTCGTTTAGCCTGCGTTAGAATCGAATGGTGAATCCGATATAGGAGACTCCGCGTTGCCCCCAAAGCAGGAAAGGAATCTGGAAACGAAGGGCGACAGGGTATCCGATTTCTAGCCCCAAAAGGGTGACGTGTCCCATGGGCAAAACTCTATTGGTGTAGCTGCTGTATGTAACGCCCATGTCTAGTTCCATGAATGGATTGATTGTGCCTCCGAGATTGGTGTTCAGCTTTATTTTGGGCATCACGGTAACGATGGGCCTATCGAGAAGAGCATAGTTGAATATAAGACCCGTTTCCCAATGCTCTGCAAAGGCATAGCCGTAATCTACCGAAATGGCTCCGTTAGGGGATGGGGCGTCGCCAAAAACCGAAGCTACGACAACTACAAAATCGGTCATGGTGAGCCAGTTGTATTCGAAGCTTAAGCTGTGGCGTCTGAGAGACTTCTTCTGCTCAATGTTTTTGTTTTGTTCAATATTTTGAGTTTTGGTCTTTTCGATTTCGGCGGAGTCTGCAGGAAGACTAGTATAGTTGTCCATTTCCCATGCATTTGCGTTGGGAATGTTCAAAAAGAATACCATGATGAATAGCAGGTACAGCTTCTTCATGAATCTACTTGACCTTCATCTCGATACCAATGCGGTGTCCGGTCTCGAACCCGAAGAGCGTGCCTTCGTGAATTTCGTAGTTCAACCCAAATCCGACGGGAACCTTGAAGATGTTGAAATAGCGAGCTGCGTCGAACTTCATTTTCATGCCACGGTACTTGTCCTGCATTTTGCGGTAGGGCTTGGCCAGGTTCCTGTTTTCGGATTCTTCGATTCTTGCCTGGTACAGGAATGTCTCGCTGAGGTGCCAGCCCGTATGAAGGGAGTCGTTCCAGCCGGGTCTCCACACGAACGAAGCCTTGAAGCCGACTTCGTTACCGGGCTTGTAGTTCTTGTCTTCGAGAAAGGTATTGTAGCGAAACGATGTACCCAGGGTCAGGTGCTTGGAAAAGGGGAACACGGTGAACGGTTCCAGGTTCAGGCGGTGAAAGCGGTTCTTTTGGGAACCTTCGCCGGGCGGAAATCGCCAGCCGATGTTCAGGCCCAGATGACGCAGCATAAGCCACTTGATGCCTGCGTAGGTTTCGTTGAACCCGTTCACGTGCAAGTTGCAGTAGTTGTGGATGTAGCCTTCGGTGGAGTATTCGTAGCTGTAGCTTAGAAAGCGAAAAGCTCCGTCTGCGTAAAGGCTCAGGCGCGGGTGTACTGCATATTCTGCCGAAATCTCCATGTCACCGCTGTAGACGTCTTCGTCGAGCTCGACTGTTCCTTGAGTCGCAAAAGAGGTTGTCGGGGGAGTAATTGGATGCAGGTTTTCGGTGGCAAGTCCCACGGCGAAAAGGAATGAGATGGCGCATCCGACTTTTTGAAGCATGTTCTAAATATAAAAAGTCTGCTTTTACATTTTTTTGCAAAATTGGTAAATTTTATATGTAAAAAAAGGAAAATTTCAACTTTTTTGCGATGAACCCCTTGCCATGGCCAGCTCCGTTTGGTATTTTTGGAATATGATGAACTTTGTGACATGTGCAACCCTTAACCGTCGTTGGTGGCGCGGACTCTGACATAGAGCCCGGTATTTGTCGCAAATCACCCAAGATTTTAAGCAAAGGCTTCCGGACTCACGGAGGCCTTTCTTTTTGCCAAAACATCATTGAAATCCTCCGGGAATAAAAAGTCTTTGCGAAGGCGGAAGAAATTTTAAACAAGAGGATAAAAAAATGATCGTCATTATCGACAACTACGATTCTTTCACTTACAACGTCTATCAGGCGTTGGCAAAAATTACCACCGAAGAAATTCGCGTGCTTCGTAGCCGCGAATGTTCCATAGCGGACATTGAAAAGCTGTCCCCGAGCCGCCTCATCGTGAGCCCGGGTCCGGGCCGCCCCGAAGACGCGGGCATCTCCGTGGATGCCATCAAGCACTTTGCGGGTAAGCTCCCGATTCTGGGCATTTGCCTCGGCCACCAGGCCATCGGTTACGCGTTTGGTGCGAAAATTGTGCAGGCCAAGTTTATCAAGCACGGCATCGCCGAAGAAATCGACCTCGACGGCAAGGGACTCTTCCGCACTATCGGCAAAAAGAACATCTTCACGCGTTACCACAGCCTTGTCATCGATGAATCGACGCTTCCTGCCGACTTCGAAGTGACCGCCCGCGCGACTGACGGCGACATCATGGGCATTCGCCACAAGACGCTCCCGATTGAAGGCGTGCAGTTCCATCCGGAATCTATCGCGAGCGGTCGTGCCGACGAATTTTTCAAGACATTCCTCAACTACCGTCGCGAACCGCTTGATGTGCGCGGCATCTTGAATACGCTCATGGACGGAAAGGATTTGACTCGCGCCACCGCCGAAATGTTCATGGAAGACTTGACCGACGGCATCATGGATGAACGTCAAATGGCAGGCATCTTGACCGCGCTCTTTGCGAAGGGCCCCGTGGCCGACGAAATCGCGGGCTGCGCCTACGTGCTCAGCAAGAAAAAGCGCCGTTTCCCGTACAGTGGCGAAGAACTCACGGACATCGTGGGTACCGGTGGCGACGGCAAGGGAAGCTTCAATGTGAGTTCACTTTCGGGCCTGATTGCTGCCAGCTGTGGCGCCAAGGTGGCAAAGCACGGCAACCGCGCGGTTTCTAGCAAGTCCGGCGCTGCTGATTTCTATACTGCGGCAGGCTTCAAGCTCGACATGACTCCGGATAAAGCCGCCTCCGTCATCGACAAGACGAATTTCGTGTTCCTGATGGCACCTGTGTACCACAGTGCCATGCGCTTTGCCGCCCCGGTTCGTGCGGCCCTCGGCGTAAAGACCATCATGAACCTGCTCGGCCCTCTCACGAACCCGGCCGAAGCCAAGTACCTGATGCTCGGCGTCTATAGCACGACCGTGCTGGAACCCTTCACCAAGGCGGCGAAGGCCCTCGGCGCAAAGCGTGTGATGGTCGCCATCAGTGACGACGGCTACGACGAAATTTCGCCCTGTGTGCCGACGACCATCGCCGAAATCCTGGAAGATGGCGAGTACAAGACTTACCGCATCGACCCCAAGGACTTCGGCATCCCTTCCGTGGATCCCGAAGACCTCGCCGGCGGTACTGGTGTCGACAACTTCAACCTCGCTCTCGACGTGCTGAACGGCAAGGGCCGCCCGGGCATCAAGTATGCCTGCGCCCTGAACGCTGGTGCCGCCCTCTACATCAGCAAGAAGGCAGCCAGCATCAAGGAAGGCTTCGACAAGGCCATGAAGGCGATGGAAGACGGCTCTGTGCTGAAGAAAATCGAAGAGGTCAAGGTCGAAACGAATAGCTAAAAGAACAATAATGGATGTCATGCCCGCGCAGGCGGGCATCTCCTTTCATTTTGAAGTACAAAAACATGAGTGAAGATATTCTTGCGAAGATAGTGCGGATGCGCAAAGCCGACATCGAACGGCTTGGGCTTAACTTTGGCATCGACATTCCGGAAAAGCGCCGCGTAGGCCATACCGAATTTCTCGGAAATGCCGGTGCGATTCTCGAAGTCAAGCGCGCATCGCCATCGAAGGGCGATATCGCTCCGGATCTAGATCCGGTAGGGCTCGCGACGACTTATGCCGAAGCACACGCCCAGGCGGTGTCGGTGCTTACCGAAGGCAATTTCTTTAAAGGCTCGCTTCGCGACTTGATCGCGGTGGCGGATCTGATGGAAAATCGCCGCAAGCAGGGCCTGCATGCCTGTGCCGTGCTCCGCAAAGATTTCTTGCTGTTTGAAGATGAAATCGATATTGCTTACCGCTGCGGTGCCGATGCGGTGCTCTTGATTGCCCGTATCTTGGATGATGAACAGCTCCTTTCCATGACGCTACGTGCAGAATTTTTCGGAATTCAGGCTTTTATCGAAGTGCGCGCGAAGGACGATTTCCGCAAACTGAAAATGGTGCTGGATGCTCTCGGTGAATCCGCCTCACGGACAGTTGTCGCAGGCGTGAATTCTCGCGACTTGGCGACCTTCCATACGGATCCGCTGGTGCCTGCTTCGGTGCGTAGCAAGCTCCCGGCGAAGGCGGTTTTTGAATCGGGGATTTTATGCCCGGCCGATGCGACTTATGCCCGCAACCTAGGCTTTACGGGAATCCTGGTGGGCGAGGCGGTCGCCAAGAACCCGCCGCTTGCCAAAGAAGTGGTGCATGCGTTTGAATCGGGTTTCGAAAATGCCCGCGGCAAGTTCTGGAAAAAGTTTGCAGAGCGCAAACAGCAGAAACAAGCACGTCATTGCGAGCGTCGCGAAGCAATCCATAAGCCCCTCGTTAAAATTTGCGGCATTACCCGCGAAGAAGACGGAATGCTCGCTGCTGAACTCGGAGCCGATGTGTTGGGGCTCGTATTCAGTAACACAAAGCGGTTGACAACTGAAAATTTCGCACGCCAGATGTCCGCGGCAATCAGTCGCTTGGACGTTCTCAACGTCTCCATTCCGCTCCTCGTCGGAGTCATCACCGACCCGGAATCCCCCGAAGGTAAAACTGCCATCAAGCTTGCTCGCGAAGGTATTCTCGATGCAATCCAGTTCCATGGCATTACACCTCCTGCCGACGCCGACTATGCGCATTATTGCGCGGCTCGCGTCGGCGAGGAATCCGATTTCGATAAGGTGACTGCTCTCCGCAAGAATGGTGAACCCCGCATTCTCCTAGATGCGAAAGTCGAGGGCATTCCCGGCGGAACCGGCAAGACCATTCCCGAAAACCTGCTCCGCGAAAAAGCGGGGGATATCCCTCTTTGGCTCGCTGGTGGCATCACCCCGACGAATGTCGATGAACTCGTTGGCAAATTTGCCCCTGAACTCGTCGATGTCTCCAGCGGCGTCGAAGACGCTCCGGGAATAAAAAATAGCGAAAAGCTGAAGGCACTTTTCGCTGCTTTATAATCTGGGGATAATCAAAAGAAACGGGGCCGAAAGGCTCCGTTCTTTTTAGTACTCGACTTCCATTCCGAGCATTTCTGAAAGGCAGGGGATGAATTCATCCTCGTTATTGACTTGATACTTGTGGGGATAACCGGGTTCTTTCTTCATGTATTTGCTCATATCATCAGCGTTGCATAGAGATTCGGGAATTTGCAGTAGCTTGTGCACTTTTTTGAAAACGTAGTGGCAAGTCTTGTCTCCTGACGAGTAGGTATGTTCGAATGTTGCTACGTTGTCTTTACTGATACTTGCAGTAGCCGTGGCTGTCACGGATTTTCCGTTTACCTTGAATTTGACGGTGTTGCAGCCGGACCTTGTTATGGAATAGTCGGCTTCGTCGATGTCGTAAAGAACGACTTCTTCGAGTTTAAATTCAAGCTCTTCGGCCGGACAATAGCTCTTTTCAAGTTCCCAGGACATGGTGAGATTGTTCTTGGAAATATCGAGGGTGAAGATGGCTTCATTGCTGCTTCCATCTTCATCATCTTCACAATCGATTTCGCCATCTTCGTAGTAGCAACGCTCTTTGGTCGTTTTCCATGAGCCAAAGATGCTGCTTTCACTTCCGCCGACATAAACTTCGCCCTCGTCGCGATTGTATTCTTCGTCGTCGTTGCTGGAGCCGTCGGCTGTATTGCCATCCTTGATAACGACCAGCGTGTCTCCGATAAACTTATAGTGGAACCAGGTCGTGTCTACATACTCGTCCCAACGGGTTGTATTTTCACTGGTGTAGCAGCGGTCGTAAATGAGGGCGAATTTCTGGTTCGCCTCGTCCAAGATGTATTTTTCACCACTTGCTGCTGAACTGCTGTCGTCACTACAGGCAGCGAGGAATGGGAGGCTGGCTAGAGCGAGGAGGCTTGTAATGCCTAGGATTTGGTTCAGTTTCATTTCGTCTCCGTTTTTGAAAAAATCTACTGCGGAGTCCGTCTTGTTCAGGGATGCGATCCAAACAAAAAAGGTGTGGAACCGCAAGTGCCCTAAACAGCTGAGGTAACGACCAAGTAAACCTTATCGTCTAATAGGCACAAACGACCCACACCATGGGGTGTGAGTAATCGGCCTTATTCTTAGACGATGAAATTTTGGTCGTTTTCCAGCTGTCCGAATAAGAGCGAACTCTAAACTATGTCAATGTAAATATAATTAAATATGTGCTGAACTCCAATTTTTTTAATGTTGCAAAATCGATGAAATGATTTTAATCACTTTGCCTTTTGTTGCGTTTGCACTCCAAATGGCCAATTTTTGGCCTTTTTGTCCAAATCGCGAAAGAAATTTTTACAAAAATATTACGCTAACCTATTGACAGTCAATGAGTTATTATATATATTATGAACATAAAGATGAACTGGCAATCCGCTTTGACGCTAGCGCCGCTATCGACGAGGTTCTCAAAGAAGGGATTTAGGCATTGCCATTTCATCAAGTGTTTAACGGAAGACTCTCGATGTTCGAGAGTCTTCACTTTTTTTATGCTGTACCCCTTGCCACATTAAAGAGACATTCCTAAATTAGGGCATATGAAGATGAATGCAGTAATCCGTTTCAACCGTTGGTGGTGGGGCTCTACGAAATAGAGTCCGGTTTGCTGTTTTCATCAAGTGTTTGCAACCAATAAATGAATAAGGCTTTCGGACTCTCCGAAGGCCTTTAATTTTTCCCCTCAACTACGAATTTTAACCCCAACCACAGCTCACAAACCCTATGACTTCCACAACTTCCAATAACGGTTTCTTTGACAAGTTCGGCGGCAAGTATGTTGCCGAAATCATCCGCCGCCCGCTCGACGATCTCGAAGCGGCATTCAACAAGTACATTCACGATCCGGAATTCCTCGAAGAGCTCCGCATTATTCAGCGTGATTACATTGGCCGCGAAACGCCGCTGTATTACGCTCCGACCGCAACGGAACTTCTGGGTGGCGCACAGATTTACATCAAGCTCGAAGGCCTTGCCAACACGGGTGCCCACAAAATCAACAACGCTATCGGTCAGTGCTTGCTCGCCAAGAAGATGGGCAAGACCCGCATTATTGCAGAGACGGGTGCCGGTCAGCACGGCCTTGCGACGGCTGCCGCTTGCGCGAAGCTTGGCCTCGAATGTGTGGTGTACATGGGTGAGGTGGATGTCCGTCGCCAGCAGCCGAACGTGGCGACCATGGAAATGTACGGTGCCAAGGTCGTGCCGGTCACGAGTGGTGCCCGCACCCTGAAGGATGCCGTGAACGAAGCCATGCGCGACTGGGCTACGAATTTCAAGAACACCCACTATGTACTGGGTTCTGCTCTCGGTCCGGCTCCGTTCCCGGATATCGTTCGCACCTTCCAGTCGATTATCGGTGAAGAAGTCAAGCGCCAGGCTGCCGAGCGCAACATCGACATTGCGGCCGTTGTCGCTTGCGTGGGTGGCGGTAGCAACTCTATCGGCGTGTTCACTCCGTTTATCGAAGACAAGAATGTGCGCTTGATTGGTGCCGAAGCAGGTGGTATTGGCCCGAACAAGGGTGAAAACGCTGCCCGCATGACGGGTAACGCCAGCCGCGAAGGCATTCTGCAGGGTTACAAGAGCCGCTTCCTCATCGATGAAGACGGTCAGTCGCTGCCGACCCGTTCTATTTCGGCAGGCCTTGACTACATGGGAATCGGCCCGCAGCTCGCAGCCCTCGGCGAATCTGGCCGCGTGGAATTTACGGCAATCCTCGACAAAGAAGCTCTTGAAGCGGTGAAGTTCTTTGCCCGTAACGAAGGCATTCTCTTTGCGCTTGAAAGTGCGCACGCAGGGGCCGCCGCCATGAAAATCGCGAAGGAACTCCCGAAGGACAAGGCGCTCGTCATCAACATGAGTGGCCGCGGCGACAAGGACATCTTTATCACGAGCCCCGTGTTCCGCCCCGAAAAGTGGAAGGAATTCCTGAAGGCCGAACTCAAGCGCCTCGACAACAACGAGGACATCCACGACGCAGAAATTATGAATAAGTAGAGGAAGACTATGAACTTAATGTCTCATCTCATTGCCGGGTTTCCGGACGCAGAAACTTCTATCGCCATCGCCGACGCTCTTGTGAAGGGTGGCGCGAACATCCTTGAAATTCAGCTTGCCTTCAGCGATCCGAGTGCTGACGGTCCGGCCATTCAGACCGCATCGACCATCGCTCTCGATAAGGGATACTCGACCAAGCAGGGTCTTGAAATCGTGAAAAAAATTCACGAACGTCACCCAGAAACGCCGATCTACATCATGACTTATGGTTCGCTCGCCTTTACGCCGGGCATCGAAAACTTTGTCAAGATGTGCAAGGACGCTGGTGTTTCTGCTTGCATCATTCCGGACTTGCCGTTCGACGGAGACGAAGGTCTGACTGAAGCTTGCAAGAAGCACGGCCTCGAAAACATCCCGGTGGCGGCCCCCAGCATGACCAAGGAACGCCTCGAAGCGATGGCTTCCAAGGGTTTCAAGTACATCTATGCCGCACTCCGCGCAGGTACGACCGGTAGCGAAACGACGATTGACCAGGCAACGCTCGACTTTATCGACACCGTCGGTAAGGGTGGCGCCAAGGTGCTCGGCGGCTTCGGTATCCGCAATGGAGAGCAATCCAAGGTGCTTAGCAAGCACGTGTACGCCGTGGTCGCAGGCTCCGTGTTCGTGAACATCGTGCTCTCCAACGAAGACTCTGTCGAAGGACGCAAAAAAGCCATCGCCGAAATCGAGGCGAAGGCCAAGGAAATTGCAGGAAAGTAGCTCCTAGGGTTTTAGGGGTGAAACCCCTAGGCGAAGGGGTGGCGGCAGACACTGCGAAAGCCTGGCCGCAAAGCGAACATTCGTCGGCCGAAGGCCGAGGCCATGTGAGCGTGCGGAGCAGGCAGAGCTGTGGCTAAAGCCAGGGGGATGCTTCCCCCTTTTTTAATGCAAAATAAAAGAGCGACCTCGGCGAAGTGCCGGGGCCGTTCTTGGTTAGGGAGTGGAGTTACACTACTACATGTTGCTGAAGATTTGGAAGCCGCTGTAGGATTCTTGCCCGTGTTCGCTTTGGTCGAGGCCGCGGAGTTCTTGACGCTCGGTAACGCGCAGTCCCATGGTCTTCTTGATGGCGTAGAAGATGAGGCTAGCTGCACCGAAGCAGGGAACCGCGTAAGCGATCACGCCGATGGCCTGAGTGCCGAGGGTGTAGTCGCCAGTGATATCGAAGATGCCCACTGCGAGAGTTCCCCACACACCGTTCACCAGGTGAACCGAGAGAGCTCCGACCGGGTCATCCAAGTGCAAGCGGTCGAACATGAAGACTGCGCCGACGACGAGCACACCAGCGATGGCTCCGATAATCCAGGAAGAAAGCGGAGTGACCACGTCTGCACCGGCGGTGATGGCAACGAGGCCAGCAAGGCAGCCGTTGAGGGCCATGGTGGCGTCCGGCTTCTTCGAGACAATCCAGCTCGTGAGCGTTGCGGTAATGATGCCTGCAACAGCGGCGAGGTTCGTGGTCACGAGAATCCAGCTGGTAGCCTTCGGGTCGCCGGAGAGGGCAGAACCGGCGTTGAATCCCCACCAACCGAACCACAGCATGAACACACCGACAGTTGCAAGCGGAATGTTGTGAGCCGGAATGGCGTGCACTTTGCCGTTCACATACTTACCGATACGGGGTCCGAGAATCATCACGCCAGCGAGAGCTGCCCAACCACCCACGGAGTGGACGAGCGTAGAACCGGCGAGATCATGGAAACCGGCCTTGCCGATGGAGGAGAGCCAGCCACCGCCCCATGTCCAGCTACCCACGATGGGGTAGACGAAGGCCACGTAGATGATGGTGAAGACGAGGAAGGAGTTCAGCTTCACGCGTTCGGCGACAGCACCAGAGACGATTGTTGCGGCAGTGGCGGCAAACATTGCCTGGAACAGCCAGTCGGTGAACAGGGTGAAGTGGCCGTTGTAGGCGGCGGTGAAGCTTGTGGGGTTAGCCCAGTCACCGATGCCGAATCCGGCAAATCCAAGTACACCGGAGATCGCGTTGAACGTTCCGGGGTACATGAGGGCAAAGCCGATGGCGGCATACATCGTGATACCTATGGCGGGAACCGCGATGTTTTTGAAAGCGACGTTGGCCGCGCACTTCGCGCGAACAAGACCCGCTTCGACACAGGCAAAGCCCAGGCCCATGATAAACACCAACATGGCGCTAATCATGATCCAAATGTTTTCTGTCATAAAGATGGCGTCGCTGACAGGTACGACAGTTGCTGCTTCGTTCATTTTTAAAGTCCTTGTGGTTGATGTTTAGCCGATTGCCTCGGGGCCTGTTTCTCCAGTGCGAATGCGAATGCACTGTTCGAGTTCAGTGACGAAGATCTTTCCGTCGCCGATGGTGCCTGTTCTTGCACCGGCAATGATTGCGTCGATGCAGGGCTTGACAAAATCGTCGTTCACAGCAATTTTCAAGCAAATCTTCTTGAGCAAATTCACTTCGGTCACGACGCCGCGGAAACGCTGGTTGTAACCTTTCTGCTGACCACAGCCAAGAACGTTAGTGACGGACATCTTGTAGATTTTGCTTTCGTAAAGTGCTTGCTTTACGAGGTTTAGTCGTTCGGGTTGGATATAAGCTGTAACGAGCTTCATGTTCCTATCCTTTTGTTGAGGTTGTTTCTTGTTTTGCTCAACCTATTGCAAAAGGCGTGCCAAAACTAAATTTTGGCTCCAACCGGCAAAAAAGGCTGTATTTAAGAAGAATACGGCCTTTTGATAACTTGTATTTACGGATTGTGTTTTTCAATAAACGGAAAACATACTGAAATTGTAAAACAAAGTTGCAAAAAAGCCCCGCATAAAATGCGGGGCGGGCTTAGGAGAATAATTGTTGCTTCGCTTTAAGAGATATAGCGGATTAGCATGTGAGGCCTTCTCCGCACTCCTGGCAAGTTGAACTGCTTGCGCAGGGTAGGAGTTCGTCTACTTCGTAGATTTCCTGGACTTTATCGCTGTCTTTGTATTTTATGTACTTTACGTTTGTGTAGACTTTGCTCACGGTAAACGTGAGTGCGCTTATCTGGTAGCTACTCACATTTGCGCCGTCAGGGTAGATAACGTCTACGATAATGGTGTCTCCAGAAAGTTCGGTGTAAACCGCTTCAATGACAAAGTTGTTGGATGCATTGTAACCATCGTCACGAATGGAAATGGTTCCGTCCTCATTTCTTGCCATCACGACACGCGGGGCTACTGCCATTCCCTGGCGAGGCAGTACCGAGACATTACGTGCCTGGGAATAGGTGCTGTCCGGGCCCGGAGGCGGCAGGTACACCCACTTGTTTTCAATGCACTGGTAACTGCGCCCGAAGAAATACAGCAGGGTATCGGTATCGCAGGGTTCCAAGTCGGGCCTATAAATGTCGTCGGGGATTCCGTCACCGTCGCAGTCGCTGCCCGGGGCGCAAGTTTCGATTTCCTTGCTGGAACTCGAATTCGGCGTTTCCGAAGAGGAACTCGTGACAATATCCTTCGGATCAATCACACTGACCCATTCTGTTTCATTGACTGCGGGGCACTGCTCCTTCTTGATACTTGATTCTACGGTATTTTCGATGATTACCGGTTCCTTGTTCAGGTCGCCACAGTAGCTGACCAAGAATCGAACAAACATGTTGCCGGTGGTCTCTTCGCAGTTCTTGGCGGCGATGCCGGTAACCTTCAAGGTGTCGGGCGATACGTATTCCAGAACGAGACCGGCGTACTTTTCGTTACCGTAACTGTTGTAAGAATAGAGGGTGCATTCGTTGGAGCCATTCTTGACAGCACTAACCGTTTCAGCGTAAGTTTCGGCTGCGTTCGGGAAGTATTCTTCGATTTCACCGATGTTTTCTTGGGTGAACTTGGCAACGCCCTCTTTTTCAAATTCCGTATAAGGATCAGAGCCATCTATTGGCTGCTGCTTGAGTAAGTAGGGGCCAGTGCTGATAGCCATCACGGCCTTGTCAAAACGCACCTTGCTTTGTAAGCCAAACTGTTCCACGTAGGCGTCCAACGTGTTGCCGCCTGCGGGCGGAGTATGAACATCTCCGCTCGACGAGGAAATCTTCTGGTCTTCAATGCTACTAGAGGATTCCGCCTCATGTGTGTCCGAGCTGGAGGAATCGTTTTCGGCGAGTTCGTTCATCTCTTCGGATGTGCCGGCAATGGTTGAATTGCTGCTGGAATCGCTACAGTAGGTGCAGAACAGGGCTGCGATGCCCGCTGCGCAGAGGTTAAGCTTTTTCATTTTTGTTCTCCTTGATGTTTTTGGTAAGCGGGAAAAGTTGCAGGTTTAGGCGATAAACCTGTTCAATATTCTTGTCTTCGGCGGCAATCGCGATGATCTTGCTGCGGAACTCGTCGAGCAGGTTCACGATGCGGTCGTAAGTTTCCTTGGAAACGCCCATGGTGACTCCGCTGAAGTTGCGTTCGTCCTTGGGAAGTTCCAGTGCGGGGGAGGCGAGCTCTGCCATCTGGCGGTGCATTCCGCGGAGTGCGAGCCTAGTCGCGTCGGGAGAGCCCTTTACGGACGTTTCCGACTGCTTGAAATTGCCGTTCGCAGTCTTTTTCAAGAGCCCCGTCTTGGTCAGAAAATCTAGCGATTCGCGCACTTCCTGCGCCGAAGTCGTGTTGTAGCACATCTTTGCCATTTCGCCGGGGGTGGCGCCGGGCATCAGCGGGGCGAGTTCACGCACCACCGGGTTGCGCCACGAATCGTAATAGGCGAAAAGGTCGCCCTCGAGAACGCGCACCTTGTGGACCTTGGCTATCGCAAGCATGTCCCTGTAGGCGGCCTTCTTGCTCTCCTCGCTTGCAGCCTGGCCGTACTTGACCATGGCGCGGAAGTAGTCGAGCTCGAAGCCACCAAGCCCCATTGCCGTGGCGACGCGTTCGACGCCAATTTTGCTGAGCTTGCTTTTCCCGTCGCATACGACCTTAATGTACGACGAAGAGGTGAAGCCCGCAATCTTCGAAAATTCGCGCCAGGTGAACGCGGAACGGCGCTTGCGCTCCTCGTAGTAGTCCAGCATGAACTTCCGGAAATCTGAGTATTCGATAATCGGTTTCATTGTTTCCTGTCCTGTTTGACCCAAGTTCCGGTTTTTCCCGGATTCTGAAATAAATATACAATCGAAAAAATCAAATGTCAATAGGCTTATGAAACAAAAACAAAGAATTTTGAGAAAAATCACAAGATTTTGAATAGTTTTGTAGAATTTTTTTGTATATGAAACAGATGTTGCATATGGGGGTGTTTTTCGGGGGAGGTTTATCTATAATTAGAAGCTTTGACTTGGGGGCTTTACCTTAGTTTTGGGTAACGCGGATGTAGTCGATCAGCATTTCGTTGGGGAACTGGGCGTCGTCCACTTCGAAACCGGGCCAGTTGCCGGCGACTGCCACATTCAACAGCAAGAAAAACGGCTTATGGAAGGCTTCGGTGCCGCCTGCGTTGTCTTCGATGGAAATCTCGTGGTACTTGAAGTCGTCCACGTACATGGCGATGAGCTTTTCGTCCCAAGTGAATTTGTAGGTGTGGAACTCCGTGATGTCGAGTGAGGTGCTTGCGCCATGGAAACCGCCGGTGTTGTTGCCGTAATCGGCTTGGTGGCCTTCGGTTTGCCAATGGTTGGTTCCGTAGACGATGTTTTCGTCGTTTACCGCCTCGATGATGTCAATTTCGCCGCAGGCGGGCCACGAAACTTGGTCGATGTTTTCGCCGAGCATCCAGAAAGCGGGCCAGATGCCTTTTCCCACGGGGAGTGCGATGCGGGCTTCTATGGTGCCGTAGGTAAAGCTGAACTTGCCCTTGGTAATCATTCTAGCCGAAGTGTAGCTTGCGCCTTCAAAGGACTCCTTGTTCGCGCGGATGTGTAGAATGCCGTCCTTGATGTAGGCGTTTTCGCTGCGGTCGGTGTAGTATTGCCATTCGTTGTTTCCCCAGCCGCTTGCGCCTGTGCCGATTTCGAAGGTCCACTTTTCGGTATCGATGGCATCGCCGTCAAATTCGTCGTTCCACAGGTAAGGTGAAATGTTCGAGGAACTCGCGACCGTTTCTGAAGAACTCGATGCTTCGGGTGTAGAAATGTCAGATGAGCTGCTGGCTATCTGGTCTGCGGAGCTTGAGGATGTTTTTTCGGTTGAGGTTCCGGAATCAACAACTTCGGAAGACGAGGATTCGTCTAAGACTTCGTTGCGTGAACTAGAAGAAGTCGTTCCAGTCTCGGAACTGGAATCTCCTGTTGCAATTGAAGAACTGCTCTCGGATATTTCCGGATTCAGCTGTTCGGAAACCTCTACGCTAGAAGATGAATCTGAGGAACATGCCGAAAGCGCAGCGATTACGGCTGCGCTTAAAAAATACTTGAAAGCCCTAGATGCCATAGGGCGAATATAACAATTTGCCGATTAATCGGGCCAGACGAAGGTGCTGTTCAGGTCTTTTTCGCCGTTGTCGACGAGAATGTCCTGACCGGTGCAGTTCTTGTTGACGACCGTCATGAACCAGACCCATTCCGCGATGTCTTCGGGTTCAGCCCAGCGCTTAAGCGGAGTCACTTCCATGATGCGGTTCCACAAGACTGTATCTTCCATCACGGGCGTGTTCAGGCTAGTCTTGACGCCACCCGGAGAAATGCTGTTGCAGGTGGCTCCGAACTTGGCGACCCGGCGTCCTACATTCTTTACATAGGTCAAGAGGCCGCCTTTGGAAACGGCGTATTCTGGGAATTCGTCGCCGGTATGCGCGCTCGAAGACACAATGAAAAGTACCGAATGGATATTGCTTTGGATGGCGTAAGCTTCCACGAAGTTCATAGCGCCCTTCAGGTTCACTTCGATATCGCGACCGGAGTTTTGTACACCTGCGTTGCTCACGACAATGTTTGCCGGTTTGTCGAGCTGGGGGAGTGTCGTCTTGTCGGCAACATCGACGATATAGTGCTCGTATTCGGCGTGGTCAATGCTCGAAGGTTTCACATCAAAACCGACAACATGCGCGCCCCTGCTCAGGAACAGTTCTGCGATGGCGCGACCGATGCCGCTGTGCGTTCCGCTGATAAAGACGTTCATGCGAGTCCTCCTTTCTTATTTTTCGCCTTGAATTTAAGATAGGCGTCGCCGACTTCTTCCTTTTCCCACCTGCAGACCATCTTGTAGCCGATGGGGCTGAAGAAAATTTCGCACAGGAGCTCCATAACGGCACCCGTGAGTGAGCAGATAATGACCTGCTTCATGGTCCAGCCGAAGAACACGTGGCTTACGGTAATGGCAAAAATCAGGTTGTCGACGAACTGCGCCACCATGGTCGAAATGTAGGAGCGCATCGCGAACGACTTGAAGTTGCTTTTCGTAAATACCTTCGAAATGCTGTAGTTTACGCCTGAATTCACGAACGAAGCCGTGAACATGGCGAGTGCCGAACCAAGCACAATATACCAGGAACCGCCGAATGTGGCGTTCAGGGCGTCGTTTGCGACCTTGGCTGCATCGGGGTTTGTGTCGACGTAGCTGTAGAATTCGCCCCACATTCCCGGCGCATGCGAAAGAATGTTGAAGAACACGCAGGTGCATAGGTTCACGAAGAGCGCCACGATCGAAACCTTCATGGCCGCCTTCGGTCCGAACCTTTTACAAATCATGTCCATGCACAGGAACGAGAACCAGCTCAGGGTAAAGCCGCAGTCGAGTGCCAGGTATTCAAATGAAATCAGTTCCTTGTTCGCGAGCAAGTTCATGCACACGACGGAAAGGATGAAGAAACTGACGACGAGGGAGGGAATGTTGCGCAGAAGGATGACGAGATCCCGCCATTCGCGCTGGATATAGTTTTTCATTTTGTTTTTTAAGGAAGGTTAGACAAAGACTTCCGGAAAAATCCCGCAACATTGCTGGATTCTAACGCGCCCAAATATAGACAAAATGCCCACCGGTGGCAAGCTTATTTTTTTCCTTCAAACGGAACTAGGGTAACGCAGTTGCGTTTTTTCTTGGATACGTAAAGCGCCTTGTCGGCAAAAGAGAGCATGTCAGAAACGGTTCCATCTCCGAATGTCCCGCCAAAGCTCATTGTTAACTGCACATTCGGGTAATCTTGCAGTTTAATTTTTTCGGCAAGGGCTCGCATCTGTTCAAGTCTGACTTTCAGCACTTCATGAGTGATGCCCTTGAACATGATTAAGAATTCGTCGCCACCATAACGTACGACGCGGTCCAGATTGCGGACAGATGAACTCAGTATCGAAGCCACGGCAGTAAGGGCTATATCACCACACTGGTGCCCGTGATGGTCATTGACTTCTTTGAAGAAGTCGATGTCCGCCATTACAACGGCTTGACAATTACATGATGCTATTTTTTCATCAAAAAACTTACGGTTCATCACTTGAGTCAACGAATCCCTGTAGATTTTATCGTTTATTTCGGTGATTTCGTTGTTTTTATCGGTAAAGCCGAATACGGCCGTTTCTTCGCCGGTTCGCACAATTTTCATTTCGACATACTGACCGAGGTCGTTGTGAAATATTTTGGATAAACTGCCGCCAACTTGCAGATATTCTTTAATATAGGACTCGTCAATCACTTTTCGGAGTCTATCCCTATCCTCTTCGAGAACAGCCGTGTTGATATACTTTTCAGCAAAAGCCTTGAACGGAGGCGGTTCTTTTGTGAGGCCAAGTGCGTTTTTGGGGCGATCGTTAATGCGGAAAACTTCCACCTTTTCTGTTACAAAATCGACACTGACAACGGAGGCGTATCCGTTCATGAGCGCATTGATCATGTTTTGTTGTTTGCGGTTCTGCTCCAAGAGTTCTTTCTCTTGTTCCAACTTTGTCATTTGCGCATTCACATTTTCGACAAGGTACAGAACCCGGCGTAGTGGCTTTTCGTCGCCAATGCGTACAAATATCGCCTTGCTCCAACCGTGAATCTTTCCATGGAAAATTTCTGAAATGACATTTGCATTCTTCATGCGTTCCGGCAATGTTGAAAGAATCGTAAAATTCTTGATAGTTTCAACGCTTTCTGGACATGCAAGGTTTACCATGATATTGGTAAGACTTTCTTGTAGGGTGCCGCCGCATTTCATAAACTTATCGATGAATTCGTTAGACTTGATAGGAAATGCGGTTTGATCCTCAAGATCAAGTACATGCATCGAAATATACAGCTCAGTTGCGGCGTGAGTTATAGCTGCGAAATACTCCGCTGCGTTCACAGGATAGTCTGCTAAAAGCTTTTTGCTATCATCCATAATGGCTCCCAAGAAGAACTATTACTCCCTATACCTGTAAAATATATTCATTTCTTTAAAAAGGTTAAGACCTTTTTATAAATTACGGCGTAAAATGCGGTTTTTATGGATAATATCCTGGTTTTGAAGGCTTTTTGTGCAGCCGTTCTAGACTTCTATATCACGCCCAGTCAAGGTTCAAAGTTATGCGTTTAAGGGGCATCTTCCACTTTCACCCATTGGTCGAAGTCGTCCCTTTCAACCTCTATAAGCATTTCGTTACGGCGAAATTCATCGAAAAGTTCTTTCGCTGTCTTGCCTTCCATCCAGTCTTCGAATTCTTCAGATTCCTCAAATTCGCGTAGCCACTCCTCCTCGGTTTTAACACAATCCATTTCATCATTACACACTATTTCGATGAGCATGTAAAGCTTTGGCTTGTTTTCGTTTGTGGTCATGGTTTCCTCGCTCGTTATGTTGGTTATGTTCTTGATATATTTTCGACATCGTAGTTCGACATCCCCATGAAAAATAGTTACATTAGAAATATGAACTTCGTAGCATTGGACAAAAATGATGCAGAAAAAGTCTGCGAAATGTCAAAGATGGCGACTGAAATCCTTCGCGAGCATTATGATCCGATTGTAGGGAAAGGCCAAAATGATTATATGCTCAAACTTTTTCAGTCAGTTGATGCTATAGCAAATCAGCTTGCGCATGGCTATAGGTATTATTTTGTGCAAACGGAATCGCAAAATGCTGGATTCGTTGCCTTCTATCCGAAAAATGATGTGATGTATTTGAGCAAGTTTTACCTATACAAAAACATGCGGGGAAAAGGCTTCGCTCGTCAGATGCTCTCGTTTGTTGTAGAAGAAACGAAAAAGCTAGGTCTCAACGCCGTTGAATTGAACGTGAACAAGCATAATCCGGCATGTCAGGCTTATGAGAAACTTGGCTTTAGAATAATTCGCTCCGAAAAGAACGATATTGGCAACGGTTTCTTTATGGACGATTATGTTTGCCGACTTGAGGTGAATTCTATCTGCTGTTCGCGGTAGTAATTTCTATATTTGGCCGCAAATGAAAAGGCTACTTGATTTTGATAGTGAGCATTTGTGGCACCCCTATGCGGCGCTGAAGAATACTCCGGCCAGGTTCCTTGCAAAATCCGCTCATGGAACGACGATTGAAACGGCCGATGGTTTGAAACTGATTGATGCGGTATCGAGTTGGTGGTGCATGGCGCACGGGCATAACGCCCCTGAAATCGTCGAGGCGATTCAGAAACAGAGCGAAAAGATGTGCCATGTGATGTTCGGCGGTTTTACACACGAACCTGCGATTGAACTTGGCGAAAAGCTGGTGAATTTTTTGCCGGAAGGTCTCAACAAAATTTTCTTTGCAGATTCGGGAAGCATCGCCGTGGAATGCAGCGCCAAGATGGCGGTGCAGTACCAGCATTCGCTCTCGCGCCCGGAGCGTTGCAAACTGGTTGCCTTGAAGGGCGGCTACCACGGCGACACCGCGGGTGCGATGGCGCTTTCTGATCCTGACGGAATGCATACGCTT
>JAFXRC010000022.1 GCA_017526585.1 Fibrobacter sp. | reverse complement strand
GAAAACATCACCGTGGCTGACGCCCTGAATCATCCGGTGTGGAGCATGGGCAAGAAGATTACCATCGACTCTGCCTCCATGATGAACAAGGGCCTCGAAGTTCTCGAAGCTCACTTCCTCTTCCACATTCCCTATGACCAGATCAAGGTGGTGGTGCACCCGCAGTCCATGGTGCATTCGCTGGTGCAGTTCCGCGACGGCTCCCTGATGGCACAGCTCGGTGCTCCTGACATGCGCATCCCGATTCAGGTGGCGCTCACGTGGCCCGACCGTCTCAAGCTTGATACCAAGCGTATCGACCTGCCGACGCTCGCGAAACTGACCTTCTTCGAACCGGACTTCAACAAGTTCCGTTGCCTTGCGCTCGCTTTCGAAGCCGGCCGCCGTGGCGGTATCGTGCCTTCGATGATGAATGCCGCGAACGAAGTTCTCGTGGACGCATTCCTCAAGGGTAACCTCAAGTTTACCGACATTCCGCGCCATGTGGAAACGATTATGGCCGGCGCCCCGAATGTGACCGGTCACCTGACACTCGACCAGGTGCTTGAAGCCGACGCCGAAGCCCGCAAGCTGACTGCCGCGCTGATCAAGTAGCGCGTTCTGTACAATGGGTACACTTGTGTCCATTTTTTGACGGAAAAGCACGTCTTTTCCGTCTTTTTTGGGATATATTTGTAAAGAAAAGTTAAAAAGGAGTGTTTGAGATGCTCAAATTTGGTTTGAAACAGTATATCCCCCTTGCGGTCGCGATGCTTTCCTTTGCGACTGTGTCGCATGCCGCGACGGCCTACATCAACCAGGTCGGTTATCGTACGGGTGATGTCAAGGAATTTGCCTTGGTCGACGGAAACGGCTCCGTGGAAATTGCGGATGCGAATGGCCAGACGGTTCTTACGGCGACTCCTTCGGCGGCCTCCTATTGGGGCCCTAGCGGTCAGAATGTGCAGCTGGTGGATTTCTCTGACTTGAAGGTTCCCGGAACCTATTCCATCAAGGTCGGCGGTCAGGTTCTTCGTTCTGACTTGAAGATTTCCGACAAGACTTTCGAAGAGGTGGCGAAGGCTTCCCTCAAGTGGTACTACTACCAGCGTGCCTCCATGGCTCTTGACGAAGCCTATGCGGGCAAGTGGAAACGTGCGGCGGGCCATACGAATGCGTCTGTCCAGTTGCATAGTTCTACGGGTGCATCGGGAACCATCAATTCTACGAAGGGTTGGTACGATGCGGGTGACTATGGTCGCTATACCGTGAATTCGGGCATTACCACCTACACGCTCCTTTCGCTTTACGAGCATTTCCCCGATTACTTCAATACGCTCAAGTGGAATATCCCTGCCGACGGACAGCTCCCGGACCTGCTTGCCGAAATCAAGTGGAATCTGGACTGGATGCTTACGATGCAGGCAAGCGATGGCGGTGTCTATCACAAGTTGACATCGCTCGATTTCCCGGGTGACGTGATGCCTGCGAAGGATAAGGCTGCGCTTTATGTCATTGGAAAGAGTACCGCAGGAACATTTGACTTTGCGGGCGTGATGGCGGTGGCGGCTCGCGTGTACAAGCCTTTCGATGCTTCTTACGCAAGTCAGTGCCTGGAAGCGGCGAAGAAAGCCTATGCCTGGGGGCTTGCAAATCCCGATCGGAATTTCCTTGGCAATCCTGAAGGCGTGAGCACGGGTACGTATGCCAACGATGACCCGACCGACGAAAAGCTGTTTGCCGGTACCGAGCTGTACATCTCGACGGGCGATGCCTCGTACAAGGTTGCCGGTAGCACGGAATATGTTTCTTGGTGGGGCGGCATGGACGGCATTGCGACATACGGCAAGGCTACCCATGCTACTGAATTTGGTGGCGATGCGGCTGAGGCCAAGCAGAATATCTTGAAAACTGCCGATATGTTTGTGGAAAGGGCTCAGACCGGCTTTGGTGTCATCATGAACGAAGATGACTTTGCATGGGGCTCCAACTCTTCTGCAGCAAACCAGGGCGTTTGGCTGTTGCATGCCTATTACCTGACTGGCGATTCCAAGTATTATGCGACTGCGGTCAAGGCGATGGATTACCTGCTGGGCAAGAATCCGCTTGACATGTCGTTCCTCACGGGATACGGCACCAAGTCTCCCAAGATGCCGCACCATCGCCCGAGTACATCCGACGGTGTTGCCGAACCGGTGCCTGGAATGTTGGTTGGCGGCCCGCAGCCCGGTGGCGAAGATATTGGAACAGAGTCTTGGGAATGTAGCGATTACCGTACAGGCAAGCCTGCTACTTCTTACACCGATAGCCGTTGCAGTTATGCGACCAACGAAGTGGCCATCAACTGGAATGCGCCGTTTGCTTACCTTGCAGGGGCAATCGAAGCGCTCAGCGCGGGTTATGCTCCGAAGTTTGCCGCATTCCCGAGCACGGTTGCTATTAAGCCTGCCGTGGTTCACAAGACGAGTGTCAAACAGGGCCCGCAGCTCCGCTTTGCTGACCAGATGCTCTATGTCGAAAAGAATGGCAAGCGCTTCAACCTGAAGGGTCATAGAATCAAGTAGACCTTATTCGGCTCCCACGTCATCGTAAGCTCCATAGGAGCGAAACGATCTGTTTTACGCAAATCCCGGCTAAAACCGGGATTTTCTTTGTTTTTTTACGGATTTCTTACAATAATATTCCAAATTGGAATAGGCTTTTGGAAATATTTTGGTCCGATGTAAGTTTTTGGGAGTATATTGTCCTTATGATTTACCCCGAATTGCAAAATATCGTTTACGGTGCGGCCGGATATCCTTATCCCGGTTGGCACGATGTTTGCTGGGGGGGGGGACTGCACTTTGGTGCAGTATTGTAAGTTTTTTCGCCCCAAAACTCTCTCTAAATAACCCGACGACTGGGGAGCCGTCGGGTTTTTGGCGTTTTCAATTTCAAGGAATTTAAACCTAACCAAAACCCCGGAGGTGTACTATGAAGAACACGTTCAAATATTCGGCGATGGCCTTAGGGCTTGCGACTGCAGTCTATGCGGCGTCAAATCCTGTCCTCGATGTGGACGAGGGTAATACTCTGCTTATCGACAATTTCGAAGATGGTGACCTCGTCTCGGAATTGGGAGATTGGATACCCGAAAACGATAACGGCGACGGCGGACTTTCGACCATTGACGTAAAGGTTGTCGACAGTGGCGATGAAGATTATGGCAAGGTCCTCCAGATAGATTATAGCCTTAATAAGGGGAAGCTAACCTACGATCCGCAGGTGATGACTTTTGTCACGTTTGATGAAAAAAGAAACTCCTACGATGTTTCGAACTGCCTGGCGATCGAATACGATTACAAGGGCGCGTCACACAAGGTCCGTCTGTTTAGCCCGCTTAACGTGGAAACATTTGATTATAATTTCTATCAATCAAATGATATGGATGAGTCTTCTGAATGGAGTCATCAGGTTCTTTCCTTGTCCTCAGATTTTAGGTGGCCAGGGTGGGGCGCTAGAATATCAATAGAAGATATTAAAAAATCTGTTTACGGCTTTGACTGGTTCATTTCCAATGGTGATGGTGACGAGGGAACGTTGCAGATTGACAACGTGACTTGCAAGATGAAGCAAACCTATGAAATCTCATTCATGAACGGCACAACCCTCTTGCAGAAGGTGAATGTTGGCGAAGGTGAAATGCCTGAATATACGGGTAAAACTCCGGAGAAGGAATCGGATGGTGAACACGATTACTTCTTTATGGGTTGGGAACCGAAACTTGTTCCGGCTACCGAAAAAGCTTCGTATCAGGCAGCTTTTGCTGCAACATTTAATTACAGTATTCCTGAAGGCGAAACCGTTCTGATTGAAGACTTCGAAAAATGCGAAGGTACCGAACCGTGCATTAACAAGTGGAACGGTAAATTCTGGATGGATTCGGATAAAGGCGATGGTGGCGCATCGGAAGTGTCCTATGAATTCTCTCAAGGCGAGACCTCTAATGTGGCCAAGCTGACTTACCTCTTGGATCGTGGAACGATTACCGATTATGATCCGTTTGTTCGCATTGCGATAGATGTGAATGAATCTGGTATTCGCGACCTTTCGACCTGTAAGGTTGTCAAGTATGATTACAAGGGATCAAGGCACAACTTTAGAGTCCGTTCTATCTATGATGTCGGCTACAATTATCACATGAAGGGTGTTCCTAAGAGCGATACATGGAAAACCGAGACTGTGATTGTTGCTTCTCAATTGAGGCAGCAGTACGGTTGGGGAATTGAAGTAGATATTGCAGATGTGATGAAACGCGCGACCGTGTTTGACTGGGATATTCAGGCCACGTCTGGTACTGAAGGTGTCCTTGAAATTGATAACGTGCGTTGCCTCAATGTCCCGGTGTACACCGTTACCTTTATGGATGGTGAAGATTTTGTGGACGAAACGGTAGTTGTTGCTGGCGACATACCGAAATGTGACTACTGTGATTACTGGGATAAGTCCCCCTCTGAATCGCATGAATACACCTTTAGTGGGAAGTTTACTCCGGAAATTGTTGCGGCAACAGCGAACACCTCTTACCAGATGGTGTGGGATAGTACGCTCCGCAAGTATACGGTGACCTTCTACGACGCAGATGACAATGAATTGGAATCTGCTGAATGGGAATACGGAACGACTCCCAAGTACAATGGCGAAACTCCGGTTAAGAAAGGAGATGCTCAATACTCCTATGTCTTTGATGGCTGGGGTCGTGAACTCGCCAAGGTCGAAGGTACCGATGTGTATTATGCACAGTTCAAGCCTGTTGTGAATAAGTACACCGTTGCATTCGTGAACGATGATGGTACGCCAATCGCTTCGGACGAATACGATTATGGAACAAGCATTCTGAATGTTAAGCCCGAACAGAATCCGACCAAGGAGGATCCGGAAGGCCACGTGGTTTACGAATTCGATGGCTGGGTGCCTGAAATAAATGAAGAAACTGAAGTCGTCGGTAACGTGACTTATACGGCAACTTACAAAACGGACAATAACGAATATACTGTTACCTACATGAACGGAAACGAAATCTTGAAAACCATGTTGGTGAAGAATGGAGATGTTCCTGAATATCTCGAAACCTTCCCTGTTCCGACAAAGGATGCCGATGCGGAATTCACTTATACCTGGGACAAGACGGATGGCTGGGAACCTGCTCTTGCAGCAATGAATGGCAAGTCTGTAACCTATTATGCAAAGTTCAATGCAACGCGTAATAAGTACATTGTCACCTTCAAGGATGATAATGGTACAGTCCTTGGTACGCCGAAGGAATACGAATACGGAACTACGATTCCTGAAGAAGATATTCCGGCAATCTCAAGATCTGAAGATAAGTATGATGATCAGTACGGTATGGTTGGTTATTATGACGACGATACTTGGGAATGGATTGAATACCAGGTCCCGAATTACGAATGTAGTTGGCCTGCCATGCAAGAGGTTACAGGCGAGGCTACCTATACTGCGCAGTGTCAGTATCGCGTGACGTTTGTGCAAGGTTGGGAAGAAGAAACTCATCAGTATGCCTATGGTGAAATGCCTGTGCCGGAAGGCGAACCGGACGGTTATTCGTCTGACAAGTACGAATACACTTTCAAGGGATGGAAGCCTGCAATTGAAGCAGTGGGACAGCATTCTGCTACTTATTTCCCTGAATACGACAGTACTCTGATTACGTATTACGTGAAGTTCGTGGTCGGATCTACTACAATCGATTCGACGAATTACCCGGCAGGTACACTTGCAAAGGATGTCAAGGCCCCTGAAAATGTGACAAAGGAACCGACTTCCCAGTGCTCCTACAGGTTCATTGGCTGGAACAAGGATATTGAGCCTGTGACGAAGAATGCAATGTATACCGCTGTATTCGAAGAAGTTGAACGTGGGTATGTCGTGAAGTTCGTTGTAAATGGTGTTGCGACTTCTGCTGAATATGCCTACGACACGAAGGTTGAAAACCTCAAGGTTCCTGCAACGGATAGGGCTGCTACGGCACAATACACCTACACGTTCAAGGGCTGGGATAAGGCTCTGGCGAATGTGACGGAAGATGTGACCTACACGGCCGTATATGACAGCACGGTGAACGTTTACACGATTACGTTCGTGGTCGATGGCAAGACTACCGAGGCCGAATATGACTACGGTACGAAGGCTACGGATCTCCAGCTGCCCGAAACGAAGAAGGCTGCGACTGACCAGTACACCTATACGTTCAAGGCTTGGGACAAGGAGCTTGCCGAGGTGACGGAAGCTGCGACTTACACGGCCGTCTTCGACAGCACCGTGAACAAGTACACGATTGCGTTCGTGGTGGACGGCAAGAAGACCGAAGCCGAATATGACTACGGCACCAAGGCTGCGGACCTCAAGACTCCTGAAACCAAGAAGGTTGCCACGGCCCAGTATACTTACACCTTCAAGGCTTGGGACAAGGAACTTGCTGACGTGACTGGAGCCGCGACCTATACGGCTGTCTTCGACGAGACCGTGAACAAGTACAAGGTGACCTTCGTTGTCGATGGCAAGGAAACTGTGGCCGAATATGCTTACGGCACCAAGGCTGCAAACCTCAAGACTCCTGAAACCAAGAAGGCTGCCACGGCCCAGTATACCTACACCTTCAAGGAATGGGACAAGAAGCTTGCTGACGTGACGGAAGCCGCGACCTATACTGCTGTCTTCGACGAGACGGTGAACAAGTACAAGGTGACCTTCGTTGTCGATGGCAAGGAAACTGTGGCTGAATATGCTTACGGCACCAAGGCAGACGACATCAAGGTTCCGACCGCTAGCAAGGAGGATACCGAAGATATGACCTTCACCTTTGACGGCTGGGACAAGGAAATTGCTGATGTGACGGAAGCGGCGACCTATACGGCTAAGTTCACCTCCAAGAAGACCACGGCGATTGCGGCAACTGTTCATAGTAACTTCAAGTTCGGCTTTGCGAACAATGAACTTACGGTTGAACAGCCGGGTGCCTCGATGGTTCGCGTCCAGGTATTCGACCTGACGGGCCATTTGGTGGAATCCTTCAATGAACAGGTGGTTGGTTCCAAGACCTTCAGCCTCGCTCACCTGAATCAGGGATCCTACATGGTTCGCGTCGTGAGCAAGAGTCAGATTCGTTCGGCAAGGATTACCGTTAGATAACAGATTCTCCTTCCCAAACATTCCCCGTCTCGCCTTGTGCGTAGGCGGGGATTTTTCATTATATTTACCTTGAGGTTTTTTATGAAGAATCGTTTTGCTCATCATTTTGCCGTGGCAGCCTTGACGGGGCTTTCTCTTGGTTCCGCCGCTTTTGCCGCCCAGAATGTCATCAAGGTCGATGACTTGCATCCGGGTGTCGTTATCAATAAAGAAAACATGATGTCTGCGGACTTGGCGATTTGGAATCCGCCGAGCCGTTATTACGACATGACTTCTGCTTTGGTCGATGGCGGTTACACGCTGTTCCGTTTCCCGAATGGCAGCCTTTCCAATGATTACCACTGGAACGGTATCGGTAGCTACGATAGCACTGGCCTCTGGACCGCCGATGAAACCAAGTGGGCGCGCGGTTTCTTGGGCGAAACGATTTACCGCGGCACCACCAAGGACAACTACGGCTTTGTGCGTCGCAGTCACCTGGCTGATGGCAATATGGAAACCATGTGGTGGGGCGAAATCCTGGACCCGGTGGACCCGCCTTGGGTCGTGGTGGAATTCCCCGAAAAGGTGAATGTCGATTCTTTGGAAATTAGCTGGGGAACGCTGCGCCCGAAGGCTTTTGAAATCGCCTACTGGACCGAAGATTACGCCGAATATCCGGGTGTGCACCAGGCGCTCGAAAACAAGCTGAAACTTGAAAAAGTGGTCAAGGTGAATGGCGCGACCACCAAGTACAAGTCTAAATTCCGCACGCGCTATGTGGCTATTCGCTTCAAGACTGCTGATTTGCCTAGCAAGGGCGTGCAGATTCGCGAGATGAAACTTTATAGCGGCGAAACCGACTTGCTCGGCGGTAACAACTACAAGTTCTACGCGATGTCTACCCGCAATGGCGACAAGGCCCGCACCGATTGGACCGACATCAAGTGGGATTTTGAAGAATTCATGAAGTACATCCAGACGCTTCCGAACGCAAAAGCCGTTATCTGCGTGAATGCGGGAACCGGAACTTCGAAAGAAGCTGCCGCCTGGGTGCGTTATGCAAATAAAGTAAAAGGCTACAACATTAAGCAGTGGCAAATCGGCAACGAACTCGACGGCGAATGGGAAGAATCCGGCCCGATTTCGGCAAGGCATTACGCCGCACGATTCCTGGAATACGCCCGCGCCATGAAGGCTGTCGATTCGACAATCGTTCTGCATGGCCCGCTGTTCAGCACGCATAAAATGCAGCAGAAGGGTGCCGGCTTGCTCGATGGCAAGTACTGGATGGAAGAATTCCTGCGCATCGTGGGCGAGGCCGAAAAGAAAGACGGCAAGCGTTACCTCGACGTGGTAGACTTGCACAATTACCCGTACTGGACGCCCAACGAACCGAAGCCTGCCGATATGCTCAAGGCCATGCTCGATGTGGGCCCGAATATGGATACGCTCAATGTGTGGATGAAACGCCACCTCGAAGGTGAACGCGGCGTATTCCTCTCGGAATTCAGTACCTGCGTGCAGGGCTTTAGCCTGCTGATGGATTATCCGCAGGCCGCTGCCGTGGCAAGCATCTTTGCTCAGCATGCCATGCGTTTTGGAAATCGCTTGCAGGTGCTTCCGTGGGATGCTTTCGGTAACTTGTTCAAAGGCCCCGATGACACTTGGGGTACAATCAGCATGACCGCACTCCTTAAAGAAGGCTCCTGGAATTATTGGAAGTCTCTGGAGCCGACGGCTGAATACTACGGCATTTACATGACCTACATGGATTTCCTTGAAAACGGTTATGCGGTGTTGCCTGTAGAATCGACGAGCCCCGATATTGAAGCCTACGCAATCGGCAAAGGTGATTCAGCCCGTGTGATGATCGTGAACTTGAGTGATGCCCCGCAGGTGGTGCAGATTGACCGCGCAAGCGTCAAGGGCAATTCTAAAGAAGTCGGCAAGGGCGACCTGGTGCGTACACAGGTCGAAATCTTTGGCGAAGATCAGTTCAAGTGGGTGGGCACTACGCAGAAGGCGTATCCGTACCCGAAAATGGGCCCGAGCGGCCGCCGCATTAACCCGAGCAAGAGCAAGGACATTACGGTGCCGCCGTTTGGACTTGCCGTCGTGCAAGTCAACCCGAAGGTAGTAGGCTTGAGCGAAGCGACCAAGGCGCAGGCCGCGAAGCCGAAGTTCTTGGCAGCCTCTCTCGAAAAAAAGGTCCTGATGGCAGGCGATACCATTGACTTGTTCGTGACGGCAATTCAGGAAAATGGTCAGCTTACAAACGGTGCCGTGACGGTTGGCAATTGGGGCAAGCGCGGTATGGTCTTGCAGAACGCCGTTCCCGATGATGGCAAGTGGAACGCTTCTATCGAAAGTTTTCATGTGCAAATCCCGATTCCCGAAGATGTGTATCCTTCTGCTCGCGAAATCCAGGTGACGGTTCAGGGCTTGGGTGGCAAGGTTTCTGTGCTCAAGATTCCGTTCCGCGTTCGCGGCGCTTACCGTACCACGCACGTGATGCAGAATTACGATAACGGCCTCGATGCAGTCGACTGGTTCCCGGTCGCTAACGGCGACAACGCAACGACTATCGGTGCAAAGGTCTTTAACGGAGCGCCTCCGCACGGTGGCTTTATCCGCCACGACTTTATGATCGAGCAGCCACCTACGCAGGGCTGGCCGAACTTTGCGGGCGCCTACTACGTGATTCCCGAAGAAGTTCACAATTCCGTGGGTATCGTGTTCGACTACGCCACGAACCATAGCAATCCCGATGGCTATTTCGAAGTGCAAATCGCAAGCGAACAGGTCAAGGATTACGATGAATTTATGGTGCGCCTGAAAAATACTCGCGGTTCCTGGATGCGCGATACGCTCATCTGGGAAAACATGACGCAGGAAGGCTGGGGCAAGACAATCCCGCAACTCGACCCGAAGCAAATCAAGAACTTCTCGTGGCGCGCCCGCTACAGCGGCACGGGCTACATTAGCCTCGACAACATTTACCTGTTGCAGGAAGACGGCACCGAAGTCCCGATGCCCCGCGGCTTGAGAAGACTACGCTAAAATTGTCATGCCGGACTAGGTCCGGCATCTCCTTTTTTATTAAATTTTCTCTTGATGGAATCGATTCTCAGTAATGTCTTGATGTTTGTGCTCGGCCTGATTGGCCTGAGTTTCCTGGTGACCATTCACGAACTTGGCCATTTTTTGGTGGCAAAGTGGAATAATGTCAAGGTAAATACGTTCAGTATCGGTTTCGGCAAGAAATTGATTCGTTACCGTCGCGGCGAAACGGAATACTGCATTTCGGCGATTCCGTTCGGCGGCTACGTGGCCATGGCGGGTGAAAATCCCGATACGCTCAAGGACGGCCAGGTTCCCGATGAACGCGATTTTGTGGCGAAGTCGGTTGGCGCTCGTGCGTCGATTGCCTTTGCGGGTCCGTTCATCAACATCGTGTTTGCCTTTATCTTGTTGATGATCCTTTATATGGTGGGCGTCGAAGAGCCGGCAACGAACGATTTGATCGTGGGCTTTGTCGCCAAAGATTCTCCGGCCGTAACCGCTGGCATTCAGCCGGGCGACACCATCACCGAAATCAATGGCAAGCCTACGCAGGGGTGGGATGATTTCCGTGAACAAATCGGCGTGAGTCTCGGTGCAAGTATTCCGCTTACGGTGCACCGCGGCGGTGAACCGCTGACGATTACGGTTGTTCCCGAAGAACTCGTGATTCCGGCGCAAGATTCTACCAGCTCCGAAATTGCGATGGGTATCGGCGATATCGGTATTTACCCGCGCAACCGCGTGATTGTGCGCTTGCCGCCGATGGCAGGCTCTGCCGCCGAAAAGGCGGGCCTTGCCGTGGGCGACACCATCTTTGAAATTAACGGCGAACATATTTCCCGCTACGAAGAAGTGGTGCGCATCATCGATGGCAGCAAGGGCGAACCCGTGAACATCACCGTTATCCGTAACGGCGATACGCTTACCAATTCGCTCACGCCGGTTTACAACGAAGATTACAAGCGCTACATGGTCGGCATCCAGATGGGCTATGTGCTCTTCCGCGAAACAAAAATTGTGCGCCGCGGCCCTGTGGAAGCCTTTACGAAAACTTGTGCCACCAGCTGGAAAATGACTACGAGTATTTTCCGCTATTTCAAGCGCATGTTCCAGGGACAGGTCAAGGTCGATGCCTTCTCCGGTCCGGTTTCCATCGTGGCCGTGATGGGTAACGTGTGGATGAGCGGCTTCCAAGACTTTTTGATGTTGCTCGCTCTTATCAGCATTAACCTGGGCGTCATGAACCTGCTCCCGCTTGCCATTACCGACGGTGGCCTCTTGATGTTCCTCGGTATCGAAAAACTGCGCGGCAAGCCCCTTTCCACCAAGACGCAGACTATCATTCAAAACGTTGCCGCTGCCTTCTTCATCAGCTTCTTCGTGTTTATCACGATTCTAGACTTCGGCAAACTCTCGCTTTTCTTGAAATAAGGTGGCCTTATCAAGTTCGGGCTTGTGTCTTACTTTATGAAACTAAAGAAATTGGATCACAAACTAACTGTCTGTAAAGTAGCGGACGTTAGTGATGTCGATACGGATAAGGATTTCTATTTCATTGGCAAGACCGACGAAGAAATATCCCTCGTATGCAAAACAGATGATGTACCCCAAAATACTATTGAACGAGATGATGGATGGCGAGGATTCCGTATTCAGGGTGTACTTGATTTTTCTCTTATAGGTATCCTTTCGAAACTCTCGGCTGTTCTCGCAGAAAATAACATTGGTATTTTTGCAGTATCCACATTCAATACGGATTATATCCTTGTGAAAGCCGAAAATTTCGAGAAAGCGCTGAAAGTCTTGTCTGGTGCGGGATATGACGTGGTGTGATAAAGCCTCAAAAAGCAGGTTCCCGCATCGCATTACGATGAAAGTAAAATTTTCCACCTTCGCGGTGCCATCGATTACACCAAGCTCGGCCTGAAACACCGAATCATGATGAAGCTTTTGTATTCGAAGGTCGTGAATCTCGACACCCTAGAACCGATTGTGAAGGCGCTGTAAAAAATACTTCAGTTAAACAAGTCTTTAAAGCATTTTGAAAAATCATCATAGTTGATTTTCCCGAGGGCCGTGTAGGTATGCCCTTCAATGGGTTCGTCAGGCAGGTTCTGTTCGGACAGGCATTCATCTTCCGTAGCGTCAAACAGTTCGGCGAGGAATGTACAAGACTTGCCGTCTGCAGTAACCTTAAAGGGATAGCTCATTTTTTTCTCATTGTGTACGGGATTGATTAGGGAGATTTCAAAAGATTTCCCTTTTCTCGTAAAACTGATGGAATTGTTGGTCCGCACAATATCTTCGCAGGGATCGCAGAATTCATACAGTTCATCATCGGTCAAATGGTTTTCGTGAAATTTGCCAAACATCAGGTTCCAATCGGGGACCCAGGTGTCTCCTCCTTGATGGGGGTGTCTAGTTCCATCTTGTTCTGCGGCGATATCCTGCATCATCAAAGTTAATGCGTCGGTGCTCGTGACTGGAGCATTTTCCTTGATGGAATACTCCCATACCGCCGAGAGACCCGAGATGTTAAGATACTCCGGGGTGAAAATTTCACTTTCGTCTTCCAGCAAAATCCATCTGCCGCCGAATTTGCTTCCGTCGTTAGTTTGTCGCAAGTAGGTCTTCACGATTTCGGATGGATTGGAAAAGAACAGCGTGTCCCCCGAAAGTCGATAACTGTAATATTCCGTGTAATGGTCCATCTGGGGGTCCCATTTCAATTTTCCTTTTTCGATATAGCACATGCCGTTGAAATGGTAATACAAAACGGAATGGAGAGTGTCGAATACGTAATAGCGTAAAACGTCTTTCGTAATAAGGGGGCTGTTTGATATTTTCTCTCCATTCTTTGCTGGGGACCACGAATTTCCCGGTAAATCTTCTGTTTCCTCGCTTGAAATGGTGGGCGTTGAGCAACTACTCAGAAAAGCGCATGACAACGCTACGAGTGATAGAATGACAATAATGGATGCGCTGTAGTGATTTTTCATAAACACCAAAAATATAAGTTTTGGTGCCGGGATTGTTTCTCGGATTCTGATTATCACTGCGTATTTGCAATCAGATGGTCTTGTATGACAGGGCCCGCCACCGAAACCGCAGCCAGAAAGCAGTTGGAACGCAATGACCTCGCAGTTTTGGAAGAAAATACGATTTAGCTTGACAAATTCTCTCAAATAGTGTACATTTGTATATGTGTTAAGTAAAGGAGAACTTATGGAAATGAAATTTTGTCAAAGCTGCGGAATGCCGCTCACACCAGAAATCCTCGGC
This sequence comes from Fibrobacter sp., assembly GCA_017526585.1. Lineage (GTDB taxonomy): Bacteria > Fibrobacterota > Fibrobacteria > Fibrobacterales > Fibrobacteraceae > Fibrobacter. The sequence continues at coordinate 2,973 of JAFXRC010000022.1, read as the reverse complement.
ACCAACGCCGATGGCAGCAAGAATGAAGAATACTGCATCTACTGCTACAAGGACGGCGCATTCACCGGCGACTTCAACATGGAACAGATGGTTGAATTCTGCTCGCAGTTCGTCGACGAATTCAACAAGAACACCGGCAAGAACTTGACCCGCGAAGAATACAAGGTGGAACTCCGCAAGTACTTCCCGACGCTCAAGCGCTGGCGCCTCCCGGCAGATCAACTGCCGCATGCCACATCGCCCATGAAGCAGAAGTTCATTGAAGAAGTTAACGCGCTGGGCATCAAGGACATGCCGACCATCGACAACCTCTTTGTTCTGCAGGGCTCGTTCATCAATCAGGAATACAAAATTAACGGCAACAGCGTCAAGCTATTGGACGACAACGCAAGCTACTGGGGCAACCAGGTTGAAAAGCAAAACGCCGAAGGCCGCTGCTTCGGAATCGCCTGCGACGAACGCTACATTCTCGTGAGCGAATACAGCAAGAATGGCGCCGACGCCGAAATCGTCGTATTCAAGAAGCGGAAGAGTCTCTAAAAATTCATTTTGGCGGTGTAAATCTGCAAATTCTGCTAAAAATGGCGGTATAAAATGCCAAATGGCGGTATAAATTGTTGATTATGGCGGTATAAAATTATATATTAGGTGTATAAATCGAGGTTTTTCGATGATTTCGCCGTATTTGAAAATTGCTGCCGATAACAATAAGGAACTTCTGTCGTTCCGCCCGATTCCCAAGGACACTCTCAAGTCCCTGCGGGAATTCTACCGCGTGGGACTCACTTACACGAGTAACGCCCTCGAGGGCAACAGCCTCACCGAAACCGAGACCAAGGTCGTTATCGAGGATGGGCTCACCATCAACGGGAAACCTCTGCGTGACGTGTACGAAGCCGTTGGGCATGCCAAGGCGTACGATCATATTCACAAACTCGCAAAAAACAAGACTCTCGAAGAATCGGACATATTGATGTTGCATCGGCTGTTTTACCAGCAGATAGATGCGGACAAGGCTGGTATTTATCGCAAGGTGCCCGTCGTAATTAGCGGGAGCCGTTACCCCGTTACGCCGCATTTGAAAATTCGTGCCGAGATGAGGAAGTTCGTCGCGTGGTTCAACAAGAACGAATCCAGGATGAATCCCGTGGAATTCGCTGCGCAGGTTCACAAAAAATTCGTGTTCATTCATCCCTTTGTCGATGGTAACGGACGCGTGGCGCGATTGCTGATGAACCTTGCGCTGCTTCGCGGCGAGTACACCATCGCGCTGATTCCTGCCATTAGGCGCATGGAATACGTGTCGGCCCTAGAGACGGCGCACATCGATGACAAGGTTTTTGTGGGCTTTATCGCCGATTGCGTAGTTGCGACGCAGGCGGACCTGTTGCGACTGCTGCGGAACAACCTTAAACCGAAAAAAGGTGCCGTACGCCACCGCGAAACAGGTGAAAACCTCTCCGAACGAATCCTATCCGAAATCCGCGCGAACCCAGGGATTAACACGCCTGCACTGGCCTCGATGCTCAACCTGTCCCTGCGAACAACGCAGCGCCATTTACAAGCTTTGACCGAATCGGGTAAGATTGAATTTAGGGGAGCCCGGAAGAACGGTGGTTATTATTTGGACGGGTAAGATTTAAGCGTCCTTCCCGAGGACGGCGCGGGCGAGCTGGTCGGCGCACGAAGTCGGCTTCCCGCCGCAGGTGTTGCCCATGAGCTTTGCCGCGATATCTTCGGCGCTCATGCCTTCGCAGAGCTTCGCGATTGCCTTCAAGTTTCCGTTGCATCCGCCCGTAAAGCGGATGTTTCTGATTTTGTCTCCGTCGCGCGTGAACTGAATCGTCGTCGCGCAAACGCCTCTGGTCTTGAAAGTCTCTTCCATAATAAACTCGTTGCAGGTTTGTTTGTTGTCATCCTCGACCGTCAGGGAGGGGATCCATTTTTTGATAAATATAGAATGTCTTGGCGCTGGGCGAGATGACTTGGCAATCTCTAGCTGTTTTTATAGATTATAGCAACAAAGCATATCGCAGTGGATTAGGTATGAACTTGGAAAAATGTTGGAATAAATTCGGATAGGGACAAATTCAAAGGCTACAGAAATGTTTGATATTTCTAAAATGAAATGGGTCAGGGAACCCCGGAACTACAGCATCAATCGGGAATGCGTCGAAATTGTGACCGCCCCGCATACGGACCTTTGGCAAAGGACCTACTATCATTTCAGAAACGATAACGCTCCGGTTCTGCAGATGGAAACAGAAGAAAAGTTCTTTTCCTTTGTCGTCAAAACCGATTTTTCCGAAAGTCGTCATCGCTTCGACCAGTGCGGGGTGGCGCTGTATCTGGATTCGGAAAATTGGCTTAAGGCGTCGGTCGAATATGAGAATGAAAAATTCCAGCACCTGGGTTCCGTTGTGACAAACCGCGGGTATTCAGACTGGGCGACGACTGCGATTCCTGCAGATGTAAAATCCATGTGGTATAGGCTCAGCAGGCGCGAAGATGACTACTGCATAGAATGTTCTCGAGACGGGGTGCAGTATTCTCAAATGCGGATTTGCCACATGCTCGAAGGAACCGAAAAAATTCGGTTTGGCATATATGCATGCAGCCCGGAAAATTCCAGCTTCACGGCTCGATTTACGGATATGCAGGTGACGGAATGCGCATGGAAAGCGCACGACGGTCAACAACCGGATGCGTAAACGTAATTCGAAAATGCCCCCTTGAGGGGGTATGGATGCGCGCCCTTATTCCCCCGCTTGCAGCAGCCTCTCGAACAGTGCGCGATACCCCGCGATATCTTCCAGCTGCATGATGGTCGTAATCTTGTTGCCGGCATCTTTGGAGGATGCCCCGCAGTGGAAAAGTTTCTCGGTGTCGGTCCCGAAATCCAGGTAGATGTACCTGTCGTGGAACACGTTCCCCGTGGCACGAACATCGTCAAGTTCCACATCCGGGCGGGCG
>JAFXRC010000021.1 GCA_017526585.1 Fibrobacter sp. | reverse complement strand
TGCGACAATGTTATAAAGGTTTGACATGCTAAACAATATAGCAAAGAAAACGCCATACGCCGTTTTTTGCAAAAAAAGCCCCAAAAATCCATTTGAAATGGATACAAGCTGTTTACCCGAGTAAACAAGTTTTTGACGATTTTTTAGGCTATTCCAAGTTGGAATATCTATTTTATAGGCACCCAAACACTCCCTGACGGCTCTAGGTCACCTCCTTTACCTGGAGCCGTCCTTTTTTTATATTTGAAACGCCATGATTATTCCTGCCATCGTCGGGGCTGTTACATTCCTGCCCGCCATCGCCTTGAACATCGCACTCGCCTGCGGAGCTCCTCTCGGAGCCTACGCCATGAACGCGCGCTACAAGGTAATTCCACAGGAAGTCCGCAAGGCGTTCATCGTGCCGACCGCAATGCAATTCGTGGCTTTGTTCGTGCTGCTTTCAGCAGGGGGAATCCTCCCCGAAATCATCCCCTTCCTAGTGACGCGCATTCTCTCGTTCTTCTTCGCGCTATACCTCACATTCTATACGGCGACGGTGCTCTTCAGCACCGCCCACAAGGAACGCACGGTCATGGGGAGTTTCGCCGTCGTGACCAGCATCTGTTTTTGGATTACGGCATTCGGGACGCTGAATTATTAAAAGGGGGCCTTGATGCGATTGCCCACAAACTTTCAGTTTGTGGGCCTGCCCTTCGGCTCGGAAATGGGCAAGCCAGCTTGCCCGCTTCACTCGCCTTACGGGGCAGTCGAACTTTCCGTTCTCATCTGAATAAAAGAATAAATAAAATGTCCCCCAGAAGGGGGACATTTTATTTATACCCTTGATGCGATTCGAACGCATGACCTTCAACTTCGGAGGCTGACACTCTATCCAACTGAGCTACAAGGGCAAACGTGGACTAAAAGTAGAAAAAATTTCTCCCAACAACCACTCCCGCTACGATCCAATCCCTTGATGCGATTGTATTTAAATCTTCGATTTAAATACCCACCTTTCGGCTCGGAAATGGACAAACAAGTTTGTCCGCTTCTCTCGCCTTGCAGGTGGTCGAACGCATGACCTTCAACTTCGGAGGCTGACACTCTATCCAACTGAGCTACAAGGGCAAACGTGGACTAAAAGTAGAAAATATGTTTAGCTACAAGAGCTACCACAAAAAGAAATCCCCGTCTTCGCGGGGATGACTATCAGCGATTAGCGACCGGCAACGCCAGAACGAGCTCTCGCCTTTTCACGTTCGCGGCGACGCTTTTCGGTATCGTCCGGGAAGAGTTCCGGCAAGGCGTAACCGACGGCAATGCCAAACACGATGCCCGTCTTGCTCATGCCCTTGGGATCAACAACTCTGGAACCCCATTCGCCTTCCCAGTCCATATTGACATTACCTTCGATGTCCGTGACCGGAGTTTCAAGCTTATAGAAGCTGGGGTTGTCCGTAGATTCGTCACCCGTCTTCGTCTCAAGGTTATAGGTTTCCGGAATCTTGGCAAGCTTCGGTGCATAGTACATACCAATTGAGAACTGCAGGTAATACCATTCATCCGACAGGTAGGTAATAAGTGCGTCAAACTGGAAGCCGTCCACCTTGATCAAAGCACGCAGATTGCTGTCATCCGGCTTAATGTCGTGGTCAAAGTAGACCGTTCCGTAAGAAACAGAGACGCCCAAATGAAGCGGGTTCTTCGGGAACAGGTAGTAGTTCAAGCCCACCTTGTAACCCGTACCACCTTCGAGATCCCAGTCTTCAAAGTCACCGTCGGTGCCCTTAGGAACGAAGCCGAACGAACCATATACAGCCAGATGGAAAGGCAAAATATATTCGACACCGGCACCGAGCCCCATGCCCATACCGGTTTCACCCATGATCGGGTAACGGGAACCCATACCAATCTGGAAAATCAAGCGGTTACGCAACCAGTCACGGCGGCGAAGCGAGTTCGCATATTCGTCCTGGCGCTGTTCTTCTTCGAACTTTTTGCGTTCAGCCTGTTCGCGACGCTGGGCGGCAGACATACCGGCATCGGAGAAATCTTCTTCTTCGTCTTCGGAAGAGGCCATCGCAGCATGCGAACCGCCACCATCGGACGCCGAAACAAAACCATCATCGTCATCCTCTTGTTCAGAAGATGCGGCGGCAGGAGCGGATACGAAGCCTTCATCATCGTCATCAAAGTCGTCCTGAGCCCAAGACATAAATGCAGTCAGGCACACAGCCAAAAGTACTTTCTTAAACATTAAAAAGCCTCAGATTCAATAATCTCAATTGCGAATATAACTTTTAAGCGGACATTTTGCAAAAAACAAAATGGAAAAAAGAGCAAAAAACACCCTCATTTAGCACATTATGCAAGCAAATGTCCCCAAAAATCCCGTTATTTAACCTCCAGCAATTTCGCCTTGATGCTACCGAGCGCGATTTCGCACTCCATGAGCACCGGAATACGCCGTTCATCGTCTGTCAGCCAGATGAAGATTCGACCCTTGGAGTTGAAAATTCCATCGCCATCGAGAACGGGCTCCACCTTGATGCAGGGAACATTGCCCAGCACGCTCTTGACTGTTTCCTTCCCATGAACCAGCACCTTAAGCTCATAACGCTTCTTGCCGCTCACCGCCGAAAAACGCGAGGTATCCCCCACCGTCAGAGGAAGCGTGCGAACCAGGTAGAACGCAGACATGATGCTGTGCTCTTCGCCCTGGATGGCGACCACCGTATCGGCAGAGCGCTTGGTCTTGCGTGTCTTCATGTCAGTGAACACCGTGTCAGAGAGCCATGCCTTTTCGCCCTTGCGGTCAAAACGGATGACGGAGGTGTTGTGGAATGTGCCCTCGTGCAGGCGCTTGCGGAACACTTCGGTCATGAGTCCCTTGTTGCGCACGCGGGTATAGACCGTATCATAGACCGGATAGATCTTATTGATCGTCTTGTTACCCGTCGCAAACGTCAGGAACTCCGTCTTGCCGTCAGCAATCGGCTTAACTTCGAGAGTCGCAGAACCCGCAGTAAGGATACCCCAACCGAGACTGAAGGTCAAACGTTCGCCCTTCATCCACGGGGCCTTGACCTCCGGCAGGTTCGGTTCGCCCGCGAAGCAGAATGCGGCAAGGAACATCGCAAGCGCGACAATCCTTGCACCGAGCATGATGTTCCTCCTAAACATCGAACGGATTACCCTTCGATATCGCCGAGGCTCTTGCGGTAGGCGACAAGCTTCTCGCGGACTGTGGGGTCTGCGATGGCGACGATGTGGGCGGCGAGGTAACCGGCATTCTTGCCGTTGCCGATGCCGACCGTTGCAACCGGGATTCCCGGGGGCATCTGCACGATAGAGTGCAGAGCATCGACGCCGTTGAGCGGGCCGCCGGCGCAGGGCAGACCGATAACGGGAAGGATGGTGTGCCCTGCGAGCACGCCCGGGAGGGCTGCAGCGAGGCCAGCAACACCGATGAGGACCTGGAGGCCTCGCCCGGCGGCTTCGCGAGCATACTTCGCGGTGGCGTTCGGGGTGCGGTGTGCAGAGAGAATGTTGAATTCCCACACGATGCCGAAGCTGTCGAGCACCGCGGTGATTTTATCTACAGTTTCCTGGTCGGACTTGCTACCCGCAACGATACCGACCTTTGCATTTTCTTTCAAATCCATTTTGTTACCTCTTATTTCGCCATCTTGGCGAGACGGGCCAAGCCCTTCTTGCCGATGTCCTTGCGGTAGAACTTGCCTTCGAACTGAACCTTCTCGGCGGCTTCATAAGCGATGTCGAGAGCGGCCTGGAGCGTTTCGCCATGGCCCACCACGCCGAACACGCGGCCACCGTTGGTCACCAGCTTGCCGTCCACCATCTTGGTACCGGCATGGAGCACCTGGGCGCCGTTCTTTTCGGCTTCTTCGATACCCGTCACGACCTTGCCCTTTTCGTAGGAGCCCGGATAGCCCGCGCTTGCCAGCACCACGATTGCGGAGCTGCCCTTCGGAGCCTTCGGTGCACCGAGCTTAGCGAGTTCACCCTTTTCGGCAGCGTCGAACAAGGCGAGCACGTCGCCATCATAAAGCGGGAGCACAATCTGGCATTCGGGGTCACCGAGACGGCAGTTGTATTCCACGACCTTCGGGCCCTTGCTCGTGACCATGATGCCCACGTAGAGCACGCCCGTGTAGGGTTTGCCTTCGGCAGCCATACCCTTGAGGGTCGGTTCGATAATTGTCTTTTTCACCTCGTCGAGGAGAGCGTCCGTGACTACCGGAGCCGGGCTGTAAGCGCCCATTCCGCCGGTGTTCGGGCCCTTGTCGTCGTCAAAGACGCGCTTGTGGTCCTGGGCAGAGGAGAGAATCACGTAGTCCTTGCCGTCGCAAACCACGAAGATGGAAGCTTCTTCGCCGTCCATGAATTCTTCGATTACGACCGTCTTGCCGGATTCACCGAAGACCGCCTTGTCGCCGAGCATTTCTTCCACAGCGTCGTTCGCTTCCTTGTCGGTCATGCAGACGATTGCGCCCTTGCCCGCAGCGAGGCCCGACGCCTTCACCACGATCGGAGCCGGGTGTTC
>JAFXRC010000020.1 GCA_017526585.1 Fibrobacter sp. | reverse complement strand
GAGGCTCGACATCATGAATTCGTCGATGCCGTCGCTCATGAGCAACACTTCGTAGCCCTTCGCCTTGAAGGCTTCGAGCATCGGGTTGCTCTTCACGGCGTTCTTGTCGCCAATGAGGTAGTAGATTTCCTTCTGGCCTTCCGGCATGCGCTTCACGTATTCGTCGAGGCCCACGAGAGCGTCGCCTTCAGTCTTGGTGCTTTCGAAACGGAGCAACTTCTTGAGTTCGTCAAGATGTTCCCAGTTCATGTAGAAGCCTTCCTTCAGCACCATGCCGAGTTCGCGCCACCAGGCGTTGTACTTCGCGGCATCCTTGTCGGCCATGTTCTGCAAGGTGTCGAGCACCTTCTTGATGACGTGCTTACGAATGTTGGTGATAATCTTGTTGTTCTGCAAAATTTCACGGGACACGTTCAGCGGCAAGTCTTCGCTATCGACCACGCCGCGCACAAAACGGAGCCAAGGCGGCAGCAGGTCCTTGCAGTCGTCCATGATAAAGACTTTCTTCACGTAGAGCTTGAGGCCGTGCAAAGCGTCGTTGTGCCAGATGTTGAACGGAGCCTTGCTCGGGATGTACACGAGGCTCCAGAATTCCTGGGAACCTTCGGCGTGGCTGTGGCTCCATGCGGCCGGTTCGTCGGCTTCGTGGCTGATGACGTTGTAGAAATCCTTGTACTGTTCTTCGGTGACTTCCTTTTCGCTCTGACGCCACAGGGCCTGCTTTTCGTTCAAGCGTTCTTCGGGCTTTTCTTCCAGTTCGCCCTTGTCGTTCTTGGTCGGCTCCGGGTGGAAGTAAATGCCGTAGCTTACAAAGCCGCTGTACTTCTGGACGATGTCCTTGATTTTCCATTCGCTGGCAAAATCTTCGGCATCTTCGTCGTCCTTCAGGTACAAAGTAATCTTGGTACCGACCTTGTCGCGCGGGGCTTCAGAAATCTCGAATTCGCCCGTGCCTTCGGAGGACCACATATAGCCCTGAGTTTCACCGGCCTTAAGGGTCAACACTTCGACCTTCTTTGCGACCATGAACACGGAGTAGAAACCCACACCGAACTGACCGATCAAATCGACGCTGCCCTTGTCGCCTTCCTTCAAATTCTTGATGAAGTTCTTGGTGCCGCTACGGGCGATGGTGCCCAGGCAGTTGATCAAGTCTTCCTTGTTCATGCCGATACCGTTGTCTTCGACAACGATGCGCTTGCCTTCCTTGTTCACCGAGATATCGATGCGGAGCTGTGTGCCCTGCGGAAGCAGGTCGGCGTTAGAAAGCGAAAGGAAACGGCGTTTGTCCAGCGCGTCCGCCGCGTTCGAGACGAGTTCGCGGAGGAAGATTTCCTTGTTGCTGTAAAGGGAGTTGATCATCAAGTTCAGCATGTCGCGAACTTCGGTCTGGAATTCCATCTTCTCTGTTGCCATTATTTATCTCCATTTATCGTTAAAATTTGAAGCGAATCAGCAAAACTATGTTTCATTCTGAAACAAATTCTACTTTTTCACCTTGTTTTCGCGGAGTATATTGCAAGAACCGTGCCAAAAACACCTTAGATACTACCCAAAGAAAAACATATATTAAGAGAAAGGAGAGTGGCATGTCTACCTGGAATTTCCGTAAAAATATCCGCAAGCACATTGTCTTGGCGTTCTTCGCCGTCGTGGGCACCTGTTCCGCATGGGCAGAACCCTTGTTTATCGGCTACTACCCCGATTGGGGTAAGTGGCACAAACCCGCCTACACCGTAGACAAGGTGCCGTACGAAAAGTTGACGCACGTGCTTTGGAGCTTTATCACGCCGGGCACCGACGGAAGTTTGCAAGGCGATGCCGCAGAAGACCCCACTGCACTCGATGAAATGGTAGCGCTTGCACACGCCGCTGGAACGAAGGCGATCGTTTCGCTCGGCGGTGGCAGCCAAAGCGAAAACTTTGTACCCGTCGCATCGAATGACGCCCTCCGCCAAAAGTTCATCGCGAACCTTGTGCAGTTCGTTGCCGACCATAACTTGGACGGTCTCGATATGGACTGGGAATGGGAATACAATCCCGTGCCCGACGCCGACACCATCGCCTACAACAAGCTACTCACCGAGCTCCGGGCGGCACTCCCCGAAGGCAAGACCCTCTCGGCTGCACTCCCCTGCTCGCAATATTATGGGAAATACTTCACGCCCGAAGTCCTCGTGAAAAACCTGGACTGGTTCGGGTTCATGACCTACGACATTACCGGCGACTGGGACGAAAAGGCCATGTTTGACTCGCCGCTATACCCGCACGAAGGCTACACCACCTGGTCGTGGGAACAGACCCGCGACTACTGGAAAAAGCGCGGTGTCCCCACCGAAAAGATGGTCTTCGGCATTCCCTCGTTCGGCTTTCAGTTTGAAGGAGCGACAGGCCCCGGCACCGATTTCACCAAGGGAACGGCAAAGCAGGTCCCGTACAAGGACATTGTCGTGAACACCGAATGGGAATTCTTCTTTGACAGCGTCTCCGTGGAACCCTACGGCGTATCAAGTACCGGATACGTGACCTTCGAAGACCCGCATTCCTCTGCCGTCAAGAGCCGCTGGGTTAAGGATAACGGCTACGCGGGCATCATGGTGTGGGAAGTTTCGCACGATTACATCGAAGGAACTGGCAACCCAATCCTCGACAGCATCGCGGTCGTACTGCGCAACGGTTCAACCGATGCAATTCCGTACGTGCGCAAAATCCGCACCACGTCGCAGCCCCGGGCGCAGGGCGTTACAGGCAAGCAGGTGGACGCCCTCGGGAAGAGCGTGAAAGGCAAACCGAAGTTTATCCGTATTTTCGAACCGTAAAAGATTCATTTTTTTACTTGACTTAAGCCATTCTACACGATAGATTTAGAGTAACGGGTATTCCCCGACAGGAGTGTGTATGGTGAAAAATTTGATAATCGCAAGTAGCGCAATTGCATTTTTGGCAACAGCGGCATTCACGGCGGACCGTTCCGTTGCACTCAACAAGGAAATCGAGACGCTCGAGCCCATGAAGGGAATCGTGTTCTGGCCCGACCAGGCAAAAGACCAAAAGGATTTGCAAAAATCCATTTCGCTCGAATTCTCGTACTGCCTCCCCTGCGCCGTGGTGAAGGGCAAGACTGACGACAAGATCGACTACGACTGGAGCAGCTTCGAAAAGATGCTCGACGATATCGCGAGCCGCGGGCACCAGGCCATCGTGCGCTTCCGCATCGAGTACCCAAGCGCAACCATCGAAAACGCATCGGGCTGCACCGAGAAGGTGAAGGGCGCCACCGCAGTCCCCAACTACATCAAGGCGAACAAATCCTACACCGAGACGTATTCCGAAGACCCGGGCGGCGACGGCCCCACGTATTATGCCGACTGGAGCAACAAGGAACTCCTTTGGTTCTACAAGCAGTTCTACACCGACTTTGCCGCGAAATACGACAACGACCCGCGTATCGCATTCGTGCAGGCGGGTTTCGGGCACTGGGGCGAATACCATATCTACGGCACCAAGCTAAACTTTGGAGTCAACTTCGCTACCAAGGATTACCAGGCCGAATTCCTGACACATCTTGATAGTTTGTTCAAAGAGACCCCGTGGAGCATCTCCATCGATGCGGCAGACAACAACTACACGCCCGTCGCAGGCAACAAGACCTTGCTCGGGCTCAATTTCGGGCTGTTCGACGATTCCTTCATGCACAAGGAACACGACATTTCGCAGGGCAACGGCGACAACGAGCGTAACTGGCGCGACCTGGGTACGGACCGCTGGAAAACCGCTCCCGGCGGAGGCGAAGTCAGCTACTACACCGAAAAGGACCAGCGCGATTTCCTGAACCCCGCCGGACTCTACGGCGTCACCTGGGAAGATGCCGCAAGCAAGTACCACATAACCTACGTGATTGGTAACGACGCGCCCGAAGGAAGTTACGCCACCAAGGAACGCGTGTACGAGGCCAGTTCCTATGCCGGCTACAAGTTCGAAATCACGGGCTACGCAGTCAACAAAGTTTCGGCCGCCGTGCGCGTGAAGAACATCGGCATCGCGCCGCTTTACCACAACGCCTACGTGACCGTGAACGGCGTGCGCAGCGAGAAATCGCTGAGGGGCCTCCTCCCCGGCGAAGAAGCGACCTTCACCGTCGCGGGCCTCACAATCGGTGACAGCGAAACGCCCGAAGTTTCCATTACCAGCGACAAGCTCTTGAAAGACGCGACCATCCCCTACAAGGCAAACCTCAGCGCAAACGCCGAAGTCATCGCGGGGTTGCTCGATGAAGGCGGGACCACTGGCATCGCGGGCGCGCGCAGTTTAACCCACGACAAAGGCAAGGGCGCGAGCAAAGACGCGAGTAACCTTGGCAAAACCCGTTCCACCGATCTCAAGGGGCGTAATGTTCCGGCCAAGGCTGCAAAAGGCGCATACTATCCCATTTCAAAGCACTAGTTTACACGATGCTATTGTCTCGCCCGACGATCTTGACGGAATCATGAAAGCTCTAGTAGCCGCTTAAACGCAAGCCTGAACCATTCGGTATCAAATTCCGCTTTTACATCATCAGCCCAGTGGTTGTAATAACGCCACTGGCTAAAAATCGCATTACCTAAAACATGATAATCCGTGCAAACAGCAAACAATTCTTTATACGAGTTGCCTGAAGTATTTTCAGAATCACGATTGCAATGCTTCGTGAAACTTTCAAAACAATCCATTTCAAAGCCCAGATTTCGGCAGTCTTCGGCAAATCGTTCACTTTCGATAAAATTATATACCTTTGCACGGGATTCTTCAGTATCAATTTCGTCTAACAAAGCACCCCATTGTTCGACGAAAGTATCAACATCGGTCGTAACATCAAGCCAATCATAGGAAGGCGCATTCGTTCGATAGAAAATATTCAGAACCCTATTATGAAATGTTTCAACCGCCTTCGATTCCTCCGAGTCACCATAAATCATACCCTTAAAATGTTTGCTCAAAAATTTATAATGTGAAAATCCGCCATCGCAAACGAGATCGTCTATTTTTGAAGGCAATGCGGATATACGCCCCCAATTTTCTTCAATCAGTTTCTTGACCACATCGGCAGTTTCTTTGTATTTCCCTGCATAAAAATACACCTGAGTGCAGGGATCTTGCCCGTCCTGCAGCAAATTCAGGCAACCGCAGCCTTCCTGCACCGCATTTTTAATATAGACTCGCCCGTCACTATAGAGCAGAACACCCATATCAATTGTCTCAGGAGTATAGAAGCCCGCATCTGAATGACTTTCAAAAATAGTTCGTCCGCGTGGTCTCTTGAACTGAAGAGCTTTCCCTATTGCATAATCCCTTGCAATTTCGATTTTTTCTTCAAAGGAGCAACCTTCAAAGAAGGCTATGTAACGAGCGACATCCGGTTCATAGCCATAAGGTTCCCACTTACTGATATGCGCCGCCACAAACGACAAGAAGTCCTTCGCAGGCCCCGAAGCGCGTTCACTCGCTAACTGCTCCGCCATCCAGGCGCGGCCTTTGAACGAATCCCTATACGGATCCTGCTGTTCGCCATGGTAATAGCGGCAGTATTTCAAGTCCCTATTTTCATTATCTGTCTGCATAGGAGCCTCCTTTCTAGAGCCACCTATAAATATAGATTCAAACAGATGTCAGAAAGTGACAATTTACTACAACCCCATCTCCTTTACTTCTTTAATCAAGAAGTTTTCTAATTGTTGCCTGTCGGGAAGTTGAAGCTTGTATGTTGAGACAAACAGTTTCTCGTCCATGCCGTTTAATACATATTGGACCATTTTCGGTCCTTTTTCCGTACAGAGTAAAATCCCGATCGGGGGATTGTCCCCGTCCACCATCTCACAATCCTTGAAATAAGAGATGTAGGCGTTCAATTGAGCGGCATGCTCAATGCGAAACTTGCCGACCTTCAATTCCACAATTACATTGCAGTGCAACAGACGATTATAAAGCACCAAATCGATAAAATAATACTCATCGTCTATGATAATGCGTTTTTGACGAGCCTCAAAACAGAACCCCTTGCCCATCTCCAATAGAAACTCTTGCAAGTGGTTCATGATTGCCTGTTCTAATTCAGTTTCGGAGAACGCATCCTTGGCATCCAGATCTAAAAAATCAAGAGTATACGCATCTTTAACCGACAAGACCGCGTCAGCACCACCTTTTTCCACCCGTTGCAACAGTAGTTCCGGCTTTTTGCTAACCCCACTTCTGAAATAGAGTTTCGTATCAATTTGTCGGCGAAGTTCCCTCACGCTCCATGTGCCCTTGATGCATTCCAATTCGTAAAAGAAGCGTTCCATTGGATCGGCGATGGAAAGAATTTCCCTAATATGGGTGAATGACAAATGGGTCAGCAGAATTTCTGGCGGCGTCATGAATTTGTGATTCACTGAATCACAAATCTCGTTGGAGCGCTCTTTTCCAACATTATTCAAGCTCTGAGTACTGATTGGATACTTAGAATTGTCAATCATTTGCAATTTGTGCGACACTGTCGCACAAATCTGCGGATACCTAATGTAAAACAATCGGCATATATTAAGCATTGAACGGTCTAGCCCCTTGATGGACAACTTGTCCGCCAAATTCTGCAATAGGCGGACCCCGTACTTCGCTCGGTCGCACCCCTCTTGCTCATATTCGACTATATAGCAGCCGATAGCCCAATTTCGTATTGTCAGCAGCTGGTTTACGGCACCCTTGGCAACGGAACTTGTCGCATTATGGACGTTTTTTACCCGTTCTGCAAGGCTTTCAAAATTTGTTCCGTCAACCTTACCAATAGGCGACACACGCTTATTCATCTTTCACTCCTTCCGCCTACAAGCATAAAAAGGCGGGGCTTTTATCGTCATATGCTCTTTTGAGCACTACAAATATAAACTTTCTAGGGGTGGTTGTCAAGAGATTTTCGAAAAAATCCGCAATTTCCGCCATTCCAATAATCTATATTGCAGTTGACATAGCTCTGCACCTTGCGGTGTAGGGCGCGAGTTTAACGTAGAGTTAGCTCTTATTCTCGAAGTGGAAATCTGGAAAATTTCAAAATCTATTGAGAATAAGGCGAGCGCTCACGTCCAGCAATGGGCGTGGGTCGTTTGTGCTTATTTATAGATAGGTTTTCCAGAGCCTCCACTTCAGTAAGTGCATTCGACGCCACGCTTTTTTATTTGAAGCAGTGACGCGAACAGCACTAAATAAGGGCGCACACCCTTAGCCGTGAGGTTCACGTGGCAGAAACATTGGATGGTCTCAAGGTTCGTATCCGCGAACTGGAAAAAGAAGTCGAACGCTGGAAGTCCCAAGTCAAGAGCGTTCGTTATGGGCTCAACTGGATGGACGTTCCTGAAGCCTTTGACAAGGATTCCGAAGACAAAATTCCAATTCTCGAAGAGGTCGCTGAAAAGGCCGTAGATGCGGAAGGTCCGTTGACAGGAAAACCTCCCCATGTGATTATCGAAGGCGACAACTACCACGCACTCACTTGCTTGAATTACACTCACCGTGGCAAAATTGATGTCATCTACATTGATCCACCGTATAACACGGGTTCGGATGGATTTACTTACAAGGACAAACGTTTCTTGACGGAATTTCCCGATGGGCAAAAAGTTCCTAAGGAACATCCGCTTCGCCATAGCTATTGGCTTTCGTTTATGGAAAAGCGTTTGAAGTTGGCAAAGAATTTGCTGAGTGATAAGGGTGTAATTTTTTTATCTATAGGAGATGATGAACAAGCGAATCTTGAATTGTTATGTAATAGAATCTTTGGAGAAACAAATAGAATAGAAAACTACATATGGGAGTCTACTTTTAGACCTGACAATAGTTCTCCAATACTTAGAAGAAATGCTGAATTTATTTTATGTTATGCGAAAAACTATAAAAAAATTTCATACTTCAAAGGTGTTAAATCAAATACTGAAGGGATGCCTTCGCTTACAAAGGCTAAAGAAAAGTTAAAAGTTATATCCTTTCCTGCCGGATCTGTTCATACACTGTTGCAAAATGGAACTTATAAAAAAGGGATAAAGGATAATGGTCGTAATTTAAAATGGGAACTTGTGAACGATGTTGAAGTGAAAGATGGAATTATTTTATCAGAATTGGTGCTGAAAGGACACTCATATTGGGCAACTAAAGAAAAAATTACACAAGAATTGAATGATGGTACCGAAATATGGATTAAATCAGAAGCTTTTGTTCCCTATTATAAAAAAACAAAGGAATCTATAAATAGACCAACTAAAATATTAGATAAAGAAATTGTTAATGATTACATTTTTTCAAATGCAGAATTAAAGAATATTTTCTCTGAAACAACCTTTAGTAATCCAAAACCATCTACATTAGTTTCTTTTATAGCTGATTTCACTGATAACTCTTCTGCTACTATTCTTGACTTCTTCGCTGGCTCAGGTACGACTCTACATGCCACACTCAATCTTAACAAAGAAGATGATGGAAATCGCCAATGTATTCTTGTTCAGCAGGCCGAAGGCGATAACAATATCTGTGAAAATGTTACCTACGAACGCAATCGTCGTGTAATGTGCGGCTACACAAGTATCAGTGCTCAGGGCAAACAAACAGAAGTTGAAGGTTTAGGTGGTTCGCTTAAATATTACAAGACTGGTTTCGTTGGCAAGCATCAGAGTAAAAATGCCAATGATGCAGACAAGGTGGAACTTGCCGAAAAAGCGGGTTGCCTTATCGCACTAGCGGAAAATACCTTGGAAACAATCAAAGTCCCCAAGGCCGCAAAAGGCTTTTGGCAAATCTATTCCGATAATGCGGAAAAGAAAAAACGCTATACATGCATTTACCATAATGGAGATTATGGCAAAGTTTCCGATTTTGTTGCGAAAATTGATGAATTGCGTGCTATTGATAAAAAGTCGAAATTCATGGTTTATGTATTCAGCTGGAATTCTCCCGACTTCTTTGAAAACGAATTCGATGATTTGAAAAACATCGAAATCAAGGCGATTCCCAAACCGATTCTCGAAATCTACAAGGCTTTGAACGGGTAATAATATGCAGATGCTTCCTTTCCAAGAAAATGCGGTCCTCGGCACGAACGGTCTCGTAGAAACGTTCAAGAAACTTTGGCAAACAGGCGACCATAATCTTGATATTACCTTCAAGTCCCCGACGGGCTCGGGCAAGACTTTCATGGTGTCAAATTTTGTTCGCGAATTGCAAAATGATCCTGCTTTTAACGCAGATATCGCTTTCGTTTGGATTACTTTCTCGGATGACCTTGCGATGCAAAGTCGCGACAAGTTTTATGATTACTTCTTCCCGAATATCGGGCGAAGTCTCTTGACCATCGCAGATTTTTCCGAAGGCGTTTTGCACAAAGACGATATTCTATTCTTGAACTGGCAAAAGTTAGTGGCAAAGGATGCCAAAAAGCGTTTGCTGCGTCGTCCCGACGAAGTTGAGCTACAAAAGGAGCAGGGATTCTACTTTGAAGATGTTGCGGAAAATACAAAGAAAGAGGGCCGCGAAATTGTAATGATTATCGATGAAAGCCACAAGAATGTGACTGCATCGGCTTATCGTGATGTTATTACGCCACTTAATCCGCGAATCATTTTGAATGTTTCTGCAACGCCGGAAAAAATCCCCAATATCAGCGATGTGCAAAATCTGCGTGCAGGCTATGTTGAAGTCAAACGCTCCGATGTTGTTGCCGCAGGCCTTATTAAGGAACAAATCATTTCGCAAACCGAAGACGATTTGAAAACCATTGAAGATGAAGATTTAGATTTTGCCTTGCTGAGGCTTGCTAAGGAAAAAAGGGAGTCTTTAGCTGAACAGTGGACTCGCCTCGGACAAAATATAAACCCGCTCGTTTTAATTCAGTTGCCAAACGATGACTCTAAACTCAAGGACCAAGGTGTAGAAACAAAGGAAGAACTCGTCACAAGATTTTTGACTGAAAATTGCGAAGTTCCTTCTAATAAAATTGCCAAATGGTTTGACAACAAGAAAGAAAATCTGGAACATATTTCTGATGCCGATAGTCCCGTAGATTTTATGCTCTTCAAATATGCTGCAGGAACGGGATGGGATTGCCCTCGTGCCCATGTTATCGTGATGTTCCGTGAAATCGAATCGCCGACGTTCAAAACGCAGACTCTCGGAAGAATTTTACGCAACCCTGTTCCGAAAATTGATCTGACGGCGTTCCCTGAACTCCGCGAAGGATTCCTTTACACGAACTACCGCAAAAATGAAATCTCCGACATTCCCGACACTGTTGAAAACAAGCCTAAAACTGAAGTGACAAATCTTGCATCGCATCTTTTGGGCGGGTTTGCTACAAAAGAAACTACGCATAATGTCATTCAAGAACTGAAAACTTCTATGCTTGACGAATTGGTTGCGAATGGCTCGGATAAGCCCGTTTCAGATATTGCTCCCAAAATCGAAGCTGCGTTGCAAGAAGCGGTTAAACAGATTGCTCCAGAAATATTCCCTGTACAAGGCAACACCGTCGCATCGCCACAAACGGAATATAATCTTTTTGGCGAAGCTGATTCTCAAACAACAAAAAATCAAAAGACAGAACAAATTGTTGAGACGGCTACTCGAAATGTCAAGGCTATATTGACGGAACATTTCGGAGAGGGTGTTGCGAATAAGGCTACAGAAATTGTCACTGAGGCTACCCGCGATTTTGCAGAAACGCTCGTTCAAAAACAGCCGTCTTCGTTCATCGTTGATCCACTTTTGAAAAGTGATTTCATCAGCCGTGCAGACTATGGCGATATTGGTAAGGCTAGCAGTTTCCAGAGTTCATTTGTCAAATCGATGAATGCCTATTTCGGAATTACCGAAAATGCCTATAACAATCCGTTTGCACAAGAAGGCGTTCTTGAAAAATTTGGCATAGATATGTCTCAGACACTTTCAACCGAAGTCTTGGCGAATGCAACTTTTGCAGGGACCAACGATTTAGGCAAGAATGTAGAGCATGAGATGAGCGACAATGAAGTCGAAAAGAACTTCATGAATGCTTGCTACAACATTTTGGAAGAACAGACCGAACCCGATGCTAAATACGGCAACGTTGCTCGTTCTTGGGGCCCGTTCAAGGAAGCTCTTCGTCAATGGTTTGAACGCTATTCGATGACGAATATCGATAATGTCGGTCGTTACAAGATTTTCTTGAAGGATTTGTTCAAGAATTCTGCAAGTATATTCCGCAAAGCCATTACACAAGCTCTCAAGGAATACAGACCTATTCGCGACGCCTTTGTTGCCAATCGTCGTAAGCAAGAAATGCAGGAAGCCTTGCCATTCAAGGTCAAGACATCTTATGCGTATTCAAGCGACTTTGTAGATTACAGACCCAGTGCAAAGAGCATGCTTCAACCTTTCAAACTCAAAGCAGAATATCCAGGACGCGATAATGAAATCGCCTTTATCGAGTTTCTTGAAAAATCGCCCACGGTTGAGTGGTGGTTTAAACAGAATGATGACGGCAAGGATTTTTACGCGCTCAAGTATTTCAATACTACTGAAAATCGAGAACGACTTTTCTATCCCGACTGGATTGTGAAATTTGTAGATGGTCGCATCGGCATTTTTGATACCAAGAGTGGATTTACAGCAGCAAATCCTGAAGGTCGTGCGGAAGCCCTTTCGAAAAAAACACGCGATTTAAACACCCTTGCCGGCAAAGAAAAATTTGTTGGCGGCATGTGTGTTCGTGAAAACGGTCTATGGTATTGTAATTGTTCCGAAAATTATCGTTACAAGGACGAAAAAGGCAATCTGGCAGAAGGCTGGAAACTGATGCAAGGGTAAAGGCAAGGCGGATGTTGAAATGATTTAAGGAGATTTTAAAACACTTTAGATAATTGTATTTGACATAGACTTTTGACAGAGCTGTAGTTTAGTTAATCGAAATTCTGGCAGATTTCAAAGTAATGCACTTAACAAGCTCTAGCCGCACCCTGTTGGGCGTGGGTCGTTTGTGCTTATTGCATTATGGGCTTGCCAGAGCCTCGATTGAGTAAGTGCATTCGACACCACGCCTTTTTTATCCATAAAAAAACTTGTGTCAAAAAGCACCAAACAAAGGTCTAAAGAGTGTAAAATATAAAACGGATTTTAAAAATAACCGACTAAATATAATATGACGAACAAATAAGTCCATTGGACTAAAGGAGTATTTATGACAGCATAAGGTAAACAACATAGATGTTTCTGACAACTGCCAAGAGAAGACCTCTTGACTGGTTGTGGGGTGTTGTCTCCTAAAAAATGAAATTTCAACACTTTTTTGCCACAGAGCACCCCGACTTGACAAAAAGTATCCGATTAGATACATTTGGCAAGGAATCAAAAATGAAAAAAAATGATATTACACATTTAGACATTGCGGAATACCTTGACAGCGAGGAAATGGTTGCCGAATATCTCAATTTGATTTGTCGAGAAAATGATTCGGCTCTGTTACTGCGGGCAATTGGGCATGTGGCCCGTAGCAAGGGGATGGCAAAAATCGCCAAGGCATCCGGACTAGGTCGGGAAAGTCTCTACAAGGCTCTTGATGAAAAGGCCCACCCACGTTTTGAAACAGTATTCAAAGTCCTTGCCGCCTTGGGAATTCAAATGCAGCTTATTCCCAAGGTCAAATTCAGGCGTAAGCGAAGTTCCGTGCCTTGCGCAGTTGCCGAAAAGCGGAAAGTATATAAGGTCTAGAGCGAAAGACCTCGGCTTTCCCCTCAAATAAAAAGGCATTTTTGCAGAAAAATAAAGGAGTTTCCCGATCAAGCCGGGAATGACAATGGCGGCATTTTACTAAATTTGGCATCACTATGGAAACTCGTTACAATTCTAAAGATGTGGAAGCCCGATGGCATAAGACCTGGGCTGAGAATAACAGTTTTGCACCCAGCGGAAAGGGCGAACCGTTCTCGGTCGTGATTCCGCCCCCGAACGTTACCGGCGCACTCCATTTGGGACATGCGCTCAACGATACTCTCCAGGACATTTTGGTACGCTACCGCCGTAAGACGGGCCGCGACACGCTGTGGATTCCGGGTACGGACCACGCGGGCATTGCCACGCAGGCAGTGGTCGAAAAGCGCCTTTTCCAGGACGAACACAAGACCCGCCACGACATTGGCCGCGACGCCCTGGTGGAACGCATCTGGAAATGGAAGGACGAATACGAAGCCCGTATCACCAAGCAGCTCAAGAGCCTGGGCGTCAGCTGCGACTGGAGCCGTCAGCGCTTCACGCTGGACCCGGTCTGCGCGAAGGCCGTGCGCCACGCCTTCTTCAACCTGTTCAAGAAGGGCCTCATTTACCGCGGCAAGCGCCTGGTGAACTGGGATACCAAGCTCCAGACCGCCGTCGCCGACGACGAAATCTACTACGAACACGTGAAGGGCCACTTCTGGACGTTCAAGTACCCCCTGGCCGACGGTTCGGGATTTATCCCCGTTTCGACCACCCGTCCGGAAACCATCATGGGCGATACCGCCCTCGCCGTGCACCCGAACGACGAACGCTACGCGCAGTTCATCGGCAAGATGCTGAAGGTGCCGTTTGTTGACCGCGAAATTCCGGTGATTGCCGACGCCATCTTGGTGGACAAGGACTTCGGTACGGGTTCCGTGAAGGTGACGCCCGCACACGACCCGAACGACTATGCGACGGGCCTGCGTCACAAGCTCCCGATGATCAACATCATGAACGACGACGGCAGCCTGAACGAGAACGCCGGCAAGTTCCAGGGGCTCAAGGGCCAGGCCGCCCGCGACGCCGTGGTGGCAGGTCTCGAAGAACTCGGACTCCTCATCAAGGTGGAAGACCACGAAATGGACGTGGGCCACTCCGACCGTTCCAAGACCGTTATCGAGCCGTACCTCAGCGACCAGTGGTTCGTGAAGATGGACGTGCTCGCCGAAAACGCGATGAACGCCGTGAAGTCGGGCGAAATCAAGATTATCCCTGAACGCTACGCCAACAAGTACCTGGACTGGCTCGCCGAAAAGCGCGACTGGTGCATCAGCCGTCAGCTCTGGTGGGGCCACCGCATTCCTATCTGGCACACCGATGCTAGCGAAGACGAACTGAAGGCCGCATTCGCGGGCCGCGACGACATCTACTTCTACAAGGCCGAAAATGGCGGCTACCTGGTGTGCAGCCAGGAAGAAGACCTGAAGCCCGACGCCGTTCCGGGTCACGAACTCAAGCAGGAAGAAGACGTGCTCGACACGTGGTTCTCCAGTGGCTTGTGGCCGCACTCCACGATGGGCTGGCCGGAAAACACCGACACGCTCAAGCGCTACTACCCCACCAGCGTGCTCGTGACGAGCCGCGACATCATT
>JAFXRC010000019.1 GCA_017526585.1 Fibrobacter sp. | reverse complement strand
GGGCCTCTGCGAAAACCTGCAGAAGGTCTTGGACGAAGACATCAAGGAAGTCCGCGTGTCTAGCCGCCTGAAGGATAGCCCCTGCTGCCTTGTGACCAGCGAAGACGCCATGAGCGCCCAGATGGAACGCATGATGAAGGCAATGGGCCAGAAGAACTTGCCGAAGAGCAAGCGTATCCTGGAAATCAACCCGACGCACCCGATTTGCGAGATGCTCAAGAAGAAAGTCGAAGCCAAGGAAGACTTGGGCGATTGGCCGAAGGCCCTCTACGGTCAGGCTCTGCTTGCCGAAGGCTCTCCGCTCCCGAACCCGGCTGAATATGTGTCCGCGATTACAAAACTCTTGACTGCTTCTGTGAAGTAATCACGCGCTACGCGCCATTAAAAAAGACCGCGATTCCATCGCGGCCTTTTCTAATAATAAACAAGTTTATATCACATTTGCACTCCTTCGGAGTGCGATGTTCGTCAGCTCGGCAATGGGAATGCGTGCATTCCCGCAGCGCTCGCCTTTTTACATTTGCACTCCTTCGGAGTGCGATGTGCTTCACCTCAGCCATGCACAAGCAAGCTTGTGCGCGGCATTCGGTTCGCTACATTTGCACTCCTTCGGAGTGCGATGTTCGTCGGCTCGGTCATGGACAAGCGAGCTTGCCCGCGACACTCGCCTCCTTACATCTCCGGAACATCGACGTCGTAGCTGGCTTTGTGGCCGGCTTCGTCTACGAGCTTGATGTTGAAGTGACCGCCGGCTTCGGGGAGCTTTTCACCCTCGATAACGATTTCGCGCGGATCAGAGTCGTATTCAGCCGCAATCCATTTCTTGCCGACCGTTACCGTGATGGCGTTGCCGTCGGGGATTCCGTCATACTTGAACATGAGCGGAATTCTCAGGGCGGGTTGACGAACGCCACCGATGAACATGTCGCCCCAGTAGGGGAATCCAAGGATGGGGGCTTCTTCGTTGTTGATGTTTGCGATGTCGCGGAGTTCGTTGGTCGTGGCGCAGCGTTTCTTGCCCTTAGTCTGCTTGCTAAAGATGAACCAGTTGCGGCTGGTCTCGCCGAGCCAGTAGAGCGGAGCGTTGTTTTCGCTGTTTTCGATGCAGACCGTCCAGTCCTTAAGTTGCATTCCCTTGGGGTGGAACTCGATGAAGTCGAGACTGTCGGTGTGGGTGCGGGTCACGGCGAGGATGCGCTTAGTGGTGTCCTTGACGACGGGCATGCCAGTGATCTTCTGTGTGACACCGATATTGCCAATCTTGGTGTTCCAATTGGCGCTCTTCTGGTACGGGCTAAAAGCGTAGATGGCGATATCTTCGTCGACAGCCTTGCCGTCACCTGTTGAGCCAGCGTCTGCTGTGTAGTGGATGTGCGTCATCTCCGGATAGATTTCAAGGATGCGACCGATAGTGATGGGCTTGTGCTTGAAAGCCTTGCACATATCTTCTTCGATGACATTGTCCTTTGCCATGGCGGAGAATTTCATCCCGTTTTCGCAGCGGAACAGGTCGAGCATCGGGCGGCTTAAGAAGGTGAACAACGGCGATGTCTGCACCTTGGTCAGCGGAATGGGCTTGTCGCTCTTGCAGCGCGGGTGGAAGGTGAATTTCTTGGACGTCTTGTTGCCGTTGTAGTCTTCCACTTCGATGGTGTAGGTCGAAAGCGGAGCAAGTTTTGCCTGAATCACATGCCAGTCGCCGGCCGTGTCGGCTTCTTCGGCCCAAAGCAACTGGTCTCGGATTTGGGTCATTCGGCTGTAGCGTAGCGTGTCGAGCCATTCGTCGAAAATCTTTTCGTCGTAGCGCCACATGGTGATGTGGCGGACCGACATCGGGTTTTCCTTGGGCTCGCGGCTGTAGTCGGCGATTTTGACGGCCATGCTCAGGTTGAATTCGTTCTTCACCGGCGTTTCGACACAGCCCTTGTCTATTGCTTCTGGTGTCGTGACGGCCAGGTGGTTGCCCTGCCACACGGCAATGCCAAATATCTGTGGCGCCATGGTATCTGCGATGACGACTCCTGCAAGCACGGGGTTGATGACGCGGTCGTTGTCAAGGCGCACTTCCAGGTGCAGGTGCGGATTTCCGATACCGGTGCTGCCGGCAAAGGTGAGCGTGTCGCCTTTCTTGTAGCTTGTGCCCGGTTTCAGAGATACATCGTTCTTTTTACTCGCGTACTGTTTCTTGGAAACCTGTTCATCGAGTTTTCCAAAGCTGCTCTGGTGTGCAAAAGCCCAGGTCTTGCCGCTCTTGCCCTTGAAGAGCATCAGCTTTCCATAGTGGAACGGGGATACCCTGATTTCTTCGACTTTTCCGTCTTCGGGAGCGTAGATGGGCCAGCCTTCTTCCATTTGGGTCGAGTAGTCGAAACCAGCGTGGTAGCGCGTACCGCGGTTTTCGCCGAAGCTTGATGTCAGGTAGGCGTCGCGGTCAAACGGGCGGTAGGTGGGTTCATCGCCCTTGAGCACTTTTTTCTGCTCCATACCGTCAGCGTTGTCGATTCCGTTTGCATCGGCGCTGCCACCAAAGTTTTCATTGTTGACGACCTTTCCGCCCTTTGCCTTGACGCAGTCTTCGTAGGCGAAGGCGTCCATGGTTTCCGCGTTGCATTCTTCTGCGTAGGCGGGTGCCATCAGGGCGAGGCATCCGGCGATGCCGAGAATCGTTTTCTTGTGGGCTATTTTAGTGAATTTATTCCAAACCGTATTCATGGAATAAAAGATACAAATTTATTACAACATAGCGGTGGGGGCTTTGTTTTTTGCAGGTTTTGTGTGATGCAAAAAAAGAACCGCTTGCTTTGCAAACGGTTCTTTTCAGTGGAGCTAAGGAGAGTCGAACTCCTGACCTCCTGCATGCCATGCAGGCGCTCTACCAACTGAGCTATAACCCCGAGGGCTGGCGCAAATATAGAATAGACATTTACCCTTGTCAAGGGAAAAAGAAAAATTTTTTTCAAAAAAAATAATTCCTTTAAGAAAAAAAGATATTATGGCTTAATAAAAGAAAAACTCCTATTTGACTAGGAGTTCTTTTTGATAGAATTTTCTAGTAACTATGAACTAGTAGCTCTCAACAGCGATTTATCGCAATTAGGCTTTTTCAATCGTCACGGATTCGATGATAACGTCTTCGAACGGTGCGTCGCGGCGGTCGGTCTTGACACCTGCGATTTCGTCAAGGACTTCGAAACCTTCGTAGAGCTGGCCGAATACGGAGTAACCGTCAGCGGGGCCGGGGCCCACCTGGTCGTGGTCCAAGAAATGCACATTGTCGCCGTGGACAATGAAGAACTGGCTGCCAATGCTGTGCGGCATGGCGGTCTTTGCCCAGCTAAGAGCGCCGCGCATGTGGGTGAGGCGCGGGTCATACTTGTCGCCGATCGTGGTGCCCGGGCCCTTGGCAGAGTGTCCGCCGGTACCGTTGCGGTTCGTGAAGTCGCCGCCCTGGATCATGAAATCCTTGATGATGCGGTGGAACGGGGCGCCGTCATACTTGCCCTGCTTGGCTAGTTCAATAAAGTTCGTGGCACATTCACCGACGAGTTCTTCAAAAAGGCGCAGCTTCATGGTGCCGTGGTTGGTCTTCATGATGGCGATGGTTTCGCCTGCTTCCGGTTTACCCAGCTGATTGAACATAGAATCTCCTATTAATGTCCCGACAGACCCTGTCGGGGTTTACGTTTCTTTCTTATATATACAAAAAATCAGGGTCAATTATGCGCATTTTAAGGCGAAAAATCCTAAAAAATGCTACATTCAAGTGTGAAAACAAAGGCAAGGCTGAAACCTAGTACCTGAAACCTGATACCTATATGAAAGACAACTGCAAAAAGATCAGAGAATTGCTGTCTGCGCAGGCGATGGAATTCGCCCTCGACGAAATGGCGGCAAAGCTTGCCAAGATGCACCCGACGGCAGACGACATGGTGGTGCTCGGCATGGCAAGCCGCGGAATTCCCCTCGCAAAAAAAATATGCGAACGCTTAAGTCAAAAGTTTAACAAGACAGTCCCGATGGGAAGCATCGACGCGACCTTCTACCGCGACGATTTCCATTACCGCAAGCATGTGGGCTCGACCGAGATGCGCATTACCGAAATGCCGGCTTCGGTCGAAGGCAAGACCGTCATTCTAGTCGATGATGTGCTTTATACAGGGCGCTCGGTGCGTGCTGCGATGCAGGCTATCCTTGACCTCGGACGTCCGGCGGCAATTCGCCTATGTGTGCTTGTGGACCGTGGTCACCGCGAACTTCCGATTGCACCCGATTGCGTAGGACTTACGGTTGAAACCGCACAAGACCAGGAAGTCCGCGTGCAGATTGAACCGATCGATAAAGAAAATTCCGTTTACCTTGTAGAAGTGGAGGCTTAAGTGAGCGCGCTTCAGATTAAACACTTGTTTGGGCTCCAGGGCGTGTCCAAGCAGGATATTCGTACCATTCTCGACAATGCCAAGCAGTTCCGCGAAATTCTTGAACGCCCGGTTAAGAAAGTGCCGAGCCTTAGGGGCATGACGGTGGTGAACCTGTTCTTCGAGAACAGCACTCGTACGCGTACGAGCTTTGAACTTGCCGAAAAGCGACTCTCGGCTGACACGGTGAACTTTACGAGTTCCAATTCCAGCGTCAAGAAGGGCGAAACGCTCGTCGATACGCTCCGAAACATCGAGTCCATGAAGATTGATATCGTGGTCGTCCGCCATAAGGGGACGGGTGTCCCGAAGTTCCTTGCCGAACACAGCAACGCCATCATCGTGAATGCGGGCGACGGTGCTCATGAACACCCGACGCAGGCTCTCCTCGACATGCTCACGATCGAAGAAAAGCTTGGAACGCTCGAAGGCAAGAACGTCACGATCATTGGCGATATCCGCCACAGCCGCGTGGCTCGCAGTAACCTCTGGGGCATGTCCACGATGGGGGCCCATGTGACACTCTGCGGACCTAGCACCCTGGTGCCGCGCAACACGGACCTCATGAACCACGTGACGTGGGAGCCGGACGTGAAAAAAGCTGTCGCAAATGCTGATGCCATCATCGCGCTCCGCTTGCAGAAAGAACGCATGGACGACGCACTGCTTCCGAGCATGCGTGAATACCGCAATACGTTCGGCATCACGGAAGAACTTCTGGAATGCGCCAAGGACAAGGTCATCATCATGCATCCGGGGCCCATCAACCGCGGCGTGGAACTCGATTCCGACATCGCCGATGGCGAACACTCTGTTATTCTTGATCAGGTGACCAACGGCGTTGCTGTCCGTATGGCCGTTCTCTTCCTTTTGGCAGGAGGCCGCAATGAAAACTCGTAAGCCTAGTTGTGAACATTATGCGAATGTTGTCTTGAAAAATGCGAAGTTCTGGAACGGCAAGTCCTTTGAACTGCGTGATGAAGTCCGCCTGACGGGTTCCTCTAGCAACAACGACTCTTATGAATATGACTGCAATGGCGCGCTTGTTTTGCCTGCGCTCTTTGCTCTTGGCGTTGACTTTATGGAACCGCTTCGCGACGATGTCTATACCTATGTGGATGGCGTGGATGCTATGCGCAGGGGCGGTTTTTATGGGGCCATATACGAAAGTGCAGCCAACCCGATTGATGATGTCGATAAGTTGACCGCTGCCGATAACCGTAGACCCTGCGATTTTAATGAAGGTCCTGGTGGTACGGCTTATGATATCCGTTTCCTCGGTGCCTACAGCAAGGGCTTTGGTACAGATAGCCTTGCCGAAATGATGGAACTTGCTCCGGGTGTCGTGGGTTTCGGCGATGGTAATGCCGCCATTCCTCATTCCCGTTTCCTGCGCCTTGCCATGGAATACGGCAAGATGACGGGCAAGCGCTTCTTCTTCCAGCCAATGGACAAGACGCTTCGCCACAGCGGATGCGTTCACGAAGGCGCCTATTCCGACATGCTTGGCATGAAGGGCATTCCTCGCATCGCCGAGACGATTGTCGCCTACACAGTGCTTGAAACGGCTCGCTTCCTGCAGGTGCCGGTCCACTTTAAGCAGGTGACTTGCGGCGAGACTCTGGACTTGATTCGTAACGCCCGCAAGCAGGGAATGGATGTGACTTGCGATGTCGGACTCTACCATTTGCTGCTCGACGATTCCTGCCTCGAAACGCTGGATTCCGCATACCATATTCTTCCGCCGATTCGCTCCGCTGCAGACCGCGAGGCGTTGTGGAAGGGACTTGAAGACGGTACGGTGAACGCCATCAGCATGAACCATACGCCGGTGCTCCGTCAAGACAAGGTGGTGAACTTCGAAGATTCCGTGCCGGGAGCGCTTTCTCTTGAAATTGCGCTGCCAGCCATCTGGCAGAAGCTGAGCGAACGCGTGGGCGATGCTCGTGCTATCGAACTTCTCTCGACGGCTCCTGCTCGTTTGGCGAACGCGGTCCGTGGCGAAAACCATGCCGCCGCTGTGGTCGTGCTTGCTGCAGATAAACCGCACGTGGTCGTCGAAAGCGACTTCGCGGGCCATGTCTGCAATTCTCCGCTCATAGGCAAGGAGCTTCCGTCGTCGATTCTTGCAACCTACATCAACGGAGTCTGGACCGATCTCGGCTAGTCGCTATAACGATTGAACGGATAAGCCCCTATGATTGAACCTCTTAAAATTGTCTGGATTGCATCCATTATCTTCATGTTCTTGCTGCTGGTGGTGTTGCTCGAGATTCGTCGAATCAACTACCGCCGCGAAAATGAGGATATGTTTGGAACGCAGACTTTCGATGAAAAGGTTGAGTCGATGGGCTTTACCGACAAGGAAAAGCGTACTTTAGATAAAATAATCCGCTATTCTTCGTTCGAAAATAAGGACGCGGTCTTGAACTCGTCTAGACTTTTCGAAGATGCCGTTGACAACTTCTACGACATCCGCAATGTGTTCAGTGTCCGCGATGAAACGCTTGCCGCAGTAGAGAGTTTGCGCAATAAGCTTTCTTTTACAGCATCGAATCCGCTAGCCGAAATCTACTCGACGCGGCAGTTTAATGTGGGCGATCGAGTGGACTTACTCTTGGAAAACGGTCTTCGTGTGAAGCGTTCCGAAATTATGGCTCGTTCCGAAAAGGAGTGGGTGATAACCTTCGACACGAGCGACGGCTCTTCGTATTCCTTGGTGAACAAGGAAATCAAGGTGCGTTGGACAAGACCTGACGACGCCATCTATACGACCGTTTTGCCGGTTCGACAGGTGGAATCGGGACATTTGGTTCTTTTGCATTCTTCATCGTTAGACAAGAAACAACTGCGTCGCTGGGTTCGTGAACAGGTGGCTTTCCCGGTGACGGCGACTTTCCAAGATGGTTCTTCCATCGGTGGTACGCTTTTGGATCTTTCTGCAGGCGGTATCATGGTGGGGCTTCCCAAGGAGTGCTTTCCTGGGCAGCATATGCGCATCCAGTTCGAGCTCCCGAGTTTTGGCGATGAAGATGTAGAAATTGAGATTTTGCGCAATTTAGGGCATAAAAACCAGGATTACCCCAACTATTATTGCCACACGGCTTCGTTTAAGGGGGCCTTCGGTTGGACCCAGGAACGGGTGCTCCAGTACCTTTTTGAGACAAATAAGCGAAAAAAACAGGGGATTAAGTGGGTGAAAAGCTCCTAACTACTTCATTTTCAATGACTTAGATGATTTTTCGCTTGACATTTTGCTTTTATAAAGGTAGAATTAGTAGTGTATTGTTTTACAATCGGAGTAAACTTTGGCTTTAGGATTGATTGCAAAAATCCGTGGCTTGCGTGAGACTGTAGGCATTGATGTTGGACATTACAGCATCAAGTATGTCAAGGTTTTGCATGGCACGAGCGGAAACAAGATTGTTTTGGATGCCGATTTGGAACGCGTCCCCGATGGATGCATTGTAAACGGCGAAATCCAGGTGCGCGAAGGCGATGCCCCGACCGATAGTGACGGTAAGCGCGAAAAAGATGGTGCCGAACTGCTTGCCGAGGCAATGGCTAAGCTCTTGATTCGTCATCCGATTGACGATTCCTGCGACGTAGTTGCATCTGTGAACTGTGGCGCTGGCGCCGGCGGTATCCTTGTGGACCGTCTTTCTGTGAAAATCCCCAAAAACGGTAACGAAGCGGCTATTATTCTTCAGACCGCCCAGTCCCGTCCGCCCTTCGATGACCAGGACAACGTGATTGACTACGAAGTTTATTCACGTGAAGGCGAAGAAGTCAAGGTGAATGTGGTTGCCGCCAAGAGTGCTCTGTTGGACTCCTGGGCGCAGTTCTTCAACCGCCGCGGAATTAAGCTTTCTGCTCTCGATGCAGACATCTTTGGCTTGTTGAACGCTTATGTCGCTACAGTGGAAGATAAAGATAAGGATGCAACGGTTGCCATTTTCAACATTGGTGAAAAGAAGATGAGCGTTGCCTTTGTCCAGGACGGGCAGTTCCACTCGATGCGTGCCATGGCCGGTGGTTCCTTGGACATGGTCGTGAGCAAGACCTGTATGAACTTGGGAATTGATTCCGAAAAGTGTCATGAACTCTTGAGCACGGGTAACCTGGCTTCGGTGGACGGATTCTCCGAAGCTGAAGTGGAAGCCGCGCTCAGACTGGCATACGAGGACCTGATGGCGCAGATCGATATCGGTATCCGCTATTTTTCCTCGACTGAAGACTCTAAGCCGCTCACGAAAATCCTGTTAGGTGGAGGTGGAGCCGCCGCCCCTGGTCTGAAGGAATTTGTGGCGGAACATTCTGGCATTGACACCGATACGGTGAACCCGTTTAGGCTTGTGCCCTGTGATTCCAAGGTGTTTGGCGATGGTGGTCTTTCGATTGCCCTCTCCAATATTTACGCCCCTGCGTTGGGCTTGGCAATGAGGAAGTTCTAATGGCGTCTAAGAAAAAAGAACCCACAAGAAATGCCTTGGCCATTTCCATCAACCTGCTTCCGCCGGAATTTCGCAAGAAGCAGAAAGATTTTACATGGATTACGGACCGTCGCATTATTTGGCCTACAGTGGCGCTACTTGTTGCCATCGTGGCTGTTTCCATGCTGCAGACCTATATCAACGAAACCATCGGTAGCTTGAGTACCGAGCTTACTCGCGTCCAGGAAGAAGTGGAACGCGAACGTCCGTTGCTTTCCAAGATCAGCGACTTGGAACAGAAGCAGGGTGTCATCAATACCAAGATCAATGCTCTCAAGTCCATCCAGGTGAGCAAGAAACGCTGGGTTATTTTGTTCGAAAATATCTCGTCGGTGTTGCCTCCCAACATGTGGATTACGAGTATCAACCAGGTCGGTGAATTTGATCTGGAAATGAGAGGTACTACCTATGACTTTTCCGAAGTCGCCGAATACATGGTGAAGTTGGAAAAGCAGGCGAGCATCCAGTCTGTAACCCTGGTGACTATTTCTACTGCGAAAGTGGATAACAAGGAAGCCTATAATTTCACCATCAAGGTGGTCCTTAAGCAAGACCTAAGCCTTGGGGAGGGAGAAAATGGGTAAGATAGACTTAAAAGACAAAAGGAACGTATACGCCATTATCGTGTGCCTTTTGCTGATGGCTGCTGCACATTTGGTGTATAACTACATGTGGGATCCGTTCAACTATCAGCGTGAATCGCTTGAAAGGGATCTTCAGTCTGCCCAGGCGGAACTCGATAAGATTAACGCGAAGAAGCACCGCGTTGCCGAACTCGAAATGCAACTTGCCCAGGCTGAAAAGGATTTCGAAAAGCTGAAGGAGATGTTCCCTGAAGAAGAAAAGGTGCCTCTGCGTTTGCAGGACCTTTACTCGGTGATTCGCAGTTCGATGGTGCAGATCCAGAAGTTTAATCCGGAAGGCCGTGCCGAGAAGGAACACTATATCGAAAACCGCTATTCGATCGCGGTCAATTCGGGTTACCACATGCTTGGATACTTGTTTGCTGAAATCGCCAATTTCAGTTATCCGACAGCCATTACCAATCTTAGGCTGAACCGTTATTCGGGCATCAAGGCTGAAGTGGAAAAATCAGAAACTCATGGATGGACTCCGATTACCATGTCTGTGACGTTTAATTTGACTACGTACACGTCGAAGAAGGTGGGCAAATGATGAAGACACGCTTACTTTTATCGTTGCTCGCTTTTGCTGTCGCTGCTAATGCCGCCGTCATTAAGGATGTCCGTTTCGCTTGCGACGCGAAGGGCTGCAATGCTGTATTTGCTTTTGCATCGGACAAGGATTTACCGACATTCTTCCAGAAGTACGATGTTGCTTCGAAAAAGTTGACGGTAGGTTTCTCTGAAACAACTTTCGCTTTGGGCGAAGGTGTATTTGATGTGGATTCGAGCTCTAAGTTCGTTCAGTCGATGAAGGTCTATAAAGATGCTTACAAGGGCAGTGCCTTCCTCAAGATTGAAATGACAGTGGGCTCTTCGATCTCCTCTGACAAGAACGAAATTGCACTGGACAAGTCAAACTTCTTGATCAAGTTCAAGAACAAGGGCGGCAAGTCCTGGACGCTTTCCAAGCTCTATGCCGATCGTAAGAAGGCTGCCGAAAAGGCCGCTCTCGAAGAGAAAAAGGCTGCAGCGAAGGCTGCCGCCGAAGAAAAGAAGGCTGCCGAGAAGAAAGCTCAGGAAGAGAAGAAAGCCGCTGAAAAGGCTGCTCTTGAAGAGAAAAAGCGCTTGGCTGAAGAAAAGAAGGCTGCCGAGAAGAAGGCTCTCGAAGACAAGAAAGCCGCTGCAAAGGCTGCCGCTGAAGAGAAGAAGCGCCTTGCTGAAGAAAAGAAGGCCGCCGAGAAGAAAGCTCTTGAAGAGAAAAAGGCTGCTGCAAAGGCCGCCGCTGAAGAGAAAAAACGTCTAGCTGAAGAAAAGAAAGCAGCTGAAAAGGCCGCTCTCGAAGAAAAGAAACGCTTGGCTGCCGAAAAGAAGGAAGCCGAAAGGCGCGCTCTTGAAGAGAAGAAAGCAGCTGAAAAGGCTGCTCTTGAAGAAAAGAAGCGCCTCGCCGAAGAGAAGAAGGCTGCCGAAAAGGCTGCTCGTGAACAGGAAAAACTGTTGGCGGAACAGCAGAAGGAGCTTGACAAGGCGATTACCGAAGGTGGCGCTATTTCGGCTCTGCTTCCGAAACTTAAGGAATTGACGGTCCTTATCGGTTCTGGAATGGAACAGTTCCGTCTTGTTGCTGATAGTCCTGTTGAAATCCAGAATGTGACTGGTCCCGACAAGAATTCCGTTTTGACGGTTGGTCTTGCCGGTCCTTCCAAGTCTCCGGTGTTCAGGATTGGTGCCGGTACCTTGGTGAAGTCTGTGACCTGGGGCGCGAACGGTTTGAAGATTCAGCTGAAGGGTTCCATTAAGCCCGTGATTGTGGTTCAGGATGGTGCCTTGATTTTGCAGATTGCCGAGAAGGGTATCAATAAGGACGGATTTATCTTCTGGTCTGCGCAGCCTAATGGCATCTTTGTCCGCGACTGGATGAAGGCTGTCGAAGAAAAGCCTAATTTCGATGCGTTCGTCAAGAACCTGGACAAGGGCAGCAAGAAAATTATTTCCGGTTCGCAGACATTCCATTTGCGCCCGGTGATTCGTGAACTGATTGTGGTTGCCGACGAAATCGAATTCTACGCTGCTCCGAACGAAAACTCCCAGGTGATGCACCGCCTTGTCTTTGGCGACCGCCTTGTGAGCCTGGATATGGTCGGTCTTTATCGTAAGGTTCAGTACGGTAACAGGGTGGGTTATGTAGACCGTCGCTCTGTCGGATTCTTTGATGAGTTGTCTTCGGTTCAGGAAGAACGTTTAAAGCAGGTTGACAAGGAACGCGGTACAGATCTTACTGCAACTGCTCCCACGGTGGGAAGCCAGCTGGAAGGTCTTTATGAAGACCGCGTCACCTACAGTTCTTTCGGTCGTCGCGATCCGTTTGTTGAAGTTGATGGCTTGGTGGAAGAAGGAATCAATATCGATCAGGTTGAATTGGTGGGTATCATTTGGGAATCCGATGTTCCGGTGGCCATTTTGGTTGAATCCAAGAATCCGTCGATTTCGTATACAGTCAAAGAGGGTGACAAAATCCTCAATGGCAAGGTCTTAAAAATCACACAAACTGACGTTCTCTTCCTGATTCAGGAATTCGGGGTGAGCCGTCGCTACTCCATGGGTCTTCCCGATAAAATTGGGGGTCAACAGTGAAAAAGATGATAAAAATCCTAACCGTTCTTCTCTTGGTGGTGGGTCTTTCTACCGCATGGAGCGCACCTGCCGAAGGTTCGGTGCAAACTCCCAACAAGAAACTGTATGATTTCAGCTTCGTCGACATGAACTTCGAGGCAGTGTTCAGCTCGGTGTCCGTGATTGCCGGTGTCGATATTATCCTTGCTCCCGAAGTCAAAGGTAAGACTAGCCTCAAGGTGACTAAGAAAACTTGGCAGGAAACACTCGACATTATCTGTAGCATGAATGACTTGACCTGGACCATCGAGGACAAGTACATCTTGATTCAGCGTTCGGCCACTTATCAGGCGAAGCAGAAGAAAATTGCCGATGAAGAAGCCCAGGCGGAACAGAATGCTCCGCTCGTGCGTAAGAACTTCCAGGTTCACCATGCCAAGGCTGACGAACTGGTGAAGGTTCTCGAAAGCATGAAGACTGGCCGCGGTCGCATTACGACGGTGGAACGCACGAACTCGATTATCGTGTACGATACCGAAGGCAAGATTGAGCAGATGGAAAAGGCTCTGAATGAACTCGACGTGGAAACGCTGCAGATCATGATTACCGCAAAGCTCGTGGTGGTCAACAGCGAACGTGCACGCGAACTTGGTGTGGACTGGGCCGCAAGATCTGGAACGGCTAATCTGACTCCGGGTAAGGCTCAGGTGCCGAGCGGTTCTGGTGCTTCGGGTGATACCCGTACCAGTGCCGTTATCAGTTCCTTCCCGAATGCTGGTGCTTCTCCGGGAGTGGGCAATGCTTCGACGGCTATTACTGCAAGCCTTTTGGACAACAACCTTCAGGTTGCCATTACGAACATTATGGGTGACGCATCGACCGAAGTGCTCGCTAGCCCGCAGGTTTCTACTCTCGACAACACCGAAGCTCTGGTGTTCATGGGCGACAAGGTCTCTATCCGCGTGATTGATGATAGCGGTGAATCTTCGACTCAGCTCGTTGAAACGGGTATCAAGCTCACTGTAACGCCGCATGTTTCTGGCGACAACCGCATTTTGCTTGACCTGCATCCTGAAAACAACTCTTACGGCTATGACGAAAAGGGCCAGGTGGTTATCAGTACTCAGGAAGCCAAGACCAAGGTCGTGGTGGCTGACGGTGAAACGGTCGTGATTGGTGGTCTTACCCGTAACGAAAATACCGAAAGTGAATCCGGTATTCCGTTCCTCAAGGACATTCCGCTGCTTGGCAACCTCTTCAAGTATTCTCGTAAGGCCGTGACCAAGCGCGACCTGATTATCTTCGTGACTCCGCGCATTATTCGCAACTATA
The DNA here is from genome assembly GCA_017526585.1 of Fibrobacter sp. Taxonomy (GTDB): domain Bacteria; phylum Fibrobacterota; class Fibrobacteria; order Fibrobacterales; family Fibrobacteraceae; genus Fibrobacter. The sequence goes on along the minus strand of JAFXRC010000019.1, from coordinate 65,052 downwards.
TCGGTTCCGTGGAACTTACCGAAGCCTCTGAAAGCGTAGATACTGCTCCGCAGGCGAAGAAGGTGGAACAGACTCCGGCTGCAGAACCTGCCGAAGGTGAGACTCCGATTGTCGAAGCCCCGAAGCCGCAGGAACAGCCTGCTGAAGAGAAGGCTCCTGCCGCCGAAGAACCGAAGGCTGAAGAAAAGTCCGCTCCGGCACCGGCTGCACCGGCTCCCGAAGAAGATGAGGGTTGGAACTAATCTAGCTTACAGCGTTTAAAAGAGCATCGGCAATGCCGATGCTCTTTTCATATAATAGACAATCGTTTAGCTCAAGTGATTAGTTTGCACTGATTATTCGATACTTGTTATACTATCTCACCACGAGGGCTGCGATGGCAAGTTCTTGGCTTGTAACGGTCCAGCTGGAGCTTTTGAATTCGTAGTTGAGCTCGGCGAGGCGACGGATGACGCGGCAGAGGGTTGGTTTGCCCCAACGACGGCAGCATTCGGCGGCGTTGCCCTGCTTACAGAACAGGAAGTAGTTCTTGCCCAAGGTCTGGGCTGCATCTTCTGCGCTCATCTTTTTGGCGGTAAGCGACATGAAATTCAGTAAGTCGACGGCGTGGCTGTATAGGGCATTTACGATGGCGATAGCGTCGTTGTCCTTGTTGCCGTAAAGAATTTCGTGAAGTTTTCTTGCAAAGCCGACAGAATCGCGCATGCCGAAAAAGTTCAGGATTTCGTAGGGAGGGATTTCTCGACGGGGAGTCACCATGGACCTTACGAGTTCGTAGGTGAACTTGGGCGTATCGGGGGCGAAGAGAAGAACTTTCTTGAGTTCCTCGCAGACTAGCTTGGTATCTGTTCCGAGTGCATCGGCAAGGTACTGGCTGGCTGCCGGTTCGATTGGCTTTTTGAAGTATTCGGGGACGATCGAAGAGATTCGTTCCTGCATTTTATATTGCCGGGGCTCTTCGTACTTTTCGACTTTACCCGCCTTTTGAAGCGCTTTGTAAAGCTCCGTATTGGCGGCTAGCTTTTCGAAGTCGAGAAGAAGCTTGCAGTCGGGTGCATCTTTCAGCCACCGTGCAAGAGCTTTGGTGTCGTCAGCCTTCATTGCTTCGGCGTTATGAACGACTACGGCCTGTTCCGGTGCAAACATCGAAACCGAGCCGCAGCTTTCCATGATGATTGCCGCGACAGAAGAGACGTTCGGGTCTGTTCCGTAGACAATCTGCTTGGACAGCGGATCGTTCTGGTTTTCTCCAAGGGATTCGTCCAGGAATTTCTGGATGCGATTATCCTTAGAGAATTTATCGTTGCCGATGAGGGCTACAATCATAGCTTACTTGAAGTCAACGATTTCGAAGCGGTTCTTGCCCTTTGGGGTCACAACTTCGACGATATCGCCCTTCTTTTTCCCCATGAAAGCGGAACCCATGGGGCTCTTGAAACTGATTTTGCCATTCATCGGATCGACGCCTTCGGGGCTCACCAACTGGTAAACCACTTCCCTCTTGGTAGCGAGGTTTTTGGCGGTGACGGTGGCGCCAAAGCGGATGGTGTCAGAGTTTGCGTCAAATTCCACGATAATTGCGTTCGAAATCTGGTCTTCCAGCTTGGGAATTTCCAGATCGATATGAGCCAGCATTTCCTTGGCGGCATGGTATTCAGCATTTTCGCTCAGGTCGCCTTGCTTGCGGGCTTCTTCCATTTCGTCGACAACGCGGGGACGTTCAACCTTTTTGAGGAAGGTGTAACGTTCAACCATTTTGTCGTAAGTTTCTTTAGTACAGGGTGTTTTTGCCATATCCTTAAATTAGAATTTTTTTGCGGGGCAGGAACAGTAGGTGCTCAACATTGTCGCTTTTTTGCTATAATTTAGGACGTAGAAAACAATAGGAGATTCTATGTACACTGTATTGGAAAAAGGCGGCGTCTGCTCCCCGAAAGGGTTCACCGCGTCTGGAATTTGCGCAGGTATCAAGGCCAGCGGTAACGCTGACATGGCTCTTTTGAAGAGCGAAAAGGCCGCACGCTGCTTTGCCGTGTTTACAACGAACAAGGTGAAGGCTGCTCCGGTGCTTTATGACAAAGCCGCTCTTGAACATGCCCACTTTGCCTCTGCTGTTGTAGTGAACAGCGGTAACGCAAATGCCTGTACCGGCGAACAGGGTCTCCGCGATGCAGAACGCATGGCCACTCTTACCGAAGAAGCCTTGAAGCTCACTCCGAAGAGCGTGCTCGTTTGCAGCACCGGTGTAATCGGCCACCTGATGCCGATGGACAAGATTGAAGCTGGTATTCCGAAGCTGGTGGAAAAGCTCCATGCCGATGCTTCCGAAGAATTTGGTCGCGCTATCCTCACGACGGACCTTGCGCTCAAGAGCCATGCCGTTGAAATCCAGACCGAAAAGGGTGTGGTGACGATTGGTGGCGCCTGCAAGGGTTCGGGCATGATTCACCCGAATATGGCGACGATGCTTGCCTTTATTACGACAGACCTTGCCTTGCCGATAGACTTCTTTGCTGAATTCCGCGCCGATATCGCCGACTCCTTCAATGCGATTACGGTCGATGGCGACACCAGCACGAACGACACCTGCATTCTCCTGGCTAACGGCATGAGTGGTCTCAAGTACGAAGACCTGACCCTCACTGAACAGGGTGAATTCCGTGCGGCTCTCATGCTTGTGATGAAGGAACTTGCGAAGGACATCGTTCGCGACGGTGAAGGTGCAACCAAGCTGATTGAACTTTGCATCGAAAAGGCCGAAAGCCACGAAGAGGCTTTGCGCATGGCCCGCTTTATTGGCACGTCTAACTTGGCCAAGTGCGCTATGTTCGGTGAAGACCCGAACTGGGGCCGCATTTTGAGCAGTGCAGGCAGCAGCGGTTGTAACATGGTCGCCGAACAGACGGACCTTTTCTTTGGCGACGTGCAGGTGCTTTCCAATGGCCGCCCGGTGCAGCTCGACGAAGAACAGACCAAGGCTCTGCGTGCGGTAGTCCGCCAGCGTGAATACAAAGTAACGCTCGTTCTTAACATCGGTCATGCTAGCGCAAGCGCTTTCACTTGCGACTTGAGTTACGACTACGTTAAGATCAACGCCGAGTATACAACCTAATAAGACCGCTCGGCTCTATCGCATAAACAAGAATGTGATATCGCCTCGCTCTCGCAACCACGCCTAGTTAATACTAGGCGTTTGTTGCTCACGGAGACCGTTCGGCTCTCACGGTAGACCGCTCGGCGTGTTTGGTTCCTTTTGTGAACGGAATTCTTGTGAAAATCCTGCTTTCGGGCGGGATTTTCTTTTATTTTTATAGAAAAATAAGAGGATAAAACATGGATAATTTCAACTTTTACAGCCCCACAGAATTCGTATTTGGCATGAACCGCGAAAATGAATGCGGTGGACTCGTTAAAAAGTATGGCGGCACCAAGGTGCTGATTCATTACGGTGGGGGCTCTGCGGTGCGTTCGGGCTTGATTGACCGCGTGAAGGCATCGCTTGATGCTGCTGGAATTGCCCATGTGGAACTCGGCGGTGTGAAGCCGAATCCGCACGATTCGCTCGTGTACAAGGGCATCGAAATTGTCCGTGAAAATGGCATCGATTTTATTTTGGCGGTGGGCGGTGGCTCTACGATCGATAGCTCCAAGGCCATTGCCATGGGTGTTCCTTACAAGGGCGATTTCTGGGACTTTTACGAAGGAAAGGCTTCTGCTGCATGTGCGCTCCCGATTGGCGTGGTGCAGACGATTGCGGCTGCCGGTTCCGAAGGTAGCGGCGACTCCGTGATTACCAAGGAAGACGGCATGCTCAAGCGCGGTGCAAGTAGCGAACATATTCGCCCGAAGTTCGCGGTGCAGAATCCGGCGCTCCTTTGCACGTTGCCTGCTTACCAGACGGCTTGCGGCATTACCGATATCATGGCTCACGTTTTTGAACGCTACTTCACGAATACGCTCGAAGTGGAAATCACCGACCGCCTGTGCGAAGCAGTGCTTTTAACGATGGTGAAGGAGGGCCCGCGCGCCATTGCCGACCCCGCCAACTACCAGGTGCGTGCAAACATCATGTGGGCGGGGACGGTAGCCCACAACGGTGTTGTGGGCTGCGGGCGCAGTCAGGACTGGAATAGCCACGCCATCGAACATGAACTTTCTGCGCTTTACGACTGCGCCCATGGCGCGGGCCTTGCGGTCATCATGCCCGCCTGGATGGAATACGTGGTGGACCACAACGTGATGCGCTTTGCTCAGATGGCGACGCGCGTATTCGGCTGCGAGATGAATTTCGAGAACCCGAAGGCCACCGCCCTCGAAGGCATCAAGGCATTCCGCCGCTTCTTGCATTCCATCGGTATGCCGATTAACTTTGCAGAACTCGGCGCGAAGGAAGAGGATATCCCGAAGATGGTGGAAAAACTGAATCCGGGCGACGGCTGGGGCTTCGTGCCGCTCAAGGCGAAGGACGTGACCGCGATTTACACCATCGCCGCCCACGCCACGCTGGAGTAGCCCCGTGAAAGCGCTCTTCATCGGCGGTACGGGAACCATCAGCATGGCGATTACGCGCCTTGCTGCATCCCAGGGCTGGAAACTTTACTTGCTCAATCGCGGGAATCGCCCCGCAGAAGACATCCCTGCAGGTGTCGAAATCATTCAGGCGGATATCTACGACGAAGCAGCCGTTGCAGAAAAAATCAAGGGCATGGAGTTCGATGTAGTCTGCGACTTTATCGTATTCCATCCGAGTGCACTTGAACGCGATTACCGCCTGTTTAAGGGTAAAACCAAGCAGTTCATGTACATCAGTTCTGCGAGCGCCTACCAGAAGCCGCTTTCGGACTACCGCATTACGGAGGGCACGCCTCTCGCGAACCCCTATTGGGAATACTCCCGCAACAAGATTGCGGGGGAGGAATTCTTGATGCGCAAGTACCGCGAAGAAGGCTTCCCGATTACCATCGTTCGCCCGAGCCACACTTACGACGAGCGCAGCATCCCGCTGGGCGTCCACGGCAAGAACGGCAGCTGGCAGGTTGCAAAGCGCATGCTCGAAGGTAAGCCTGTCATTATTCATGGCGATGGCACGAGCCTTTGGACGATGACTTTCAATACCGACTTTGCTCGCGGCTTTGTGGGACTGATGGGCAATGTGCACGCCATCGGAGAATCGTTCCAGATTACAAGCGATGAAACTCTCACTTGGAATCAGATTTACAAGGCGGTTGCCGATGCGCTCGGCGTCGAACTTAAGCCCTACTATGTGTCTTCGCAGTTCCTTGCAGATGTAAGCGATTACGACTTGCTGGGGAGTCTAATTGGCGACAAGGCGAATTCCGTGGTGTTTGACAATTCCAAACTCAAGCGCGCTGTGCCGACTTTCCGCACCGAGGTTCGTTTTGACCAAGGAATTCGCCGCACGATTGACTATGTGCTTGCTCATTCAGAATTCCAGAAGGAAGACCCTGAATTTGACGCCTGGTGCGACAAGGTGATTGCGACGCTGGAAGCCGCGAAGAAATCTCTGAAGTAATTTTGAAAATAAATCGCGTGCTACTTACGCGAAAGTTCCACGGCGTAATCGGCGGCGTTTACGAAGTCTTGTGCGTGCTCGATGGCAATGACGGTGTGGCCCGCTTCGGTGAGGCCGCGAATCAGATCGAGTAGATGCTGGATGTCCTTTTGATGGAGACCACGGGCAGGCTCGTCGAAAAGGAAAAGCGTATTCGGAGCCTTCGCGCGAGCGAGGGCGATGGAAAGGCGCAAGCGGGCGCGTTCACCGCCGGAAAGGTGCGTCGTAGTCTGCCCGAGTTTCAGGTAGTCGAGGCCCGTATCTACAAGCGGCTTGAGCTTGTCGGCGAAAGGCTTCATGTTAATGAACAATTTGTAGGCGTCGCCGACTTCTAAGTCATAGATGTCGGCGATGGAAAGCGACTTGAAGCGGACTTCGAGAATTTCGTCCTTGAAGCGTCTGCCGAGGCACACGGGGCATTCGGATTCTTCGTAGCCCGCGGGGTCGAGAATAACGCCTTCGCCCTTGCAGTTTTCGCAGCGGCCCCCGGGGGCGTGCGTCGCGAATTTGCTAGCGGTGTAGCCGCGGACCTTGCTTTCGGGGAGCTTCGCGAAAAGGTCGCGGAGAATCGTGTTCAGGTTGATGGCCGAGGCGACGGTACTGCGGCGGTTCCCGTGGAAATCACCTGTCGAAAGAATCGATAGAGCTTGGATGCCGAGGCTTTCGAATTCACCCTTGGATGCACGTGGGGCGAGGTTCCTGAAGAAAATCGTGGACTTGCCACTACCGCTCTGACCCGTGATGACGCTGAACTTTTGCACCGGGAAATGTGCGGTGACCGACTTCATGTCGAACATTGCGAAGTCTTCGACATCGATAGTCGCTGCTTTCTTTGCGGATGTCTTTCCCGACTTGCCCTTTGTCATTCCCGGCTCGACCGGGAATCTCCTTTTCTCGTCGAGCAAGTGGATCCAATTCCCCGTGGGTGATGCCGGATTCCCGAGAACTTCTTTCGCGGTTCCCTGCAACAATATTTCGCCGCCCTTTTCGCCGGCGCCAGGTCCCATTTCAATAATCCAGTCGGCTTTCTTGATGAGGGCGGGATTGTGGTCGATGAGGACCAGCGTGTTTCCTCGAGATTGTACCTTCTTGAGGACTTTCCAGAGGGCATCGACATCGCTCTGGTGGAGTCCGCTGGCGGGTTCGTCGAGGACAATCAGGAGGTTGTTCAGGTGACCTGTGCTGAGGCTCGAAAGCCGAAGTCTCTGGACTTCGCCACCCGATAGGGTGGCACCTGCACGCCCTGCCGTGAGGTAACCGATATCTAAATCGACAATTGCCTGGATGCGGTCTACGAGCGTGCGGAATGCGGGCTGCTGCTTTGCCGTCAGTCGATCATCGAACAGGGCGTGTAGCCGGCTTTCGAGTTCCGCAAAAGGCGTGCATAAGATATCTTGCCAGGTGGTACGGATTTTGCGCGGTTCATCTTCACTTGAAATACTTTCAATAACGGCATTCAAAAAATTTTGCTTGAGTCGAAGACCCTTGCAATCGGGGCAATCTTCGCTGCTGTCACCATCTTCGATGATTCCGGTACCGCCACATTTTTCGCAAATGCTCGTGCGGGAATACGGCGACAAGTCTTCTGGTGCGAGCGGTCTCGAAAGCTGCGCTCCATGTTCCGGGCAGCGCGGCACCGTGCTGAAAAGTTTACGGTTCCCGTTGATATCCAGTATCAATTCGCCGTGCGTAAGCTTCAGGACTCCGTCTACCGCTTCTGCAATGCGGGTGCGCGTATTCTCGCGGACAATCACGCGGTCCACGACAATAAAGAATTCCTTCGGGACAATCGTCTTTTCGTTTTCAGTCAAGTCGGCAAGAGAATAGCTGACGTCATCTGCCATGGCTCGCGTAAAACCTTGCGCCAGGAACACCGCTGCCAACTTGTCAAGATTCGCGCGCTTCTCGGCGTCCACTCTTGCAAAAAACTGCAGCTTACTCCCTTGCGGCAGGCTCGCAATTTCGCGAATCATGTCTTCGCGACTCATGCTTTCCATGGGCTTTCCGCAAACGGGGCAAGCGGGCTTCGCATACGCTGCAAACAAGGCTCGCAATGTAGAATCGCATTCCGAAATGCTCAACGCATAAGCTTTCGTGGGCGTTTCACCGTGGCTGGGACCTACGGCGAGGCTTGCGGGTAAACCTTCTGCACTATCCAGCGGAATAATGCGCCGACCGCCGAGCAATTCAGCCGCAAACGGAGAAAGCGTCTCTAGGTAACGCCGCTTGGATTCCCCGTGCAGGGTGTCAAGCACAAGCGTCGACTTTCCGCAGCCCGAAGGTCCGCACACTACCGTAATTTTGCCCAGCGGGAACTGGGCGTCTACATTTTTGAGATTGTGCAGCCTACAGCCGCGTATGGAAATAAAGTCGGGCATTGTTTAAAAGATAGTTTTTTCCATACTCGTGTGATTTTCGAGAGTGCGTTTTATGTTATATTTAAAAAATGAATTAAGGAGGCGATCATGAAATTATTACCTATGGGCATTTTGTGTGCTTTGTGCACAATGACCTTTGCCGCGACCATTACGCCGAAAACCCCGGCCAAGTCGTCGGCTGGCTGCTATGTCATTAGTGATGCCGCGGAACTTTACGGTTTTGCCGCTGTCGTGAACGGAGCCAATGGTAATGCCGCCGAAAAGTCTGCCTGCGCAACGCTTGCAAACGATATCGTGGTGAACAAGAACGTGCTGAACGAGGACGGAACTCTCAATACGGAAGCCTCGGCAGACTTTGTTCCCTGGACTCCGATTAACGTTTTCTCGGGAAAGTTCGATGGAAACGGGCATACGATTTCTGGACTTTTCTTTGACGATCCCGAAGAACAAGAAGACGATGTTTTCGGATTCATCCGCAGTCTTGTCGGCACCTCTACCGAATATGCCGAACTCAAGAATTTCGGAATCGTTGATTCCTATTTTGGCGTGTATGTGGAAACTGCGGGTGTGGTTGCTGGCGAATTGGCTTATATCTCGTCTGAAGATAAGACCTATGCGAAAATTTCTGGGGTCTACAGCACTTCGACGCTCTATGGTTATAGGATGTCGGATGCGGGTGGGCTTATCGGAAAATCTAACGGAATCCTAGAAATGGAGAATAGCTATAACAGGGGAGCCATTCTCGGAGATAACATATCTAGCGCAGGCGGCTTAGTGGGTTATGTGCTTCTTGGCTATGCCAAAATTTCAAATTGCTTCAGCGTGTGGAACCTGAATGCGGATGTGCCGACTAGATTTGGCCCTTTTAAGGGAAAGTTTTCCGAAGAGCGAATCGAAATTTCTAATGCTTATTTTCTTGAATCGCAAGGTCCGCAAACCTACAGTGATCTTGCAATGTTGGAACAGGCTGTTACGTTGGAACAGTTCCAGAACGGCGCTGTTGCGGTCGCTTTGCACGAAGGCGTGAACGGTTCTGTTTGGGGGCAGAATGTCGGGACGGATAGTTGGCCGAATTACTCGGGCGAAGTCAAAAATTCTGCTTCGCAAAAGTACAAGGTGATATTCCATACGTTTGAAGGCGATACGGCGACCTATTTTGACAGTTATATTTCCGGTCTGCGAAAAATCCTTCCTGAAGAAGTGGTCAAGGAAAATACGACTTTTTGCTGCTGGTCGACTAGCCGTGAGTTTGGAGATGAAAACTTAAGAAGAACCATCGAAGCTACGGAGACGGGCGACAAGGAATATTGGGCATATCTGCTGAACCATTATCCGGTCACGTTCAATACGAATGGTGGCGAAATTAAAGAAGAGGCGATAGACCACTACCAGGAACGTATCGGCGCGGACCTTCCTGTTAAGGTTCTCCGCGACTCCTTCTTCTTTGCGGGCTGGTACGAAAACGAGGATCTTACGGGAACTCCGAAGTTTGCGGTTGACTCAAGCGAAAGGGGGGCTAAGACTTTCTATGCGGCTTGGTACAAGCTAAAAATGCCTGAGGTCAATGCGGATTCATGCTTTGCCATTTCGGATGCTGCTGAACTCTACGGATTTGCGGCTTATGTCAATGGCGCCCATGGCATGCATAATGGTCGTGTCACCAATGTGTGCGCTAAGCTTACCAAGGATATCGTGGTAAACGAGAATGTGATTAAGAATGGTAAGCTCAATACGGCGGATACGGCCAAGTTCCTGGTCTGGGAACCCATTACGTCTTTTACGGGAACCTTCGATGGTCAGGGGCATACGATATCGGGACTCTACTTTGGCGGCAAGTATGGGGACTTGCTTAATACAAATCCTGTGAATACGAGTAGATTGAGAGGTGTAAGTGGCTTTATTTATAAGGCGGACCGGAATGGTGAAGAAAAGGGATATGCTGTTATCAAGAATCTGGGAATAGAAGATTCTTATCTAAAGTCCAAGTACGATATTGGGGGCATTGTAACGGATGTAGCTTCGGGAGAATTGGTAAGACCTGTGTATGGCTCTGACTATGTGCTTCCTGGCAGTTATCTGAGTATTGAGAACTGTCATTTTGAAGGTATCTTGGAAGGTGGTACTACTGTAGGCGGTCTTGTTGGGTCTGGAGAACTGGCAATTCACAATTCCTATGTGAAAGGCTCTCTGTCTGGATATTCTGTCGGGGGGCTTGTAGGAACTGCCCGAGATGCTGTTATTACCGACAGCTATAATAACGCTAATATAGTTGCATCGGGTTATGCGGGTGGCCTTGTTGCTAATTTTTCCGGAAACACTAGGGTAGACAACTGCTACAATACCGGAAATGTTGAGGGGTGGGATGATGTTGGAGGCTTGCTCGGTGACGGTCGAGATGATAGCGGTGAAAGTTATTTGTCCTTGACGCGGAGCTACAATACGGGTAACGTCTATGCGACAAGTGGTCAAGCAGTAGGGCTTGTTGGTGTAATCAACTATCCAACAATCATTGCTAATAATTACAATTTGGGTGATCTTAGAAGTGCGGGTGAGTATCTCGGGAGAGTCGCTGGAATTGCCGATGTGTGGTTGTATGATGTTGACAGTTTAACGCTGGACAGTGTCTTTATCGTAAACAACTATAGCATGTGCTCCTTTACCCTCTCGGACAGTATGAGCGACTACTTTATACATCCCACAATAAATCATGCATACAAAGGGAATGCGACTTTTGAAAACAATTTCTTCTTGCAAAGAACTCCTGACCCAATCCCCAACTATGACTCCCTTGGCAATGAATACGGCCTGCCTGCAACGGCTACCGAATTCAAGGATTCTACGGTAGCAAAGGCGCTGCGCTCCTATGTAAAGAAGGCTGATGGCGTATTCCTCAAGGAAGATATTACTGGCGATGTCTGGATGCAGGGCAAGGATCACCCGATTCTTGCTGTACCGAAATCCAGTTCCAGCTCGGAAGTTTCTAGCAGCAGCGAGACTTCGTCCTCTAGCGTTGCATCTAGTTCTAGTGATGCGAAGTCTAGCTCCAGTGAAGCGAAATCGAGTAGTTCCGAATGCAAGGGCAAGAACTGCAAGGATGCCCTGCCTGAGCTTACGATGGCCCCTTCGTTCCGCGTTACGGTCATGGGGCGTGAACTGCAGGTGGCAGGAGCGCGCGTCGGTGCGTCGTTTGCGCTACTTGACATGCAGGGACGCGTCCTGCGTACGGGTACGGTCGGCAAATCGAACTTCTCGGTCATGGTTCCGCGTGCGGGCGGTTATCTGATCCGAATCGGGGATGAAGTCGGGCGCGTGATTGTCCGTTAGTCGACTATTTTCCGCGCTTAATCCCTTTTTTACAGATTCCAAGTTGATTTTGCCGTCAACTTGGTTCTTTTTTTGTACTTTTCTAGCAACTAATAACTAGGAACTAGTCCCTTATTTTACTATATTTACCACGCAAAAGAGGTACTATATGAAACTTTTGCCAGAAGCTTTGACGTTTGACGACGTCCTCCTTGTTCCCGCAGAATCTTCTGTTCTTCCGGCTCAGACCGATGTGAGCACTCAGCTCGCTCCGAATATCAAGCTGAACATTCCTATTATCAGTGCCGCCATGGATACCGTGACGACGGCTCCTCTCGCCATTTCCTTGGCTTTGCAGGGTGGTCTCGGCATTATCCACAAGAACATGAGCATCGAAGATCAGGCCGAAGAAGTCCGCAAGGTCAAGCGTTGGCAGTCCGGTATTGTGACCAACCCGGTAACGCTCGATGCCGATGAACCGGTGTCTGCCGCTTTTGAACTCCGCGCCCGCAACAAGGTGAGCGGTTTCCCGATTCTTTCCAAGGGTAAGCTTGTGGGTATGCTCACGAGCCGCGACCTGCGCACCGTGAGCGACATGAACGCAAAGATCCGCACCGTGATGACCAAGAATCCGGTGACGGCAAGCCCGAAGGTGAGTCTTGCCAAGGCGAAGGAAATCCTCGCCGAAAAGCGTATTGAAAAGCTTCCGCTCGTGGATGCTTCCGGTGCCTTGAAGGGCCTCATCACGATGACTGACATTTTGAAGCGCGAAAACAACCCGAACGCTAGCCTTGACAAGAACGGCCAGTTGCTCGTCGGTGCCGCTGTTAGCACTTCTGCAAATACTCTTGAACGCGTGGCTGCCCTCGTGGACGCCGGCGTCGACCTGCTCATTATCGATACGGCTCATGGCCACCACATCGGTGTGCGCAACATGGTGAAGACCGTTCGCAAGAAATATCCGAAGCTCACGATTTGCGCCGGTAACGTTTGCACGCCGGAAGCTGTCGAAGAACTCGCCAAGTGCGGTGCCAACATCGTCAAGGTGGGTATCGGTCCGGGTTCCATTTGCACGACTCGTATCGTGGCTGGTGTCGGTTACCCGCAGTTCTCCGCTGTCGTGGAATGCGGCAAGATGGCTCGCAAGGTCGGCGTGAAGATTATCGCTGACGGTGGCCTCAAGTTCTCTGGCGACATTGTGAAGGCTCTCGCTGCAGGCGGTCACGCCGTGATGGTGGGTTCTCTCTTTGCCGGTACCGAAGAAGCTCCGGGCGAAGTGATTCTCGCCGATGGCCGTAGCTACAAGAGCTACCGCGGCATGGGCTCTCTCGGCGCCATGAAGGCCGGCTCTGCTGACCGTTACTTCCAGGGTGGCGTCCAGGAACCGCGCAAGTTCGTTCCGGAAGGCATCGAAGGCCGTGTTCCGTACAAGGGACCGCTCCGCGACACCGTTTACCAGCTGATTGGCGGTATTCACTCTGCCATGGGTTATGCCGGTGCTGCTAACCTCGAAGAACTCTACAAGAAGGCTACCTTCGTGCGCATTACGGGTGCAGGCCTCCGTGAATCTCATCCGCACGATGTGACCATCACGAAGGAAGCTCCGAACTACAGGACTGGCGACTAACTTTGAACAAAAAGTTCTAAAGAACGACTTGTTCTGAAAAATGGAAATTCCTCGACAATTCTTCGATTGTCGGGGATTTTTTGTACGAAGTCTTTTTTATTTTTGAAGGCATGAAGAAAGCTCTTTTTACCTACAGTTTTTTGTTGTCTGTATTCTTTGTTGCTTGCGGCGATGATCAGTCGGCGTCCAGCGATAATGATGATGTCGAGTATTCGTCATCTCAAGATGATGTGTATTCTTCTGAGAATGTTTCGTCTATAGATAATGAAGTCCTTTCTTCTAGTTCCGTCAATGATTTGGTATCCTCTACAAGCCTTTCTTCTAGTTCCTCTGATTCTAGCAAGGTAGATTCATCCGTTAGCAGTTCTAGCGTGGTTTCTGTGGGTTGGAGTTGGGATGTTACCAAGGATGAGTATTTTAATGCGAATATAAAGTACGGTACGTTTATTGATGGCCGCGACATGAAAACGTATAAATACGTCTCTATCGGTAAAGGTAAAGATGCTCAGCTTTGGATGGCCGAAAACTTGAACTACACTGCTGGTGGCGCGGGAGTCTGCTGGGGTTATGAAAGTGCCTACTGCGATGTTGCCGGGGCCCTTTATTCATGGAAAATGGCGATTGATTCCGTTGCCTTGGCCCAGCGGGATACGCCCGTCGAATGTGGATTGCAAATTTCTTGCGACATGCCTGAAAAGATCAAGGGGGTTTGTCCTGATGGCTGGCATCTTCCCAGCAAAAAGGAATGGGAAACCCTTTACTCAACGGTCGGCGGCAAAGAATCTGCGGGCAAGGTGCTGAAGGCCCGCTCCGGATGGAACCAAAATGGAAACGGATTGGATGATTATGGCTTTTCTGCATTGCCGGCCGGCAGCGCAATGCCTTTCACGAAACTTTTGAGCTTTGGCGAAGTTGGTTCACGGACTGATTTCTGGACGAGCACCCCATACAATATAAGTCCCTATACGCAGGCCTATGCAGCAGGATTTAAGTCTGAATCGGACATCGGGGGGCTAGATTACCTTGCGAAGATGGAATTGTTCTCTGTTCGCTGTGTGACGGATTCCGCAACGCTAGCTGCAACGCCGGTTCCTACAATCACCAAGGAGTGGAGCTGGGACGATGACAAGGAAATCTATTTCAATAAATCCATTCAATATGAGACCTTGACTGACAAGCGTGATGGCAAGACCTATAAGACAGTGACTATTGGAGAAGGGGTCATGAAGCAGATTTGGATGGCAGAGAACTTGAATTATAGTGATTCGGCAAAAACTCCGTATCTGGCAGGGCATTCTTGGTGCTACGATAACATTGCTGAAAATTGCGAACTTGCGGGTAGACTTTATTCATGGACTGCGGCGGTCGATTCCGTGGCCCTTGCAAATGATAAGCATATTACATGCGGCGTTGGTGTAAGCTGCGATGTTCCGTATGTGACGCAAGGAGTTTGCCCTGATGGTTGGTATTTACCCTCTGAAGCAGATTGGGAAAAACTGGAAGTAATTATAGGCAAGGACCATGCAAGTGCAAAACTGAAATCTAAAACTGGTTGGCGGAAAGGGGGAAATGGGGAAGATGTGTACGGATTCTCTGCAATTCCTGCGGGCTATCGCTATTCCAGCAAATTATACACTGATGCCGGATGGTATATTCATTTTTGGCAATCCACGTTATACTATCTAGACGATGTGGCTAAAAAACAGGCAGATACATGGATTTTCAAACATGATTACGATAATAATCTCGTACGAAGCTCCTTGCTTAAGGCGGACGGCGGAGCCTATGTTCGTTGCTTAAAAATTCCCGAAGGCGAAGCTTCTTGGGATGTCTGGAGTTGGGATGTTCCCAAGGAATCGCGAATGAATTCGAAAATCAGTTATGGTAGGTTGGAGGATTCCCGCGATGGCCATGTCTATAAGACAGTTGTTATTGGGGAAGGTGATAGCGCGCAGGTATGGATGGCTGAAAATCTGAACTACTACGACGATTCGATGACTCCAAATGATTCCTGGTGCCCAGGAAATGAACCTTCCCGTTGTGATGTCGGCGGAAGATTGTACACTTGGGCTACGGCCATGCAGGATATTTGCCCTGACGGATGGCATTTGCCCTCCAAGGCAGAAAGTGAACGTCTTCTAGAAAATACTGGTTGCAACGAAAAAACATGTGAAACTTTGAGAACCGTAACTGGTTGGACTGAGCCGAGCCGTTATGGCAATGGCTCGGACGATTTTGGATTCTCTGTTTTGCCAATCGGGATTTCTTCAAGCCCTTCAAATTTAGAGTATGAAGGAATGTTGGCTTATCTTTGGACGGCTACGGAAGAAGACAAATCAGATGCTTACACGATCATGTTTAGCCAAAGTACCAAAGTGGCCATATATGGTCGAGACAAAACTGCGGGGCGCTCTGTTCGCTGCGTCAAGGATTAAAGTTTAAAAGCCTGCCCGAATTCGGGCAGGCTTTGTTGTAATAGCTTTTAATTGCGACTACTTGTTCAAGCGCTCTGTTGCGGCGGCGACGCTGAGCAGGTCGGCTTCCATAAACGGCTTGCCGATCCACTGGAGACCCACGGGGAGTCCGCCAGCCATGCCACATGGCACGCTTACGCCCGGTAAGCCGGAAAGGTTCAGGCTTACGGTGTAGATGTCGCTGAGGTACACTGCCATCGGGTCGGATTCGTTCATGCCGCACTTGAGCGGGAGACCCGGCATCGTGGGGCTTGCGATCACGTCGCAGCTTTCGAATGCCTTGTTGAAGTCGTCGGTAATCAGGCGACGTACCTTCTGGGCCTGCACGTAGTAGGCGTCGTAGAAGCCTGCGGAAAGCACGTAGCTGCCGAGAAGAATACGGCGCTGGACTTCCTTGCCGAAACCTTCGCTGCGGGACTTGGCGTACAGGTCAAAGAGCTTGCGGGCTTCTTTGCTGCGGTAGCCGTAGCGAACGCCGTCGTAGCGGGAAAGGTTCGAGCTTGCTTCGGCGGTTGCGATGATGTAGTAGCTGGACACGGCGTAGCTGATGTGCGGAAGGCTGATTTCCTTGAGGGTCGCACCTTCGGCTTCGAGCTTTTTCAGCATGCCTTCGATAGCGGCCTTGCATTCGGCATCGAGGCCTTCGCCGAAGTATTCCTTCGGAACGCCGATCACCTTGCCTTTTACGCCGGCATTGAGCTTAGCGGTAAAGTCTTCGGTCGGGCGAGTGCTGGTGGTGTTGTCGTGGGGGTCGATGCCGCAGATAGCGCCGAGGAGGGTGGCGGTATCTTTAACCGTTGCACCGAAGGGACCGATCTGGTCCAAAGAGCTAGCGTAAGCCAACAGGCCGTAACGGGATACACGGCCGTAGGTGGGCTTGAGGCCCACAACGCCTGTGCAGGCGGCGGGCTGACGAATAGATCCACCGGTGTCGGAGCCGAGCGCACAGGCGACCGTGCCACTGGCCACGGCTACGGCTGAACCGCCACTGGAACCGCCCGGAACGCGGGTTTCGTCGAGGGGGTTCACGACCTTACCGAAGTAAGAGGTTTCGTTGCTAGAGCCCATCGCGAATTCGTCCATGTTGGTCTTGCCCACGATCACTGCACCGGCGGCTTCGAGCTTTTCGATGGCGGTAGCGGTGTAGGGGGCAACAAAGTTTTCAAGAATCTTGGAAGCGGCTGTGGTACGTGTGCCTTCGATGCACATGTTGTCCTTGACGGCAACCGGAATACCGTCGAGGGCACCGAGAGTCTTGCCTTCGGCGCGGCGCTTGTCGGATTCTGCGGCCTTTTCAAGGGCGCGTTCGTTCAAAACACTGATATAGGCGTTTAAATTCTTGGTAGATTCAATCTTTGCAAGCGATTCTTCGGCGAGCGAAACTGCAGTTGCACCGCCAGCGAGCTTGGCTTGAAGTTCGTCAATAGTAAACATTACCTTTCTCCGGACCATTTCATAATGTAGATGCCGATAATCATGCCGATGACGCTCACCACGTTCAGCTTGATTCCGAAACCGAGGGCAAGCTTGAGCAGATAGAGGTCAAGGACCACGGGTTCGGGCTTGTCGCCAAAACCGATGTTGAAGTTAAACGATGACACGAAGAAGTTGTGGACCACATTGTTGTATCCACCCGCGTTCATCAATTCGCCGAGCTGACCGAAAAGCACGCCCAGGCATTCGCCCAGGATGCCACCAATAATCAGTCCTAGCACAACAAAGAGCAGTAGACGACCAAAAGTATTCTTGCGATTCATAGTTGTTAATATAGAAAAAAGGGTTACTTGATGCTCCAGTCAATGGGTTCGAGTCCCTTGCTTTTTAAGTATTCGTTCGCCTTGCTGAAATGTTTACATCCAAAGAAACCGCGATAGGCGGAAAGCGGGCTCGGGTGGGGTGCTGTTAGAATCAGGTGCCCACGATTCTTTGCCACGAGTTCTTGCTTCTTGATGGCAAAACTGCCCCAAAGCAAGAATACCAGGTTTTCGCGGGTTTCGGACAAACGTTTGATGATGGTGTCGGTGAACTGTTGCCAGCCGATTCCGGCGTGGCTTGCCGCCATGTGCGCGCGCACCGTGAGCGATGCGTTCAGTAGAAGAATTCCCTGGTGTGCCCAGCTTTCCAGGTTCCCGTGCGGGGGTGGGTTAATGCCCAGGTCGTCGTGGAGTTCCTGGAAAATGTTGATCAGCGAAGGGGGAGGCTCGATTCCCATGGGAACTGAGAAGCATAGCCCGTGGGCCTGCCCCGGATTGTGGTAGGGGTCCTGCCCGATAATGACCGCCTTGACCTTGTCGACAGGGCAGAAGTCGAGCGCCGCAAAAATTTGGCTTCCCGGAGGGTACACCACATGGTGCTCCGCCTTTTCTTGCAGCAGTTTTTCCTTGATTTGCTTGAAGTAGGGCTGCTCGAATTGGTCGGCGAGCAGGTTCAGCCAGGATTCTTCGAGTTTAACGGACATTTGTTACCTTCTTTGCAAGTATCGCCACCTTTTCCCCATAAGCGCGGGTGTAGAAAAGGATTGCGGAATTCTTGCCCTTGGGTTTTAAACGTTTGATTTCGGCGTCGGGGTCGAGTTTTACGCCGCGGAGCTTGAGCGTTATTTTGCCGATGTTATGCTCCCTGAGCATGGCGCGTACGGCTCCCGTTGCGATTTCAGCGTGTGCGATGACTTCGTAGCAGGCGAAACCCGGTGCGGCGAGAGGCTTTTCGCTTGCCACATAGGCGATACCTTCTGAAATCAGGTGCGCATTCGAGTCGTGGGCGAGTGCTGCCGCGTTAAAAAGGTGACTGCGGATTAGGACCGGTGCGGGCTCGGCGATATATTTGTCGAGTTCCCCGAGCGGAAGGTCGCTCTTGCTTGTTGCGGTGCGGTAGGTGCGGTCCTTGCCTTCGAGGGTGTCGTTCTTGTCGAGTTTTTCCTGTAGCTCGTCGTCCAGTGTCTCGCTCTCGCGGTCGCGCTTCCGGCTCCATTCGGCAAGCGTTTCGCCGGATTTGTCCACGATGACTGCGCGAATGGTATTAGGAGCTTTGACGAGGCCTCCAAAAAGCACAAGGCATTCGCGGCAGTCGCCGTGTCCACCTATGTAAAGAATCTCGGTGCCGTCGGGAATTTCTGCCGTCGGGTATCCGGGCGGAAGTTTCGCCATGCCGCCCTTGTAGTGCTTGCTGATTTCGATGACTTCTTCGAGCGTGGGTGTCAAGTTACGCAAGTCACGCTGGTTTTCGCCTTCGATGGCACGCCGTGCCGGGTCGATAGTGAAATAGTCTGCCGAATTATCGACCGAGCGCACATCTGCGCAGAGCGTGTCGGTGTTTTTCCCGACGGTCTGCATGTTGTAACGGTACATGGCGAGTCGGTTCTCGTCGAGGTCCACACCAGTAATTTTTAAGCTTTCGGGCAGAAAGAGGCTGTCGCCGCCCATACCGCAGCAAAGGTCGTTTACGGAACCATCAGCTGGCCAGAGCCCGGCTTTCCATCGTCCGATATCCTGGGCGGTACTTTGCTCTAATGCAAGCTTGTCGCAAAGTAGGAATTTACCCTTGCTGTTTTTTTCGTCGAAGAATTTTTCGCGGAACTTGGGAACTAGTGCCATGTAGTCCATGATGGCGGCTCGTTCTTCGTTGCTGAACCCCTCTTTGGCGAGGCGTGTAGAAACCTGCAGGGCGTCTAGCCGCTTAGAAAAGGCTTCTTCGATAAAGCCTTGAATCTTTGCAGAGGTGAGCAGGTCCCAGAAATTCATAGCAGCAAAGATACTTTTTTTGAATTTAGTTATATTGCAGTGCATGAATAATTCCCTTGATTTTATCGGCGATGTTCACGGGCACTGCGATGAACTCCGCATCTTGCTGCAAAAGCTCGGTTACGTGGAGTCTGTGGGTGCGTTCCGGTATCCGGGAGGCGAACGGTCGGTGGTGTTTTTAGGGGACTATGTAGATCGCGGTCCCAAGGTGCGTGAAACCTTGAACTTGGTGCGTGCCATGCGAGATGCGGGTACGGCGATTGCCTTGATGGGGAACCACGAATTCAACATGCTTTCGTTCTGGCAGAAGAACGGTGCCCACGGCGGGCATTTCTTGCATCGTTTTAAAGACGGTTTCTTACGCGAACATTCCTTTAACAAGGTGGCGATTCACTCAAGAACGGTCTCGAGTTTTGTGGGGCGTAAGCAGGAATTTTTGGATGCTCTCGAATTTGTGAAGACCTTGCCCTTCTATTTGGAATCGGATTCGTTTAGGGCTCAGCATGCCTGTTTTGATGCCGATGCGGTCGCTGCACTTAGGCGAGAAGGGATAACCTGCTTTGCCGATGGCAATTTCGATGAACTGATTGCGCGTGCCAACGATGAAGATTTTGAATACGAGGACAGTCTTTTTGTACCGATGAGTACGATTCTGAAAGGTCCTGAAATGCTGATGCCTTCGGGGGCGCATTTCACCGATGCCGAAGGAGTACGCCGTGTCAAGACACGACTCGCCTGGTGGCTGGACCCAAGCAAGGCGAGCTTTAGGGAACTGAGTTTTCAGCCGGGTGTGTCGATGGATGTGAAGGCGAAAGTCCCTTCGGATGTACGTTCGAGAAATTTCTACGGCGAAGGCGAACGCCCTGTGTTCTTTGGACATTACTGGCTGACGGGGCTTCCGAAATTAATTCGGGGCAATGTGTGCTGTTTGGATTTTAGTGTGGCGGGGTACCGCGGGAATGGTCGCCTGGTGGCATATCGCTTTGATGGCGAACAGAAACTGGATGAAAGAAAGTTCGTATGGGTAGATGCGTTGTCGTTTTAAAAAAGCTTGCGTCGCTGAAGTTCACGGCGGTGCTTCTGGTTGCCTTTATGCTGCTGCTTTTTTGGGGAGTACTGGCGCAGGTGAACGCCGAGTCGGCGGGGGTGCCCGCGGCTGTTGCGGTTGATCGTTTTTTTGGCAGCTTTTTCATTTTAATTCTGGGTGTCATCCCGTTGCCAGCGTTCAAGACGCTTGTCGTACTTGCCGCCCTGAATGTAGCCTTGTCGATGTTTTTCCGCATGCCGCGAGGATTTAGGAATATCGGGCTTTGGCTCATGCATTTGGCACTCCTTTTTTTGCTTGTGGGGGGGATTGCCGAAAGTGGGATCAAGCGTGAATACAACGGCTATCGCGATGTGTCGACGGTCAATGAGACGGTCTCTTTCTTTGCTGTCGATGACAGCCTTAGGGTGACTCCTGTTGCCGTAGATGAAAGGGACTACGCCTATTCAGTCCATTATCAGGGTAGGGTAGATGGTGTGATGGGAAAGTCGGTTGATCTGTACAAGGCTACATACGATCCTCTGCGCTTTGTGCCGTATGCGTTCATGGTGCTATTCCTTTTGGGGGCGGTGATTCACTACGCGGTGAAGGTTCGGTGCAAGTTGGCTGTCCCGAAGGGAGACAAGCTGCTCGTCTTGCCTTTTGCTGTTATCCTTGCGGCGTTACCGATGGATGCTCGTGCATCGGAGCGCGCTATACCGATTTGGGAGGCGCTTCATTCGGATACTCCCGTTCTGGTGGAATCTTCGGTGCGCCCGTTCGACTCTTTTGCGCGTGGATTTCTTGACGAGTTGAGTGGACGTGTGAAGTACAAAAAGCTTGCTGCGACAGATGTGGTGCGGCAGATTTTGGTTGCTCCCGAGTCGGCGCGAAATTACGACATATTCAAGGTGTTTCGTAGCGATGTCTCGGTGGTTCTTCGCTTGCCGCTGGAAAAACGGTATGTAAGCTATGCCGAGCTTGCTCCGCTGAAGGACATCCTAAGGCTCTATGCGACTCGTAGCGATAATCATCCAGTGACGGCTGAAATTAGGCGGCTGTATTCGAAAGTGCTGTTGTACGAATCGGTGGCGAACCGCGAAGCTTTTTCGATAGTCTCCAAAAATTCGATCATGATTTCCGATGTGAACCCACATCGCTTAAAGGTAGAAGTCGTGTATCATTGGCTGAACTTTGCTTTGATTGCCTTTGCGACGGCATTGTTTGCCTGCTTGCTTGCTTCGCTTAATGTGGCGTTCCGTTCGTTAAGGCTGGATGCGGTTGCCAATATCCTGTGTATGGTCACAGCGGTTGTTCTCTCGGCGATGTTTGCTTTGCGTATTTATGTCGCTACGCGCCCCCCGATGTCTAGTTTGTACGAAATCGTGCTGCTGGTGGCGTTTTTGCTCATGGTCTTTGAATCGGGCGCATTTGTATTCTGCAAGCGTCGTACCTATACCTTGATGATTCCCGTGACCCTGATGGCGGCAACATTATTGTTCTTTGCCAAGTTCGTTTTGGAACCGGGTGATACATTCCAGCCTATTCCTACGGTGTTGAACTCGTCGGTGTTTTTAACGATTCATGTATTCACGATTGCGCTTGGCTTTGCGGCGATGATTTTGTCGGGGGTGGTCGCGCATCTGGTGCTGTACAGAAAATCGAAGATGACTCCAATTTTTTCGCTGATGTACGGAACGCTTGTCTTTGGCATGGTGTTTACGGTTTTGGGCACGCTTCTCGGCGGTGTGTGGGCGGATTTTGCATGGGGGCGTTTCTGGGGCTTCGATCCCAAGGAATGCGGCGCTCTTTTTGTGATTATCTGGGCGCTTCTTGTACTTCATTTGTGGGCAGGGAAGCTCATATCGCCGTATGTATTTGCGCTTCTGAATTGCTTTAATGTTATAGTCACATTCCTTTGCTGGTTCGGGGTGAACCTGCTTGGCGTGGGGCTTCACAGCTACGGCTTCGAAAGGGGTTCCGTCATTTGGCTTGCCACGTTTGTGGTGGCGGACTTGCTCGTGATTATTGCGCTTGCGGTGAGAGGAAAGCTATCCTCTTTTTAACGATTTTTTCTAGGTCTGTTTTTTAGACTCTAGCTTCCGTTTTCTATCTTTCGGTTCATGCTTCAATGGGATACTTTGCTTTCTGCGACACGATACGGGCACCCCGCCGATTTGGACCCGAATCGTTCTGACTTTCATCGCGACTACGACCGCATTGTTTTTTCGACGGCGTTTAGGCGCCTTGGTCGTAAAACCCAGGTGCATCCGTTCTCGGTGAACGACCATGTACACAGCCGTCTTACGCACAGTATTGAAGTTTCGAGCGTGGGCAGAAGCCTTGCCATCACGGTGTACCACCTGATTAAAAAGTATCTGCCCAAGTACATCAACGAATACCATTTTGGAACGATTGTCCAGTCCGCATGCCTTGCGCACGATATCGGAAACCCGCCCTTTGGACATGCCGGTGAAGCAGCCATTCGCGAATGGTTCCGCAAGAACCGCAACTCGGCGCCACTGCGCGACTTGAACGACACCGAAATGGCGGACTTTGAAAACTTTGATGGCAATGCCCAGGGACACCGCATCTTGAGCAAGCTCGAGTACCACTTTCTTGACGGTGGAATGCGCCTGACTTACGCGACCATTGGTGCGATGATTAAGTATCCGCAGCTTGCAAAGTTCGGTTCGCCGACGAGCCTTTTTGCGACCGAAGCGGACCTTTACCGCGTAACCGCCTATACGCTGGGCATTCCCGAGGTGCAGACTGGACAGTGGGTGCGCCACCCGTTGGTTTATCTGATGGAAGCGGCAGATGATATCTGCTACAGTATTTTGGATGTCGAGGACGCCATTGAACTTGGTATTTTGAGTTACGGCGATGTCCGCGGCATGTTCAGTTACCTGTGCGGTCCCGATGTGAACATCGACAAGGAATACGAAGAGAACGGACAGAACTTCCGCGACTTCTTGAGCAGCGTGCGCGGCCTTGCCATTCAGAACCTGATTGACGATGTGGCTATCACCTTCGTGAACAATTATGAAGCGATTATGGCGGGTGAGCGCGTCAAGCACCTGACGAACCTTTCCAAGTCTGACGTGATGGAAGGCATCCGCATCGCAAAACGCCTGGGTGTCGAACGCATTTATCCTGACCGCCGCAAGACCGAGCTCGAAGTCGGTAGCTACACGACGCTTGCAACGGTGCTAGACGCCTTTATCAACGGTGTTTACGACTTCCGCAGAAATGGCAACAATTCCTACCGCGCCGATCGCATTGTGCGACTCATCGGACAGGCAAAAATTGGTCAGAGTGTCACCGTGGCTGAAGCCTACCACCAGGTGCTCGACTTCGTGAGTGGCATGACGGACAACTATGCGACTTACCTGGCTCGCCAAATTGGTGGCCTTGCTATGGGATATTGATGGTCTGGCTCTTTGACTATGACCTGACCCTGTACGGACCGGAGGAACGCTGTGTCCTGAATTCCTTGGACCATCGTATTTCGCTCTTTGTCCAAAAAACGGTCGGTGGCGACTTTGAATCGGCGCATAAAATCCGCACCGATTACCTCGAACGCTTTGGCACGACCCTTTCGGGGCTTATGGCGATGCACCAGACGGATCCGGATGAATTTTTCGATTTCATCCATGAGCCGGAATTCCTGATTTACCCCAAGAAGTCTCCTGAAAAGTTGGCTCTTTTGCAAAGCCTCAAGGGACCGCATTTCGTGTTTACGAACGGTCGCCACGATTGGAGCGAAGCGGGAATGGCGCACATGGGGATTGATTCGGCGATTGACGGCGTTTTTGACTTGAAGTTGCTTGGCTGGGAAGGGAAACCTCACGAAAGCGCATACGATAAAATGGAAAAATGGCTTGCGGAGAAACTCCCGTCCATGGGGCTTGAAATGCCCGAGAACAAGCGCGAAATTGTGCTGCTGGAGGATTCCCTTCGAAACCTGGAACCGGCTCACGCCCGCGGCTGGACCACTATTTTTGTAAATCCGGCTACCGACACTCCCAATTGGATGGATTTTCACATTCCGCATCTAATGGATTTGGCGGATTTAAAGATTTAATTTTTAGTATTTTATTTCCTGTATGAAAATTTCTGCACTATTTGCTGTAATTTGCCTTTTGGCGGTGTCATTTGCCGCCGCGATGCCTGAACCCGCGAAGCGTAACGGCTTTAACAATATGACCGTCGTGACGGAGTATTCCGAGCTGTTGAAAGAAAAGAACGCCCGCAACGATTCTCTTTTGCCTGCCCTCGATGGCGACAAGGCGTTTGCCGAAGTGCTTCGCCTGAATCCGAATTTCTGGAGCCTGGGTGGTGCGCTCGACAAGGAAGAGTCCCTGGTGACAAAACTGAATGCGAAGGTCATCTTTATCGACGGTATCCGCGAAGACCCCTTCTGTGAAATTGACAAGAATTCGGGCAACAGCGCTGGCGAATGGAACGTGCGCATTGGCGTGGACTTTGTGTCGGGCGGCTCCAACACGGTGCATATCCACGTGCAGCAGTGCCTAGACTATGTGCGCGACGAACTAGGTTACGCCATCAAAAAGGGCGACAAGGTCGTCTTTGTTCCGCCCAAGAAGGTGCTCGACAAGATCAAGGAAAGCGAAATTCCCGATGCCATTGATGTTGACTTGCAGCAGACGCTTTTGAAGGCCCACGAAGACGTGAACTTGACCGGCAAATGCCCCAAGGATATCGAAGCGTATATCATCCTGATGAATGTTTACGAACAAGTTAAAAATCAGAAGATGGACTATGTGGTCATTAACGACCAGCTGAACAAGCAACGCAACGGGGCTGGCCGCGTGCAGAGCTGCGCCTTTAGCCGCGAATGGAACAAACGCTACCAGGAAAGCGCAAGCTTCGAATGCGACATCGATAATGACCGCTGCACCTATCGCCAAGAAAACGACGGCAACTCCGAATGGGCAATCAACTACGAGCAGGACCGCTTCGAGTACATCAACAAGAAGTTCCTTTTCTTCAACCTGAATCCCAAAAGCATCCACAAGGGCGGCACCATGCTCGACCTTCGCCTGCTGCGCCTTTCGACGAAACTTTACCTGGAAGCCTACCTGAACATGAAGGGCGAACCCGTGACGCTTGGGCTCATCATCGTCCCCGGCGGCGACAAGACCATCGAGGATTACGATGATGGTGAAGAAGAAAACGACGGCACCATGTTCGAATAGTTACAGCACCCGGTTCCCGAATTTGTTCTCGAAATCCGTTACGAGCTCGTGCGGCTCCGGGAAGTAATGCTTTAGAATATTCATCCCGATAGTGTATAGCTTTTTCGGAACACCGAATACGGGTTCCGCGATTCCCCCAGCGATGCAGGCGAGCGTATCGCTGTCGCCACCGAGTGAAACGGCGTTACGGATGGCATCTTCGTAGTCCGTCGCTTCGAGTACGCAGCGGATCGCCTGCGGGACTGTTCCTTGGCAAAGTGCAGCACCCGGGTAAGTCCAACTGTATTCTGGACGTAATTCGTCAAGCGTAAAATTCAAATCGTAGCCGAATTCGCTTTCGATGGTCGCCTTGATTTCGTCTTTGCTGGCCCCCTTGCGTGCCATGAAAATGGCAAGAGCCGTCGCCTGTGCACCCTTGATTCCTTCGGGATGATTGTGCGTGCATTCCGCGGATTCCTTCGCCTTGGCAAGAACTTCTTCCTTGGTGTCGAACGCCCAACCTACCGGTGAAATGCGCATCGCAGAACCGTTACCGCAACTGTCGTAGGGCTTGCCCTGTCCCGTAGCGCGGGCGTCGATGACATACCTGGTGAAACCGCCGCCGTACCCACCAACTGGACAATCGTACTTGCTCGCGTATGCCACATAGTATTTCCAGGCTTCGCCCCCGCGCATAATCCAGTCCGCCGTCGCGAATGTCAAAATGCTATCGTCTGTGGGCGAGATTCCGTCCTTGATCAGTTCGAAATCCTTTGTCTTGATGTTGTCGAATTCGTAAATCGACCCCACCGTATCACCGATAATTGCACCTATCATAAATTCTCCTATTTTACACCTATAATATCGGTTTTTATGGGGAACTTGTAAAGGGGATGGTGTAATTCTGTGGAAAGTAGGCGTTTTTTTTGTTTTTTTATAGAAAAGAATGTATATTAGGAGCATATTTTGAATGAAAGAGGATAAATATGATAACCTACAAACATATGTCTATTTATGAAGCTGTAAAAAAAATATCTCACAATTGTCTTGTAATCCCTGCTTTTCAAAGAAGCTATGTTTGGACCACTGATCAAGTCGCGTGTCTTTGGGATTCAATTTTGTCAGATTACCCGATATCGACTTTTTTGTTTTGGAAAATCAATGAAGAATATGTTGCAGAGCGTACTGTTTTTTACCAATTTATTCATGAAGCTGAATTTAGAAATGGAAGGAATCTGTCTGAACATACGAATGACGCGCAGATTGTTAGCTGGCAAAATATTCCGGGCTTGGATAGTGCCGTTTTAGATGGACAGCAAAGACTTACGTCGTTATATATAACGCTTAATGGATTTTGTTCGCTAATAAAAGGAAGAAAAGCTAAATATGCAGGAAATGATATTGACTTATGCATTCAATTGAATAAAGATGCGCTTAGGGATGAAAATGATAGTGAAGTACAAACTAAATATGATATTGCTTTTTATGAAAATAAAAATCTTTCCCCAACACTGTTTAGAATAAAAGATATTTTTAAATCGAATTTTCAAATTCCTTCGAAAAAAAGAGAAGAAGAAATAGAAAATATTCTTCAAGGTGTTCCGACAGCAAGTCGAGATTATGCACGAGCAGTACTAAATAAACTTTGCGAAAAAATCTATGACGATGATAAAATAATTCAATATCAGGAAATTTCCGATAATGAAGATGCTGCATTAGATATGTTTATTCGCTTTAATAATGGCGGAACTCGTCTTACAAAAAGTGAAATAGGCGAAGCTATGATAGAGACTTTCTGGCCTGAAGCATATAAGTACTTGTCTCAGGTTTGCTATTATAAAAGAAATAAAAGCTATGACAAATATCTTGATAAAACGCTTAAGTCTTATCATAATTTCGGTCTTGACTTTATAATCAGATTGAGTAAGGTCTTGTTTGAAGATAACATTAATGCAAATATTAACTCACAACTCGCTAGGCGAATGAGACGTAATTGGGAGACAATAAAGGTTGCTTTAAAAGAAACGGAAGAGTTTCTTTCTGATATCAGGAAAATTCATGTTGAAGATTTTAACAACCGCTGGAATATTTTAATTCCTGTAATTTATCTTATTTATGAACATATTAGGCCTGACGGTGAAAACTTTTTGATTGACGAAAGATATAAATTGCATAAACAATCTGTAGAAGCTTATTTAAGCAGAGCGATCCTCTTTAAGTATTATAGTAGTGGAACTACAGGGAAGTTAACTCATCTGAAAAAACAAATGAATGCTTTCAAGCAAAAAGGTCTTCCCTGTATAACATTCCGTATGTTAAATGAAATTCCTGAATTAAGGGTGACTGATGAAAAAATAGACAATCTCCTTGAGCTGCAAAAAGGCAATGTTGTCTGCGAATTGGCTCTTCGACTGATTAGTTCTGAACGAATTGACAGTGAATTATCCTTTAATAGCGAACTTGAATATGATGTAGACCACATCCATCCAAGGAAAAGATTTGAAGGCAAAGCTCCTGAAGGAGTTCGAAGTGACTTATGGGAGAAATGGGGCCGGCTATGTGAAGAAATGCCGAACCTTTCTATGCTAAATTCTTCTGAAAATAGAGATGTGAAAAACGATTTGCCTTTAAACGAATACATTCAACAAAAAAGTGCCTCAGAACAGTGTAAATACAAACTGCATCACTTTATTCCAGATACAGATCTTAATTTAAGTAATTTTGGAACATTCTTTGAAATGCGCAAAGCATTTTTGAGAACAGAACTTGAAAAGCTTCTTCATAAAGAGGATTCTGATGAACAAAAAGGAATCCGAGATTTAACGGATCAAGAAATCGATGAACTAGGGAATCTCGATAACGTTGATGAAATTCTTAAGACTCCCACTGAAGGAGAATTCAATAATTGGTAAATTCTCTTCCGTCTTGGTGTAAGGTAAGAGAATAGCCGACTCGTCGGAAGAATCAATGGCCCCTCTATGCAGGGGCCTTTTCTAATGTCAAATTATGACTTTACAAATATGCCGTTTTTTACTATATTTGTTCGGCTTTTTTGAAAAATAGATGATTGAGGGAATTTTTGAAGGATTGTAGTCCTTGGTTTTATTTTATTATCCCTTTATATCTCATTTTCATTTAAACATCACATAAAAATCAACATTTTTCCATAGAGGTATCTATGTACAACATGCAAGATTGCAGTTGGTTTTCTCGCTATTATTCTGAAATTCTCGAAATATTCAAATATTATCCAGGAACCAACATTGAACGTGAGTTTTCTCTAAATGTCGCTACATATGCCCGCGAATTACAGGCTGAAATCTACACCAAATTGATGGATGGTGATATCAAGAACAAAAAATCTGACATTCTCAAGGCAGTCACTGCGTTTGCCGATCGCAAGCGTCGTTTCCGTATGTCCTTCCGCAGGTTTCGTTTCTAAAACCATTCTTTCTTTTATTTTGTGAGGGGTGTGGAGTGTCAGTTTCTGACCTTGACAAATATGGCTTTTTTTACTATATTTGTTCGGCTTTTATGAGTTTGATTTTTTAATTGTTTAATATAAATTGTTGGTTTTTGTTAGAGAAAAATTTTAGGATTTTTTGAGTTTTTCCTTATATACCCTAAAATTCAATCTCTTTACTTCAAAATTTTTTTCAAAAAAGGACAAACACTATGAATAAAAAAGAAGCTATCGAATTGCTCCGTCAAAATGGTATCAACGTTGGAGGCAACGTTACGTTTGCGTCGCGAAATGCAGGAAAAGACGTTTACTGGATCAATTCTGAATTCTCGTTCTTGCAGGACGAATGGAATATCATTCTGAACGATCCAGATGAACGGAAAATTAGGTTGGTTGTTGTCCCGGCAGGCGCGATAAACAGGAATGTCGTTAGGGCAAAAACATCTGATGAAAGTAAAACTCATATCGAAATCGGCTGCTCTGATTTCGTTGACGTTAAAAGCGAGAATAGGTCGCTGTGTTTCCGTCAATGGATTACTCAGACGATAGATTATTAGTGTGTGCCCCTAATCGGGCTTTTACAATTCCCTCCCGTTTAGCGATAATATGGGAGGGGTTTATTGTATCCTGTCTCTCACAAAAATTAAAAAGGTAGGTTAAAATGGGATTTCTGTGGTTCGGAAAGAAAGAAACGTCAAAGCCTGCGCCGGATGGCCTGGTGCGTCTTGAAAATTATTGCGGGAGGTATGAGCCGGTTGAAGCTATTATTAAGATGTATAATGGTAACCATCCGATTCAGCAGACGGTAAATGCGTTCCTTGATTCCGAAGTTCACGGCTACAACCGCGATCGCATCATCTCTCTTTTGAAAATCTATAAGGATATGAAGCAAAAGGATGAACCGCACCAGGCGCGTGATGTTGAATTGGCAGAACCCACGGCGCGTCATTCCGATGGAACATACGAACCGTACGAACTGAGTCTGCCTTTCAAATGTCAACGGTATGGTGTCGTGGAAGCGGTAATTGAATGTTACCACTCTAATGTTTCTGTGGATCGAACGCTGAAATTCCTGCGTGAAGCGGGAATTCATAGCTACACGACGGCGCGAATCAAGAAACTGATTAAGATTTATCTTGATTTGAAGAAAAAGGGTGAGTCTTTTAATTTCACGGATATTGAACTGCTCGAAGGTCCTGTTGGTGGTGCGAAGTCTGTCGCAAAATCTGGCTCGCGTTCATCCGCGAAGGGGCGGGAAGCCTCCGCGGTGGATACCGATGACGATAGCGAAGATTTGCCCGAAGTTGATTTCGACGAACCCCTGCCGGAATATGTCGATGACAGTGTGAAGATGAATCGCGAAGAGAAAAAGTTGATTACGGATGCTCTCCCGATTTTCAGTACGCTGAATGCCCATGTGATGGTGGTGGGCAAGGGGCTTTCGCCCGCTCTTCTGGTAACTGGTCCGGGCGGTATCGGTAAGTCGTTCTCGGTCGAGAAGATTCTCTCGCATTTTGGCAAGAAGAACAAGGATTTTGTCATTATGAAGGGCAAGTGTACGCCCAGCGCGATGTTTGAATTCCTCTTTAAGAATTACGACAAAATTTGCGTGTTCGATGACTGCGATTCGGTGCTTTCTAGCAAGGAGGGCATCGCAGTGCTCAAGGGTGCGCTCGATTCGGGGCGCTCTCGTGAGATTTCCTGGAATACGAAACGCGCCGACATGGTCGATACGTTCGATTGCGAGACGCGCAAGGAGGTGCTTGCCCGTCTGAAGGAATGGAGCAAGGATCACAATGGAAAGGCTGGCGTGCCGAATCATTTCCAGTTTGAGGGAAGTGTCATCTTTGTCTCGAATATGACACGCAAGGAACTCGCTTCGAAGGATTCTGCGCTTCTGACCCGCTGCGACCTGGTGGATATCAAGGTTTCGCGCGACGAGGTGCTGACTCGCATCCGCTATCTGCTCCCCGAAATCAAGATTTACGATGCGAACGGCAAGAACATTTCGAAATCGGGATTGAAAAAGGAAGTATTCCGCTGGATCAGTTCGCCGACATTCTTGAACGATCGTCGCATGCGTAACAAGGCGATAGATTTCCGAGTGTTCATCAAGGCGTACAAGGCGCGTTATGCGAATATGCCCAACTGGAAACAGATGGCCTTCTCAAACTAGAGAGTGTCATCTATTGACAGTAAGCCCCCTTTACAGGGAGGGCTTTTTTTACTATATTTGCTCGGCTTTTGGGAGAAAATTCGTGTTTTAACGGCGATATCAGTAAGTGGGATGTGTCGAACGTGACAAGTATGAGATCTATGTTCTATAATTCACATTTCAAGGGTGATATCAGCAAGTGGAATATGTCGAAAGTGGTTAGTAAAGAGTATATGTTCGGCAGTGATTATGATTTTTAACTAACATTATATATAATACTATAAACCCGCTGGCGCTCATTCCAGCGGGCTTTTTTTATTCCGGCTGTTTAGGCCAGAATGTTGCAGGAGTATTTTACCCCAAAAACGTCAGTCCCTTGTAATTGAACCTCACGATATCGATGTTCGTATCGGCCTGGTCGATCAGCTTGTCCTTCCATTCGCCCATGGGAATGTCACTTGCGATGAGCTGGTTCAGACGCTGGCCGAATAGAATTTCTTCGCGGGTGATGGTTGCCGCGTCGGAGCGGGTGCAACCATTGATGTGCGCTTCGATGGGGTTGCTGATGAACATCGACGAGAAAAATCCGTTCAGATTGACACTCTTGGCGAACGACGATGCGTAACACCAGATTCCGATGACGCGTTTCGCCTTGATGTAGCGTACGTTCCTTTCGGAAACGAGAAATTGTTCGCCGTGCATTTGCGGCGACAGAAGTCCGCTGGGGTAGCCGTGGCCACATAATATAAGTGTGTCTTTTTCGGCGAGAATGGCGGAATCTACTTTTTTGGCCCAGGGACCGTTGTGGTTGTTGACCTCAACGACTTTCACATTCGGGAGGCCTTCCCAGATGTGCTTGAGAACCAGAGTGTCTGTGTCGCCCATGTTAGAAAAAATGACTGTACATGAATCCATAATAATCTCCATTTTTTTTCTATATCGTTATAAATGGAGATTTTGTCTAAATGACAATTCCTGACAATTAGCCCCCTTTACAAATATGGCAATTTTTACTATATTTATCTAGCTTATGGGTTTGGTATTTTAATTTTTTAATAAAAATTTCTGCTTTTTAATTTATCTGAAATTTGAAAATTTCGGGGTTTTACCACTATATCTACTCAAAACCCCTTAAAATTCTCAAAATTTTTTTCAAAAAAAGTTTTTTTAAGGAGATCCATTATGGAAATGACAAACACCACTATCAACCGTTCTTTTCAGCGCTTCTTCGACGAAGACAGGGAAGTCGTCTACAATTTGTTCGATGCGTTTATCGCAAAGACCATTCTCGAAGGTAAGGCGATAGATTTCTCAAAATTCGCTGTTGACTACTACGGTCAGGTTGAGTTCGCAACGCTCGAAGACGAAAACGGTCAGCCGATTTTGTTTTCGGAACTGCTCTGCGGTAAAAAGGGCGATGGTGACTATAAAAAGTGCATCGAGTATATCATCAATGCTCCGGCTGCCGTTCTGAGGGAACTTCTCAAGAATACCGATTGGAAGGCCGCTCATAAGGGAGAGCTTGTTTTGGTCGCTCATCTGCACTGGCTGTGGTCTCTGGGATTGTCTGGGGTCAAGACGTCTTGCGGTAAGTTTGGCAAGTCTGCCGATATCAAGGAGGATTGGACGGGCGCTCTGAATGGCTATAATCTGGAGGACGGTCTGTGGTATGCCCATATTTCTGCGATGGGTCTGAAAAAGGAACTGTTGCTGGTTTATTCCATTCTGCATCGTTTTATGACATGGCCGAATAAGCCGGAATTCAAGAGTGTAGACGAAATCAAGTCCGCTATGGTTGACTTCGTCTTCAAAACGCGAATTGATTTGAACGCACCGGTTCGAAACGGCATGCTGCATCTGTGCGATCCTGACAAGTATATCAATATCTATGATTACGAAATGAAAATGGAATGGATTGAGCATCATTCATCGTTGCTGCGCTATTATAAGTCAAGCAGTTTCAGTACGCTGCAGGAACAAGATAGTGTCTACTATTCTAAGCGCATTGGCCGTGCGGAAGACAATATTGTCTATCGTGCAGACCGCACCGAGGACAAGATCCGTTACATTATGGATCGACTCTGCGGAGTTGATATGGGGTAGCCGCCCCTTTTTCTCTTGTTTTTTCTCGAAAAAATTATATATGTTTCAAATGAGAGGTCAAAATGGACGATTCAAACAATATTAATGCTAAAATGTTGGGACGATTTGCTGTTCCGGGGCAGGAGATGGTCTATAAGCTGTTCGATGCTTTTTTGTCGAAGACTGTTTTGGAAGATCGTCTGATTGACTTCTCGAAACCGCTCGTTGAACATGACGATGGCTCTGTTGAATTTGAAACTTTGAATGCTGACGATGGTGCCTCGCTTCCGTCTTTTTCGCAGTTGATTTTGGGGCAACCGGTTGCCTCTGTGTACGAATTTCTGGACGAACCGTTGCTTGAAATGCCTGAAGAGCCTGCCAAGCCCAGGGATTTGAATCCGCCGGAAAGACCGGGGGACTATAAGGAAATCAAGGTTCCCAAGCGCAAAAAGAAGGATACGGACGAAGAATACCAGGCGAAAATGCTCAAATATGAGCAGGATGTCAAAGAACGCGATGAAAAGAATCGGGTTCGCATGGAAAATTTTGAAAAGAGGTATAACGAATACATGGAGCGCCACGGCTCCCGTCTGAAGGAGTATGAGAAGCTTGCTGCGCAGTATCCGGAAAAGTTGACGGCCTATCAGGAATGGCATAATTCGTTCATCGAAAAGAACAAGGTCTATTTGATGATTGCGTTCCATCTTTATTGGCTTTGGTCTTTAGGGGCGAATAATGTTGCTGTCGGTTGTGGTCCGTATGGAAAGTTGATGGCGCTTGAAGCTCCGATCTTCCCTGATATGGGGTTGTGGAAAGTTCAGGTGCTTGGAATGCGGAAGGACCTGAAGTTGATTTATTCCATTTTTGAACGCATCTTGTCCTGGCCGAGGCGCCCGAAGTTCAACACGGTGGCCGAAGTGAAAGCCGCTCTGGTGGATTTTATCTTGAAAGTCAGAAAGGATTCTTCGGCACAGGTCCGCAACGGGCTTCTGCATCTGTGTAATCCGGAAAAGTTTACGAATATGTATACTTACCAGGAGAAGGTGGAGTTTGTGTTGCAGCATGATTCCGCTCTTCAGGGGTATCACACGAGCGATATGGCTGAAATGAACCGAAACGATTCTGTCTTTTTTTCCAAGAAGAATGTGGGTGGCAAAAAGTTCGATGGCGATTACCAGGGACTGCGAACTGAAGAAAAAATCCGCCATATTAAAGGATGATGCTCGCACAAGTTGCGGGTGAAATTGGAATACGAAAAAAGCCGTCGGCGAAAATGCCGGCGGCTTTTGTGCTATGTCCGAACATTTTTAAAATCCCATCCTTCTCTTGTTTTCGATACCTTCCTTCGCTTCGATTTCTCGTTCGAGAACGTTTGCGACATAGTCTGCTGTGAGCCTGTATTCGGGCATGTAGCGCAGTTGGTTATAGACGGCGCCGAAATCGCCCGGAGCGAGAGTCGTCATTCGCTTGATTCGCTCGGGGCAGCAGAGCTTCGGAAAGAACGAAGCCCAAACAGTTTCGATGCTTTCGCGGGTGAGATAGTCGAACTTGACCTTGATGGCGAACCGGCGACGAGATGCATTGTCGAGACGTCCGTTGAAATTTGTCGCGGCAATGAAAATGCCGTTGAAATTTTCCATCTGCGTCAGCAGTTCGTTGACCTGCTGCACTTCGAAATTGCGCTCGGCGTTATTGCGGTTGTTGAGAAAACTGTCCGCTTCGTCGAAGAAGAGAATCGCCTTGCTCTCTTCGGCTTCGCTGAATGCCGCCTTGATGTTTGCTTCGGTTTCGCCGACGTACTTTCCGAGCAAATCGCTTGCTCGCTTGATGACCAGATTTCTGTTCAGATTGCGGGCGAGATACCGTACGAATTCGGTCTTGCCGGTACCCGGAGCGCCATACAGGAGAATGTTGAGCGACTGTGCGGCGGAACTCCCGTCGAGATGGTCCCAGATTCCGTTGAAATTTGTGGCGATTTCCAAAATGTCGGTGATATTCTGGTCTATGTTGAGTCCGGAGAGTGTGTATGCGGGGGCGTGTGTTGTCTTGTCGCGGGTGTTGTCGCAGGAGATGTTCAGCAGATTGGCGTGGGCGTCGAGCGTCCTGCGGATAATGTCTACGGGATTGACTTTTTTCTGCTTTGCCGCGGGAATGGCGTTTTGGACGGCCTTGGTGTAGCCGCCGACCGTCACGGGGTATTCCGCGGCAATGGACTTCACTTCTTCTTCGCTGATCAGATGCGGAACGTGGAATGTTTCCAGCACAGACTGCAACTGCACGGCGCGTTTTTCTGCCGTGAAATTCTGGAATTCCATCGAATAGTCGAAACGACGGCAGGTGCTTTCTTCGACATGTTCCATGGAGTTTGATATCCAAATGATTGGCGTGTGTACATCTTCCATGAGCATATTGAGCGCGCCCTTTTCAAAACTGTTCAGCATCTGGTCCGCTTCGTCGACCAAGATGATGGTCTTTGCATTTTCGTTGTTGATGGCGATGAAACGAATCGCGCGCACGCGGCGACGGAGTAGGGTGTCGGAAAGATTGGTGAGATCATTGCCGTAGCGTTCGCTCTTGTCGCTCACCTTGGTGACGTACATCGGAAGTCCTACTTCCTTGGCGAGAGCTTTCGCGAGTTCCGACTTGCCTGTACCCGCACGACCGTAGAATAGAATGTTGAGTGGCTTCTTGTAGTCGTGATTCTTGAGCAGATACACAAGCGTTTCTGCTTCGGGGCGGTCCTTGGCGAGTGTCTTGAACGGAATTTGGGGTGCTTCGGCCATTTCGACGTTGCTAATCCTGGTGATTTCGCTTTGTCCATTCAAATGGAAAATGATGTCGCGTTCGAGATCGACTTCTTCGTTAATGAGACCGAGCTTTGCGAGGAGCGATTCGCCGTTGAGCAAATCGGACACTCTCTGCTTGGAGAGTCCGGTCGCGATGGAAATCAGATCGAAATCCTTTTCCATATAGCGACTGCGGTTTCCCGTGGAGGGACCCTTCTTTTTAGAGGAAACGTCCATTTCGTCGTATTCCTGCAGCCAGAGATATAGGATGACCTCGATTTCGTCATCCTGCAGGTGAGACAAATTCTGCAATTTCTCGATTCGTTCCAGCGTGATGTCGTTTTCGGATACGCCCTTGTTCAGTTCGTTCCATGCGAACTTCATGAACAGTGGAGTGATGATGTTCTTGAATTTTTTCCATTCTTCTTCAGAGAACACATCGCGGGTGAGATGCCTGATGTTGTTGATGCAGTGCTTTACTTCGAAATGGTAGTCCGCATTCGGATATTTTTTCAGAAACTGTCGTCCGTGGGGACCGCAGTAGTTTACCCTAGATGCAACGGCGGCGGGGAGCCGCAGATTTTCCTCTTCGATCTTGGCGAGAGTGTAGACGAGTTCGGTCTGCGTCTCAAAATTCATAAGAGTGACGATCGGCTCGATGTTCAGGTAGTCGGAATCCGCTTGCAAAAAACGGACCCAGTACTCCATGATTTTGAGCAGAGCGAAACTCGGCCCCTCGCTTTCTGCGGGGGCTACTTTGCGGTTGAGTTGTTGGGCGATGTTTTGGAAATAGTTTTTCTTATTCATGAGTTACCTTTTTTTGAAAAAAATTTTGGAAACTCATACCCGGTTTCGAGAGGGTACAATATCCCCAAAAATTTTTTCATGGGGGGACTCAAAGAATTTTATGGAAAATTTTCAAATATTTTAAATCAAATAGAGCACAGAATCTTGTGCCATCATAGCCCATATATAGTAAATTTTGCCGTTTTTGTCAAGGGTTAGCCATTTTGGAATGATTTCTTGACAAATGCTGTTGCCGAAACGATTAAATAATATATATTTAGAGTGAATGGATTTATAAGGAGAATTTATGAACAAGTTTATCAAGGCTTCTCTTGTTGCAGCACTCTTAGCTGCCCCGATCATGGCCGATGAAGAATTCGGCGGCATTGGCGTGACCATCTACCAGATGCGCGACGGTGTCAAGGTGGCTGAAGTGATTCCCGGCACTCCCGCAGCCGAAACCAAGCTGCAGGCTGGCGACGTGATTACCGCTGTTGACGGTGTGAGCCTCAAGGGCAATGACATTGAGACTTCCAAGTCCATGCTCCGCGGCGTGGTGAACAAGCCGCTCGAAATCACCTACATAAGCGAAGGTGAAACCTATACCGCGACGCTTCGCCGTGCGCAGATTACCGTGAAGGATATCGAAGGTGCCAAGGTGGAATCCTGGTACAACAAGTCCGAATTCAACGCCCAGGAACTCGAAACATTCGCAAGCGCTACAGAAAGCAACAACAAGCAGCTCGTTGCTGTGCTTCAACAGGGGTCGCTGGTCGCAGCTGACCAGAGCGTAAAGGCGACGAACCTGAACGGCGTCTATGTGGAACGCGCCAACGAATTCGGCCCCAAGATGACCAAGACGCTGAACAAGCACTCTTCGTCTTCGCTCAAGGGCTTTACCCGCAAGGCCATCAGCTTCAACCTTTCTTCTGCTGGTACGGCTATCGTCACCGTGCTCAACTCCGATGGTGCTGAAGTGGCTAGCCTCCGTGTAGACAACGCCCAACCAGGTTTCAACACTGTTCGCTGGAACGGCGAGAACATCCCGAGCGGCCGCTACTTGGTTCGCATTGACCATAACGGCTCGGTCTCTGGTAAGAATGCCGTGCTGAAGTAATCGGTTTTTAACAAACTAACAGAAGGGGCCCTCGGGCTCCTTTTTTTATTTGGAATATCTATCATAGATTTGTAAACGTATTTCGTTTGCGCCTTATTTTTCTACATTATGCCCCGACGTGATTTTATCTAGAACCCATAGCTTCCTTTGGGCTTTTTGGGCATTATGGCTGTTTGCCGTTGCCACTCCTGCCGCTTTCGGTCAGGAGATGACTCGCTTTGAGCTCGAAGAACGGGAACAGGTCGAAGAAGATACGACCGAAGTGGACTGGATGAACGACACGACCGGTGTAGACACGATTGAATACCGCGCCGTGGACCTAGTCTATGATGTGGATAAGTCGACTTTCAACTTGAACAACAGTGCCCAGCTTAAGTACCGCACGGCAACGCTTGATGCGGATACTATCCTGTTCGACCAGGAGAACAGTATCTTGGCGGCGACGGGCGACCCGGTGT
This sequence comes from Fibrobacter sp., assembly GCA_017526585.1. Lineage (GTDB taxonomy): Bacteria > Fibrobacterota > Fibrobacteria > Fibrobacterales > Fibrobacteraceae > Fibrobacter. The sequence goes on along the minus strand of JAFXRC010000019.1, from coordinate 26,886 downwards.
TGCGCGAAACCAAGAACCCTTCGCTTTCGGGCATGCGGCTCAAGTACAACATGAAGAGCCGCATCGGCGAAATCTATTACGCAACGACCTACCAGGACAACCAGCAACTCAACGGCATGGAAGTCCGCAGGCTCCCTGACCAGCGAATCCAGATTGCGCGTGGTGACTTTAGTACCTGTAACGATTCGACGCACCAGCACTTCTATTTCTACGGACGGCGCATGGTGGTGAAACCCAAGGAGACGATTACCGCGCGACCGGTGGTCTTGAACATTGCCGATGTGCCGGTGGCAGTACTCCCGATGATTGTCGCGCCCTTGAAGAGTGGACGCAAGTCGGGCCTTTTGACGCCCAAGTTCGGCGGTGACCAGAAGCAGGGCTACTACATGAGCAACATCGGCTTCTACTATGCGCCCAACGACTACTGGGACGGAACGATCAAGGGCGACATTATCGAAGGTGATGAGGCTCGCTTTGAACGCACTACGCTGACGGGGGAGGTGCGCTACAAGAAACGCTACGTGCTCGATGGAAACGTCTCCTATACGTCTTACCTTGAAGAATTCGACATGGCAAACAGCGGCTACGATATCCGCTTTACGCACAACCAGAACCTGACACCCGATGGAAAGCAGACTTTGAGTGGTTCGGGCTCGTTCGTATCTAGCCAGAGTATTCGTAAGGATAAGGCGCTCGATGCAGAGACCATCTTGAACCAGCAGGCGAACGCGCAGCTGACCTATTCGGGGCGCTTTGGGACGAACAAGAGCTTGACGGTCAAGGCGCGCCAGAGCCACAACCTGGTGACCGACATGCTTGAACGTGAACTTCCCGACGTGCAGTACCGCATGAGTGGTCAGCTGTTTACGTTTGAGTTAGACGAAGACGATGAAGCCTACGAAGACGGTTCGTTCATTAGCTACATGGAGAAGTTCAACTACAGCTTCAACAACCGCTTCAACTACTACACCAAGCGTGCCCGTGACACGGTGAACGTGAAGGACACTACGGCGGAGTATGTGGGCTATACAGGCACATATTCTTTGGACTATTCTGGCTCGCTGTTCGATGTGATCAACTTGACTCCGCGTGCAACATTCACTGGCTACTGGACCGGAACGGGCTGGGTCAATCCCAACGATTCGCTCAAGTACCGTAAGCGCTACATGAGTCTCGACCCCGAGCATGATGAATACGGTCAGGTGGCGTACAACCACAACTACAGCATTACCGCCGATACCAAGCTCTATGGTATTTGGGTGCCTGAAATTGGACGCTTTACGGGTGCAAGGCATGTGCTTTCTCCGAGTATTTCTTATACATACGCGCCTGAAATTGATACAGTGAAAAAGTTCGCTCCGCATCCGTTGCTCGGCCAGACTCCTTACCAGATTGAACAGAAGACGGTGGGCTTTGGACTCAACAACGATTTCGACATCAAGTACCTGAAGGTCGTGGGACATGTCGCCGACACAAGTAAGGGCGATACGGCGAAGTCGGTCGAAGACCAGTATGGTACGCGCCGCCTTTTGACGACAAGACACAATGTGTCGTACAACTTTGCGGCAGACTCGCTGCAGTTCTCGGATATCACGTCTTCGTTCGGCTTCCAGATTTTGCCGGACTACCTGTTCACCATCAATACGCGGCATAGCGTGTACCACAAGTTCACCGACGACCCGAACAAGGTGCAGATGCCCGAACTCATCTACTGGGGCTACGATTTCTCGAAGCGCTTCAGCTGGAGTGGCGATTTCAACGGGGGACTTCCGTCGCAGATGGGCAAGTACGAAATGCTCAAGTGGACCTTCGGCTTCGACTATAGCTACAGCTTCAGCAGCACCCGTGTGGCGCGCGACCTGTTCCAGGACAAGGTGACGCACTCGACGGGTATCAGCGCCACGCTACAGCCGACCCGCAACTGGGAAATGTCGTACAGCACTCGCTACAACTACAACGAAGGCCGTTTCGTGACGCATAGCTTTACCTTTAACCGGACGCTGCATTGCTGGCAGCTTGACTTCAGCTGGACTCCCACGGGCCCCGCTGCGGGCTGGAGCTTCTCAATTTACGTGAGGGATTTGCCGGACATCAAGCTTAACGCAGGCAGCACGGAGACGAATAACTAAAAATGAAAATTGAAAAGTTAATTCTTGCAAGTGGTTCTCCGCGACGCAGAGAAATCTTGACGCAGATTGGCGTGAACTTTGAAGTCGTTGTCTCGAACGAAGAAGAAAAGCCGACCTCGACCAATCCGCAGGATTTCCCGATTGAAAATGCCTCTATCAAGGCGCTTGCCGTTTCGAAAAAACTCCCTGCCGAGATTGTGCTTGGCTTCGATACGCTGGTGTTCTTGGATGGGCGCCCCCTTGGAAAGCCGCACAGTGAAGCCGAAGCGCTCGATATGCTCAAGAGCTTGAACGGAAGAGCGCACAAAGTAATTACCGGCGTGGCAATCGCCCATGGCGGACAAATTATTTCTGCGGAAAACGAAGAAACCGAGGTTGTTTTTAGAAACTGCTCCTTACAGGAACTCGAAAATTATGTAAATTCTAAGGACCCGATGGATAAGGCGGGCGCCTATGGGATTCAGACCGCAGGGGCTAGGCTTATCAAGGAAATTCGGGGGTGCTATTACAATGTGGTGGGGCTGCCTGTGGCGCGAATGCTCCAGATGTTGGGTGAATTGAAGGTAGAGGTATAATGTCGAATCCGGTTGAAGAAAAACGGCCCGACGAAAAACTGGGTGAATATATTGCGAGAGCCCGCGAAGCGCGCGGAATGACGGTTGAAGATATGTCTGCCGCAACCAAGCTCTCGGTTGCAAATATCAAGTCTATTGAAGCTTCTGACTGGCGGGCTTTCCCGGTGGCAGCCTATGTGCGCGGTTACTTGCGCTCGGTTGCCAACAAGTTGAATTTGGATGTGGATCAGGTGCTCAAGGCGTACAATAGGGAAATTGGAGCCCCGAAGCACAACGATTTTGAAGATGTTTCTTCTGGCAAGAAAATTTCTCCGCTAAAGGAAGGCGAAACCAAGAAAAAGAGCATGGCTGTCCCCGTGGTCATCGTGCTTCTCGTACTGGCATTCCTAGTCGCGTCTCATTTCCTTGATTTGGAATCCCTTGCTTTGAAGCAGATGCAGGAACAGCAGCCCGCTGAAGCCGAGCCTGTCGCTGTTGAAGCTTCGATGACCCAGGAAATACCTGACGGTGCCGAAGCGGTGCCTGCCGATTCCCTGGTGGCCGATTCTTCTGCAAAGGATAGCGCCGAAAAGCTGTTCTCGGTGAATGCGACGGTGAGCCAGGCCGTGGTTGACGAGGCGGTGAAAAAATCCGATTTGCCAGCTTCTGCGACCATCTTCATTTCTTCGGACTCCAAGAAGGATTCCGCTACGGTTGAAGTACCGGCCGATGCTCCAAAGACCACGAAGACGAACTTCTTGCTGGTCGGTTCCGGTGAAGCGCTTTCTTGGGTTGGGCTCAAGCGCCGTGAAGATGCAAATTCCTTCCTGAAGGAAGCGAACATTTCTAGGGCAGGCGTCAAGATGGTCTACAACACGAACGATACCCTGTGCGTGACTATTGGCGAACCCAAGGCGATTGCCAAGATGTACCTGAATGGTAAGGAAACGGCGCTTCCTGAAATGAAATTTGGCCGCGTGACGCGCTTCCGCGTGTATGGTGGTCGCATTGTAAAGTAAAGGTCTCTTATGCGTAGCTCGACGATTACCCGCAAGACGAATGAAACCGATATCACGCTGTCCCTGAACCTGGACGATTCGACGCCCGGTCAAATCAGCTCTGGCAACGGTTTCTTGGATCACATGCTTAATTTGTTCCAAGTCCACGGCGGAATCCACCTGGACTTGACCTGCAATGGTGATATCCATGTCGATATGCACCACAGCATGGAAGACATTGCAATCGTGCTTGGCCAGGCGCTGGTGGAATGCCTTGGCGACAAGAAGGGAATCGAGCGCTACGGTTTCTACTTTGTCCCGATGGACGAGGCGCTCAGCCGCGTGTGCATTGACTTCAGCAACCGCATCGGTTTTGTGTGGAACGTAAAGCTTCCGGCTGCCACGGCTGGCGGTATCGAGGCTTCCATGTTCGAACACTTCTTTAAGAGCCTTTGCGAAAATGCCCGCATGAATCTGCATGTGGAACTGTTCTACGGTAACGACAACCACCATTGCCTAGAAAGCATCTTCAAGGCGTTTGCGCGTGCCGTTGCGATGGCGGTTTCCCCGAGCCGCACGGTGAAGGGTATCCCGAGCAGTAAGGGCGTATTGTAAACAAAGTTGCGGTTTCGGCTTTTGGTGCCGATTTCTGCTTTGATTTCGTCATGGCGGTAATATCTGCCCGACGACTTTTTGTATATTGTTGCCAAACAACAAGTTACGATTCTATTTCTGTAACGGGAGGTGATTTTGAATAACTCGGTTCCTTTTGTCCAAATGCTTACGCAGTCCGATATTACGACGCTTGTAATTTTGGGCATTCTGGCGGTCATGTCGCTCGGTTCCTGGGGAATCATCATTGTCAAGTATATCGTCAATACGAAGAACCAGCGCGCCAATGTCGTGTTCTTCCGCAAGTTTGTGGATGTGCGACAGTTCGTGGAACTGCAGGGACTTTGCGAAACGGCAGACGAAAGCGCTCTGAAGAGCCTTACTTCGGAAGTGCTTAAGGAAGCCTCCAAGTTCAGTAACTTTGTGAGCTACGACTCCATCCAGCACCGCGCATCGCTTCTGGAAGATACGATTCAGCGCTCGATTGAAGGGTTGCGCCTTACCGAAGACCGTTACCTGGGCTTCTTGGCGACCTGCTCGAACCTTGCCCCGTTCTTTGGACTTTTGGGCACGGTGTGGGGCATTATGGTGGCGTTCTTCCAGATTGGTCAGCATGGTTCTGCAGACCTGACCGTGGTGGCACCGGGTATCGCTATGGCTTTGATTACGACGGTGGCCGGCCTTGTGGTCGCAATCCCTGCTTCTGCCGGTTACAACTATTTCACTTCCCGCAACGGACAGAACGAAATTTCGTACTTCAACTTCGGCTCCCAGGTGCTTAGCCTCTTTAAGCGCGGCGACTTGCTCGCCCTCGAAGAAGTGGCTGGCTAGGAGGCTTTGTGAAGCGTAGTCGCGGAAAAGAACTCAAGCAGGAGATGAACTTAACGAACATGATCGACATCGTGTTCGCGATCCTTATCGTGTTCATCATTTCTGCGCCTCTGATGAGTCAGGGGGTCAAGGTCGACTTGCCCAAGGCGGAAGCTCCGACCATGGAACAGGAAAAGCTCTTGAAGGTGTCTATCACCAAGAACGAGGAACTCTACATCGCCGACATGATGGTTGATTTTGGAAGCTTCAACAATGTGTTCAAGTCGCTTTGGAACGGCGAGATGGCTGTGGTCATCAATGCCGACGAGTCGGTGAATTACGGCCTTGTGATGAAGGTGGTGACCCAGGTGCAAAAGCTGGGTGTGACAAAGCTTGGATTCCTGACGATGAATCCCAAGGAAAAGCCGGGACAGAACTAGGTGAGCACAGAGAGAAACATCCACTATTTTTCGTCTGACGATGACGGGATGATGGTAAAGATCATCGCCTGTGCGGTGGTGTTCCATTTGCTAGTGATCGGTATTTGTGTTGCGTTCCATTTTGTGAATTTCAAACACGAACCCGAACCGATTCCTGTATTTGAAATGGTGCAGGTGCAGCAGGCTATGCCGCGCCCGCAGCCGCCTAAACCCAAACCGGTAGAACCTAAGCCGGAACCCAAGCCTATTGAGCCTAAACCCAAGCCGGAACCTAAGCCCAAGGTGAACAAGGAACTTCCGCCGGAACCCAAGGTCGAGGAAAAACCGCCTGAACCGGAACCGGTCGAAGAACCGCAGCCGGAACCTGAACCCGAACCGGAGCCGGTGGATGATTTTGCCGTGGATGACTTGGACCTGCCGACATCGGTGGAAGCCCCGAGCCTTAATCCTGTCGGGTCCGTGGACATGGACCCCCTGATGCAAGTTTATCTGGAACGTTTGAAACAAATTATCATGAGCAACTTCAATCCGCCTTCGAACTTGAATGTGCGTCGCGATGTGAAGACTACGGTGCAGTTCACGGTAGACCGCTTTGGCGGCATTACGGCGATTACCTTGAAGCGTAGCTCCGGTAACAAGACCTGGGATCATTTGTCGGTTCGTGCGGTGCAGATTTCCAAGGTGCCGGAACTTCCGCCGAATTTCAGGGCGCCATCGCTGGTTTTGCATTTTAATTTTACGCCAAATTAACGGGATGGGTGGTTTAGGAAAGCAGAAAATTGTATTATGAACTTTGTGAAGATTAAAAGCTTTGGACAGAATTTCTTGGTGCGTATGGCGGCTATGGCACTTGCTGTAGCATTGGTGCCGTCGGCAACGCATGCGACCATCGACACGATTGCGGTCGATGTGGGAATCTCGGTTTTTAAGACGATGCCCATTGGCGTTGTTCCGTTTGCCGAACCCAAGGGTGCCATCGAGTGGATTGAAGAAAAACCGCACCAGATTGTGACGCGCGATGCAAACCTTTCGGGACGCTTCGAGGTGATTGCCTCGGATAAGTTCAACCTGCCGCTTTTCAGTAAGGCGCACGCCAAGCACTATGTGACGGGCAAGGTGACTCCGGTGGGCGGCAAGCTCAAACTGGAATGCTTCCTGTATGTGGCGCAGACCAAGGATATGCTGCTCGGTGAATCCTACACGGTGGAACAGAAGGATTTGCGCCGCGCGATGCACCTGTTCTTCGACGAAGTGATTTATAGGCTGTGGGGCGAGCGCGGCGTAGCCTCGACGAAGCTTGCCTATGTCTCGAAGATTGATGGAATCAAACAGGTGGTGGTCTCCGACTACGACGGATTCCATCGCAGCCAGATTACCAAGGATTCGACCATCAGCATGATGCCGGTGTGGATGAAGGGTAATGCGGGACTTTACTATGTGAACTTCAAGACGCATCGTCCGAAGCTTTATTCCAAGCCCTTTGGCGGTTCCGAAAAGTCGGTTTTCCCGCAGCTTGACCAGACTTACAGTCCCGCAGTGAATCCGAAGACTGGAGAGCTCCTGTTTTCGAGTACGGTCGACGGAAAGACCGACCTGTACATTGGAAACCCTGCTACGGGTAGCGCGAGAAAATTTGCTTATTTGAAGTCCAACCAGACGAGCCCCGCCTGGAGCCCGTTCGCTTCTGAAGTCATGTTCACCAGCGACCGTGGCGGTGGACCGCAGATTTTCGTGATGGGGAAGGACGGCTCCGATTTGCGCCGCGTGACCTTTATGGGCCGCTACAATGAACGCGCCGCCTGGTCGCCCGAAGGGGACCGCATCGCTTACACCTCGATGGATGCCGGTCACATGAACATCTACACCTGTGCCCTCGATGGCTCCGACATTGTGCAGCTCACGAACAACGCGGGTAACAATGAACATCCGACCTGGTCGCCCGACGGTAAGCTGATTGCTTTTGCGAGCAATCGCAGCGGCTCTTACCAGATTTACATTATGAGAAAGGACGGCTCGAACGTGACACGTATTACCAATTCCGGTGAGAACACGTCTCCGACTTGGTCTTTCTTCTACGACGATATTAAACAACAAAAAAAGGAAGGTGAAAAATGAAGAACCTTGTGAAACTCGCTCTTGTGGCTTCTGCAGCCGCACTCTGCCTTGTCGCTTGCGCGAAGAAGGAACCGCCGAAAACTGAACCGACGGCTGAACCCGCCCCTGCTGCTGAAGCGGCTCCTGCTGCCGAACAGGCTGCCCCGAATGCGGATTCCCTCGCTGCGGAACAGGCTCGCTTGGAAGCAGAACGCATCGCTGCCGAACGCGCCCGCCTCGAAGCTGAACGCGCTCGTCTTGAAGCTTTGATCAACCAGATCATGAGCGAAGATGTGTACTTTGACTTTGACCGTTCCGAACTCACCGAAAAGGCTAAGGAACTCCTTGCCCAGGTGGGTGAGCTCCTGATCAAGGAAAACCGCTTTACGATTACCATTGAAGGTCATACCGATGCTCGCGGTACCGAAGATTATAACTTCACTCTCGGTGCAAAGCGCGCCATGAAGGTGAAGGAATTCCTCGTTGCCTACGGTATCGACAACAAGCGCATGGAATCGGTGAGTTACGGTAAGGAAGCCCCGAAGGTTGAAGGTGCTACCGAAGAAGCCTACTCCCAGAACCGTCGCGCGAACTTCCGCGTGAACATCAAGGAATAAGCTCTACCAACAAAGTTCAACTAACTGCGGCATAGCTGCAAAATCATGAATATGAAACGAATTCTCTTAATAGCAGGTTTGACATCGCTCGTCTTTACGGGTTGCAGCCAGATGACGGTGCTCCGTACACAGGAAATGAAGGCTGTTGGAAGCGAAGTTGAAATGCGGCTGGATTCTGTAGCCGCGCAGCTTGCTCAGCAGAATGATTCCCTGCGTGCCGAACTCGATTCAACCAAGGCGCTCCTCGAAGCATCTTCGCTTGCGCAGAAGCGTATGCAGGCTGAAATTACCATGCTTTCCCGTCGCGTTTCCGACGAGTCTGAACGCAACGATTCCAGACAGGAAGAAATCATCTACCGCCTCGATATGCTGCTCGGCAAGTCCGACAAGATCTTGGCGAAGAAAGTGGTTGTGAGTGGCGCTCCGGCTCCGGTGTCGATGGATAGCCTGGAACGCGAAGCCGAAAAGCTGGTCGAAGCCGAAGCGATGTTCAATACGGCACGTTCCGATTATCATCGTGGCGAATTCAAGCTTGCCTACAGCGGATTCAAGCAGGTCTACGAGCAGATGAAGCAGGGCGAACTTGCCGAGAATTCTCTTTATTGGATGGCGCTTTGCCTGATTGACGTGAACCAGGTGGACAAGGCGAAAAAGGTCTTTGCGCGCATGTCGGAAGCCTTCCCCGACGGAGCCAAGACTTGCCCTGCACTGTTCAAGCTGGCTAACCTGTATGGCGAAGATTGCGATATCGACATGCAGAAGCAGTACCTGCAGAAAATCCTTTCGACGAAGTCCTGCGAAAAGTCTGCCGAGTTCGAGCAGGCTGCTGAAATGCTGCAGGAAATTTTGGAAAAGGAAGACAAGAAGGCTGCCGGTGAACCGGTGGATGCCTGCGTGCCTGTCGTTCGCGAAGCGGCTCCTGCGCCGGCACCTACGCCTGCTCCGGTGAGCGATGCTGCGGCTCCTGCGCCGCAGGCTCCGGCTGCTCCTTAGTCTTTTAAGTGTTAGGAGAATTTATGAAAAAATTTGCCTTGAAAATGGCCATGGGCTCGGCACTGCTCTTGGCTCTTGCCGCCTGTTCGGAAACGGATGAAGCGAATATCAGTACGCACGTCCAGGAACTTATTGCCGAAAAGGAAATATCGTTTGATATCGACTATACGCTGCAGGCGGAAACCTACGATTCTCTGCCGAGCTGCACTTCGAACCGTTCCGGTGATGTGGCGGTTGTCCTCGACGACCGTGAAGCCTATACCTGCAGCGGCGGCGAATGGAAGTTTGTGCGAGACATCCTTGAATCGGTTGAAAAAGAAGACGATCTTCCGGAATGTTTTCCCAAGAACGATGGCGACATTATATGGGTGAAGGATGTTTCAAAGGCGTTCAAATGCGATCGCCGCAGCTGGAACGAAATCGAAATTTCGTCATCTTCGAGTGAAGAAGACGATGATGACGACAACGAAAGCGAAGTCGAAGAAGAGGAAGAAGACGAATTGCCGCTTTGCTCCAAGAGACGCGAAGGCAAGGAATGGGTTGTCGAATCCGAGAACAAGACGTACCTTTGCAGCGATGGCGAATGGCAGGAAGTCGATGCGGAAGAAGAGTCCTCTTCCAGCGAATCTGAAAATGACTCCGACGATCCGATTGCATCTGATTCGGAAAGCAGCTCCAGCATGGATATCATTATAATAGGACCGGATTCCTCCGATTCGGAAGAATCGTCGAGTTCGGAAGAATCGTCGAGTTCGGAAGAATTGTCGGATCCCGATGTGTCCTCCAGCTCCATAGGTTCTTCTAGTTCGGCTAACTTGTCTAGCGCTGCGGGATCTTCCAGCTCGATTTCCATTGTCACGGTGTCTGCATACGCTGACATGTGGAGCGGATGGGCTTCTGAATACTCTGTAAATACGGGAGTTGATGCCGGTGGTGAAAATGCTGGTCGCTGGTTTGAATACAATGATAGCCCTGATTATGGAACTTCTGAGATAGAATGGCCCGTTCCCCGCGGCAATGACTATGACGAAGATGCTTTTGACCCCATTATCGATGCCTGCGGGGGTATTTGCGGAAACTATGAACTGAAAGACGGGTCTAATTATCCGTTCGTCGGGATAGGCTTCAATATTGCAGGCAGCAAGACCATTGGGGCTGCACCGGAACCTGCAGACGTTTCGTCTTGGGAAGGAATTTGCGTTGTATATGTCCTAGACCACCCAGGGCACCTGGAAATGGGCTTTACCGATTCCTTGGAAACGGCAATGGGATACGACGTTCATTCGATTTCTCTCCCGAAAAAGACCACTGGTTATGTAGCGAACTTTAAATGGGAAGATTTCCAACAGGCCGGTTGGGGTAAGGGTGTCGTTATGTCTGGTGACGATGCTGCCAAGGAATTGGTTTCCTTGAAGTTCAAGATTTCGGGAAGATCTGGAGATGTCGGATCCTTCAACGTGATGGCTGTGGGCCGCTACAATACCTGCGAAATAAGGTAGTTGATAAACAAGTTGTAACGCAAAAAAGTCCGGCGTTTGCCGGGCTTTTTCGTTGTTAAAATAGGGGGGGGGCGCAACCTTACGGTTCGTCGGCGTCGATGATGACGCGCTTGACTTCGGCGCCGAGCTTAGCCATCTTTGCTTCGAAATCTTCGTAGCCGCGGTCCAGGTGGTAGATGCGGCTAATCTTGGTTTCACCTTCGGCGATTAACGCGGCGAGGACGAGTGCGGCGCTTGCACGCAGGTCGGAGCCCATCACGTCGGCGCCTTCGAGCGGGAGCCCGCCCTTGATGGTGGCGGTGTTGCCGCTGAGCGTAATGTTTGCGCCCAGGCGTTCCATTTCAGCCACGTGTTTGAAGCGGTCGTTGTAGACGGTGTCCTGGATGACGCTGTTGCCGGGAACTGAGAGGAGCGTTGCCATGAGTGGCGCCTGCATATCGGTGGGGTAGCCCGGGAAGGGAAGCGTCTGGATGGTGATTGGCTTGAGTTCTACGCCGCGGGCGTCGACTTCCGCCCAGTCGGGGCCGACGGTCACCTTGCAGTTCATGTCGCGGAAGGCGTCGAGGGTGGAGGCGATGTGCTCGGGGATAATTTTAGTGACTTTGACGCGGCCACGCGTAATGGCGGCGCCGCAGAGGAATGTTCCTGCTTCGATGCGGTCGGGAATGGTGACGCCATTACCCGGGCGTAGGGTCTCTACGCCCTGCACCGTAAGGGTGCGCGTGCCGCGCCCCTGAATCTTGGCGCCCATGCCGATGAGGTAATCGACGAGGTTGTCAATTTCAGGTTCCAGGGCCGCGTTCTGCAATACGCTTGTGCCCTTGGCGAGCGTTGCCGCCATGAGCACGTTTACCGTGGCGCCGACGCTAGAAATTGGAAAGTGGAACGTTCCGCCGGGGAGGCGCCCGTCACAGGTGGCTTCCACGTATCCGTGCGTCACCGTGATCTTTGCACCGAGCGCCTCGAGCCCTTTCAGGTGCAGGTCAACGGGGCGCGGGCCCCAGGCGCATCCTCCGGGGAGCGAGACGCGGCAGCGCCCGAAACGGGCAACGAGAGGACCGAGTACGTAAAAGCTTGCGCGCATGGTCTTCACGAGTTCGTAGGGGGCTTCCAGGTGGTCTGCGTTACGGGTGTCGATCTTTAGGCAGTGGACTTCGCCGCTGATGTGGCAACCGATGACGCGCAGCACATCGGACATGGTTTTCATGTCCTTGAGGTGTGGGACATTCGTTATTTCGGAAACGCCGTCGGCCAAGAGGGCTGCTGCCATCACGGCGAGTACGGCGTTCTTTGCGCCGGAAATTTCAACTTCGCCGTCGAGCGGCTTTTTAACCTGAGGTACAATAAACTGGTACATAATAAAACAGCTTGAAAAATTTTTCAAGCTGAATTATAGAAAAATTTAATTCTTTTGTTTTCCTTCTTTCGGCTCTCGTCTAATCTTGTCGTGCACAACTCTTGTATGTGCAATCCAGTCGTGCAGGGCGCGGCGCTTGGGGTCGACCATCACGATCAGGTAGCCAAGTCCGTAGAACATGAGTGTAATTTGCGTGAAGAGACTCGCTAAGAAGCGTGCGAGAGATTCGAACCAACTGAGATTTTCTCCCTGCGATGTTTCGACATGAACCTTCATCAGCAACTTGCCGGGGGTTGCCGCCTTGAGCTTCGTGAATAGGACAAAGTAAATTGCCTGGGCAATTCCCCAGATGACAAGAAATGTGTGCATCCCAGGAATGTTCAGCACATCCATCAGGGCCTTGTCGGATGTGGGGTCGTTGATATAGATGTTCATGGCGCTTTCAACGGCGCTCAGGTCGATAAACTGCATGGCACTCATGACCATGATGATAAGGACACCGACTACAGACAAAATAAAATTGTCGATGAAGTAGGCTGCCCCCCTGACAAAGAATCCGGCATACCTTTTGTCCTTGTTGTGCTCGGCGATGATCGTTTCGAGCGCCTTGCGGATTTCATCTTCTTCGGAAAGGGGGATTTCCTTGGATTCTTCGGTGTCTTTCCATTCCACCCAGGCTTCCATGCCGGTGTGCCAAACGAGAGTTTCGTCTTTTATGGTGCCCTGTTTTACAAAATCGCGGATTTCGTCGATATTAAAAGGACCCTTGCGTCGTTCACCTTCGGTGATCGTTTCATCGATATAATACCAAATCATGATGAGTCATAATTTAGAAAAAAAACTAAATTTGGGAGGTATGATGAATTTTAAGGTTGGCCAACGCTATGTAAGTCAATCGGAACCTACACTCGGGCTTGGGATAGTCACCGAGGTGCAGGACCGTATTGTGAAAATTTCTTTCCCTGCTGTTAAAGACGTCCGTTGTTACCGTTCCATGGGAGCTCCCGTGGATCGTTTTGAACTTTCGGTGGGTGATACCGCCAAAAGCGAAAAGGGCGTGTCCTTCACGGTTGATTCGGTGAGTGAAGTCGATGGTCTGCTTGTTTACAAGGGCCGTGCCGGTCGCTCGATGAAGGAATCGGAACTTAACGCCAAGATATCGATTGCGCGTCCATCTGACCTGTTCAAGGCTCTCATGGAAAACCGGGTTTCCAATATCAACCAGTTCCAGCGTCGTGAATCGGCCATGGAGCTTTCCTGCAAGTGGATCTCTTCGCCGGTCCGCGGCATGATTGGTCCGCGTACATCGATGATCCCGCACCAGTATTACCTGTGCCAGCGTGCCTGTTCTTCTTCCTCGCTTCCGCGTCTGATGCTTTCGGACGAAGTGGGTCTTGGAAAGACAATCGAAGCGGGCATGATATGGCATGCGCTCAAGTCTCGCGGCCGCCTGACCCGCACCTTGATTATTGTTCCCGAAACTCTTAAGCATCAGTGGCTTGTCGAAATGAAGCGCCGCTTCAACCACCTGTTTACGCTGGTGGATGAAGGCTTCGTCAAGGGACTTTTTGTAGCGAACGAAGATGAGGGCTGTCCGAATCCGTTCCTGATTTCAAACGACATCATCTGCTCGATTGACTTCTTGATAAAGCAGCCTGCTTTGATTGAGGACTTGCTCAAGACGAAATGGGATATGGTGATTATCGACGAGGCACACCACCTGGTTTGCGAAGACGGCTTTACGAGCGCGGAATACTCGCTTGCCAATGCAATCATCCAGCGTTCCAAGGGTGTACTGCTTTTGACGGGTACGCCGTTGCAGTTCCATCCGGAATCGCAGTTCAACCGCCTCAAGATGCTCGACCCCGTTCGCTTCGCGGACTATAACAGCTTTATCAAGGATCAGGACGCTTACCGCAAGCTGGTGAACGAATTGAACAAACTCCCGACCGAACCGGGACAGCAGATGAGCTGGGACGACTTGAACGAATGTGTCCCGAAGAAGTCGATGATTCGCCCCTGGCTTGAACAGGAAAGTGCGAAGAGCATGCCCGCCGACGAATGGATTCGCCGCATCGTGGATGCCGTGGGTACGGGTTCGGTGGTGTTCCGCAATACCCGCAAGGGCGTGGGTGGATTCCCCAAACGCGTGCTCGATGAAGTTCCGCTGGAACCGAATCCTGAATATCGCGAGATGGTGAATGCTGCCGCCGCGAACGACTTGGATATGTCGACCGACATCCAGGAGAACGGTCTTCTTTGCACGAACTATTCCGATGCGTGGGCGCTCGACGAACGTTTCGTGTGGCTTACGAAGTTCCTGAAGGAACACGCCAAAGACAAGGTGCTTCTGATTTGCGAATCGATACAGGTGGTTTTGGCTCTTGAATCGCTTCTGAACGATTACATGGGTAAGGGCGCCTTCTCGATGTTCCACGAGAACATGACGATCATGGCGCGCGACAAGGCCGCTGCTAACTTCAGCAAGGAAAATGGTGCAAACCTTTTGATTGCCTCCGAAATCGGTTCCGAAGGTCGTAACTTCCAGTTCGCGCACCACCTGGTTCTATTCGACTTGCCTCTCGATGCGGCTCTCGTAGAACAGCGTATCGGCCGTCTTGACCGTATCGGTCAGACCGAAAACATCATTGTGCATGTGCCGTATGTGAAGGGCTCCGGTCAGGAAGTCATGTTCCGCTGGTACCACAATGGCTTGAACGCCTTCGGTACTCCGATGATGAGTGGCGGTGAACTGTTCCTCAAGTACACCGATGAACTGATTGAAGCGCTCGCTTACCCGCAGACCTTGTTGAAGGACTTTGTCGACAAGGTAATTCCGCAGGTGAAAAAGGACTGCGAGTCCATGCGCAAAAATATCGAGAAGGGGCGCGACCGCTTGCTGGAATTCAACTCTAGGAACCCGGAAAAGGCGAAGGAAATCATCGACGAAATTTTGAAGGTCGATGCGGATCCGGATTTGCAGACGCTGGTGTTCTCGTCGCTGATGGACCGTGGTCTTGAAATCGAGAAGAGCAACATCAAGGGCTGCTACACGATTACCATGGGCTCTCACATGGAGTCGGGCTCTATTCCCGGTATGCCTGATTTCTACGGCACGACGGAAATTAGCGGTCGCGTGACTCAGAATGTTGAAAAGTTTAATGTAGACATGAGCGAATCTGAAGATGGTGCCGCTTCGTCTGGCAGTGCAAAGCAGTCGAGCCGGTTTGTCTCTTATGATAGTGAAGACGATGGTCGTGTTTGTGATTCGGCGAGCTTGACGGTGACCTTTGACCGCAATGTGGCGATGCTCCACGACGAAGTGGATTTCGTGAGCTTGGAACACCCGCTTTCGCAGGGCGTGGTGGACTACGAGACCTCGCTTGAAAATGGCGCGGTCGCCTGCGAAATCTGGCCGAATTCGGGAATGCGCGGATTGTTGATGCAGTATAACTTTGCAGTCGACTTCTCTGTCTCTGATGAATGGGGCGTGTCGGATCTTGCCGGTCCGCATTACATTAGCGCCCTGGTGAATCCGATGGGCGAGGATATGTCGGCGAAGCTCGATGAGCTGAAGAAGGCCTGCTTCAAGGATGTGCCTGTTCCGCAGGGTAATGCCGCCGTGAACATGACGCTCAAGTATTTCGGTAAGGAAGGCTTGGCGATTGCCCGCCGCGTCGTGGGCGCGCAGGCAAAGGAGATTGCAGAAAAGGCGGCCGCTGCGGTGGAAGCTCGCGCCGAGCAGGAATACCAGCGTATGAACCATTTGCTGAGCATGCGTGGCAAGGCGGGCAACAACGCTCAGCTGCAGCAGCTTCGCAAGAACGCGCAGGAATGGAAGAAGGTCATTTCGAACCCGCAGCTACGCCTCGATGCAATTAGGCTTTTGGTGTGTAGGTAATTTATGAGTGAATTACGCAAGAATATTCTCGATGAAGCGCATCGTATTGTTGTAAAAATTGGATCCCGCATCTTGGTGGATTCCGAGAAGGGTGGCGTTCGCACCCGTTACATCCAGAAGCTTGCTGACTCGGTCGCACGCTTGATGGAAGCGGGCAAGGAAGTCGTGATTGTGACGAGCGGTGCCGTAGGTACGGGCATGAGCCAGCTCGGCTACAAGGAAAAACCGACGGTTCTTGCAGAAAAGCAGGCCTGCGCTGCCGTGGGACAGATTGACTTGATGTATGCCTACCGCGAAATGTTCCGCTGGATGCAGCTTTCGGTGGGTCAGATTCTTCTGTCTGCCGAAGACTTCCGCGACCGCAATCGCTACAAGAATTTGCAGAACACCATCAAGGCGATGCTTGCCCGTAAAATTGTTCCGATCATCAACGAGAACGATTCGCTCGCCGTTGCCGAAATCAAGGTGGGCGATAACGACAAGCTTTCGAGCGACGTGGCATTGTTCCTCGATGCCGACTTGCTTTTGATTTTCACCGACGAAGACGGCCTCTTCGATGACAATCCGAAGAAGAATCCGAACGCCCGACTGCTCCGCTTTGTGCCTGAAATTACGCCTGCAGTGCTTGCGCTCGCGGGTAAGCCCGGCGAGACGGGCTCCGCTGTAAGTACCGGCGGCATGCGCAGCAAGCTCGAAGCGATTCGCAACGTGACCAAGAGTGGTTGCAACGCATTCCTCGCGAGCGGCATGAAGGTGTTGCCGCACCAGGTGATTTTTGAAAATGCGCAGGGGACGCTCTTTGTAGGTTCCAAGAAAAAGCTCAACAGCCGTCAGCGCTGGCTCAGCTTCATTACGACTCCGCGCGGGGCCGTGGTGGTGGACGAAGGTGGCGTGAAGGCTCTGCGCGAAAAGCATTCCAGCCTGCTCCCCGTAGGTGTTTGCGCCGTCAAGAAGCACTTTGACAAGGGCGACCTGATTGAAGTCTTGAGCGAGACCGGCGAGCCGGTGGCACGCGGTGTCGCGAAGTTCGACAGCGAAACCTTGAAACTTGTGCTTCACAAGAAGACCGCCCAGATTCATGAACTCTTGGGCAAGGATGTCGCCGACGAACTGATTCACAAGAACGACCTGGTCGTGTTCTAGCTTAGAATGTCATCCCCGAGCCGACACGGTGGGGAACCCTTACACCTACGTGACCACGCAGGAGTTCATGAAGTATTTTGGTATCAACCGCATTCCCGAAGACTTGCCGCGTCTCCGCGAATTCAGTGAACTTCTGGAAGTGGGCGTCTTGGCGTGTCTTGCGCCGTTTCCCGCTTCGTCAATCCTTTAGGCATCGGACATTCAGGTAGTTGCCCGATGTCATGGACGTTGCCGGGTAACCGACATTGAGTCCGTCAAAAACGAGCGTCCCGAATTCGCTTTCCGTGTCCGTCCATAGGTAGGCCGCCACTCCCATTTGCGCGAATTTCAGGGTGTTCCCGATGATGCTGTAGCGTCCTGCCGGGTAAAGGCTGAATCCGTAAAGATCGCTTCCGTTTCCGCTTTCCCAGCCTTCGGTCGTCCTGAGAGCAGTCATGTCCTTCCCGGTGTTATCCTCCAGGTCTACAAAGTCCTGGGCGGACGGCAGCCGCCAACCCTCCGGGCAGGCCGTCTTGGCGTCGTCGGGAGAATACATCCTGCCGTATTTTTCGCAGTTCTCGTCGTCGTTTTCGTAGCAGTAACTCGTGAAATCCCCCTTGTATTTCAGGTTCTCGGCAAGCCATGTCTGCGAACCTATCGTCGTGGTGGCGTAAGTCCGCCCGTCGCGCTCGTCCGTGAAGGTCCCGGCGACAACCTGAGCAGGGTCCACGGCTCCCCCTGAATTTTCCGTCGCCGCGCCCTTTATGCAGCGGAGCGATTCGAATGCGTATGACGAAGCCAATTCGACATTCGAGCTGGTATCGCCGAAAAGGAATCTCCAATGCTGCGGGATTCCCATGTTCGTCGAAGCCATGATAAAGAAGGCCCCGTAGCCGAAATACTTTTCCTGCCTTTCCGTTTCGGGCGGCAGAACGGAATAACCCGGGAACAGTGCCGTAAACCCGTAATCGTCCGTTCCCATGAACTCTTCTGCCGCCGCCTTTTTCCCGGCGACGTCGCGCCCGCCCATTTCTTCTTCGAGAATCTCGAAGTCGTCAAGGTTCGGTACACGCCAGCCGTCGGGGCATATCCCTTGGACATTGTTGCCTATATCGCAGGGGTCGTCGGTGCAGCCCACTGCCGCGGCCCATGTATAGAGCCGCCCGTATTTTTCGCAGTTGGCGGGATTTCCTTCCGGGCAGTAACTGAGGGAATCCATGGTTTCCGAAGAAGCCCGATAGGCGTAGTTCAGGTTCTCCGCCATCCACACCTGTTCGCCGATTTTTACCGTCCTGTACACTTGACCGTCCCGCTTGTCCACAAGGAGCGTGGAGTCGGCTTCTGCGGGGTCGTCTCCCGGGGCGTAGAACTCGGCAATGCAGATATCCTTCATTCTCTTGGCCGTAGCCTGCAAGTATTCATCGGCGGCAACTTTCGGCGTGAACTTCATGACGCATGTCAAGTGAAGCACGCTGCAACGGTCCAGTTTGAAAAGGTCCGTCACGGCCCCGCCGTTTTCGGCACAGTAGCCTGCGAAGGCCGTAGAATCCGCCCGGCAACTTGCTGTGGCGCTGTCGCCGTAAGAATTGTCCAGGTGATCCTCCACTACAGCGTCCAGCGAATCCCGATTCAAAAATTCCGTATAGATGTTCTTCTTGTAGGTGCGAGTCAAGTTCATGCGGACGCCGTTCTGTTCGGCATACAGGTTCACGGTGCAGGCTTCGCCGACGGTTTCGCTAGCATGCTCGTAGTAGGGCTTGGCGGCTGTGGTAAAATCGACATCGAACCACGACAAGCCCCGTTCCTTGTCCTTGACTTCCACGAGCCTCGGGGCGACCTTGGGTTCCCACGTCATCAGCCTTGCATAGGCGGCGCTGTCCAGGCTGGCGTTCTGCTCTTCGGTGTAGCCGTTGGCGATTTCCTTTTCCGAATCGCTGCAGGCGGTGCAGAACAGGAACGCAAGGCAGGGGATGGATAGAATGTTCGGGGAAAATCTCATTTTTTTATCTCTTTGGTCAGCGGGAACAACTGCAGGTTCACCCTGTAAACCCTGTCGCAGTCCTCTGCGGCAGAAACGATTGCGGCTATCTTCTTGCGGCAGAAATCCAGTTCGCTTACGATCTGCGCGTATGCCGCCCGGTTTACGGCGACCGTCATTCCCGAAAAGTTGCGCTCCGTTACGGGGAATGCCTCGACGGCCTTCTCCGCAAGCCTTGCCATCTGCCTGTGCATGCCGCGGATGGCCCGTGGAATCTTCTCGGACGAGCCAAGGATTGCCTTGTCGGATTGGACATACCTGTTGCGCCGCTCCTTCAGAAACCCCGCCTGGACCAGGAAATCCAGGGATTTCTTCACGTTCTCGGGAGTCACGCTTTCGTGGAGCATATTCGCGATTTTTGACGGCGTGGCATTGGCAATCCTGGGGGCAAGTTCCCGGAGCACCGGGTTCCACCAGTTCTTGAAGTATTCGTAGCCGTCGCCCCCTACGACCCTGACCCTGTCGTCCTTTGCCAGGGTGTGCATCTGTTCAAGGGCGGCCTGCCTTTTCTTTTCTACGGGGGAATTGCAGTAGGTGACCAGCGCCAAGAAGTAGGATGTCTGGATCTTGGAAAGGCCCATGACTTTTGACAGGCGGGCGGCGCCGACGCAGCTCAATTTCGACTTCCCGTCGCAAACGAGTTTCAAGAACTTTGTGCTGGCGTATCCGGCCATCTTGTTGAAGCCGCGCCACGACAGGCCCGTCATCAACTTGCGCTCTTCGTAAAAATCCCTGATGTAGGTTCGGTAGTTGTCGTAGTCGGAAATCGGTTTCATCGTTCTTTAAATTTACCTTATTGTTCCCGGGTTTGCAATTTCTTGAACCGGAAAGGCCCCTGGATTGCCGTTCCTGTCATGGGAATCTGGAAGAATCTCCTATATGTCTCAACTTGAGTCATATAGAAAATTTCTGATAGAAAATCTTGAAAAAAGTTGTTTTTATGTGCGCTGAAGGCTTGCGGTGCAGGGAGGTGCTTTGTTATTTTTAGGGGGTAAAGATTTTCAAAAGGTTTCGCTATGAAAAATACATTCTCCAGAAAGTTTACGATTTGCACCCTTGCGGGGGTGCTTGGTGCTGCGTTTATCGGCTGCGGTGACGACGACTCGTCTTCGCCGAAGGGGACGGGGCTTCCTGCCGAAGTGGCTGACAAGGCGGAACTTGAAACCTACGAGTGCGGCATGGATGTCATCGGCGAGAAGGTCTATGTGACCGAACTCGAAGAGAACTACGAATGCGACGGCGAGAAGTGGTTCAAGTCCTACGACCAGACAAAGCCGAGTTCGACAGAGTCGTCGAGCAGCACGAGGGCAGATGGTAAGGGCGACGAAGGCGGTGACGAAAATTCCCCTGATAGCGAGAAGGGTAGTTCTTCAAGCGTCGCTCCGAGCGATGGCGCTTCCTCCGAAAGCAAAAATGGCGATTTGTCTAGTTCCTCTCGTGACAATGTGAATTCTTCGGGTACGAATCTGTCTAGTAGTTCAGTTGCGTCCAGTAGCAGTGTGAAATCGAGCGGTAGCATCGCTTCCAGCAGTAGCGTGTCTGTTGTTGATCCGGCAACTGTTGTAACGGGGACATTGACTGATGACCGTGACGGCCAAGTCTATAAGACAGTCACCATAGGCACCCAGACCTGGATGGCACAAAATCTGAACTACGCCTACACTGGCGTGCCTTATAAATTCAGCTCCTATACCGGTAGTGACTCCTCCAGTTGGTGCTACAACAATGCCCCCGACGGTTGCGCCAAGTACGGTCGCCTTTATACCTGGAGCGCCGTGATGGATAGCGCGGCCCAGTTCAGTGAGAACGCTGGAACCAAGTGCGGCTATGGCATGACCTGTACCCCAAATAGCCCCCACCGCGGTATTTGCCCGGAAGGCTGGCATGTACCTACTAACGAGGAGTACAGTACCCTGTACGCCAACATCGGTAGAACCTCCCCTGTCGGTAAAAAGCTCAGATCCACCACTGGCTGGTATGGTAGTTACAACGGTAGCGATGACTACGGGTTCTCGGTTCTCCCCGCCGGTTACAGGGACTTCAATGGCCTTTTCGCTCTCGAGAGATTCAACGCCTACTTGTGGAGTGCCTCTGAGTACAAATTTTACAATGCGGGGATCCAGCGCTTTAACTACGACATCTACCAGGTACTCCAGAACGAGGACAACAAGGGCAAGGGCCAAAGTCTGCGTTGCCTCCAGGACTAAAACCTGTTCCGTGGCTGAACATTCGCGTTAGGCCAGCAACCACTTAGAGTTTCGCTCTTAGTGGGCCGTGGTCCCCTTTAGGGGATGACGCAGCCATTGCCCCATACAAGAACGAATCTATTTGGATGAGTTCAAGTGATATTCGCAGTCTTCCATGGCTTCCTTGTAAAGGTCGTCACGATTCTGGTCGGTCAAGACTTCGTCTTTTTGATCCATGTGGTAATCGTTCATCCAGATTTCATGCTTGACCGTGGTTTCGTCTTGCCAAATGTAAATATCGCGGATGCCCATAAACTGTTCGGAATACTTCCAGGTATCGCATTCCTTTTTAAAGGAGCAGCTTGTGTTGTCCCCTGAGCCATCTTTGGGACAGCTGCCTGAACCTTTGTTGTTCGGTGATGAGTCATCTGTTGCGGAACTGCTGTTGGAATCGCTGCCGCAGGCAACTAGCAAGGCGGCAATGGAAAACGGGATAATAAATTTTTTGAGCATTTTTGGTCCTTTTATTTTAAGCATTGGCAACCAGGTTATCAATCCTTCACGCAACGAACGTAGAGCCCATGAGTAGAACTGCCCATCTCTAAATCAAAATTTTTCCATATCCAACTATATTCATAGTATAAATTATAGAGCTTATCAACGTATGTCGTATCCAAGGTGAAATTTTCAGCCTCAACAGAATCGGTGTAAACAGTATCAATTACCATTCTTACCTCCAAAGAGTCTTCGCTTGTCCAAAACTCGGTTTCATTGAAGGGACTCTTTTCCACTTTCCCCAAAAACTTCCTAGTCGGCAACATGGTAAAACCGGTCGTATTCGTAGGCTTTACCTCAGAAGGATCCCAATAGGAATTTGTTGCCATGAGGTTTCCCATATTATCTGCGACCGTGAACAAATCTTGCCATTCAGCCACCGACGGCACATGCCAGCCACTAGGGCAGATTGAATCTCTCTGGCTGCCATAATAAACACTTCCTATTGAATAATACTCAATTGTATCCTGACGGTCACGCAGATATTTTCCTGGTGCATATCTCAAATTTTCTGCCATCCAGGTATAATTGCCGATTTTTAGATATCCGTAAACATTGCTGTCGCGCTCATCTGTAAAATAGCTGTATTCAAGATCGCCGTTGAAATGATTTTTTGCTCCGTTCAAGTCATGGGCCAATTGAGTTTGCGCTATTTTTATGGAATCAAGACGGTTTTGGCGAACACTTTGAAACTTTTTCATGGCATCGGCGGAATCCGCCTTGGAACCCAAAAGACAGCGAACATACATTTCAGAAGACTTTCCTGAAAAATTGGGTTCAAATGGCTTACGGCCGCCTAGATCGATGGAATAGCAGACTGCCATTCGGGAATTGGATTCGTATTTGTATCCGTACTCCGTATCGATGCGAACACCATAATCCGTAGATGTACTGGTCCAATAAGTGTTGGAGCCACCCCAACCATGTTCAGCCAAGCCACAGAATGTAGTGGAATCGCATTTAGAGGTTACCAACGTCTTAAGCTCGTCAAACTCAGCCATGGTCGGCAAATGCCAGCCCGGAGGACATATTCCATCGTTATACAAGCTATCATCATAGTAGGCAAAATTCATTGCCACTTCATAGGAATACTTGCGTCCAGACTCACCATCAGAAGACTGCTCAACATTGTTTGTTGCCATCTTCGGATTCCACAGCGTGTCGTAGAAAGCTAGATTTTCGGCCATCCATACTTGAGTACCGACCCGAGCAATTTTATAGGTTGTTCCATCACGCGGGTCAACCATGGAGCTCATTTTGACGACGCCATCTTTTGTTCCTGAATTCTCAAAAGAATTTTTGTCGCCGGAGCCAGTCTCGTCTTCACTACCGGAATTGGTACCGCTGTCGCCGCAGGCAATTAGCGTCAAAGCAAAGCCAAGAGCCATAGTTATCGGGAACAAGTTTTTTTTCATTATGCCTCCAAATTTATCTAGCACAATAGTACACCTAATATAACTAACGGAAAATGTTCAACCAGGCTTTGCAGAGCCGTAAAGTGAGTTTTGCAAGCCCATTTGTCAAAAACATCAGCTATGGCAATAGCAGAAAGAAGAATCAGTTTTTTTTCATATTTTGCTTCTAGAGAATTATGATGTGGAGGAATATAGTTTGAACAAATAAATTGTGCAAGACATTTTGTTGGGCTGTTTCTTGTAAAATTTCATGAATTGACTATGAAAACAGCCTATATGTAACAGAGTGTTACATATAGAAAATTCGGCTAAAAATGCGTGGAAAATGAGGGGCGTTTGAGGGAAAGCGGTTGCTGCGGGCGGTCGGGAGTCGCTTGGTTCTTTTCTACTATTTAGTTGTAAAAGTATGAGGAAATTTTTATGAAGTTTGGTTTGTTGAATGTTTTGGCGCTTGTAAGCGTTATTCCCCTTGCCGTTGCGCTCAACGCCTGCAGCGATGATAGTTCCACATCTAGCCCGGCGACAAAGTTGCCGACCGAGGTCAAGGACCTGAAGGAACTTGAAGAGCACAAGTGCGATATGAGCGTCATCGGCGAAAAAGTGTTCGTGGAAAGCGAAGACCTTCTGTATGAGTGTGATGGTGATGCGTGGTTCAAGTCCTACGACCAGACAAAGCCGAGTTCTACAAAGTCGTCAAGCAGCAAAAAGACCGACGGCTCCAGCGACTCCAAGACTGCCGACAAGGAAGGTTCTTCGGGCAACGACAAGGAAGAGGCGACATCGAGCAGTTCCGCCAAGTCCAGCAGTTCGCGCCCCGCGGAAATCCTTGAACCGGAAATCACCGTGAACGAGACCTGCACCGAAGTGGGCGCATGCGACGCCATGGTCAAGACCGACATCAGCACGTGGCACTTCGTGCGCAAGGACAACTTCGGCGACGATGCGGAATACACCTACACGGTGGACGGCAAGGACCTTATCGTGACCATCAAGAATGCCGACGGCACGACCAACTCCAAGACCTACTCCATGTATAACATGGAATCCGAAGCGGGCGTGGAGATGGCGTTCAATGCCGCAAAGTCCACCTGCAAGGACGGTGGCGGGAACGACAACAAAATAAAGAGTTGCGTGAAGGACACGGTAAAGGCGTTGCCAGAATGCAATGCGAGTAGGGATGGATTTATCGGAAAGAAGGATTCTTCGTCTTATGTTGTCTGTAAAAATGGTTCGTGGGAAAAGGCCAAGGAAATTGACATGGATACTTATGGCAAAACGTGCACCAACGCAGAAGTGGGGACGAGAACAAATGGCGTTGTGACCGAAACTAACAAGTATTATTGCACGGCAAATGGTTGGGTCTCTCTAATGAGTTGGAACTGGGATGTGCCAAAGGAAGCCCACTTTAATCCGAATATTACTTACGGCACCATGACCGATGAACGCGACGGCAAGGTTTACAGGACGGTGCAGATAGGTGACCAGATATGGATGGCGGAGAACCTGAACTACGCTGACAGCGTCAAGACACCGAGTCTGTTGGAACGCAGTTGGTGCTACGACAATAAAACCGAGAACTGCGACGTGGCGGGTCGCCTTTACACCTGGGCGGCGGCAATAGATTCCGTTGCACTCTATGATAATGGCAATGGTGTGAATTGTGGTGATGGCGTTAACTGCACTATGCCTAAAAAAGTGCGGGGCATTTGTCCTTCAGGCTGGCACTTGCCTAGATATGCAGGTGGTTATGATGATGAATTCTATATCTTGTATATTGCAGCGGGCGAAAAAACGGCAGGCAAGGCTCTCAAGTCGCAGATGGGATGGGAATATCGTGGTTATAAATATATCGGCACCGACACCCTCGGTTTTTCAGGGATTCCTGCTGGTTACAGGGCCAGCTTCGGCGAATTCATCTTTGCCGGAGGTTACACTTATTTCCATACTACCATGGACCGATTTGACGGTTTTACCGATGCTGAGTATTTGGCTTATGGAACCGATGGAATGGGCAAGGAAAGGCTTGACAAGAGTGCCGCTTACTCCGTCCGCTGCATCAAGGACTCTGACTAACCCGCCGACGGATTACACCAACTGGCCGACTTCGGCTGAAATCCTGTCCTTTACCTTTTCCCACGAATAGTCGCGGAGCATGGTGGGCATTGGGTCGTCTTCGGCATCCTCAAACCAGGTCAGGCTTTTCAGTGTCGTGAAAGGAATGCCGTCGGCGTATTTGTCCTTGTAGAAGTCCAGCATCTGCGCAAGCGAGAAATGACCGAGCAACTCGAACAGGTCGATAAAATCCTTTTTTGTCCCCCTGTTCGTAATGGCCGCAAGTTTCATGGCGGCAATGTCCCTTGGGCCTGCGAGATACAGATTGTCTTCATCGACTCTTTCTGAAATCCAGCCATAGGGATAGTTGACGAAATCGACCTTTACGTCGTTCACAACGTATTGAAAAATAAATTTCGATTCCTGTAAGACCTGAACGGAACCGATTCCTTTCAGCAAATCTTTTATCTGTAACGGGTCTGGCTCGAATTTTCCGAAGAAATCCAGGTCAATGGATTTTCTGTGCCCGAACTGCAGGGCAAGGGATGTCCCGCCGACAAGGCGGCATTCCTTGAAAAGGGCTTCGGACTGGATACGCCTTAAAAGATCCAGGGTGCTGGGCTCGATTGTTTCGTAGAATAGCATCGGAAATCGCGTATGTCGGTGTGCGTGATACAGGCGACAAAACTCAACGCCCGCTTTTCAAGGGTTCTCATGCCCATGACGGCGTCCTTGATTTCGTCGATACCGTAAATGGACTTGAGAAGTCGCCAGTCGTTGTCGTAGCCGTATTCCAGAACCTGCTTGACAATGTAGCCCCTGTTCTTTTGGGCGTCCAAAGAATTCCTGTCCGTATCCCAGAACAGGTGCTTCGAGAACTTGCTGAAATCGACATTGGTCAAGCACATGCCCGAAATATACATAAATTTCGGCGAGGGGCAACCTTGCGGGGCGGCCATGGCGGGGCCAGATCCGTCTTTTTCCTTTGTCTCGTAAAGAGCCACTGTAGAAAGCCAATGCCTTGCACAAATAATCGACGTAAGAACCTATGGTTTTATGGCTTGTCCTGTCGCCTGTGGTGCTGATGGTCTTGTCCCAGGATTGCCGTCTCCGCCATGGTAACCTGGAAGAATCTCCTATATGTCCCAGAATGAGTCATATAGGAAATTTTGACGGAAAATCTTGAAAAAAGTTGTTTTTATGTGCGCTGAAGGCTTGCGGTGCAGGGGGGTGCTTTGTTATTTTTAGGGGTAAGGTTTACAAAGGGATGTTTTTTATGAGAAAGTCTTTCCAGCGTGTCATTGCGACCCTGAACTTGTTTCAGGGGAAGCAATCTCTAACCATCTTCTTGCTCGCGGCAATATTTGTCCTGACCGCCTGTGACGACTCTTCGTCGGCGGGTGACGATGACAATAACGTCATTCTGAGCGGCGATAGCCGCGAAGAATCCAGTGATTCTCGTTCCAACGATAAGGACGAAGCAATCTCCAGCAGCGGCAAGGTCACTGATAAGG
>JAFXRC010000018.1 GCA_017526585.1 Fibrobacter sp. | reverse complement strand
GTTACCGAAGTGTTAGTTGCAAGCCGAGGTCTCAGACGAGGGCACTCGTAAAAAAGTCTGAAAAAAAATAAGTGCTGACGAAAACTACGCACTCGCTGCCTAATTAGCGGCAACGCCGGGCCTCATTCCGCTCCCATCGGGGTGAAAGTCCGGACGCAATATGGGATAGGATTCTTGCATGCCTGGGGCTAGAGTCCGAGATTCACTAGGCTGGTCAAAGTCCGCGCCGACCTTCTTGGGCGTAGATCAGACGAGACCTTAAATACGAAGGGAAAGCTTGTAGGAACGTGCATGGACGTGATTTTGGACAGGGGTTCGACTCCCCTCACCTCCATAAAGTAAAAAGGAACTCGTTAAGAGTTCCTTTTTTTCTTTATGTTATTAAAAGACCTTGCTGCAATTGTAAAATAATGAAATTTTGTGCAGTGAACCTATTGACAATTGCCCAATTGTGCATTATATTTGTATATGTAAATTACAAAAAGCGAGGCAACACATGGATAATCTCAAAAAAATCGACGGATTTGAAGGAGCAGACTCCTCCAAGCGCAAGGAACTCACCAGCCGTCAAGAAGAAATCCTGGAGTATATCAAGAAGTACTCCAAAGAAAACCGCATGCCGCCTACGGTCCGCGAAATCGGCAACCATTTCGAGATTTCTTCGACTAACGGAGTCCGTTCCATCCTCGCCGCCCTCATCAAGAAGGGCTACATCAACCGCTCTCCGAGGCTTAGCCGCGGTATCGAAGTGATTGACAGCAACAGCGAAAATGCCGCCGAAGCACCGAGCAACACCATCGAAATTCCTATCGTGGGTCGCGTCGCCGCCGGTACACCGATTCTCGCCGTGCAGAACCTCGAAGGCACCGTCACGATCGACCGCGACTTCCTCGCCTGCCGTTCCGATGTCTTTGCACTCCGCGTCAAGGGCGACTCCATGATCAACGCTGGCATCCTCGACGGCGACCTCATCTTCGCCCGTCAGCAAAAAACCGCTGACCGCGGAGAAATCATCGTGGCACAGGTCGACAACGAAGCGACGGTCAAGTACTACCACCCCGCTGCAGACCACATCGAGCTGCGCCCGGCAAACCCGCGCTACCGCCCGATTATCGTCAAGAAAGACAAGAACTTCTCCATCGCCGGTAAGCTCATCGGCGTGATGCGCAAAGTAAACTAGCCTCTAGCAGGGCTTATCATTCCATTTCAACGCAAAACGGTTGCGGCTTTCAAATGAAAGACCGCAATCGGTTTTATGTTCGACAACCTTGCTTTTTATTTCTTAACAAGGCGCAAAACGCCTTGTTTATTGTATTCAGGGGCATCTTTCGGGAAGGGGCTTTTCGCTTCAGCGCGGAGCACATAGCGGTCTCCGTCCTCAGCCTCGATTTCGGAACCGGACTTCGCAGGGATCCCATCGCCGAACAGGCTATCTGCCGATAGCAGCAAAACCTGCTGCGGATTTTCAACGGATGTCGCGACACACAGGTCCGGCAACATAAATGTCGCCATGCCGAGCGTATAAAGAGTCTCCCCCGCTTCGACAAAATTAATCCACGGGTCCATCGGATATTCGCCGTCGTCAAGTTCTTCGCGGAAACCATCGGCAGTCCATGCCGTTCCCGACTGCTGCATATACACGCCGAGGGCTCCTGCCTTAAGGAGTTTGAGAATTGCCTGGTTCACCTGCTCCACTTCTTCGATGTTCTTGACTTCGCCGATCAAGAACAAAAGTGACTTGTGCGCATCGATAGCGGCAGCGTCTTCGTCAGGGACATCTTCCTGATGTTCCTTGAAAATATCGGCAAGGCCGTCCACATGTTCTTTACGGACCACCTTAAACATCACGCTGCAACCGGGAATAATCGCGGAAGTTGTATCAGCGGCAAGAGTCACCGTTTCGGTAACGGCGATCGGTTCGCCAACTTCTTTCATAAGGGGAAAGGCTAGAATGAATTGTGGCATACCACACCCTTTATTTAATTGTTAAACCTTGTATGGCGTTTTTCAAAAGATTTCCGCCTTCGGGCTTCGGGAGCGAAACATTTCCGTTTTCGCTGATGGCGGCGAGCAGATTCTTGACTGAAAGGTCCGATTCGCCGATGGTCGCAGCAAACCCAGCACGCGACAAGTCTCGGGAAAGAATGACCTGCTCATACTGCCCCGGAGTCGGCACGAAAATGCATTTTGCTCCCAGCACAGCCATGTCCATCACGGTGCTGTAACCGCCGCGGGAGACAACCCATTCCGCAGCCTTCACAACAGAGGCAAAGCGCGCATCATCTAGATGTGTAAAGAAGTCTATGTTCCCTTCGGTCCAAGACTTGACACCCAAAGAGGGCTTACCCAAGATAACCGCATGGCGTCCGGGAACCTTTTCCAAAATCTGGCGCAACAAAGTTTCGAAACGGCTCCGCGCCGGTTCCACGCCCGAGACCACCGCAACAAAACGGTATGGGACACAACTATCCGCTGCGGCACCTTCCGCAGGCGAAACGGACATCAAATCAAACCGGGACAATGCCCCGACAAACCGAACCGGCACGGGAGACTTCCTGACATGTGAAAGCGAACCCGCGTACCCAGGAAAATCGGGAATATCAGGAACCCAGACTTCGTCAAAATGCTTCATCACCGAAGCATGCCAAAACATCCCAAGCTGTTCAAACGACGAAAGCAGCGGAGGAAACGCGATACGCCGCTGGTGGGTCATGTATACAGACTTCGCCTTACGGCTGTAGAAACCGAAGCGGTTATCCGAAACCAACACATCGTAGTGGAAACGGTCTACCATTTCATCGGCATAGCGGCGTTCGAAGCGAATCACCTTATTCAGGTGCGCACCATTCTTCAGCAGCCACAACCCCATATTGTAGCCGTGCTTCGGATAAACTATGTTGTACGACGGCGCCATGCGCTGACGAAGGTTCGGAAAAAATCCACGCAGGAGCCCCGCATTAGAACGCACCACAGCAAGTTCCACCTCGGCACCTTGATTCAGGAATTCGCGAATCACGGGCACGCAACGCGTCGCATGCCCTAGCCCCCAGTCGAGTGGCGCGACGAGGACTTTCAACGAGAAGCCTCCAACCAGGCATTCGCCCAGTCACCATGGTCGCAGTCCTTATCCTTCTTGTCACCTTCATCAAGGCGAAGTTCCAGGACTTTCACGCCCGATACACCAATATCAACCGACTGCTTTTCGGTCGGGTACATGCGCTTGCTGCGGAACAATTCGCGACCGTCGCCAATCGCGATAAAAGCGGCGCCATCACCACAGGCACTTTCGTCATCGAGACCGATGGTCACATGCAACGTTGCATAGCTGCGCGGAAGGTTATAGCGAATAAACGACGGTGCATGCGAGCCGATGCCGTAACGGAACACTTCCTTGTCTATTGTCAACTTGCGGTGTTCCACGGACTCGTTCTTCTGCGGATTCCCCCACGCCTGATCAAAGGCGCTCATTTCCATAGCCGAAAGAAGCTTGACTTCAGGGGTTTCCACAAAGAAATCCTTCACCAAGCGCAACGTATCGGCATCGGGCATCAAGCATTCAAACGCAGCTCGGTTCATACCCGCAAGGATCTTTGACGAATCCAGCGACAGCGTATCGGATTCCTGCGATAGCATCAATTCTTCCTGCAATTCGCCATTCAGCATGTAATTGCAGGTGATCGTTTCCGGGAAACGCTTGTTCACCACAATCGAGCTATCGAGTATATCGCCCACAAAGAAATTCTGCAAGTAGGTCGAGACTCCCTTCTTTGCCGTTATTTTGTAAATGGCAAGGGGATACCCAAAGAGCTTGGGTTCAATCAATACGCGCTCACTCTTATAGTCCTTCAAAATTTCGTCAACTTGATCGGTCGTCTTGAAACCCACCACACGGGACCTACGATTCAATTCGCCGTAGCCATCCTGACCACGAACCATGTAGATATTGCCACCCGAAAGGTGCAACCACTTGGCAAACGTTTCGTTGTCCCAACTCATGAAGGAACGTTCACTAAAGGAACTGTGCCTGGATGCAAGCATCTGCCAAGGTCTTGCATAAATGAAGATGGAATTTTCGGGATAGCTCTCCAGAACCTTGTCCAGGTAATCCTCTTCGCCAAGCAACTTGTTCCTATAATAGAGCATATTGTGACGGAAGCTGTCTGCATGATAAACCATAAGCCCTAGCGACATTGCCGCAGATAAGGCAAGGATAATCATCCCCGCCGCTTCCTGCTTCATCTTAGTCACAAACAAGAGCAGGTCAAACATGCCCAGCGCCATAATCAGGGCGAACAGCGGGAGCGCCACCAACACATAGCGCTGGTTGATATCGATGGTAAAGGTTCCCGACACATTCAAGAGAATGACAAAGATCTGCACGCAGAACGTGATACCCAGGAGAGCGCCGCGCCAGTAACGCCTAGAGTAAATCAGGCGGAACAGGAGCCAAGCCGTAGAAACCAGAAGGATAACGGTGAACGTCGTATAGAACGGGTTCTGCATGATGCCGCCGAAGGACGAATCGCCCTCCAGATTCAACATAATCTCGATGTTGGTTTTCAGGTTGAACCATAGGTTTTCGAGCGAATGAGCCGCATGCTCGCCGCCCTGGAAATCGTAGCCGCGGTAGGCGGCCATCGTGTTCACCGACGGCCAACTCACGGCGATGACCGAGGCCACGAACAACGGAAGCCTATGCGGTTTTTCCAGGAAATACTTGTAGTAGTAAAGCGCGAACGGAATGAACGCAAAGACGGTCTCCTGACGCGTCTGGGCAAAGAAACCGAGCAAAGGCACCGTCAAGAGGAAATGTTTCCAGTTCACCTTGCTTGCCGGCACAAACGCATACCACGCCATGAGTACAGAGAGCAAGAAGATATAAAGGACTTCAGTCGATGCCGAGCGAGCCTGCAGCAGGTAGATGGGCATGCCCCCCAGGAACGCCGTCGCCGCAAGCGCCGCCCATTCATTCTTGAACCACTTGGAAAGGGCAAAGAAGAAGAACAGCAGGCTAAGCAGGTAGAACGGGTAGTTGACCAAGAGCGCCGTGTCGCGCCCCGGTTCCATAAAGTTGAACACAAGTGAATAGACGAACCCGAGCGCTTTGCCCTTGAAGTTGTTCACTTCGGTCTTGCAATCGAGCACCCCGTCTTTCCAGATGCCTTCGTTGCAGATTCCGCCCGTATGTTCAAAATACATCTGGAGTCCCATGGACTCCCAGCTGGTCTCATCGCTCAAGACGCGGTGAGTGTTGCTGATGTTCCCGAACATGAAAATCGAAAACACAAGCGCAATCCCCGCAAAGGCGCAGATACTCCTGCCCGAAGGCTTGAACGCCCTGAAGTTGCGGACGATCATCGGCATGTTTATCGCCACACCAACAATCAGAAGGATAAATGTCGAAAGAATGGCGTAATAGCCCCAATCGATATCCCACCGTCTAGCATAAGAGACTGTCAAATTATTGAATACAAGGAACGCGCCCACCAAAACGGCAAGCGTAATACCCAAAACAGCCAAAAGCCTGTGCCAGTCGCCCAGGCGCTCAAGAAGTTTCTTCATGTTTGGAAATATAGGAAAGAGTACGGCGAAGCGCTCCTAGGCATTCACGTACTTGTCCATAAATTGGTCAATCGGGAGCGGCTTGGAGTAATAGAATCCCTGCAGGCTCTTAATCTTGAACCGCAGCAGGAATTCGCGCATTTCGGGAGTCTCGATACCTTCCGCCGTCACCGACGACGAGAACGAATCCGCAAGTTCCGAGATGAACCGCACTGTTTTCTGGTCAGAGCTGTTCTTTTCAATATTCATCACAAAACTACGGTCAATTTTCACCGTCGTCACCGGAAGTTCACGCAACACTCCAATCGAGCTGAAGCCCGTGCCGAAATCATCCAGTGCGATTTTGATGCCATGACTGCGGAGTTTCGTAAAAATTTCCTTAAGGAGTTCCATGTCCAAAAGGCGGCAGCGTTCCGTGATTTCCAGACACAGGTTCTGCGGCGGATAATCGACTTCATCAAGAATCGAAAGAACAGTTTCGACAAAGTCTGGCTTTTCTAGCTGCGTGTAAGACAAGTTGACATTCACGATAAATCCTGGATAGCGCACCAGGAACTTCTTCGCATCGACCAACGCTGTACGCAGAATCCACTTGCCCAGTTCCGGGAACAAGTTGTCTTGTTCCAGAACATCCACGAACTCCACCGGCGGAACAATACCATATTCATCATTCTTCCAGCGAATCAGCGCTTCTGCACCGATGACATTTTCTGTATAGGCGTCGACAATCGGCTGGTAGCAAAGGAAAAAGCCCTCGCAATCCTTCACGATGCTGTTGCGGATTACATTGAGTCTTTCAATAGCAAAGCGCTTATCGTCGCTTACATTGTTCTTAAGTACGAACAGGTCGCCCAAGTGGCTATTCTTGGACTCGTAATAGGCAAAGCGCAGGCAAGAATACACCGTTTCTGCCGGGACATCGAGCCTATCCAGGTTGATTGCACCCGCCACAAACGAAAGCACCACACGAATTCCCCCAACCTCAAAGTCATGGAGGGCATTGTACTGGATTCGCTTGTAAAGATTCTTGAAATCGTCCATGGTCGCCTTGTTGCACACAATGGCAAACTTAGTGCCATCCATACGATACCAGGTTCCCATGCCATAGGCTTCCGTCTTGATCATGTTCGCAAATTCCTGCAGCACACGATTTCCGAAGGTATAACCGTAGATTTCATTCAAGTGCGAGAAATCGTTGATTCCCAGAAGCATAATCTGGATGCTTTCGCCTTTCCACTGCGCAGAGCGCAGGTCTTCCAAGAAACCGTACAGGCTTCTCAAGTTAGAAACATCATCAAAGTAGCTCAAGGAATCGTTGTTCTTTACGGCGCCGCCAAAATAGTCGGGATTTCCGTTTTCATCGCGAATGAGAACGCCGCGGCAAGTGCACACGATATAGGAGCCGTCCTTCGTTTTCATACGATACTGCAGGTTGTGTTCAGCTTTCTTGCCACTAAAAACATCCGTGATATCAGCCAGATAGGCGGTGCGGTCTTCCGGATGGACGCGTTCCATCCAACGTTCCTTTGTATTTTCCAGGTACTCCGAAGGAAGCCCGAAATATTCTACAGCCTCTTTGGACCATCGAGTAACATCGGACTTGGCGTCGGACACATAGGTATAGGCTCCATTCGACAAAATGGAAAACGCATCGAACAAAGAATCCAATTTCTGTTTATTAAACTGTTTCATTGACACGCCTCTTATAGAACAACCACACGATTTTTGCCACCATCTTTCGCCTTGTAAAGCGCTTCATCCACACGGACACAAGCCGCGTCAGCACTTTCATCATTTCTGATTTCAGTGACACCCACACTTACGGAACGATGTCCCGCCTTTTCAAACACGACATCGTTAAACGCCTTGCGAATTTTTTCAGCAAAAGCCGAAGCATCAGCCAGCGAAGATTCTTCCAAAAGCACCATGAATTCTTCGCCGCCCCAACGGCCTATCGGCGACTTCACATTGAATATGTCAAACTCGGGAGCGGATTCAATTTTATCTACATCGGTTTTCGCATACATTCCATCGACATCGTTCATCACGATATCATGCGCATCCACTCCCGAAAGCCCACATTCATCCAGCACCTTTCGCAAAGCATACGAAAGCCCCTTGATTACATTGTCACCTTCCTGATGTCCAAACGAATCGTTAATCTGCTTGAAGTTGTCAATATCAAGCATCACAAGGCAGGCGTGAGTCTTTTCGGCAACGCACTTGTTGATACGGCGCTGGATTTCTCCTCGGTTAAAGAGACTTGAAAGCGGGTCGGTAATCGCCATCAAGGAAAGCTTGACGTTTGCCTCGGCAAGTTCCTGTGTTGCCGCATCAATGAATGTCGCAAGGCGGTTAATCATCGAGACCTTCCCCGAGAACGCCTCCTGCGCCATTTCAAGATGATAGTGTTCCCCACCCTTGCCTTCGCGCATGGCGGCAATCACCAGAGTCACATTGTGCTGGTTCACATACTCGCCTGTACGCAAGAATTCACTAGACGTATAGAACCCCGATGTTGCGGCAAGGCTCTGGAGCGGAAGCGTCTCATTACTGATTTCTTCCTTGCCCCAGAAAGTCCTACGCGCCGCACAGGAGAACACCTTGATAATCTCTGGATTGAATTCTCCGATCTTACGACCGTCTTTCCGTACGCAGTCCAGAATCGTCCACGGGTCACCATAAGCAAGGCGCGCCTTCACGTTCTCGTCGATATCGGCAGTCATGACCAGGGAGCCGTCGTCGTTGCAAGAAATGGGCGCACGCAAAATGTTGATGTCATGGTGTTTGTAGAAGAACGGGAATTCCAGCGTATTATAGAAGAAATGCTCGTCCTTCAAGATATTCAGGTAACGGTAGTACGCTTCGTAGGCAGGCTTACCATCCAGTTCATACAGCAACGCATTCTTTGCCTTGGTCACCAAGAACTCGCGGCCAAGCGGTTTCCATCCCGTAATATGGGTCGTGTAAGCATAGAAATCTTCCCCGCCAATCAAGAGAACGATGATTCCCCTTTCGGAATAGCCCTTGACATTCGAGAAGACGCAAGCATCATTACGGTTTATGTCCGGGTTAAATGCGCCGCCACCAAAAATGGCAATCGAGGGATCGACATCGCTGAACGCATCGCAGAAGGGCGTCATCGACATACCGCGAATGGTCAGCTGGAGTTCGACCGTCTTCACCCACGGATTCGCCTTGATTTCGTTCTTGATTTCTGTGACGACATCGAGCGCCGTTTCCGAGTTCAGCGTATATTGCAGCAGCTTCAGCTTTGTCGTCGGATATTCAAAGATGGTGCAGACAATGGAAATCGACGCACTCGAAAGCCGGCCTTCGAGAATGTTGCCATTCGTGGAGCACCCCATGCAAATGGCTTCCGGAAAGTTCTGAGACACAACATCGCAAACCAGGTCGATTTGTCCACGATCCAGGGAATCCGAATAGATCTGAAACACAACATGCGAAAAGACCTTGGTTTTACACCAAAGGTTTATCTTGTCTAAATCCCTTTTCAGCGACGTGATGCTATGGTAATCGAACTGGAACTGTTTCATCTATATGGAATCTCAACATTTAACACTCTATACTCAAGATACCATAAAGTTCCCCTTATTGTATAAAAAAAGTTATACAAAATACTCCAATTTGGAATATTTGTGTATAAAAAACGCTAAATCACGAATTTTTTGATAATTTCGGCAATTCCGCCATGATTATTGTCCAAAGTGGTCACATAATCGGCAACCGACTTTGCCACCGGGGAGGCATTCGCCATGGCAACGCCCACTCCAGCCGCCTCGATCATGGGACAATCGTTTTCTTCGTCGCCGACAGCGACGGTATCGGACAGCGGGACCTTGTAGTACTCCGCCATAAAGCGGACCGCATCGCCCTTATTGCTCTTCATATGCGAAAATTCGAGCATTTCGGGTTTGCTGAACACATCGAAGAGCTTGCCTGCGGTCGTTTTCCGCATTTCGGCACGAAAATCCAGCAGGGTCTCGTGACCGAACGGAGTGATGACATTCACCTTGATAGGCGGTTTTACAACCACATTGATAAACTCGCCATAATACTTCCGGATATCCTCGACAATCACATAGTCCATCTGCATCAGGCGGCAATAAGTCTTGAGCTGTTCCGTTTCGTACTCAGAGACTACCAGGTCACCCGAGTAGGTGTGCGCGTGAAAGCCGTGCCGGTGCGCCTCGTCCATAATGAACTTGACCGATTCTACCGGAATGTAGCGCGTAAGGATAGACTGCTCGGTGGCGTAATCGTAAATGAGCCCCCCGTTGAAACTGACCAAAAAGTAGCCGGGCTTGTCGAAGCCGTATTTCTGCGCAAGCCTCTTAGCACTCGTCAGCGGACGCCCCGTGCAAAGTACGAGCTTGTGACCACACGCATGCATTTCCTCGATGGCTTTCATGTCGACATCGAGAATGGTCTTGTCGTCGGTGAGCAGCGTACCGTCCATGTCCGTAAAGAGCAACTTCATATATGTAAATATAAAAATTAGGAATGTGAGATGTGGACTCATTATTACTATATTCCTTGATATGAAAATCGATGAATTTCTGAACGAAGCGAAGACCGTGGCTATTTTTGGGCATGTGCGCCCGGACGGCGACTGCGTAGGTTCCACCACGGGCATTTACAACTACATACACGACAACTATCCGGACATAAGCGCCGACCTTTACCTTGAAAACTTCCCCGAAAGCTACAAGCTCTTGCGCGGTGCAGACAAAGCCCTCCCGGCCTATACCGCCGAATGCAATGGCGGAAAGCCCTACGACCTCGTATTCCTGATGGATACCCCGAGTTTCGAACGCGTGGGCGCAAACGGCGTAGAATGCATTCGCGCCGCGAAAAAGACGATCAATGTCGACCACCATATCTCTAACCCGTTGAACCTTTGCACCTTGAATCTGGTGGAACCCGAAGCAAGTTCCGCCAGCGAAGTGTTGTACGTGAACCTCGACAAGGAGAAGGTGAGCCGCGACACCGCAAATCCCCTTTACCTTGGTATCGTGCACGACACGGGAGCGTTCAAGTTCAGCTGCACCGGCAAACGCACCATGCAGGTCGTAGGCGACTTAATCGAAAAAGGAATCGACTTTGCAAAAATCGTGAACGAGACCTACTACACGCGCACCTACAAGCAGACGCTCGTGACCGGTTTCGTGATGGAAAAATGCAAGCTTGGACTCGACGGGAAAGTGGTCTATACCTACATCACCCCCGAAGACATGGAACGCTTCGGAGTCACCTCCGTGGAACTGGCGAACGTAATCGACACCATCCGCGAAGTCGGCGGCACCGAAGTGGCTATTTTTCTCTACCCCGTAAACGGGAAGTACAAGATTAGCCTGCGCAGCAACTACATCGTAGATGTAAACGCCATCGCGCATGAGTTTGGTGGCGGCGGACACACCCGTGCCGCCGGCGGCGACTCAAATGACGCACCCGAAGCCACCATCGAAAAAATTCTGAAGCTGATTGAATTACAGCTTACTTAAGAAACTATCGACATCGAGTTCGTCAAGATCCTTCTGCAATGTCGCAAGGGCGTCGTCGGAAAGCGTCGCCGGTTCGGCAAGCTTTTCAGAAGGCAACTGCACAGACGATTCTACCATAAACTCTGACGGGGCAGAACCTTCGCGCGGGTGCGGCAAGGACTGAGAATTTTCGTTAGTCCGTTCTTCGCTTTCGCGTTCGTCGGCGAGAGCGTTCGAGGCGTCCACCATCTTCTTAAGGGCTGCTGCCACCTGCGCCATGGTACCGTCTCCGGCTGCTACCGCGTCAATGGCGCGGCTGAGCTTTTTGCGAAGTCCCGCAAATTCGTCGCGGTCTAGTTCGGCAACCTCACCGTGGAAATACATCAAAGGAGTTTTGCAGCGCACGCAGCAAAACACCATCATGTTGGCTCCCTCGCCTTGAATCTGGGCGTCGAAAGAGGTTCCGCAATGGGGGCATCCGATATGAATTACACTCATGCCCTACAATGTAGAAAATTTATGTCGATCAAGCCCATTTTTTTATTTATTTAACCTCTCTTCCGTATACATTATTTTTATTTTTGCAACATGCTTTGTCAATGGCTCTATCATATTACCAGTATTGATCTTTTTGACGGCCGTCTTTTCCGTGCGGGTGTGGCCGCCATGCTATCCATCTTATTCGTCCTGTTCTTCATGCCCAAGTACATCCGCCTGTTGCAAGGCCTCGACGCCACTTCGGACTTCGACAAGGACGGCAAGAGCAAGTCTCCCCCGATCATGGGCGGTCTCCTCCTGGTAATCGTCGTCGAAATCGTATCGCTGCTCGTCTGCAAGATGAACGGCTACACCATTTCGACACTCGTCATCTTGGCAGCGTTCTCCGCCGTGGGCGCCATCGATGACATCGCCAAGGTCAAGGCCAAACGTCTGATCAAGCTCGGCAAGCTCAAGGCCGCCGACTACATGGACAAGGCAGATGGCATTTCTAGCAGTCTCAGACTCTTCCTCTACTTTTTGTTCAGCCTTGTCGTTGCCATTTTCTGCTACAAGTTCATTCCCGAGCTCAAGGGAGACTTGACCATCCCCTTCTGCCCCATCGACGTGTTCCAGATTCACCTACCCAACTGGATTTTTGTCGCCTTCATGACATTTGTGATTGCAGCTGCCGCCAACGGGACCAACTTCACCGACGGACTCGACAGCCTGGTATCCGTACCTATTCTTACGAGCATGATATTCGTAGGACTTGTCGCCTATGTGAGTGGAAACTTCATCTTTAGCCAGTACCTGAGCGTGCCTTACTTGCCCGGCTGCGACGAACTCTTCCCGCTAGCCATGTCGATTGCGGGTACGCTACTAGCCTACCTGTGGTTCAACAGTCCCCCTGCCGAAATCTACATGGGCGACGCAGGCTCTGTAGGCTTTGGTGCAGCCATCGGCATCATGTTCATCCTGGTGCAGGCCGGGCTGTTCCTGCCCATCGTCTGCGTGATTATCATCGCCGAAGCCTGCTCCGTATTGCTCCAGATTCTCTGGTTCAAGTTCACCAAGAAGACGACCGGTACCGGAAAGCGCATTTTCCTCTGCGCCCCCCTCCACCACCACTACCAGAAAAAATGGGAAGGTCGATTCCCGAGCAAACCTCTCATGAACTCCAAAATTGTGTGGCGCATGCACTTGGTGAGCATCTTCGCGCTCATCGTGAGCATGGTGATTTTCTTCGGCGTAAGATAGTTCAAGAATTATTCCAGCACGTCGACTAGTTCGACATGCAAGTGTTCCGTCTCGCCCTTTTCCCAAAGGACCCTGAAACGCACGCCCAGCTTATCCTGGGCTTTTTCGACGATTTCGCGGCGTTTTTCCACGGGGATATACTTTATTCTAAAGTCGATGGCGGCATTCTTGTAATGCTTTGAATTCGGTTTGTGGAAAGGGTAATCGTTTCCACTCGTAATGACGGGCACATAGTCGTCTCCCATCACCTGGTGAAAGCAATGTACAATCTCTATGCCCGCCGTATCCATTGCAGGCAACAAGCTTTCGAGATACACGCCCTCCTTTTGGCGCGTGCGCTTGAGCAACAGCCGGTGAACTTCGCGCTGATTGAAGGGCTTTACATTCAGGTGCCGCATATACTCTTCGGCAGACCAGGTATCTTCTACCTGCTTCGGCTCGTAATGAGGAATCGGCCGGTCGTTCGCCTTAATCAGCATATACACGCCGACCAGGACGGCAACGGCAAGGACAGGCGCCATTAAATACAAATGTTTAACAAAAAATTGCATTTTTCCAGCTTCAAAAATACTATTTTAGGAGCATGAAGAAAGCAATCCTTATTTCTGCAACTCTCGTTTCTACGATGTTCCTTTTCGGCTGTGGCGAACAAGCCAACTATACCGGTTGCTGGAAAGGCGAAGCCAATATGATTTTCGAAGTCCTGAGCGACAACAACCAGGATTTCACTATCCGCAATGTGAACGGCGACCTGAAGGCCACCATCCAAGAAGGCAAGCTCTGCGGCAAGAATTCGCTCGACATGCCCTACTGCATGAGCGTCAAGGGAGACTCCGCCTACTATGAATTTGGCGGCATCACGACCGGATATTCCCGCATCAGCAAGGAAGAGTACGAAGACATCTTCGCCTCGCAGAAAAAGGCTTCTGCGGACTAAAGCAAGTCCTTCAGGATTTGCTCAATCATGTATTCTGTTGGGGCGCCACTCCAGACGCGCTTGATATAGCCATCTTTATCGAGCAGCATCAAAGTCGGCACAGCGTGGATTCCATAGCGGATCCACATTTCTTTTTTTGCATCGCGGTACAGCGGATACGGCGATGCGTGCTGATGCGCATAGAAATCGTTTAGCACATCCACGGACTCATCTGCAATGCCGATGACTTCGAGTCCCTTGGAACTATACTTGTTGTAAATGTTTGCAAGCACCGGAAGCGTCTTGCGGCAGGGACCGCACCAGGTCGCCCAAAAGTCAAGGAGAGTCGCCTTGGGAGATTCCTTGCGCTTTTCGCCGTTCTTATAGAAGTTTTCGCCAAATTTTGCAATTTTGCTGCCGATAGCGGAACCGGTAAGGTTACTGATGTCGTCAGGGCGTTCCGTGAGAGCCACGGTGAGAGTTTTGGATTTGCCTTCGCGGGAAATTTCGATCTTGATCTTCTGCCCAGCCTTGTGGCCAGAAACCGCCGACTGGATCTGCGACATGTCCGTGAGCGCACTCCCCTGCACACCGATAATCAGGTCGCCTGCGACCATGCCCGCCGTAAAGCACCCCGATTCCGGATGTACGCCAATCACGTTCAAGGCAAGGTGGTTCTGGTAGGTCGACTTTTTAAAGGTAACGCCGAGCCACGGCACGGCAAAGGAAATTCCGCACATTACAAGAATTGCGAAAACAACAAAACGAAGTTTTTTCAAATACAGCATAAAACAAACAATAGATTGCTTTGTCGCCAACGCTCCTCGCAATGACGAGCTTCGCGACTAATTTCTAAACGGACTTGGTCTGCTTCGGGTTGTGGTCGTCGTAGTCCGAAAGCGTCTTGTAACCAGTTTCGAGGAGCGCCGCTTCGAGTTCCCTACGCATGGCGTGAGCCGCCATCCAACGGAAGGCTACCACCGAGTAGCATTCCACCGCATCCACCCCAAGCTTGAGCAAGTCGAAAATTTTGAAGCCGTGATCGATGCCACCGCACGCTATGACGCTGATTTCGGGGTAATGCGTGCGAATGTAGGTCACGTTCCACATCATGTTCTCGTAGAGCGGCCTGCCCGACATACCGCCGCAGTCACCATCGGCACGAAGCGGAGTCAAGTCTTCGAACTTGGTTTCAACCGGGAGCTCGCTGATTTTCTTGGACGGGTAAGTGTTGCCGATCACGACGCCGTTTACGCCCGTGCGAACGAGCATATCCATGATGTTCACCAGGTGGCGTTCCGAAAGGTCGGGGCTGATCTTTGCATAGACCGCCTTGCGGAGAGCCTGGGCGTTCCTGTACTTCATGATTTCACCGAAGATACGTTCGGTGAGCGACAGGTCCATGTCGACGCGGGCTTCGCCAGTATTGGGGCAACTCACGTTGATTTCGATATAGTCGCCCGCCTTGTAGGCGATGGCAAAACTTTCGAGCAGGTCCTTGAGCTTTTCTTCGTCGTCGGTAAGCCCCGGAGTCTCTGCCACGGAAACGCCCACGCAAAGTCCCACTTTGTGGGCCTTGGTCAATTGTTCGTCGGCGCGACGCGCAACGACTTCGACACCTTCGTTGTTGAGCCCCATGCTGTTGTGGATGGCGCGGTCGTTTTCAAGGAAACCGATACGGGGACGATGCGTGTTGCCTTCGCGGAAATGGCGGGTCGCCGTTCCGACAGTGATGCCACCAAAGCCCATGTTCGCATAATCGCTGATTCGCTTTGCAGTCTTGTTTGCACCCGCCGCCAAGATGATGGGGCATCCGAGATACAGCGAATTGCTATGGTCGGGGAACGTGATGACGCGCTTGAGCGTCTTGCTCAAGTCGGGGCGGCCACCCATAAAGGGAATATAGGGGGCAAGCCTAGCAACATGCTTCAGGGAATCATGACGGAATTCGGGATTGTTGTGAAAAATGCGGCGAATGAGCGCCAAAACGCGGTCGCCAAAGTTCAGGTAATACTCGTGATTCACGCAGTTAAAAGACATGGAGATTCCTCTAGCCAAAACTTTCACCTCAAAAAATAGAAAATATCGCCCCCTGGCGACCAATTTTGAAATCGTTTTCTATTTTGTTTAACGAAAAAACATTGCGATATCCCATGGAACAGAAAACGATTGATTCTATTGTCGCGGCCATACGCGAAAAGATGCCAGCCTACATTGACACGCTCAGTGACCTGGTGCGCATCCCTTCTATCAGCTTTGACAACTTTGACCAGAAACACGTGCTCGAGTCCGCCGAAAAGGTCAAGGAGCTATTCCTGCTGGCGGGACTCACCAATGTGCA
This sequence comes from Fibrobacter sp., assembly GCA_017526585.1. Lineage (GTDB taxonomy): Bacteria > Fibrobacterota > Fibrobacteria > Fibrobacterales > Fibrobacteraceae > Fibrobacter. Next base: position 28,994 of record JAFXRC010000018.1, on the reverse strand, counting down.
GTTCCTGCTTCCACCCAGCGGACGCCCATCCGTCTACGGAGAAAGCCTAACGAGCCCAGACAAGCCGACGGTGCTTTTGTACGCCCACCACGACGTTCAGCCCCCCATGCGCGAAGCTCTCTGGAATACAAAGCCGTTCGAAGCAAGCCTACAAGGAGACCGCCTTTACGGTCGTGGCACCTCCGACGACAAGGCAGGCATCGTCACGCACCTTGCAGCCTTGGAGCAGGTCCGCGCCTGGAAGGGAAACGAAGGTCCGAATCTCAAGTTCCTGATCGAAGGCGAGGAAGAATCCGGAAGCGCAGGTTTCGAGACTATCCTCACCAAGAACGCCGAGCTCTTGAAATGCGATGCCGTAATTGTCGCAGACCTAGGAAACTTCGCAAAGGGAACCCCCTCCATCACGACAACGCTCCGCGGAATGAGCGCCGTGAACGTGGAAATCAGGGCAGTCAAGGCACCACTCCATTCCGGCAGCTGGTCGGGCCCGATTCCCGACCCCGGTCAGGCACTCTGCCACATGATTACAAGCCTTACCGACGGCAAGGGAAAAATCCTAATCCCCCATTTTGAGGACACCCTGGTGCCGCCGACCGAAGCGGAACTAGAATCTTACAAGAGCCTCGGCATGACCGAGAAAATTTTCCGCAACGATGGCGGAATTCTGGATCGTGTTCAGCTGAAAGTTCCCGAAAACGAAATTCTCTTATCGCTGTGGCGCAGGCCATCCGTCGTGGTAACAGCCATGGAAATCGGCAACCGGCTCAACGCAGGGAATGTGTTACAAGACACTGCTTACGCCCGCATCGGAATCCGTCTCGCTCCGGGAATGGACGCAAATATCGCCACGCAACAGGTGGTCGAATTTTTGCAGGAAAAAGTCCCCTACGGACTGGAATGCAACATCACGACCGAAGACGGGGCTAACCCCTTTGTCACGGACACCACGCACCCCTTCTTCAAGAAGATGAGCGAATCGATGTCCATCGCCTACAATGCGGAAACCAAGTTTATCGGCTGCGGGGCAAGCATTCCCGGTGCAGAACTCTTCCGCAACACCTTTGGCAACATTCCTATTCTCTTAACGGGGCTTGAAGACCCGGAATGCAACGCCCACGGTGAAAACGAAAGCCTTTACTTACCCGATTTCGAACACGGCATTGTCGCCGAAACCCTGTTCTTTGGAGGAATCTGCTAATGAGCACATCCAAGTATCCAAGACTCGTCGTCCTTACCGGGGCTGGAATCAGTGCTGAGTCTGGACTCCGCACCTTCCGTGGAAACGACGGCATGTGGGAGCACGAAAACATCGACGACGTGTGCACTCCCGAAGGCTACTACCGCGACAAGAAACGTGTCAAGGACTTTTACAACTTTCTGCGCAAGGGACTCAAGGAACACGAACCCAACGCAGCCCACATCGCTCTGGCCGAACTCGAAAAACGCCTCGGTGACGACTTTTTGCTGGTTACGCAGAATGTGGACAATCTGCATGAACGTGCGGGTTCGAAGCGTGTATTGCATATGCACGGCGACCTGATGCGGCTCACCTGCGAACACAACCCGAAGCATGAATTCATGTTCAGCGGAGAAGAAACCCTAGACACCCGTTGTCCTTTCTGCGGCGCCATGAGCCGCCCGGATATCGTGTTCTTTGGTGAGCAGCCGCTTTACATGGAAGAAATCCAGGATGCGCTTAGGCACTGCAAGGAATTCGTTTACATCGGAACAAGCAGCGTCGTATACCCCGCTGCAGGTTTCAAGAGCTTCGCGAAGAGTTTTGGTGCAAAGGTTACCTGCCTGAACCTTGAAGTGCCCGCCAGCGACCCCTACACCGACGTGTTCGTGGAAGGCAAGGCGACAGACATTGTGCCCAAGTGGTGCGAAGAATTCAAGTAACGAAAATTGCTGAATAAATACGTCATTGCGAGACTCGCAGAGTCGAAGCAATCGATAGTAAAACTTACATCTCTAAAAAACAATTAGCTTCGTGATTCGCGGAATCCGGAGCTTTTTGTTTGGGCGGAACTTGTGCAGACTTGCATTTTTCGCGGAGCTCCGCGGAGGCGTTGGCGCATTTTTCGCAGCGGTCCGCAAAGCGACAGCCCTTTGCAAAGTCACGCGGATGCGGCACGGAGCCGGGAATCGACTTCATGGTACGCATGTCGCTATGGTTTTCAGGAATGGCAGCCAAAAGTCCCTGCGTATACGGGTGCATCGGGTTATCGATGACATCCCGAACATTGCCTGTTTCTACGATGCGGCCCGCATACATGACCGCCACGCGATCTGCATACTGCGATACGATTCCCATATTATGCGTAATCAGGAGCACCGCCGTTCCGGTGCGGTTCGCCATGTCCTTAAGAACGGCGAGCACCTGCGCCTGCACCGTCACATCCAATGCCGTTGTCGGTTCATCGGCAATAATCAGCTTGGGTTTAGACAGCAGCGCCATCACGATGCACACGCGCTGCAGCATACCGCCCGAAAGTTCATGCGGATAGGAATTCAAGACGCGTTCCACATCCTTGAACCCCGCAAGGGCAAGCTGTTCACGGATGACGGACATGAATCCGCCCTTGGAACGCTTACAGAACTTGAACACTTCCAGCAGCTGCTTCTTGATGGTGAGCACCGGATTCAGAGCCTGCATCGGTTCCTGGAAGATACAGGCGATTTCGGAGCCGCGGACTTTCTGCAAATCCGCAAGCGGCATTTTTGCAAGATCAATCGGAGAAGCATCATCGCCAGCGCGATACAGCACCGAGCCTTCGACAATCCGTGCGCTCGGTTGCGGCAAAAGCCTTAGAATGCTCATTGCGGTCACGCTCTTACCGCAGCCGGACTCGCCGACTAGAGCAAAGAACTCACCCGCAGCGATTTCGAAGCTGACCTTATCGGTCACCTGCAGCGGTTGCATTCCGTCACGGGGCGTCCCGTTTTTATCAAAACCGAACGCCACGGAAAGGTTTTCTACTTGCAGGACCGCACTCATGCGTCCCCCGCCAAAAAATCTTTAATTTCTTGTAGACGCTCGTTCGCGATGCGTTTGCCCATGTCGTAGACGCGCTGCAATTCATTCACATCCTTTTCGATGCGGCTAATGCCAAGAGGCGCCTCGGGGCAAAGCACCAGCACCTTACCCGCCTTTTCCTGTTCAAAAACATAACGGGTTTCGGCGTTATACATTTCATGGCGGTGTTCCACCGCTTCAACGAATTTCGGATACTTGCGATACACCAGGCGAATGATAGGCATCAGCTTGTTCGGCGACTTCACATAATTTCTAGGTTGCGTCAAAATGACCACATTGCGGTCGTACCCCTTCGACTGCAAAAACTGAAGCGGAATGGAATCAGCAATACCACCGTCCATGTACTTGCCGCCATCGATTTCAACAATCCGTGCCGCCAGAGGCATCGAAGCCGATGCCTGCATCCACGCAAGCTCCTTTTCGTTGCCGTCGGTGAACTTCGGATAGACAGCCTTTCCCGTTTCAATGTCAGTGACGCCCATGTAGAATTCCATCGGGTTTGCCTTGAGCGTATCAAAATCGAACGGGTCTAGTTCCTGGGGAATCGTCTTGTAGCAAAATTCAGCATTGTAGATGTCACCGGTCTTAAGCAGCGAACGGAAGCTGCAAAAGCGCTTGTCCCCTGCAAATCGGCGATTATAACGCAACGCGCGACCAGGCTGCCTTGACTTGAGGTTGCAACCGAAGCAAGCTCCCGCAGAAATGCCTACCGCACCGTCAAACTCGATGCCATTTTCCATGAAGGTATCGAGAATACCGCAGGAGAAAAGCCCGCGCATGGCGCCACCTTCAAGAACAAGCCCTTTTTTACTCATACTAGATCCTTCGACTCCGTTACACTACGCTCAGGATGACAAAACTGATTTTAAACATAGCGGTCTCCCGATTTGGGGTCCATAGCGTCGCGGACACCTTCGCCCACGAATGTGGTCAAGAGGAGCGTGATAAACAGTGCAGCGACCGTACTCACAGAAATCCACGGGGCGTACAAGTTGTTGAGCCCCTGGCTCATGAGTTCACCCCAGCTGGGAGTCGGCGGCTGTAAGCCAAAGCCCAGGAAGTCAAGCGATGTCAAGCTTCCGATGCCGCCAATCAGCGTAAACGGGAAAAGCGTGACCACGGGCGTCATTGCATTCGGCAAAATTTCCTTGAAGAAAATATGACGGTGTCCCAGACCAAGAACTTTTGCGGACTGAACATAAGTCATGCCGCGCAATTTGAGGAATTCCGCACGCATGTAATAGCTGAGCGAAATCCAGTTAAATGCAGCCATAATCAAAATCAAAAGCCAGAAGCTGCGACCATAAATACTTCCAATCAGAATCACCACGTAAAGCATCGGGAGGGACGACCAGATTTCAATGAAGCGCTGCATGCCGGTATCCCAGAACTTGCCGAGATACCCCTGAATGCCGCCAATGACGATTCCAAGAAATGTCCCCAGCACCGTCAAAAGCAGGCTAAAACTGATGCAGATGCGGAACCCATGAATCAATCGTGCCAGCACGTCGCGACCATTGCTGTCGGTTCCAAGCCAGTGCCTTGCACTCGGCGCAAACGGCGGAGTACCCTCTTCGTCCAAGTCCGCCTTCAAGGGATCATGCGCAATCGGAGGCATCAACGCCCAAACATCAGGACAGCCACCAGCACGGGTGAACCCTTCGGCGGCATCCTCTTCGCATTCCTGAACGGTCGCAAAGAGCTTGCCGTAATCCTGCTCCGTCTGGTACTCCCCACCAAAATCTTTTTCGCTGTAACGCACAAACGCCGGAAAATAACTTTTTCCTTCGTAACGCAAGTAAAGAGGCTCGTCATTCACCGTCCATGGACTCGTAAGCGAAAGCAAGTACGCCACCACAAGCACCAGAAGCGACCAAAAAGCCCGTTTATTCTTACGGAAGCGCCTAAGTCTTTTCAGGGATTCCTGTGTCTGGAAAAACTTCATTAAAACAACCGCGAAAGAGTATCGATCAGTTCTGCAAAATTAATCGGCTTTGCAATATGCCCATTCATCCCAATGTCGAGCGCCGACTGTTTCTCTTCATCGAAGGCACTTGCCGACAAGGCGACTATAATGATATTCGCCTTGCGGTCATCATCCATCTTGCGGATGCGAGCCGTCGTTTCAAAGCCGTCACCTCTAGGCATCTTCAGATCCATAAGGACTGCATCGAACGAGCCCGCTGGCGACATATCTATCCTACGGTAACATTCATTACCACTTCCTACGCAGACAATTTCAGCACCCACCGACTTGATCATATCAGAGACAATTTCACATGTCACCGGATCGTCATCCGCCAAAAGAAATCTCTTTCCAACGAACTTGTCTCTCGCTGAAGACGGATTATCCTTGACCGTCGGTTCGCTCTCGGTAGCAAGCCGATGCGGAGTCACAACAACAACACGGGTTCCTTCCCCAACTCGGCTAGTGATGTTGATCGTTCCATGCATCAGGTCCACCAACTTTTTCACAATACTGAGTCCAAGCCCCGTTCCGCCAATACCGCGTGTCAAAGGGGTCTGTTCGCGTTCAAACGCATTGAACACATTCGGCAAGAATTCTTCGGAGATACCGACGCCGGTATCCTCGACCACCATTTCGATATAGCACATGCCAGGAGTCTCATGCGGCAAGTCCCTGAGCGAGATACGTACCAGCCCCTGCGACCTGGTGTACTTGATGGCGTTGCCTACAATATTCAGCAAGACTTTCTGAATTTTCACCTTGTCGCAATAAATGTACCTAGGTTTGATGTTCCTAGATACCTGCAACATGATGCTCTTTTGCTGCGCGGCGAGTTCAAAAGTCGACACCAGATTTCCACTCAGTTCGGCTGTCAAGACGGGCGATTCCTCGATCCTTTCGTAACCAGATTCGATTCGAGCAAGGTTCAACACCGAATTGATCATATCCAAGAGGAAGCTACCAGCCGTCTGGATACCATCGAAATAATGGTTAAGCACTGCTGTATCCGTATCGGACATATTCATGGTAAGCAGATACTTTTTCGCAAGAGCTTCGTAACCCAGAACGGCATTCATCGGAGTACGAATGTCGTGGCTCATGTTGAACATGAAATTGGACTTTGCCTTGTCCGCCTTGCGAGCCCGTTCCAAAGCCTTAGCAAGAGCCATGCGCTGATCGTTCAGTTCCTTGCGCTTTTCAATTTCTGCATTCATGGATTCATCGACCATTTTAAAGCCGACGACCACTTCATTTCGATCCTTGGAAGGCTTTACAAAATGAGCCTGGATGTAGTGGTATTCGTTGCCCCTAAAAACGCGATAGATAAATTCAAATCGACTATGCTTCAGCAGTTCGTGTTTCAGCCTTTCCAGCGACAAAACCTTGTCAAACTGGGGGCGGTCTTCCGCAATCACCATCTGATTGACATACAGGGGAACCAGCTGATCATAATGGAGATTCTTTTCGAAAGTTTCCTGCATGTAGCTGAGCAAAGTATCGTCAATAGAATAACATTCACCAAGCCCCGTGTTCATGTCCACGATAAAAGCCGTTCCATACGACTCCGTCAAGGCATTGATCACATTCAGGTGCTTACCTTCCGTTTCATCGCGCAACCGCCGGTTGACTAGATAAAGTGAACGCATATAGAACAGGAAGAACAGCAGAACCACGAAAATGGCAATGATGGACTGGATTATCAGTGCACGGGTGACACCCCCCAGCACATGGTAAGGAACCATCAACACGACAAATCCATCAATTCCTCCGGCACGGTAGATACAAGCAACCGATGTACCGTAGATCGATGAAATCCTGAAAGGAGTCGGTTCATCCAGCACGGCATTTTTCTTAAACTTTTCATAAATCTCCGGCGGGAAAAAATCCTGGGCACGCATTTCGAAGGACTTGCCGTAATCGTCAGAAATGATGTTCGACGCGACGATATTCATATGCTTGTCGCACACCAATCCAACAATGGACTCACCGTAAATTTTGTAGTTCATCAGAGAAGCAATATCGGTATTGCCACCCAGAATTCCGGAAACGACACCCACGATGGAATCACCGTAGTAAAGCGGCGTGTAAACATTCACCTGCGCTTCAGAAGAGACCTTTGGATTGTAATTGACCCATATCCCCGTTTCACCCAGCATTCCTCGCTGAAAAGGTTCGTTATCGGACGCGTCGTAGGGGTCTTCATCCTGGGAGAAATCAACTCCATTGCCACTGATAAACTCCACCTTCGGAAAAGGCATTTCAGCCAGCTTGGAACTTAGGATCGCATGCGGATTCTTTAACTCCGGTCCATCCATTTTGCTGGAAACCGAATAAGACAACAGTTTCACGCTGCTTTTCGCATGGAGGATTTTACTTTCCAGTTCCGCCGACACATTCCAGGTGTCCTGAACAATGTTCTGCTCCACCTGTTTAAAGAAGTATTCGCGGGCAAAGAAGGCGTACAGGAAGACAAGAACCACAACGGCAATAGCTACCACGACCACAGCCGGGTTGAGCGTCATCCATCTTTTTAGCTTAATTTTTTTCATGAGTTTATCTGTTCTACCAATTATAACAAAACATTTTGCTAATATGTAGCCTGTATGAAGGATTTGACCATCGAACACAAGGCAGAAAAGGAACGATGCATTCTCGTGGGGATCTCTACCCCGAAGGTTCGCCCCTGGCTTGCCTCCGAACAGCTCGCTGAACTGGGCAGGCTCGCCGAGACCGCAGGCGCCGAAGTAGTGCAGAGTTTTTTGCAAAGGGTGCAGAACTTTAGCCCCGCAACGCTCATTGGCGAAGGCAAGGTGAACGAAGTCAAGCGTGCCCTGGAAGTGCAGAACGCCAAGATGGTGGTTTTTGATGACGATTTATCCGGTTCGCAGGTTCGAAACCTGGAACAGCGAATGCCCGGAATCAAGGTACTCGACCGTACAGGGCTTATCCTGGACATTTTTGCAAAACACGCCGTCACGGCAGAAAGCCGCCTGATGGTCGAAGTGGCGCAGCTCCAGTACATGATGCCGCGCCTGACCGGCGCATGGACGCACCTTTGCCGTCAGCACAACGGCGGTATCGGCACCAAGGGCCCCGGCGAAACGCAGCTCGAAACCGACCGCCGCATGATCCGCAAGCGCATTCAGGAACTTAAAAAGAAGCTTGAAAAAATCGAGGACGCCCGCGAAAGCCAGGCCGAAAACCGAAACGACATTTTCCACATCGGCATCGTGGGTTACACGAACGCGGGCAAGTCTACGCTCACCAACCGCCTGACCGGCGCCGACGTATACGTCGAAGACAAGTTGTTCGCCACCCTTGACAGCACCACGCGCAAGCTCTATTTGGACGGCGAGAACATCATTTTGTCAGACACCGTAGGCTTTATCCGCAAGCTTCCCCACAACTTAATCGAAACCTTCAAGAGTACGCTGGGCGTGGCCGCCCACGCCGACTGCATCTTGGAAGTCGTGGACGGCTCTGCCCCCGACTACCGCGAGCACCTGGAAGTCACCCACAAGACGCTGGAAGGAATCATCAGCAAAGAAACTCCGCGCATCCGCGTATTCAACAAGGCCGAAATCTGCGACGAAGCCCGCCGCACGGAACTCCGCGAGAACTACCCCGAAGCCATCCAGGTGAGCGCCCGCGAAAACATCGGCATGGAACGCCTCCGCGAGACTTTCAAGGAACAGCTCGCCGCCTGGCACAAGAAGCGCGAAGCCCACGAACAGAAGGAAAAGGAACGCAGCGAAGCGCCGTGGAGGGAGTAGCGGGCTGTATTCTAGTTCGCATCGTCACAATAATAGCCGTGGAATGCCTGATAAATATAGTAGGTAAAAAATGTTGACCGCTTCTCCCCATTTTTCTACATCACCCCACCCATTCCCCAAAATTCTCCGGCGTAATAGTTTCCACCTCGGCTTCAGGGTATCGGTTGGTAAACGCCTTGGTGACGCGGCTTTTCTTTTTGGGGTTCCACTTGAATTCGAACGCCTTGATTTTTGAGCCGCAGACTTCGAGGTAATCGACTTCCATCTGGTCGGTTGTCCGCCAAAAATAAGGGAGTCCATCTGCACGGCTGTAGGCGTTCCTTTTCACGCGTTCACTGATGGCGTAGTTTTCCCAAAGTGCGCCGATATCGTTCCTTTGCGGCACAGGCGTAAAATCGTTCAGTACGGCATTGCGAATTCCGTTATCCCAGAAGTAATACTTGACACCTTTCTTGATTTCGTTCCGCAAGCTGTTCGAATACGACGCAAGCGGGAAAATGATAAACGCCTGCTCCAACATTTTCAGATATGATTCCACAAGGGTTCGCGATACACCGATGAGTCCGGCTAATTCGTTATAAGAGACTTCGCTGCCCACCTGCAGGGCCACCGCTCGCAGCAATTTTTCAAGCACCGCTGGTTTTCGAATTCCTTCGTACTGCATCAAATCACGATACAGGTAGCTGTCCGCAAGCATCTTGAGCGTTTCTTTGACACCATCCTCGTTTGTCACGACTTCGGGATAGCTCCCGTAAACAAGACGCAGCTCCAATTTTTTTGATTCTTCCAAAAATCCAAAGTGCTTAGCAAGTTCCGCATAACTCAACGGAAACAACCTGTATTCAAATTTGCGCCCAGTCAAGGGTTCTTCCACGGAATTTGCCAAGGTGAACGAACTTGACCTGGTAATCACCACTTGAACATCGTCGCGGGAATCTACAAGCAGCTTTACCGCACGCCCCAGGTTCTGAATCTTTTGACCTTCGTCGACAAAAACAACCTTCTTTTCGCCCATCAACTGAGTCCAGCGACTGGCCGTCACCGTATCAAAATAATGGACATCCAAATCATCGTCGCCATTCAAAAATACGGGCGAAACAGCCATTTCTCGCAGCAGTTCCTTGATAAGGGTCGTCTTGCCGCTCTGCCTCGGACCGTAAACAACGATAACCTTACCCTTAAAAAACTTGCGGGAAACATCCTCTGCGATAATTCTTGAAATTTTGCCGTTCATGGTTTAAATATACTTCATTCTTGACAAAAAGTCAATATTCCGCATTTACAAACGCATAAAAACTATATATTTTGCATTTACAAGTGCAGAAACACGAAATATTGTCAAAAACATCGAATTTTTTGGTTATTTCGCTGACGAACTTGATGAATTTGCAGCACCTGCAACGATGACACTATTGAAGTTGAATTCAATTAGCAACAGTACGCTTTTAGTTAGGATAGCCAGAATGAAAAAGGTCTACGAAAAGCCTTGCATCAAAGTCATTACGCTAACGCCACAGTCGACTCTATTGCAATGCAGCACTTGCGAGTCGACTCCATACATCTATGAAGTCGGAATGGCCGATGTTGACAAGCCGGACAAAATGTAAAAGTCAGGACAATTCTTCCATCACCCGCTTAAGCGGGAAGTCGAACTGGATAGCACGCGGGGTCTCGATCTTGTCGAATTTAATCTGGTAGCAGAGGGCCTGTTCGTCGACCTTGGCGACGGTTCCAAAGCCCATGATGCGGTGGAAAACGCGGTCGCCCACGGCAAATTCCGCGGCAGGAGCCTTTTTCACGAGGCCCAAAGTTTCATCGCTGAAAAGTTCTCGGTTGCGGTCAGATTCAGCGATGTAGGCGCGAGCCTCCTGCAGCAGTTTTTCTGAAACACCGCGAACCACATGAAGATCAGTCATATCCATTTCAAGCAGGAATCGTGACGGGTAACGGCTCGATTCTTCGCCGACGCCATCTTCGGCATCGCTCAGGAACAGCACATTTTCGGCGCGGGTGAGCGCCACGTACGCAAGGCGGCGTTCCTCTTCGAGTTGCATCTTATTCTCGATGCGCTTGATCGGGAAAAAGCCCTCGTTCATTCCACAAACGAACACGTAGGGGAATTCCAGCCCCTTGGAATTGTGGATAGTCATCAGCTGCACACGGTCACGGTCGCCGTCGTTCTCGTCGGCGTTCGTAAACAGCACAATGTTCTGCAAGAACTCGTCGAGCGTCGCATCTTCTTCGAGAATGTTTTCAAATTCGAGCAGCCCCTGCTTGAGTTCCGCAAGGTTGTCGAGGCGATTCTCATCGCCATCGAGCCGCAGCATTTCCTCGTAGCGGGATTCGCGCATCAGCCGCGTGAACACTTCGGTAATCGGCATATCGCGGTACTTGAAACGGAACTTTTCAATGAGCGCCACATACTCGCCCACTTTGCTTTTCGCGAGGAACGCCTTGCTGTCGAAATCGGCGAGCGTTCCATCGACCATCGCAAGGAGCGTTTCGTACAGAGTCATGCCGCGTTCATCGGCAAGAGCCGCAAGCGCCGCCACTTTTTTCGGACCGAACTGACGCTTGGGCGTATTCACCGTACGCAAGAAAGCCATATCGTCGCCGTACACCAGCATGCGCAAGTAACAAATGGCATCCTTGATTTCAGCCCGCTGGTAAAAGCCCACGCCGCTATAGACCTTGTACGGGATATCGGCGGTCATCAGCGCCTCTTCGACGGAGCGCGACTGAGCGTGCATGCGGTAAAGCACCGCGATATCTTTTTTCGCGACCCCGTTCGCAATCGCTTCCTGAATGTTTTCAACAATCCACGAAGCCTCGTCGCGGGTATTTTTCGCATGGCAGAACACGGGCGTCTTACCGCCGCTACGCATGGGACGCAGCACTTTCTCGATACGGAACTCGTTGTTCCTGATAACCGCATCGGGGAGCTTCAAGATGCTCGGCGTACTACGGTAATTGTTCTGCAGAAGGATCGTCTTTGCGTCCTTGTGCACCTTGTCAAATTCCAAGATGCGGTTCACATCGGCGCCACGCCAGCCATAAATCGTTTGGTCAGGGTCCCCCACCACGAACAAATTATGATGATAGCTCGAAAGGAGTTCGGCAAGCTGGTACTGCTGCAGGTCAATGTCCTGGAACTCATCGACCATCACGTACATCATGCGCTCGCTCCATTTCTTGAGCTTTTCAGGGTAATGCTGCAAGATGTACAAAGTCACCAGAATCAGGTCGTCAAAGTCGAGCGCAAAGTTCTTCTTTTGTTCGTAAAGGTAGCGGTAATAGACCTTGTGCCACTTGTCGGGAGCATTCTCCACCATTTTGAGCAGGTCGTCGTTTGCCGTAGCCGAATCGTGCCCCGCAAACCATTCCACATACGAGATATCGTTCGCCTTGCGCCCACCGATAAAGTCGATGGCACTACTGATGCGCAAATCCTTAAGCGAATAGCCGAGTTCAACGTAGGCCTTTTTCACCAGCGACTTCTGGTCTTCTTCGTCGAGCACCAGAAATTCCTTGGGAAACTGGAGCACGTGAATATCTTCGCGCAAAAGCCGCACGCAAAAGCTGTGGAAAGTCGAGATGTAGCCCGAATCGTCGCCCTTCAGCATGGTGCGGATTCGCTTTTTCATCTCGAAGGCGGCCTTATTCGAAAAAGTCGCACACAAGATGTTCGACGGCGAAATACCCAATTCCTTAGCCAGGTACAGGTAACGGTGCGTGAGTGTCCGGGTCTTGCCGGAACCCGCCCCCGCAATCACGCGGATATAGCCTTCGGTCGTCTCTACAGCGAACCTCTGTTCGTTATCGAGCCCATCCGTGATCGCCGAAACCGGTCCATTTGTCAAGTCAAAATTACCCATCATAACCTATATATCGCCGTTTATCCCAAAATTATAAAATCTATTATGTAAATTTTTCTTCTTTTGCTAAATTTGTGCATAATGGAAGGAAGGACCATTACTCTACCCGCAGCCCTTACCGCCGCAAACAGCAAAGAATTGTTGCGGGAGTGTCGGCGCACGCTCTACAAGGAGCCGCTCAACCTCGATGGTTCCGTTCTCTCGCGAATGGACTACAGCGGCGACGCCTTCTTTGCGCTCCTCGCCGACTTAAGCGAAAAGACCGGCAACAAGCTCACGCTCGCCCACTTTAGCGAAGAAATCAAGGCGCAGCTCAGGGCGCTCAAGAAAGAGAAAATCCCCGAAAAAATCAAGCACGGCTACAGCAACTTCCTCGAAGCACTCGGCGCAAAGACCATCGTCATCGCCAAAGAGGTCGCCGAGGTGTTCATCCTCTTGAACATGAGCATCTACTGGATGATCTGTGGGCCTTTCGACAAGGGCCGCAGCAAGTTCGGTGGCACCGCCAAGCAGGTCTTTATGCTCGGTACCGAAGCCACGGGAATCTGCTTCCTGATGGTCGCCCTCATCTGCTTTACCATGGCGCTCCAAAGTTCCTTTATGCTCAAGGCCGTAGGAGGCGGTTCCTACCTTGCCTCGGGACTGGGCTACCTGATTTTCGCCGAAATCAGTCCGCTTTTAACGACTATTATCTTGGCGGGTCGTTCCGGCAGCTCCATCGCCGCAGAAATTGCGAACATGTCCGTCTGCGAAGAAATCAAGGCGATCAAGACCATGGCGATTTCGCCGGTGCAGTACCTGGTGGTCCCCCGTTTTATCGCGATGACCATCTGCACGCCGATTCTTGCCTTCTGCGCAGGTATCGCGGGCTGCCTCGCCGGTTTCTTGATCGGGTACTTCTTCTTTGATATTTCGTTTGCGAACTACTTCCAGTCCATCCGCGACGGGATTCCGCCGATTCTCTTCCTCAAGAGCACCGTCAAGTCCATCGCGTTCGGTTGGCTGGTCACGCTGATTTCTTGCAACAAGGGCCTCAACGCCGAAGGCGGTGCCGAAGCGGTGGGCCTTGCAACGACTTCCAGCGTCGTGGTTTCGATTTCAGCCATCATTGTCGCGGACTGCGCGTTCAGTTTCATATTCTACTAGGGGCGGACATGGACGACATTACACTCAAAGTAGATCACCTGAAAGCGGGTTACGACGGAAAGACCGTGTTGAACGACATTTCGTTCGACGTCAAGAAGGGCGAAATCCGCATGATTCTCGGAAGTTCCGGTTGCGGCAAGTCGACACTCATGAACAACATCCTCAAGCTCTACAAGTCCGAAAGCGGTACCATCACCTACTTCGGAAAACAGTTCGGAGCCAAGGAAGGCCTCGATTTCGAGACTCGCCTGCGTACGGGCGTGTTGTTCCAGAACGGAGCGCTCCTTTCGGATTTGACCGTGGCCGAAAACGCCATGCTCCCGCTCATCCGCAGCATGCCCTACATGCCCCGGAAACAGATGGAAGCGATTGTGGCCGACCGCCTAGAAAAAGTACACCTGCTGCACGCCTTCCACAAGTACCCCTCCGAACTTTCGGGCGGTATGAAACGCCGTGCAGCCCTTGCCCGCGCCATTGCCCTCAAGCCTGAACTGCTCTTTTGCGACGAACCCTCGACTGGTCTAGACCCGGTGACCGCCCGTTCCCTCGACGAACTTTTGTTGGAACTCCGCGACACGCTCGGAGTTTCGATGGTCATCGTGAGCCACGAACTAGAAAGCATCAAGATCGTCTGCGACCGCTTCATTTACCTGAAAGACGGCTATGTACTCATGGACGGCACCTTGCAGCAAGGGCTCGATAGCGACGATCCCATCCTGCGGCATTTCTTCAACAGGCAATGCCCCAAGGAAGAGGACCACAATGAATATTACCATTTTAACTTTATCGACTGATTTGGAGTAACCATGGAAACCACACGTGCCGAAAGAATCAAGATTGGCGCCTTCATGCTCCTCTGCGGAATCATGATTTGCGTGTTCTTGGGCTATGTGCTTTCGCGTTTCTTGAACAAGGAATTCGACAACTACTATACGGTATTCAGCGAATCCGTCATCGGCCTTTACAAGGATGCGCAGGTCAAGCTGAACGGTATCGACGTCGGTAACGTCACCGAGATTGCAATCGATTCCTCGAACCTGAACCAGGTGATTGTCCGTTTCCGCGTGAACAAGGGAACACCCATCAAGCTCGGCACCCGCGCGGGCATGACGCATGGAATTTCGCTCACCGGCGAAAAACAGATTGTGCTTTCGGGCGGACGCTTCGACGAACCCGATGTAGCCGAAGGTGGTTTCGTCCCGGCCGAAAAGACGGCTTTCGACGAGATGGCAAACAAGGCAACCGACATTGTTGCCCACATTGATTCCCTTTTGACCAACATCAACAAAATTTTCTCGACCGAAAACGCCGACAACATCAGCAGCGCCATCAAGAATTTTGAAGGGGCATCCAGGAATCTGAACAACATGACCCAAAACCTGAACAAGCCCATCAACAACATTTCGAACGCCGCTGTATCCATGAAAAATGTTCTCGCCGAAATCGAAGAAGCAAAAATTGCAGCGAAGACCAGCGAAAACATGGACCTCGTCAAGGAAAAAATTGCCGCGATTGACACCAAGGCGATGAACGACAACCTGACGCAGGCAATGGAATCCATCAAGCAGCTCACGCAACGGCTTGACCAGGTGGTCTACAAGAACCAGGACCAGGTCGGAGACGCCGTGGTGGAACTCAACGCTGTGCTTGAAAATCTCGAAGAATTTACGCAGAAAATCAAAAACAATCCGTCGGTGCTGATCCATTCGGAAAACAAGAGCCGGAGGAAATAATATGATCAAAAAGAAAATCGCTCTTATTGGATTCGCGACCTTATTGACGCTCACGCTTACGGCATGCCTCGGCGGCGGCAACTCAGAACCAACCAAGTACTACACCATCGCGGTCGAAAAGATTCAGACGCCCGCAACCAATTCCTACAAGGACAAGCGCCTGCAAATCCGCAAGTTCACTATCGAGCCCGCCTACCAGCGCACCAACATCGTCTACCGCGAATCCGCCTACGACTTCATGTTCTACGACCTAGATTTGTGGGCAAGCCGCCCCGAACACATGCTCGCCCAGGTCGCCAGCGAATACGTTGCCCAAAGCAGCGCATTCAAGAGCGTCGAAACCAAGGCCACCGGCAAGCCCGACTACGAGCTCCTCGGAAACATCGTCGCCATCGAAGAAGTGGACGAAGGCTCCTCGCAGTACGCACGCCTCGCCATCCAGCTCACCTTCAAGAAGACGGACAGCGACGAAGTCGTCTGGGAACAGGCCTTCGACGAAAAAAGCAGCATGGGCGACCGCGAACCAAGAACTACGGCAGAAACCATTTCTAAGCTCTACAGTCAGTACATCGAACAATTCCTGAAATCGCTACAATAATTGTAACAATTCCCATTTTTTGCTATAAAAAAAGCGAAATTTTAGGCTAAAAAGAGCCTCAGGCGAGCCTTTTTACTTGGCACGCCTTTTGCAATTGTTAAAATAAATAAAGGTTTAAAGAAACATTTTAGCCAAATTCAAGGCCGAAAAACTATATTTGTAATATAAACTTATCACACTCGAAAGGAGCACACAATGAAATCGATGAAGCTCTCTGCAATCGTGCTCGGCCTCGCCGCCGCTAGCGCCTTTGCCCAGGCAGCCCCCGCCGCAGCTCCTGCTGCAGCACAGCCCGCACAACCCGCAGCCGAAGCCCCCAAGGCTCAGCCGGCTGCACAGCCTGCCGCCCAGCCCGCCGCTGATTCCGCCGCCGTAGCCGCCGAAGAAGCCAAGAAGGCCGAAGAAGCTAAGGCCGCCGAAGAAGCCAAGAAGGCCGAAGAAGCTAAGGCTGCGGAAGAAGCCAAGAAGGCTGAAGAAGCTAAGGCCGCTGAAGAAGCCAAGAAGGCCGAAGAAGCTAAGGCTGCTGAAGAAGCCAAGAAGGCCGAAGAAGCTAAGGCTGCCGAAGAAGCCAAGAAGGCTGAAGAAGCTAAGGCTGCCGAAGAAGCCAAGACCGCTGAATCTGGCGAAGCCAAGTCCGAAGGCGAAGTCGCTGCAGCTGCCGGCAATGCTCTCGACATGCTCAAGGCTAGCATGAGCGAAGGCACTTCTGCCGCCCAGATGGAAGTTAAGTTCTCTGGCGAAGCGGAATTCGACGCCTACACCAGCGACATCCTCAATGACGACGACGTCAACCACGCCTATTCTACCACCTTCGACCTGAACATCGACGTTCAGTTCAACAGCAAGTGGTCCGGTCATGTGGGTCTGGAAGCCGACGGTCTGCTCGACAACCCCGGTGTTGCCTATAACGGTGCCTACGTCCAGTACAAGCCAGCTGACTTCTTCGCTGTCAAGCTCGGTGACCTGACCTTCACGGAAGGTGCATTCATTGCCTACTACGGCTACGATGATCCGACCTACTGGGCAGCCGGTATGAAGGAACATGATATCCGCGGTCTCGAAATCGACCTCGCCGGTCTCGAACTCGGCATCGGTTTTGGCCGTGGCGCAAACGACCGTTGCAGCTGGGCTGATCCTGCCGAAGACGACGGTTGCAAGGTCTATGACGCTCATGCTGCCTACGAATTCGACTACGCCGGTCAGCACCTGCGTCCGTATTTCGACTACAAGAGCTACCAGCAGACTCAGCATAACGAAATGCACGCCGGTGTCGACGCAGGTGTCTCCATCGGAGGCTTTGCATTCCGCGCCGTGTACGGTTTCCATGCTGACTACCTGATGGACGACGAAGACGTTGTGAAGGGTCAGGACTGGACCGCCGTCGCTCACACCATCTTGGCAGAACCGACCTTCAATGTTTCGATGTTCGAAATCAAGACCACCTTCTTCTATGCATTCATTGACGAAGGCGACAATATGGGTTCCGACATTTACAGCGGCGAAATTCCTGAATACATGTTCGCATACGGCGAACCGGCATTCAAATTTGCCGAATTCATCAAGGTCGGTATCCCGGTTGAATACCACACCAACACTCTCAATGACGACGACTCCTCCTTTGCAGAAGTTGATGTCGGTGGCCGCGTCTACATCTCCCCGGTCGAACACCTCGACATCACTGCTCTCGGCATGGTCACCATTCCGGTGCAGGACAACGAAGGCGATACCGGTCTCTACTTCGGTGTTGAAACCGTGTTCAGCTTCTAATCGGACCATTTAGCCCCTTTAAAGCGATTCCCCGAGTATATCGGGGAATTTTTTTATTTAAATTACAGGCGTTAAACATTAATTAAGGAGTAACCAATGAAATCGATGAAGCTCTCTGCAATCGTGCTCGGCCTCGCCGCCGCTAGCGCCTTTGCCCAGGCAGCCCCCGCCGCAGCTCCTGCTGCAGCACAGCCAGCACAACCCGCAGCCGAAGCCCCCAAGGCCGCTCCCGCTGCACAGCCAGCCGCACAACCGGCAGCTCAGCCCGCTGCTGATTCCGCTGCCGTAGCCGCCGAAGAAGCCAAGAAGGCTGAAGAGGCCAAGGCCGCCGAAGAAGCTAAGAAGGCTGAAGAGGCCAAGGCCGCCGAAGAAGCGAAGAAGGCTGAAGAGGCCAAGGCTGCTGAAGAAGCAAAGAAAGCTGAAGAGGCTAAGGCCGCCGAAGAAGCGAAAAAGGCTGAAGAAGCCAAGACCGCTGAATCTGGCGAAGCATCTGGCGCATCCTTTATCGATCGTCTGAACATCACTAAGGCTGATGCCGAACCCGAAGCCAAGAAGGCCAAGGAATTCAAGGTTTCCGGTGCCGCCGAATTTGACGCTTATGCCAACATGAAAACTGGCGACGACAAGAGACTCTACCATGACTACTGGTCTACCGTTGATGTGGACTTCCAGGTCAAGTTCAACGAACAGTGGTCCGCACAGGTCGAACTCGAAGCCGACGGTCCTAGCGTAGACCCGGCATCGCTCTACAATGGTGCATTCGTCCAGTACACCAAGAACGAAAACTTCATCGTCAAGTTTGGCGACTTGACCTTTGCGGAAGGCGCATTCAATTACTACGACTACGACGATCCTACCGACTACGCCGCCGGTATGAAAGAACACGACATCCGCGGCCTCGAACTTGACCTCTACGGTCTGCAACTCGGACTCGGATTTGGCCGCGGCAACAATGATTACTATGTCGGGGACTGCAGAATTAAGCACTCTACAGACAAAGAAGACACTGTTATATGCGAAACAAGCACAGGCAAAAGCTACGACGCCCACGCAGCATACCAGCTTGACATTGTCGGACAAGTGCTCCGTCCTTACGTTCATTACAAAAGCTGGCAAGAAGGCAAGGCTAACGAGCTCCACGCCGGTTTAGATGCGGCACTGGCATTCGGACCGTTCGGCATCCACGCCGTCTATGGTCTACATGTAGACAGACTGAATGCAACCCAGCCTGACGCCACCCACGCCTTCCTCGTCGAGCCCACCTTCAAAGTGGCCAACGTGAATATCAAGGGCGGATTCTTCTACGCCTATTTTGCCGACGGTTGGCCGACCATTCACGGTCACGAAATTCCCGAATATATGTTTGCATACGGTGAAGGAGATATCAAGCTGACGGACGCCGTCACCATCGGACTCCTCGGTGAACTGCACACCAACTCCCTCGATGACGACACCGACCTCGGAACCCTGAACTTCGGTACCCGCATCTACTTCTCCCCGGTGGATGGTCTCGATGTCACGGGCTTTGCCATGGCAATCCTCCCCATGGGTAACGACTGGGAAAAGGCCGGCCACGATCAGGCAGTCTCTACCGAAGACTACGGCGAAGACATCAACCTGAAGTTCGGTGTCGAAACCGTCTTCAGCTTCTAATAGCTAATCTTTGCACCTTTGTGCAGTAGTGTCAATTTTTTGACACTACTTTTTTTTATATTGTAAGCCGTTAGTTGAAATTTAAGCCTTAAACCGTCATTGCGAGGAGCCTTTGGCGACGAAGCAATCCATCGAGTTTAATTAGAGTTTAAAATATGAGCGAAGAAATTAAAGATTCGACCCTTGGACTTTCGAATGTAAACCACCTTGAAAAACTCTACGACGGGTGGTTCCTGGACTACGCCAGCTACGTGATTTTGGACCGCGCCGTTCCGTACTACGAAGACGGACTTAAGCCGGTGCAGCGCCGCATTCTGCATTCCCTTTTCGAAAACCACGACGGCCGCTACCAGAAGGTGGCCACCATCGTCGGTCGAACCATGGCCTACCACCCGCACGGCGACGCCTCCATCGGCGACGCCCTCGTCGGCCTCGGCCAGAAGAATTTGCTGATTGACACCCAGGGTAACTGGGGTAACCCCTTCACGGGCGACCGCGCCGCAGCACCGCGTTACATCGAAGGCCGACTCACGCCGTTCGCTATCGATGTGGTGTTCAATCCCGAAACAACCGAATGGATTCCGAGCTACGACGGCCGTAGCCAGGAACCGGTGACCCTCCCGGTCAAGTTCCCACTGCTCTTGGCCCAAGGTGTGGACGGCATTGCCGTGGGGCTTTCCACCTCGATCCTCCCCCACAACTTCCGCGAACTCTGCGAAGCTAGCATCGCGATTCTGAAGGGCAAGAAGTTTACGCTGTACCCGGATTTCTTTACCGGCGGCATCATCGACGTGAGCGACTACAACGACGGCCAGCGCGGCGGCAAGGTCCGCGTGCGCGCAAAGATAGAAAAGGTCGACAACAAGACGCTCGCCATCCGCGAAATTCCCTACGGCACCACCACCGTAAGCCTCATCGAAAGCATCGTGAAGGCAAACGACAAGGGTAAAATCAAGATCAAGCACGTCGACGACAACACGAGTAAAGAAGTCGAAATCCTCGTGCACCTGCAGCCGGGCACCGACCCGCAGGTCGCCATCGACGCCCTCTACACCTTTACCGACTGCGAAAAGTCCATCTCCCCCTGCACCTGCGTCATCGTGGACAAGCACCCGAAATTCCTCGGCGTCTCCGATATTCTCCGCATGAACACGGAGCACACGGTCAAGCTCCTGGAATGGGAACTCGCCAACGAGCTCAAGCACCTCGAAGACAAGTGGCACATGACCACCCTCGAAAAGATTTTCATCGAAAAGGAAGTCTACGAGGTCATCAAGAAGGCTAAGGACCGCGAACAGATTATCAACTTCGTGCGCGAAGGCCTTATGCCCTACGTCAAGCGTCTGCACCGCAAGGAAATCACCGACGAAGAAATCGGAAAACTCATCGAAATCCCGATCCGCCGCACAAGCTATTACGACCGTGAAAAGGCCGACCAGCTTTTGAAGGAACTGGAAGAAAGCATCGCCACCTGCAAGTACAACCAGGAACACATCACCGACTACACCATCGACCACTTCAAGAACATCCTCAAGAAGTACGGCGAAGGCAAGGAACGCCGCACGCAAATTGCGGAATTCGGCAAGGTCGAAGCCGTGCATGTGGCTCTCGCCAACCAGAAGCTCTACGTGAACCGCAAGGAAGGCTTTGTCGGCACCGGCATGAAGAAGGAAGAATACCTCTTCGACGTGTCCGAATACGACGACCTCATCGTGTTCAAGGCCGATGGCAGCTTCAAGGTCGTGAAGGTCAGCGACAAGGACTTCGTGGGCAAGAACATCTTGCTCGTGGAAAAGTTCAAGAAGGACGACGACCGCCACATTTACAACGTGATTCACCAGGACGGCAAGGACGGCGCCTACTACATCAAGCGATTCAACGTGGGTGGCGTCACCCGCGACAAGGATTACTTTATGGGTAAGGGCACGCCCGGCAGCAAGATTCTGTACATGTCCAGCAACCTGAACGGCGAAGCCGAAGTCGTGGAAGTCACGCTCAAGCCGCGTCCGCGCACCAAGCTCAACTTCGAGGTGGATTTCAGCACCATCGACGTGAAGGGCCGCGGCGCCATGGGTAACATTGTGACCAAGTACCCGGTCAAGAGCATCAAGCGCGTCCGCAAGGGTGTTAGCACCTTGGGTGCCCGCGTTCTCTACTTTGACGCCCTCGCCGGCATCATCAGCACCCAGAAGAAGGGCGACCGCATCGGTGAATTCGGCGAAAAGGACAAAATCCTGATTGTCAAGGAAAACGGTACCGCCCGCGTGCACGACATGGCCGACCCGATTCTCGTGGGTACGGGCATCAAGTACATCCACAAGTTCGATCCGGAACAGGTCTTTACGATTCTCTACTTCGAAGGCGGCAACTTCAACTACATGGTCAAGCGTTTCAACTTGGAAGGCTGCCCCATGACCACGGAATTCAACCTCGTGTCTGACCACAAGGACACGCAGATGATTGAATTCTTCGCGACCGATGACGCACGCGAACTCATGGAATACCAGGTAGGCCGCGAAGTCCAGAAGGAAGAACTGGACCTCACCGAAGTCGCCGAAGTCAAGGGCTACAAGGCTCTGGGCAGCAAGTTCACCGCCAAGAAGGTGAAACGCGCCACCCGAATCACCCCGCCCGACAGCTTCGACGATGGATCCAGCGAAGACGAAAGCTCCGACGAATCCGACCCGGAACTGTTTGACTAAGTAAAAGGGGGAAGAATCCCCCTAACTCTAGCCACAGCTTAGCCTGCTCCGCACGCAAACAAATTACGGCCTTCGGCCTTTACTGTTTGCTTAGCGGACAGACTTTCGCCGTGTCTGCCGTTACCCCCTCTGCGGGCGCAATGACGTAGTTCAATTACGTCCAGTCACTGAAGCTTGAATCGCTGGGCATGCGCCAGTCGGCGCGGGGTGACAGAGAAATTGTACCGACTTTCGGGCCGTCAGGAATGCAGCTGCGCTTGAACTGTTGCGTAAAGAACCTGCGCACGAATACGGCTAAGGCCTTCTCCAACTCTTCGTCGCTGAACTTGCCGGCAAAGGCATACTTCGCGAGGAACAGGAGCTTTTGCGGAGCGGCGCCGTACTTTGCGAAGTGATACAGATAGAAGTCGTGGATTTCGTAGGCGCCCAAGATACTTTCGGTCTTCTGCGCAATCTGTCCGTTAGAATCGGCGGGCAAAAGTTCCGGCGACACGGGCGTGTCCAAGATATCACGGAGCACATCGGCAAGTTCTTTTGCCGTCTTCTTGTCGGCGGTAAAGCTTTCGGCATGGTCCGCATACCAGCCCACCACATGGCGCACGAGCGTCTTCGGAATATCGCAGTTCACCGCATACATGGACATGTGGTCAGCGTTGTAGGTGCTCCAGCCGAGAGCGATTTCAGAAAGGTCACCCGTACCGATAACGATTCCGCCCACGCTGTTGGCAATATCCATCAGAATCTGCGTGCGTTCGCGGGCCTGAACATTCTCGTAAGTCACACTCAGATTCTTGGGATCGTGACCGATGTCGGCAAAATGCTGCAGGCAAGCCTTTTGGATGTCGACCGTGCGCAATTCTACGCCCAAGAGTTCTGCCATCGTGACAGCGTTATTCTTGGTACGCTTGGTCGTACCGAATCCGGGCATCGTAAGCACCAAGATTTCAGAAGCAGGGCGCTTCAGGAGCTTGAATGTTTCTGCGACCACGAGCAAGGCAAGCGTAGAATCCAAACCGCCGCTAAGCCCAATGACGGCGCGGGCCGAACGCGACGCTTCGAGTCGCTTCGCAAGTCCTGCGCATTGGATATTGAAAATCTCAGTGCAGGACTTGTCGCGAGTTTCGATGTTGCCCGGTACAAACGGCATCGGCGCCACAAAGCGGTACTTGAGGCTATCAATCGAACGCAGACAAGCGAAACTCGACGCGCGCGCATAGAAGCTGCGGCTGTCAAAATCCTGGAACGAACCTTCGCTCAAGCGCTGCATGTTCAGGCGTTCCACGTCTACATCGGCATAAATAATTTCAGATTCGCGACTGAACGGTTTGCTTTCGGCAATCATGCAGCCGTTCTCGGCAATCATCAAGTGACCGCTAAAGACCATGTCCGTCGTAGATTCATGTACGCCCGCCGACGAATAAACATAGGCTGCCATGCAGCGAGCCGACTGGTTCATCACCAGGTTGCGGCGGTAATCTCGCTTGCCGACCAAAGCATCGCTTGCGGACAGGTTCACAATCACGTTCGCACCGGCCAGGGCAAGCTCGCCACTCGGCGGCACCGCCGTCCACAAGTCTTCGCAAAGTTCCACGCCCACGCGGATCTCGGAGCCTTCGCCATTCACCGTAAAGAAGTTCGTCACCGGCACATCGTCAAAGCCTTCGATCGGGCAAACTGGCGCAGCCCCTGCTACACCACCGCGCAGCAAATCGCGACCACTCGAAAAATGACGCTTCTCGTAGAATTCGCGCTGGTTCGGCAAATGAATCTTCGGCGTCACCGCCACGAGCCTTCCGTTCTGCAAGAATGCAGCGCAGTTGTAAAGGCAACCGAACATACGCAACGGAAGCCCCACTGCGATTACCGCATTGCAATCCGCAAAAGCTCTCGCAATCTTCTGGAGGGACTCCACGCTCTTCTTGAGCAACAGTTCCTGGTGGAACAGGTCGCTGCAGGTATAGCCCGTGATGCAAAGCTCCGGGAAAACGACAACCGCGGCGCCATTTTCAACGGCAAGGGATGCACAGCGGATGATTTCATCCGTGTTATAGGCGGTATCGGCGACCTTCAGGGTCGGGCAAACAGATGCGAAGCGGTAAAATCCAAACATAACCTAAATATAGATTAGTTTGGTCCCTGTCAACGACCGGACTTGATTCCGAGCTTGTTCATGCGGTAATTCATCATGCGCGGCGAAACACCCAGGTCGCGGCCTGCTGCAGAAAGATTACCGTTATTGCGCTTGATTGCCTCGGTAATGATTTCACGTTCGTAATTGTTCATCATCACTTCGAGCGGAGCAGTCTTGGTCGTCACGGCGCCAGAAGGCCCCACGCTAAGGCTGGTCTGCAGCGAAGGCGGCAAGTTGTAGCTGTGAATGCAGTCGTCGCTTGCGGTAAGCACCGCGCGTTCCATGCAGTTTTCCAGTTCACGCACGTTGCCCGGCCAGTGGTAACTCATGAGCAAGTTAATCGCCGTCGTCGAAAGGCGCTGCACCTTCTTGTTGTAGCGCAAGTTCATCTTTTCGATGAAATGCTCCGCCAGCAAGATGATATCGGACTTGCGCTTTGCCAAGTCGGGCATGGTAATCGGGAAAATGTTCAGGCGGTAGAACAAGTCTTCGCGGAACTTACCCTGAGAAATCAGCTCTTCCAAGTTACGGCTGGTTGCCGCCAGGAATCGCACATCGGAATGAAGTTCTTCGTTGCTGCCCACACGGCTAAAGGTACGTTCCTGCAAGAATCGCAAAAGCTTCACCTGGGTCTGCATGGTAAGATCGCCAATTTCATCGAGGAAAAGCGTTCCCCCGTCGGCGGCTTCGGCACGGCCAATGCGGCGGTTCACCGCCCCCGTAAAGGCGCCCTTCTCGTGACCGAACAGTTCGCTTTCTACAAGGTTCTCGGGGAGGGCCGCACAGTTCAGCGTAATGAAAGGCTTGTCCTTTCTTGCAGACAAATTCACAATCGCACGGGCAATCATCTCTTTACCCGTACCACTACCGCCGCGAATCAAGACAGTCGCATCGCTCGGGGCCACCTGGCGAACCTGTTCGTAAATCTGCTGCATTTCGCGGCAGTTACCCACCAGCTCGCCGGGATTGTTCGAAAGCATATCGCGAAGCTTGCGGTTTTCTTCGAGCATGGCTTCGTGCTCGTTATGCAGTTCAATGCATTCATTAGCGGCATCACCCGTGATGTTTGCAATGATTTCAAGCAAAGCCACATCGCGGTCTAAATCTGTAGCGCCATCCACTGGGCGGTCAATCGAAAGCGTTCCGATGACCTGACCGTCGTGAATCAGGGGCACGCAAATAAACGCCACCTGGGAATCATAATGGCGGCTACCCGTACGGTTCAAGAAGCGGGAATCCTTGCGCAGGTCCGGAATCACATGGCTCACGCCGCGTTCGGCGACATGTCCCGTAATACCTTCACCCATGCGGTACAAGCCGCGCTGCTTTTCGGATTCATCCAGTCCGCGAGACGCCTCGATTTTAAGCGTATCGCCAAAGAGCAACGCGAAAGTTCCGCGCAGCATGCCAAGTTCGGATTCCAGAATGCCAAGGACGTTTTCCAGCAACTTTTCCACATTGCGCTCGTGAATAATCGCGACGCTGATCTTCTGGATGACAGAAATTTCGGATCCTATTGGGGACGGCATGGACATAAGATAGTAAAAGAGGTTTGAGGTTAGAGCTTTTCCCTGATTCTCCTAAGGGCTTCGCAGGTGCGTTCGTAGTCACCGAAGGCGGTCAGGCGGAAGTATCCTTCGCCGCAGGGGCCAAAGCCGCTACCCGGGGTACCCACGACTTCGCAGGTGGCAAGCAGGCGGTCAAAGAAATCGAAGGATTTTTCGCCGTCTGCGATTTTCCACCAGATGTACGGGGCATGTTCGCCGCCGAACACCGTGTAACCTGCTGCGGTCAGTTCCTTGCGGATTACGCCTGCGGTACGCATGTATCCCGCAATGACTTCTTTTGTCTGTAACCAGCCCACCGGCGAATAGATTGCCTCGGCGGCACGCTGCGTCACGTAGCTCACGCCGTTGAACTTGGTGCACTGTCTGCGGTTCCACATGGCGCGGAGTTTCGAAAGTTCGTGCGGAATCACCGTATAGGCGCAACGCACGCCCGTAAAGCCGGCCGTCTTGCTGAAGCTGCGGAATTCAATGGCGCACGTGCGCGCACCCGGAATTTCGAAGATGGAATGCGGCAAGGTTTCGTCCTGGATGTAGCAGTTGTAAGCGCCGTCGAACAGAATCAATGCCCCGTTTTCGTTGGCGTAATTCACGAACTTCTGCAGGGTTTCGCGGCTAAGGACTGTACCCGTGGGGTTGTTCGGGCTGCAAAGGTAAATCAGCTGCACCGGTTCCTTGGGCAAATCCGGCTGGAAATTGTTTTCGGCGGTAGAAGCCAAGTAGGTTACCTTAGAAAAATGTCCGTCACTTTGCAACACGCCAGCACGGCCAGCCATCACGTTGGAGTCCAGATAGACCGGATACACCGGGTCCGGAATGGCAATCTTTACATTTTCTGTAAAAAGTTCCTGGATGTTTGCCACGTCGCACTTGGAACCGTCGCTCACGAAGATGTCATCCGGGTCTATTTCGATGCCGCGGGCGGTGTATTCGCCACGAACAATCGCCTCGCGAACAAAATCATAGCCCTGTTCGGGGCCATAACCGCGGAAAGTCCCCTTTTCGGCCATTTCATCCACGGCCTTGTGCATGGCCTTGATGACTTCCGGGATCAAGGGCGTGGTCACGTCGCCGATACCCAGTCGGATAATGTCGGCATCGGGTTTCTTCGCCTGATATTCCTTGATTTTCTGGGCGATCGTCGAGAAAAGGTAGCTGCCAGGCAGCAGGTCATAGTTCGCATTTACAATTGATTCGTTCATTAGATCGTTCCTTTAAATACTTCTTCTGCGGAGCCGGTCATCAGGACGGGTCCGCCTTCTTCGTGCTTGATATGGAGGACGCCGCCGTCAAGGACAACATCGGCTTCGACGCCCACGCGGCCCGTGCGCTGGGCCGCAACGAGGGTTGCGCAGCTGCCGGTGCCGCAGGCCATCGTGACGCCGCAACCCCGTTCCCAAACCCGCATGCGGATTTGGGTGGGCGCCGCTCCCGCAGCGGGAATCACCTGGGCAAATTCAATGTTGCAGCGGTCAGGGAACTGCTTGTCCACTTCTAGAATGCTCCCCCACTTTTCCAGCTGAATCTTTTCGATGTCATCCACGAAAATCACCGCATGCGGATTCCCCATCGAGACCGTCTCGGCGGTAAAGTCGAAGCTGTCGGCCGTTAGCTTGATCGAGCCCAAGAAGTTTCTCGGAAGTCCCATATCTACGCACACGCGACCATCGTCTAAAAGCGCGGGCTTCACCAGGCCACTCTTGGTATGCAGATTAAAAACCTTCGTGCTATTGTCTTTTGCAAGACCGCGGCTGCGGATGTACTTTGCCACACAGCGAGTGGCGTTTCCGCACATGGCCGCTTCGCTCCCATCGGCATTAAAGATGCGCATTTCAAAATCGACACCATTCGGCAAGGATTTCGCAGCAGGCCCCACGCTGGCACCGACGCCCGTATCGCCGAGCACCAGGCAACCGTCCTTATCCATGGGCGTTACAATCACCACACCATCGGCACCGATACCGAAGCGACGGTCGCAAAGCTTAATTACCCTTTCTGTAAAAGCGGCGCCATATTCCGGCGTCTGCCCCGGTTCATAAAGCACAAAATCGTTGCCCAACCCGGTCCATTTTGAAAAATTAATTGGCATAATTCACTTCTCTTTATAATTTTCCACGCCCCTATTTGCAAAAAATATGCCAACTTTACAAAAATTGTTAAATCGCACTAAAAACGCCAATTTTACTCAATTTTCAAGAAAAACAAAATTCTGAAATATTACAGATTATGTAAAACAAACAGCATTCTTTTACATTTTATGTAAAACACAGCTACAAAAAAAATCTCAAAAAATCATATTTATCGGCATTCTGGCGTATATAGAATAGATACACCCTCAACAAATCAATTGACGGATATAATTTTATATCCTAAATTCCGTTCACGTTAAAAACAAGGAACACTTCGAAAAAGAATGGGTACGGTTTTTCAAAAACATGGAGCTGTAAATGCAACGTGATGAAATAGAAAAAATAGAACCTGTAAGCAACGGACTAAAGCTTACCGCGAAAAACGGCAAGCTCGCAACATTGCACTATAAAGATTTCGAACGCTTAAAAAACGCCACCCCAAAACAGCGCCTTGATTACAGAATCTCATTTGAAGGCCTCCGCTGGAACGACCTCGACGAAGACATTTCATTCGAATCCATTTTCAATCCAGAGCAGTTCCCACTAAAGCTTTCCTCGAAGCTAAAGCCCATAAACATGTCCGAGGTTGCTCGCAGGCTTGGCATACAGCAATCTCTAATGGCCGCTTACATGAACGGATCAAAGCACCCTTCCGAAAAACGTAAAAAAGCAATCCTTGATGAAATTCACAAAATCGCAAACGAGCTTTTGTCGATTTAAGATAAAAAGTCATTTTAGGAGATGACATACTAGTTTGAATTTTTCTACATTTTCGCCCGAAAAATTATCTTCAAGGATACAACCATGAAACGTACACATAACTGCGGCCAGCTTCGCAAGGAAGATGTTGGCCAGACCGTAACACTCGCCGGTTGGGTGGATCGCCGCCGTGACCATGGTGGTGTGATTTTCGTTG
>JAFXRC010000017.1 GCA_017526585.1 Fibrobacter sp. | reverse complement strand
GAAACGCTTGGCGGCGGCGAGGCCGCGTGCAGCGAGAGTCGTGCAGATTGCGGCGGTCAGAGTGGTCTTGCCGTGGTCAACGTGGCCGATGGTGCCAATGTTGCAGTGCGGCTTGCTTCTGTCAAAATGTTCTTTTGCCATGATTCTATCTCCAATTAGTGAGAGCCCAGATCGGGAGTCGGACCCGAGACCTCTTCCTTACCAAGGAAGTGCTCTACCACTGAGCTACCTGGGCTTATAGCCCGCTGACGCGCTCTCCGCATCAGCGGGCATTTTATCGTGGGCCGTCGTGGTTTCGAACCACGGTAGGCGTAAGCCAACGGATTTACAGTCCGTCCCCTTTAACCACTCGGGCAACGACCCATTTATGTCGAGCCAAAGATAGGAATCGAACCTACGACCGGCTGATTACAAATCAGCTGCTCTACCAGCTGAGCTACTTTGGCACATCCTAAATTCATTGCTGAACATAGAAGTGTGCCAAATTTAATAAGATTTAGTCCAACTTGTCAATGAAAAAACGCCAAAATTACGATTTTTTTTCATTTTTTCTCATAAATATGTACACACGATAGGCTAAATAATGTGAATAGATTGTGAATAAGTTCAACAAACACAAAAAAGCCTCTTCCGGAATCGGAAAAGGCCCTAAATTATTCTATTTCAGCGAGTTAGATTGCTTCTACTCGGACCACATGTCCTCGAGCGTCATTTCACCCGAAAGAAATGCCGGGCAGATGGTCTTGCGCTGATAGACAGCCATGTCCTCAAGCGTGCTGCCATCCGAGGCCGTCGTGTACTTGAACGACCCCAACGAACAGGTGACATTTATATAATCGGGGTCGTTCGAGTAGTTCGCGCATATCTCGTACTGGGTCGAACCATCAATGCCCGTGTAAGTTTCCGTAACGGAAAACAGGTCCCCTTCGGCAACCGCCTGCATCCGGGCAGACTTGTCCGGAAAGACGACTTCTACCGTCAATATGCCGTTTTCCAGGTTCACATTGCAAGAACTAGCCTTTTCACCGGAATAGACGCCTTCGATATCGCCGCCCCACTCACCGGGGAATTCCACAAAGGCTTTCTTATTCGACTGGTAGAACTCGTCACACTGTTCGATGCCTTTCTGGATCGCCGCATTGAGAACGGACTGCGCCCTCGCAGCATCGGTCATACCGGGGAGATCAATTACCGCATGGACAGTCGATTCGGTACAGGTCACCTTGCCACCCTGTGCCGCCAGTCCGTCCTTGGTTTCTTGGCAGCCATCCGCGACCTGAGCCTGCAGGATGCCCGTCATTTCAACATCGGCGGTATAGCTCGATGCCTCCGCACCCACCACCGTCTCTATGACCGACGTCAGCGTGGAGTTGTAGAGGATCAAATCCATGTTCATGGTAATCGTGACGGAGTTGTCCGACTCATAGACCTTACAGTCCATGGTAGCAGCATCGCCCTTTGTAAGGGTTCGGCTGTATTTCTGCTCGCCACGGGGACCGGAAGCTCCGGTAGAGTCGTCGGAAGAGCAAGCGGCAAACATCAATGCCGATGCAAGTACTGGAATAATTTTGTTCATAGTCATGTTCCCACCAAAAAATAAATGTGTACTTGGAATATAGTAAATAGTTTGTCAAAAACACACAGCCGCCACGATTTAGTATATTTAAACCATGGAAACTTGCACCTTCAAACATACCGCGCGTATCGATGTTCGCTACGCAGAAACCGACCAGATGGGAATTGTCCACCATTCCGTTTACCCCATTTGGTTCGAACAAGCTCGCACCGAGTTTTTCCGCGCCGTAGGCGCGGGCTACGCTGAAATGGAAGCCGAGGGCTTTGCCGCACCGGTCTTGGAACTATCGGTCCGCTACAGGCAACCCACCCACTACGGGGAATTCGTGGATATCGAAACGACCATGGTCCGCGAAGGAAGCCTCAAGTTCCGTTTTGAATACAAGGCATTCGTGAACGGCACCCTCTGTACCACAGGTTCAACGCTGCACTGCATGACCAAGGGCGGACGCCCCACACGCGAACTGCCGAGTGGATTTCACAAGCTCGAATTCGTGACCGAATAAAAAATCTCACCTGTAAAAATCGTCACAGGTGCAATTTATTTTTTTTGTTATAAAAGTATTTTCGTGATTTCCTTTACGTATAAAATAGAATATATTTGGGATATGGTCTTTTAAGTTAGGAGTACTTATGAAACAGACAAAATTTATTCTTCCCGCCGTTGTGCTTTCTGCAGCGGGTTTCGCCATGGCCCAGGGCTCCCTCTGGAATATGTATGTCGACGCTTACCAGGTTCAAATTCCCCAAACACTCCCGTGTGCTTGGGAAAATGAAGACGGTTCGACAGCGTGTGTAGATCCGAATATAGGAGGCTGGTGGTACGCCTATGCCGGCGACAGCGAAAATGGTCAGACGATATCGTTTGAACCCATTACGAAAAACGATGACGGAACCTACAAGTTGATTATGGCCGATGACGACGGCGACATTATTCCCGACGGAAACCTTGTTAAAGATGTCGGCCTTGTTGTAACCATGTCCGCTGCGGGCGGTTCTGCTGCGACCCCTGCAATTGCCGGTATTGGTTTTGACTGGAAGAAACTCAAAACCGAAATCGATATTTCTGTAAGCCACGACGGTTACTGTATTCTTTACCAGTGGACCAGTCCTACGCCTCTCCAGATGGAACTTTCCTGGGACGAAGATGCCAACGGTTACGATACCTGGTATGCAGAGCTCCCTATGGGATATAAATCCCTTGACCTTGCTTGGTCCGACTTCAAACAGGACGGCTGGGATAAGAAACCGATTACCATCGCCACGGAAAAATCCGTCGGTTTGAAGATTCGCCTGAGGAATTCGAGTACCACAGAAGTCAAGGGAACCTTCACCCTGGTTGAGCTCGGTTGGAAAGACGAATGTTCTATAATCAGTACTGATTATTTAAAAACAGCAAGGGCAAATTCCGCCAAGGCGACCCTTACGAACCGTACGCTTTCTTTCAGCGGCATCCGTGGTGATTCCAGCGTAGAAATCGTAAACCTCCAGGGTCAAGTTATGCTGAAGGGTACGACTGCAGCGGCAATGGACCTTTCCCGCCTCGATGCTGGCGTGTACATGGTGCGCATTGCAGGCTCCATGAATCTTGCGCAGAAGATTCTGCTTAAGTAACTACTTTTTAAATTTCAAATGAAAAGGCGCCGGATATTTCCGGTGCTTTTTTTGATGGACTTGATTTAGTATATTTGAGTTATGGACCAGCCACTCGCCGAAAGATTACGCCCCAGGAACCTCGATGAGTTCTTAGGCCAGAACAAGATTCTGGGCGAGCAGAGCCTGTTGCGCAAGAGTCTCGAGAATGACAACGTGCCAAGCATGATCTTCTGGGGGCCGCCGGGCTGCGGAAAGACGAGCCTCGCCCACGTGATTCGCCAACATACCAAGAAAGCGTTCGTTGCGCTCTCGGCGGTGGCAAGCGGCGTCAAGGAAGTCAAGGAAGTCCTCGCGGATGCCCGCAAGATGAAGGCGATGTTCAAGGACACCATCCTGTTCATCGACGAAATCCACCGATTCAACAAGGGACAGCAGGATGCGCTGTTGGGTGCCGTCGAGGACGGCACGGTGACGCTCATAGGCGCCACCACCGAAAACCCGGGGTTTGAGGTCAACAGCGCATTGCTCAGCCGCTGCCAGCTGATTCTGTTTGCGCCCCTGAGCAAAGAAGACCTGCGCACGCTGATTTTTAGCGCGCTCCGCGATCACCCACGCGGCTTGCAACTGAAAGACGTTGAAGTCGAAGAAGCCGTTGTAGACAAGTTAATCGCGCAGTCCGACGGCGATGCACGATTCCTGCTGAATCAGATTGAATGGATTGGCAAGAATCTAGGCGACAAGAAAGTCATCGACGAAAAACTCCTCGAAGAATTCCAGTACAAGAAGCCCCTGCGCTACGACAAGGGCGGCGAAGAACATTACAACCTGATTTCGGCCCTGCACAAGTCGGTTCGCGGCTCGGACCCCGACGCGGCCCTGTACTGGCTGCACCGCATGCTGCAAGGCGGCGAAGACCCGCGATTCATTCTGCGCAGACTCATGCGCATGAGCATGGAAGACATCGGCCTTGC
The DNA here is from genome assembly GCA_017526585.1 of Fibrobacter sp. Taxonomy (GTDB): domain Bacteria; phylum Fibrobacterota; class Fibrobacteria; order Fibrobacterales; family Fibrobacteraceae; genus Fibrobacter. The sequence continues at coordinate 34,724 of JAFXRC010000017.1, read as the reverse complement.
CGACCCGAACGCATTACTGCTCGCCACTTCGGCACGCGAAGCCTACGACTTCATGGGAATCCCCGAAGGACTCATCGCCCTCGACGAACTCGCGATTTATCTTTCGCTTGCACCCAAGAGCAACAGCGTGGAACTGGCGGGAATGAAAGCCGACCAAATCGTGAAGCAGACAGGCACTCTCCCTGTACCTCGCGCCTTCCGCAATTCGGTCACGAAGGTCGGCGAAAAGTTGGGCTACGGAATCGACTACCAGTACGACCACGACAGCCCCGGCGCCTACTCCGCCCAGGAACATTTGCCCAAGCAGCTTGAAGGCGTTGAAATTTATGCGCCCAAGCCCTACGGCAAGGAAAAGCAACTCGGCGAAAGACTCGCGCAATTAAAGCAAATCAAGCGGGAAAAGAAGAACGCTCAGTAAGCGACAATATTGTTACTAAAAAATAGTGGTCCTTTTAAACGGATTATTGATTTTGCGAAGACGTTTTTTTAGAAGCATTTTTTAGAATTAAATGCTCATTCCATAACTGTACGATTTTTTCTTCTTTTAGACTATCTAAAATTTCTTTGTCAATAAGTTTGGTTACTCGCCGTTTGGGTACATCTACAATTATTTGTTCTTTCATTAAATTAGCATATTTTCGTTCTTCTTCGGATCCATTCCTTAATCTTTTATATACACCTTTGAGCATGTTTTCTATACCATATGCTTGTTTCATCTCATTTTTTAAATATGCGTAAAATTGTTCAACGCTAATTACTGCGTCATCGCCAAATAAGGGGATTTTTTGGTCGCTACGCATTACTTCTTCGTCAATATATGACAATAAAGACGGAATCAATATATATGGGACATATAATTCCCATTTTACAAGAACATCCAACATTCTGATGATTTCTTTGACTTTTTCCTCCATTTTTCGTTCGTAAAATTTTAATACTATAGGTTTCTTTTTTTTGTCCTCTAAGAAATAGTTGAATTCTTTGTATATGATAGATAATCGTCTAATATGTAGAAAAAAATTCCATGTTGCATACCTATCCCAAACTATTCCTTTAGATAACGATGGCGGAATTTCAAATATATTCTCATCATCATAAATTATCTCATTGGCATTACGAAGCTCATTTTCATCACCTTGATATCCAAGTCGCATGTCAGTTGATAATAAATCTATAATTTCCTCAAGCGCCTCCACACACGAGGAAAAATCGTGTCTATTGCACATTAGAGAGAAATGTTTTTTATAAACATAATTATCTCCAGCATGAAGATTTAATTCTGTGATGCGAATATTTTTTTTATCTACGAATTCATCAAATGTTTTTCCATTAAAAGCATTTGGTCGTCTCAGTCGCTTTATTTTTGTCGTTACATCCTTTCCCCAAAAATAAATTCGATCTGGATTCAATGTTTCAATAACTGAAACGAAAGCTTTCAGATATTTTTCCAATTCCTTTCCACATGCTCCTTGATTTGGAATTTTCACACCATCAAACCGATCATAAAAAAAATTATAATAAGCAATGCTTTCTATTTTCCAACCCTTATCCGTAATAAATTTTTGCATTCTTTTATTAGAACTTACCACATATGAACAATAATTAACGGCAGGATAACCCTTTCTTTGGTGTTGAGATAAAACATTAGCTTCCACATTTATTTTAACATCTCCTACAAATAAAATTTTGAATTCAGATTGTGCATAATCATCTCCAATAAATGGTGTATAGGACGCTTTTTTAAAGATTAATCTATGTTCTTTAAAGGCCGTAACAAGTCTCTTTTTCATTTCAGAATTATATTTCGTTGACATCTTGTACATACTAAAAATATAGTTATTTGATTCTTTGTTGTTTAACAAAAACAAAAATTAAACTCATAAAATATGAAACACACTTTTTTCAAAAGATAAACCTACATTTAAAGCATCAAGCAATCCCGCTTGAAACAACAAGGAGTCCAATCACTTTTTAAGCTTTGATATAGGTCGCAAATTCATCAACCGTTCGGACCTGACGGTAATCAATTTATAGAATGCTGGTCGCCAATGCGATTATTTCGCTTGTAGCACCGCATCAATCAATTCCCAAATACTGTTTGATCACTTTTGCAGAGCAACGCTTTGCAGGTTTTCAAACATATCCATTTTTACCGAACCCATAGTTGATAGGCGTCCGTCTATCAAGTAAAGAGGTGCATCCATAAGGAATTTCGCTATGAATCCTAAATCTAAGAAAGATGCTTATCGCCAGCAGGTAGTGGAATATTTGATCAGATTATACCAAGAGAATCACCCCTACTCTAGGGAAATCTTGACCACATTAGTAAGGCGATTTCGCTCTGATTTTAAACGTTGGGCCGCAAGATATAGATGTAAATATTATAGGTATAGACCTAATATTCCGGCTAAAGACTATGAGGCCGTTATTATGAGCTGCCTGCCGCGTGCCGCACAAAATTACGACTTTACAGCCAATACACTCTTTTCAACCTATTTACATGCTTACGCGAACTACGCATGCAAAAACTATGCAAATGAAAACGGCGACTTCTTGAAGGTGTTCAATAAGCGTAAAAACAAGTCTAAACCAACCTCCAATTTAAATGAAGAACAGCAGACAGAACAGTCTACCAAACCAAATGCTAAACAACAGAAGGATGATTCTGATGAAAATGCTGCAGTCTACGCGCTTCCTTTCGAGGACCTTACAACGAGGGATTATGCAGCATATGACGCAGAACGCTTCTATCATAGGAACCAGCGGCAGGAAACCCAACGGAATATGGAGCTACTCCAATGTTTACTTGATGACATGAAGAACAGTTCATCAATCGTCGAAAAAAAGCAGGCAACCCGCATTCGAGCATTCATGAACCACATCCTTATGGGAGGCTCCAAAAAAAGTTTCTGCGATATAACAGGAACACATCGAGCCACATTAGACGCCTCTCTTACAGCGATCCGAAAAAAAATTCTTCAAAAAAATATTTTTTTTCGTACATCTTTTCGAATAGGAGTACATAATCATTATGCAATCTCATAAGAGGTTGTCGTATGAGGCCGACGAATTCGGTCTTTCCTCACCAAACAGGAGATTAAAATGGCCATCGAAACCCTCGCCGCTTTGGCGGCAAAGAAGGCGGTAGCTGATATTGCACCCGTAGTAGTGACTGCTGTCGCAACTACGGTAGCGCAGGAAATTATCGCCCATGGCGACGATATCATCGAGGAAATGGTTTGTGCACCCTTCAAGGTCGCAGGCGGAATTCTCGATGAAATCGGCCGCTGGTTCTGATACAAAAACAAGTACGTAAAATGTGTTGTGGGCGTACTTGTCGCATGCCTGGAAACAGGCATGCGTTTATCCCACACATTCACTTTTTCAAAAAAAGGACTAACAAAATGGAAAACAAAATTGCTGTTTTCGTAGATGCCGAGAACCTGACTTTCTGGGCAAACAATAACGGTGTAACAAACCTTATGAACGATCTCCTGTCTCAAGGGCAGGTCGTTGTTCGTAGAGCCTATGGTAAGTGGTCATCGCCACAACTGTACCACCTCCAGTCAGAATTTAACCTTAACGGATTCGAGTTGGTCCAGACGTACCATCCGGTCATGGGAAAGAATTCTGCCGACATCAAGATGGCTGTTGATGTTATGGAACAAGTTTCGAGTTTCAACTTACAGACAATCGTACTTGCAACTGGCGATTCTGACTTTTCCCCGCTATTTCGTAAGCTTCGCGAAATGGGAAAAAATGTCATTGGGGTAGGCCCGCGCTCCAGGCTGAGCGAATGCGTACAGAATTCCTGTTCCCAATACATTTATACAGAAACTTCTTTCTCATCCGGCAAGATGCTGGCTTTGGTCCCTAGCGGTGACCAATCCCATGAAAGGGCCAATGCCTTTGCAACGCTTCATAGGATTCTTGAGGCTCAAGATGGCCCCATTCTGCTAACAAAGCTGAAACCGTTAATGCTCCAGGAGGATAAGACTTTCAACCACGAGAAACTCGGCTACGGGTCTTTCAAGGACTTTTTACAAGCCTCGGGGGATGTCCATCTCAGCCCTATAGTTGCGGGGCCGGTTTATGCAAGCCTCGCTTCATAGCGGAAATTTCGCTAAAAAAGGCAATTTCTGAGAAAAAGACCTATTGGGGCTTGACTTTATTGAGCCTTTAGTATATATTTGATTGTGGGAAATTCTTCTACAAAGAAGGTTTCCGTATTCTAACGCCAGAAGGCGTGCGGCTCTGACGAGTGTCAGGCCTAGATTGTGCAGCAGTTTTCTGTTTGCACGATTGAACCGCGTCTTCTGGGCAACGAATACGGAGCTTCAAATGAAGAATTCGCCCCAAAATGACCAAAGACAGTCTGAAGCTGTTCTTTTAGCAAAGAATTATCAGAAATATCCCAGAGAGGTCGCTGCTGCTTTAGTAGCACGGTATCGTCCTGATGCTAAATCCTGGGCAGCTCGTTTCCGAAAAGAATACCGCAAATGGAGACCTAGTATCCCTGCTAGGGATTACGAGGCTATTGCTTCAGCCTGTATTCAAATCGCTGCAAAAAATTACGACAGCGGCAAAGGCGCCAGCTTTAAAACATACTGGGAGCACTATGTTAAATGGGAATGTTACCACTATGCAAAAGAGAATGGTGACTATCTAAAGGTTTTTGAGCAGAGGAAATGCCGAGATGACCTGGATGAGGAAAAGGCCGCAAACACAGCTGTTTACGCCATTCCTTGGGATGAGCTAACCGACGGTGACCTTATAGATATTGTCAACGACAATCCACGACGTGAGCGTGAGAAGAAAACGGTGCGAAGAGTCGTTCAGCAACTTCGGCAGTTCCTCAATGAATTGCTAAAAGGCTATGGATTACAAGAGAACCAGAATCGCCTCACAGTACCACAGAAGCGCGCAGCTCTTGTTTTAGAGTACATAGACTTTTTCTTGAAACACGCAGATGATCCGGGAATGGGAAGAACTATGAAAACGGCTTTCCTTGCGTCAAAAAAAAAGAAATGCCGAGAAACCCTCGACAAAGCCATAGATTACGTGATTAAGCAGTTCTCACTCTATTCTAAAACGCAATCTACTAACAAACTAGCAAATTTGCAACAAACTAAGGAGTAGCCTATGAATATACTGATTGAAGGCGATAACGGTACTGGCAAGGATACCTTGGCAATGGCATTCCAGCCCCAGTTTAACATTATCACATATCACGATGAAATCCAGCAGAAGATGGATTTCGCAAGAACATTCAAGGGCCGAGCACAAACCCTTAAATTTCTGGACTACAATGCTTCCTGTGGGCACATTATGGAGGATTACACCAAGTCCGGCATAGACTCCATTACGATTCGCTACTGGCCTAGTACGATAACTGCAGCTTATGCCGATGGCAAGTTAACCGAAGCGGAATGCGACTTGCTCGTAGATGTCTGCATGGCCACGTTTGCCATGCCAGACCTAATAATCTTCCTGGTATGCAATCACAATGAGCGAGTCCGTCGAATCGTGTTGCGAAATAGCCCCAATTTTGACGACAAGTCTGTAGAGCGGGCTATGCGCTATGCGTACTACTCCAAAAAAATCATGAACAGGCTTGGCAAAATCGTCCATAGGGTAAGTACCAACGGTAGGACCCGAGAGGACATCCAGAATGAAGTCCGTGAAATAATTAACCGAGGAGTCCCCTATGAACGAGCTGGCTAATCTTCAAAAAAACACGATGTCGTCAATCCTTGACATTGGCGAAAAAGCATGCAAGTCGGCAGTATTAGATGGAATGCCAGAAAGATTCGCCTCGCTTCACCGCCAAGGATATATTCACATCCATGACTTGGAATTTTACGACAAGACCTACAATTGCATCGGTCTATCTATGGGCGACCTTGTCAAGGATACTGGTATCCAGGTTTCTGCCGTGTTACGCAAGTTGTATCGCGGTATCGTAAGTCTGACGAACAATCAGTCCGGTGGAATCGGCTTTCTGAATTTTGATAGTGACATGGCTGCATACCGTATGGACGAAAGTGACGAAATCCTAACGGAAGCCTTTCGCAATTTCTTTGAGGACTTGAACGTCTATTCACGTAAGGGTTGCGAGATGCCCTATACCACGTTAAACATCGGTTGCGGAGTATCAACGAATGCCCGCAGGATCGCTAAAGCCGTTTTGAACGCCTCGTTGGAGGGGGACTGCGAAGGCAAGCCGTTCATTTTTCCGAACATTGTCTTTAAGTACTCGCGAGCCATCAATGGTGCGGAATCCTCACCCAACTTTGATCTCTTTCAGATGGCCTTGAAGGGTACTGCGAGCAGGATGATTCCGACATATTTCAACTGCGACACTCCTTTCAACAGGATTGCCAACCCGAACAAGATTGGGATTATGGGTTGCCGGACCCGCGTTGTCGCCGATATACACGGTGAAACCTCTGGTCTAAATAGGGGAAATATCGCCTGTGTCACCACGAACCTGGTGCGGCTAGCGATTGACTCCAACCATGACTTTCAGGTATTTCTCGAAAAAGTCGGTGCACTTTTTGATGAATGCAAGGACTTGCTTCTTCATCGTTTTGACACACTGTGCAAAGGGGCCGCCCCCATTTTTGCCCTTGAGAAGGAGCTATACCTAGATTCGGCAAAAGGACGTGAGGCGGCTTTTAGGCATGGGACGCTTTCCATAGGCTTTATCGGCCTATGGGACGCCCTTTCGGAACTGTTTGACGTAGACTTTTCCGAAGTGGACAACCTTCGTAGGTATCAGGGAAGGGCCCTAGCGGTTCTGCGAATGATGCGGCGTAAGGTGGATTCATTTATAGTGCAGAGCCATATGAACTTCTCACTGCTAGCCAGTGCGGCAGAAGCGACGACCGGTATCTTTGCTAAACGGGATTACAAGGAATATGGCACTCGGTGCAAATCGGCGTCAAAGGGGTTCTACACCAATTCATTCCACGTTCCTGTTGATACACCAATTCGGCTTTTTGAGAAGATAGAGCTGGAGGCCCCATTCCATGAACTGTGTAATGGAGGGTGCATTAGCTATGTAGAACTAGGCGAACAGCCCTGTTACAATATTGAGGCCATACAGCGGGTTGTGGAGTACGCTATAAAAAGCAACTGCAACTATTTCGGAGTCAATTTTCCGCTAGACATGTGCAATGTATGCGGTTATTTCGGTAAGATCGGTGACGTATGTAGCTCGTGCAGATCCTCGAATGTTTTGCATTTGCGTAGGGTTTCCGGCTACCTATCGGAAAAAGGAGCCTTCACGGATGGAAAAAAACGGGAACTGAACCTGCGACGGGCCTCTTTTTAAAGTTTTTTCTTAAAAAAACGTACAGAAGCAGGGAAAAGAGCCCATAATACGGATAGAAACTTAACTGACCACATGGTCAAAGGATTCCCTAATGAGACCGAAAGAATTTATCGACATGTTCCCTTACGGTTACACACGCTTGCGTAACCAAAACGGGAGCGTAGCCCTAAGACTTGAAACGAAGTGTACAGACGCCTATGTGTTTGTGAAAAAAACACGACACAGAATGTCACCCATCAGCCAGAGCGTTGTAGATGAAATACAATCGGGTTGCGATAACGTTGTCATTGTTGATTGGTTCAATGATGATACCTGTCGCTATCTGATTATGACGAAGGCATATAAAGACCGGGCAACCTATAGGCTTGCGCTGAACGCATTCTTTGGAGAAGAGACCTTTGAAGTTACAGGGGATTTTTTTGAAAAAGAACATGAGAATCATCGGAAGAGGGTTTACAGTGAACGTTACTTGAAGAACGTCTCGCCTGATGCTCTGACAACAGAAAATGATTTCATGGATGAACGATACGACATCATCTTTCCTGACGACGCCCTATCGCACTGCAGAAGGCTAGGCAACGTTATCATGATGAGTACAATCTATTCAACCGAATCTAGCGTCCATAATCTCGGAGATTTAAATACTCACAACAACGAATCCCTGGAGGATAACAATGAAAGTGACATTGAATAAAACCTCTCAAAGCATTGCTCCTGATCGAAATCTTCCCGTAACCTTGATTGCCAAGCCCGGACACACACTGCACATGCAAAATGGACAGTCTGTCATACTGGGCACCATGCTAGGGCAGGGTGGCGAAGGCTCTGTATTCAAAACAAATACACCCTATGTAGCCAAGATCTACAAGCCCGAAAAGACTACATCCCATAGAATGACGAAAATTCAGGCTCTTCTGGACAAAGGTCTTGACTTTCCTGGAATCTGTGTTCCCAAGGCGATTCTCTATAATTCTAAAAAAGAATTCGTGGGTTACCTGATGCAGAAAGCGGAAGGTGAAAAGGTCCGCAGTCTTTACATGAAGCCTCTTTTCATGAAGAAATTCCCTAGCTGGAAAAAGCGCGATCTGGTCGAACTCTGTATAACCATCTTGAAAAAGATCGGGTACCTTCACAAGAACGGGATTATCCTAGGTGATATTAACCCCGATAATATTGTAATCAAGACACCTAAAGACGTCTTTTTCGTAGACTGTGATTCTTACCAGGTTGACGGTATCCCCTGCCCCGTTGGCACCATTCCGTTCACCCCTCCTGAGTTGCAAAATAAGAACTACAACAGCATCCTGCGCACGGTGGGTAACGAGAACTTTGCCGTAGCGGTGCTGCTGTTTTCGCTGATGGTCACGGGTCAAATGCCCTATAATCAGAAAAACGGGGAGAGCGCACAGCAGAACATTATCAACATGGACTTTTCCTACCCTCTCGGTGAAGCGTCCAACAAGAAGACGCCCGCCGGGCAATGGAGATTCTTATGGAGTCATCTTCCAAGGTTCATAAAGGAGGCTTTCTACAATACGTTCAATAAGGGAGGCACTTATTCGACTGAAAGTACCCGCTTAAATTCATACGACTGGTTCAAGAAATTCAGCGAATACCTAAGGCTGCTTGATTCCGGAAAATATGGCGAGCAAGACAAGATGTCTGAACAAGTGTACCCGACTCGTTTTAAGAAGCAAAAAGGGGTTACCTACGTCAAATGCCCTCAATGTGGAGAAGAAACCGACGAGAGTATCATAAGCAAATATGGCATATGCATGGAATGCCTGCGCAAAAATAGGCTTAGTCGCCACCAGCGACCGCCTATACCACAGCATAAGCCCGGATATCAGGGAACATTTGGCCGACCCGCACGGACTCGCACAAGCCAAAATCCCTTGGTTACAGCCTTAAAAATAATCGACTGGTTCATTTAATTACAAGGAGGTGAAAAAAAAACGAACAAAGAAGCTTACTGGAATCCATAATACTACTGGAAGTTAAACCTAGAACTTCCAGCAACAATCAACAAAAAACAATCAAATCAAAAGGTAACACTATGAACAGAAATCTGCTCTGTATTGAAGATCTTGAAAACAATCCCTCCAGCCGCGTGCCCGTGTGCCTCGTGTTGGATACCAGTGGTTCCATGGAGGGCGACCCCATCAACGAATTGAACGAAGGCGTCCGTCTCTTTTACGACGCCGTGCGCAGTGACGAGACGGCGCTTTATGCGGCGGAAATTTCCGTAGTGACGTTCGGCGGATTCGCCTCGCGCCAGGCGGACTTCAGCACCCTTGAGCACCAGCCCGAGGCCCCTCAGTTCTATGCCAATGGCGGGACGCCCATGGGCGAGGCCATGAACATGGCACTGGACATGCTTGAGAAGAGGAAGAACGAATACAAGGTCAGCGGCGTGGACTATTACCAGCCTTGGATTGTGCTCATGACGGATGGGATGCCCAACGGCAGCCAGGCGGAGCTCTCGCGCTCTATCCAGCGCACCTGCGACATGATTAACGAGCGCAAGCTGACCATTTTCCCCATCGGTATCGGTGAGGACGCCGACATGGATGTGCTTGCCAGGTTCTCCCCGAAGCGTAGCCCGCTCAAGTTGCAGGGCTTGAACTTCAAGGAGTTCTTTGCCTGGCTCAGCAAGAGCGTGTCCAAGGTTTCCCAGTCTACGCCGGGCGACAAGGTCCAGCTGGACGCAGACGGAATCAAGGGCTGGGCGGAGCTGTAGCATGAATTGGGTTACAATCCAATGCGCAGTGCAGGGCCGGGGTCACCTGAGTTCTGGCACTCCTTGCCAAGATAAGACCTTCTCTATCGTTAAGGAAGCGTGTTCCGCATGCGCCCTTGCCGATGGAGCGGGTTCTGCGAGCCTTTCGCACTATGGTGCAGAGGCCGTAACGCAAGCAATTTGCAACTACATGGCAGAAAACTTTGACCTCATTATTAACGAGGAAGGGGCTGCCGTGAAGAGGAGCATTCTTGCGTTTATAGCGGATCGCCTTGAGACGCTCTGTAACGAGAAGGAATGCGCCATCAAGGATCTTGCCTCAACACTCTTGTTCGTTGCCGAGAAGGGCGGAAAATTCATTATCTGCCATATCGGTGATGGCGTCATCGGCTACGTCAAGGAAGGCAAGGTTCTGGTAGCATCGCATCCAGAAAACGGCGAGTTTGCGAATACCACGGTGTTCACGACATCGAGTAACGCAATCGCGAGCATGCGACTCATTAAGGGAAACCTGAACCAGATTTCGGGCTTTATCCTGATGTCGGACGGAACGGAAACCAGCTTTTACAACAAGCGGAACAAGGCGCTTTCTCCTTCCCTTGCCCATTTGACAAGGCTAGCCTCCGTCTGCAACCCCGATTACATGTCGCAAAAACTGAACCGCACCTTCGAAGACCTTGTAAAGCAGCAGACCTCCGATGACTGCAGCATCGTACTGATGTCGCGATCTCCCGGTAGTCGTGGCTATATGGATTTTTCCGAGAAGGACAAGTGCGAATTCCTGGGTCTTGCCAACACGCGGGCTTCCCGCAAGAGGCTCAGGAGTTTCGACAGCGCCCTGATGGCGTTGCAGTCTTGGGGAACCTATCGTGCAATCAAGCACAGGCTACACCTGCGCGGCAAGAAGCTCGACAGAATTCTCAAACGACTCGACAATGCAAATATTCTTGAAACCCGTGAGGACGGACGTTACAAATCCGCCCTCCGGGCTTTTTTTGTTTAGAAGTAGGTTGTGAAGAATTTTTTTAGACCTGACCACAAATCTCCTTCAGTGTCCTTTTTTTGAGTAGATACGTCGTCAGCAGAATTTTCCTGATTTGGAGAATCAGTACTTTTTGTGTCTGAGAAATTTTCTTGTAATTTCGCTTTTTTTCTCAGCCTCCTTTGGTGTTTCCTTTTTTCCATTTTCTTTCTTTTTTCGTCTAACAATTTTTTTTCAATACTTGTTAAAACATCAAGGTAAACTTTTGAATCAGCATTTTCTACATTTACTCCAATAGATCGGAGCGTATTACAAACGGTCTTAACTTTTATACCCCGACTTATTGCCCACTCTTTCAACACCACTTTTGTAGAACTTTTTTCATTCAAAACATCCTGGCTAACTTTTCGCAAATCAGCAGCGACTCGATAAACAGAATTCGGCTTCTTTTTATTTGGAGTTTCATTTATATTAAAAGAAACTAAATCACCTATTTCACAATCAGCGGGAATTTTTCCAAAGACTGCATAATGAAATTCACGTTGTTCATTTCCTTGATTGATCGTGACAGAAATGACAGGTTTTTGCTTCTGATTTAACATCAACACACCAACTAATCTTTCAGTTATTTCAGATTTTGACAAGCTGGGTTCTTGAACCTTCGCATTTTCTTTTTCAGCAAACGAATCGCGTAGTTTCCACGGAAACCAATATATAGGAGCAAAACTATAGAATGTACCTCGAGTAGTTTCTTTTTTTGCCATTATTCCATTAGCAAAGATTAGAGCTTTCAGTTTATCTGTACTTTCTACAACACTTCGAACTCCTTTATTTTGTATTCTTCCATATACTTCTGTTATAAGATCATTAAATAAATCCGCATGAAGTGATTTGAATTGATATTTTCGCTGTTCATTAACAACATCTTTTAAGTGTTTAAGGTCAACCGCTGTGGGATCCTTTACGATATCATCAAAATACATACTTGCAGCATCAAAACGAACGTCATCTGAAGCATAGATGGAAGAATTTAAAATTTCCGAATGACTGGCTTCTGCATTTTCTAAATCGACCTTACCTAAACTACATTTTAATAAGTTCACAAAAGGACGAAGACTTATGGAATTTTGATCTGCATTTGCCAATTCGTTAACAAAAAAGATCCAAGGCTTACCATAAGATTTATTATCATAAACAACATCCTTACCAAAGAACGTTTGAACTACAGGTGTCATTTCAGCTTCGTTCAAAGATTTAAATTGATTGAAATTTTCATCAAAATTCTTTTTTATTGAATCAATATATTGTTGATTCATACCCAATTGTTTGGCGAAATCCCAAAAGAGTATGCCTATTTGAGGGGCCGAGAAAATCAATTTAAAGAAATATGCGAAAACTTCCGCAATACTCCATTCAATGCTAATAATATTTTTCGCTAATCGACCGGTATTTACACCTTCTGTCTGTTTATATAAATCAGTTCTTATGAAAATTTTCGGGACAATATTCTTGTATTTTGAGTGAGAATCTCTAAGAAATTCAATCAATGGTGACACAACTTCATTCCAAATCCATGCAGGGATAAATGAATCTAGCCTATCATATAAAATAAAGAGACATTTACCTTCTTTAACAAGTTCCTCATCTAATTTTCTCAAATCATGCTGAATGGCACTTAATGCAATATCACCTTGTTCAAGAATTTTATTCAAAAGAACACGCGTTTCAGCTCCAGAAACACGACGAATACATTCTTTTAGCGGGCTGTCTTCTCGAATTCTTTTGCGGATACTCTTTAAATCGTCATTGCCATCATCATACAACAAATTATTCCATGTTATAAACATCCACAAATTTCGAAAATAAACGTCTGTGTTTGTAATTTTTGACACATCAATAGACTTAAAAGGATATTCATCATCTCCCTCCGGAAGAATCTGAAGAAAGAGTCTCTCATACGATTTGTCTGATTGAGCCCATTCTACCATTTTTTGAGAAATTTCTTTATTAGCAAGAGCCCTATAAAGGCATGTTTTTCCAGTACCTTTATAACCTTGAATAATAAACTTATCAGGAAGGAATAAATCCTTCATACAGGATCTAAAGAAAAATCTAGATGGCTCTATCTTGGCGTCTTCAGCAAAATCAGTTACACCATCTAAAACTCCTTTTAAATGGCGCAGTATAATCGTGCGAGCATCTGATGTTGTTGTTGGCTCATCGGTATCATACTCTTTGGCAAAAACATCTCTATTGATATTGTCAAAAATTTGATAGTAATCGCTCAATTTACTTGATGGAGAAAGAGAACGGATTTCTTTTTTATACTCTTCATCTGCATTTTCATCCTCACCACCAATACGTTCCAAAAGTTCCTGCCTATGTAAACTAGACTCATCTGGACGATTGCTATTATACAAATGTCCCATGAGATCGTTCATTCTAGAAGAACCTCCATTAAGACCATCTGGCAATATGGAGTATACCAATTGCAGTTTAAGTGGCGCATCCTTATCCAATTCTGTATTCTGCTTCAAATGGGACGTTAGCAGATCTATAAAGCCAGGCTCTGTTTGACGACTTCTTCCAAAAAATCCCACAACACAAGAAGAAAGACTAAATGCAAGTGTTCCAAAAATATCATTAAAACCCGTTCTAGAATCAACTAGAATGATATCGGGATTAATGCTATTGTTCTCCGTTAATCTTTTAAATATTTTCAAAAAAGCATTTTTTAGCGATTGCGGATCAATAGAATTCAGTTTTCCTAATCCTTCTAAATAATCACTTCTATGATGCCAAAGATCATTTTCATCAATATTTGGACCAATAATATTTTCGTCAAGGCAACTCTCGTTTAGATTGCCAGCAGGCATAATCCAAATGTTTCCATCACCGGGCTTCAGCCAATAATTGCAGTCATCATCCCCTTTGGGCAATTCTATGAGATAATTTGCGAGATCAATACTCTCACCAGAAAACTTTGAATCACAAATAAATTCTACGAAACCATTCTTTTTCGCCGCTTTCAAATCCTCGTGCTTATACAAGGAAAAGAAATTCAAATAGCCGGGAGCTTCCAAGTCACAGTCTATAATAACGACGTTCTTCTTGTGATTGTAAGCCAAATCCATAGCGTACGAGACCAAAGTGGTGGTCCTTCCCATACCTCCTTTATAACTATAGAACGTTACAATGGGGGGTAGGTCTTTTAGGACATCTCGTGCACTGGTTAAGGAGAGCAAGGAATTAAGGCGATAGCGAGGGCCATGGTCTATTTTATTGTCTAAATCTGCAACGATACTCGCATAATACGGATCATTCTGTTCCTCTTCCGGAGAAACCACTTCAAAAGATATCTTGTAGTTTTCAGGTATACCTCTTTCCTTGACAAATTCATCATAGTAATGGATTGCCTCATTTTTTTCAGAAAAAATGAACACATCCAATTGCATCTGCAAGCGAACAAATATCTTAAACCTTTCCTCGCCTTTGCCTTCAAGGAATTTCTTTATTTTTCTTGCACAATCCATTATTGCAATCATTTTTTAGCCCCTTTATGATGAGGTAAATAACTAGGAATTAATTCAAAGATTTTTTTGCAACATTCTGTCAATTTGCGAAGATTCTTTTCAGTAATTTTCTCTTTTATCCCTTCTTTTAGATGCTCATCATCACCGCATTTATATCTAAATGATGTTTCCCAACTTCTTATAAGAGCCACCTGTTCTTCATACTCCATAGCCTCTTCTGCATTTTTGATATCCGGTGGATCGCCAAAATAAGGTAGCGTACCATATTCACTCACAAAGCCATGAAATTTTGGTCTAACACATCTATCCACAAGATTTCTTGGCCTATTAAACGCATGATTTGTTACACAAAAATTTAATCCTACCGCATCAAGCTTCTTCAGCATCATTTTTTGCAGCTCTTTATCATTCATCTCTGCACCTTGCAATGAAGATTGAGAAACTTTAGAATACAAATAGCTTTTATTAATATAATAATCAGGTCCCTGACTTAAATCTAAACATCCTTGCTCTCTTGCCTTTTTTAAATTACTAACCAATTTTCCTTGATAAAATGATTTATCATGATAAGCCAAATGCGAAGCTGAGCTAAAATCAATATCAAAAAAATCATCATCTATATCTTTTAAATCATCCCAAACAATCTTATCATCCCCATATTCCAATTTATATGCAATATAAACGGCAAATCCTTCAAATACATAACCAAGTATATAATAAATATCAATAAGGTCATTCTCATCTTTAGACTCAGATGAGTTAAGAACTTTTTCGCAAAAATTCAAATGCTTTATGGCGACGCGTAAAAAATCCACAGTTTTCATACTTTAATAATCTATATTATTTTCTCATTTTTGCATTTATTTTTCATCAAAAAGATAAAAACATCTACATAAATTATATAACCTACTTTCCAAGTCCACACACACCTCCCTTGCAGTTTTCACGCGAGTATTATAATTACTCCTCGTAGATTGCATCAATCCTGCTGACACCGATAAATTGACGCCGTTGGCGTCCGTATCATAGTCTCGGTCATAGTTTCAAGCAAGTTTGAAGCCGCGACTCTCGACTCAGTACTATTCAGGGCAGGAAGTTCCACTATCTGCTTGAGGTCGTTTCCCTTCGCATCGGCAACTATTCGATGAGCCTGCTACGCATTCATTTCCTCAGGATCGAAAGCCTTTTAAGTATGTTTTTTCTAGAACTGCTTCAGCAGCTTGATTCTCTCGGGCGTGTCGGGGTGAGTGCAGAACATGATGTTCGCCTTCGCGATCCAGCCCTTGAGTTTCATGTCGTTGTCGAATTCCTCATCAGGGTGGATGATGTAGAGTTGCGCCACGTCGCTGCGACGCACGGTATCAAGACCGGGGTAATCCGAGATTTTCTGCAAGGCAGAAGCGAGCGCCCAGGGGTCGCCACAGAGTTCGGCGCCGCCCGCATCGGCCACGTACTCGCGGGAACGCGAAATGGCAAGGCGCGTGAGCCAGCTGAAAATGTAGCCGATCGTGCTCCAGATCAAAACAAGAATCAACGCAAAGATGATGATGACTCCGCCGCTTCCCCCGCCGCGCCTGCTGCGGGAATGATTGCGAGGGCCGCGGAACATTGCCGACAGCAGCTTCATCGACACCATCTGAATGGTCGAAAAGATTCCAACGAACACGATGCACACCACCATGAGTCGCGTGTCGCGGTTCTTGATATGCGTGAGTTCATGGCCTACGACAGCGGCGAGTTCCGCATCGTTTAATTTGTCTATAAGTCCGGTCGTGAGCGTAATCGTGAACGAGGGAATGTCGATTCCGCTCGCAAACGCGTTCAGGCCGTTATCCTCGACGATGTTGATCTGCGGCATCTCGATTCCGCCTGCAATGCAGAGGTTCTCGACAATGTTGTAGACGCGCAGGTTATCCTTGCGCTCAAGGGGTTTCGCATGCGTCGCATGGCGTATAATGGCTGTATTCGCGCAATAGGCGATAATGAACCACACGCCGACAATCTGCAATGTGTAAGGAAGCACCTCCCAAAAACTATGCCGCACTTCGGGCCAGTGCAGAATGCCGTACTTCATGTAGGTGGCGTGGCCTTCGGGGCACCCGCCTTCGACAATCGAGCAGAGTACGCCAAAAAAGTCCAGACACAAAATGACCGCAAACACCATCACCAAAATGATAACAGGGAACATGCACAACAGCAAAATACTGTTGCGGTTGTTCCGCCAAATCTGGGTCTGGATACCTACGTATTTCATTGAAGGCGCTTACGCCCCGCAGCCTTAGAACTTCACTTCGGGTGCCTTGTTCAGGTCTTCGCGGCTTTCGGTCGCCTCGTACATGGCGGCGCGCTTGAAGCCAAACATTCCAGCGACGATGTTGCTCGGGAACACTTCGCAGGCGTTGTTCAATTCGCGGGTCGTAGAGTTAAAGAAGCGGCGGGCAGCAGAGAGCTTGTTCTCGATGTCGGCTAGTTCATTCTGCAGTTGCAAGAAGTTTTCGTTCGCCTTGAGTTCGGGGTATGCTTCGAGCGAAATGCGAAGCCCGGCGAGCGCACCGGAAAGCGCCTTGTCCGCCTGCACCTTCTCGTCGACCGTAGATGCGTTCATAGCGGCGGCACGTGCCGAGGTCACCTTGTCAAGCGTTTCCTTTTCATGCGTGGCATAGCCCTTGACGGTGTTCACCAGCTGCGGCACCAAATCGTAGCGCTGCTTGAGCTGCACATCGATATTTGCAAACGCATTCTCGCGGTTATTGCGGAGTTTCACCAATCCATTATACATCCCGATGAACCAGGCAATCAGAACGACCACGACAATGCCGACAACAACTCCAATAGTCATAGATTCTCCTTTTTGAGCTTTCTATGCTAAAAGTATATAAAAATCGAGGGATGTACCCAAAAAAAGCGCATTTTTTAGGATAATGCGCTAAAAAAAACATTTTCAGGGCAAAAAGACAGGCGTCTTGGCAGGCTAGCGCTACTTGCAGGTGAACCCCTGCAGTTCGAGCCCCGCACGCATTTCGCCGTAGGTCGAAGTGCGCTTCATGTCCATCGCCTTCATAAACCGGCAGTCGTTATCGATGTGAATCTGGAGCCCCGTCAAAGTGGTGGTCACCTCGCCCTTGCCACTAGCACGCATCTTGGCAATGATCGCTTCGCGGTGCTCTTCCATCTCAGGCGGTATGAACACGTCGGTCACGATGTCCACGTTCTCGATTTCAGTTTCACCGAACACGAACGAAATCGTCACGAGGTTCTTCAGACCACTAAACTGACCATTGACCTTGCACACGAGATTCTTGGGGCCGTTTTTCTTGGACTTATTCGCATTCTTAATCGAAGTCTTCTTAGGCGTGTACTGCAGCGCCGAAAGCAGCTCCTGCTCCTTGACGACTCCCACCAAGCGATTGACAATTTTTCCGTCCTTGATGAGGAAGAATGTCGGGAAAGCTTGGATAGGGAGAGTCGCCTTGATGTTGTCGATACCCGGCTCGTCGATTCCCACCGTCGCCACCTTGATGTCGCTATAGTTTTTGGCGATGCCAATCAGCGTCGGAATCATGACAAGGCACGGCGGGCAGCTCGTAGACGTGATGTCGAGAATCACCGGCTTGTCGGATTTCAGGACTTCCTTCTCGAAATTGCTGTCGTTGACCTTCACAATCTTGATGTCGTCCGCCGGGGCGCCCTTGGCGCAAACCGTGGAGAAACCACCCATGACCAGGGCGAGAGTCATGGCAAATATGATGAGATTCTTGGAAAATTTCATGCTGATAAGATAGAAAATCGGCCAAGCAATAGGCTAAGGCTATTACCGTTCCAACGCCCGAACCACTTCCACATCGGCGGGGAGCCATTCCACGGAATGAAGTTCCGCGGGGGAAAGCCAACGGGCCGCCTCGTGCTCCAGGAGCTCAGGCGCCTTGCCACCCACAATGCGACAGTAATAGCAATGCATGGTCAGATGGAATATCGGATAATCGTAGTCCACGGTGCATAGAAAATCACCCACGTTCACATCGATGGCAAGTTCTTCCTTGAGTTCGCGCGCGAGCGCCTGCTGCGGACTTTCACCCGCTTCCATCTTGCCACCGGGGAATTCCCAGAAGCCCTTCTGTTCGCCATAGCCGCGCTGTGTTGCAAAGAAACGGGTTCCCGCCGAATGCGGGTCCCCGTCACAAATAATGCCTGCAACTACTTCAATCGATTTCATGCGGGCCAATGTAGCTATTCGTTTTTACGAAGCCTTCTTGCGAGTCTTTTTCGGAAGCTCGATGACCTTCTTTTCGGGAGCCTTCAGACCATTCTTCACGATCTCGGCGGTCACCACGAACTGCTTGTTGCCGGAACCCGGCAGTTCAAACATCGCCTTCTGCAAGGTCTTTTCCATCACGGAACGGAGCCCGCGAGCGCCCGTCTTGCGGACCATCGTTTCGCGGACGATTTCCCTAAGGGCATCGTCTTCGAACTTGAGCTCGATTCCGTCCATTTCGAACAAACTCTTGTACTGCTTCACAAGGGCGTTCTTCGGCTGGGTCAGAATGTTGAGGAGGGCGTCTTCATCAAGTTCCTCGAGAGCGACCGCCACAGGCAAGCGTCCCACGATTTCGGGGATAAGCCCGAACTGAATCAGGTCATCGGGTTCGAGCATCTTGAAAAGTTCAGAAAGCGAATTTTCTTCGGCGCTGCGGATATCGGCGCCAAAGCCCATGCCGCCGGTATTTACGCGGCGAGAAATAATCTTGTCGAGCGTTTCGAAGGCGCCACCGCAAATGAACAAAATGTTCTTGGTGTTCACCTGCACGAGCGGCTGTTCCGGATGCTTGCGGCCACCCTTGGGCGGAACGGCCGCCACGGTGCCTTCCAAGAGCTTTAAAAGGCCCTGCTGCACGCCTTCGCCACTCACGTCGCGCGTGATGGACGGGTTCGCAGTCTTACGGGCAATCTTGTCGATTTCATCGATGAAGATGATACCGCGTTCAGCACGCGCGACATCATAGTCGGCAGCCTGCAACAGGCGCACGATGATGCTGTCCACATCTTCGCCCACATAGCCCGCCTCGGTGAGAACCGTCGCGTCGGCAATGGTAAAGGGGACATCCAGGAAACGCGCCATAGTCTGCGCCAAAAGCGTCTTTCCCGAACCGGTGGGACCCACCAGAAGCAGGTTCGACTTTTCGACTTCCTGCGCATCGGGGTGAGCCTGCTTGTAACGCAGGCGCTTGTAATGGTTGTAAACAGCGACAGAGAGGGCGGTCTTCGCCTGATCCTGGCCGATTACATACTCGTCCAGGTGCGCCTTGATTTCAGTCGGGAGCGGAAGCGGCTTCGAGGATATCTCGGCTGCAGCGCTTTCCTGCTTCGCCCGCTGGCGGTCTTCTTCGATAATGCGGTGACACATGGAAACGCAGTCGCTGCAAATCTGCACGCCTGCGCCCGTAATCATCTTCTCGACTCGTTCTGCGGGCTTGCCGCAAAAACTACAAACCACCGTCGGGTGATTCTTCCCGCCTCGATACATTAAATTCCCTCTTTACGCGGAACAAAAATTTCGTCGATAACGCCGAACGCCTTAGCCTCTTCGGGACCCATATAGAAGTCGCGGTCTGTCTTTGCGCGAACTTCCTCGATGGACTTGCCCGTGTGCTTAGCGACAATTTCTGTCAAGGTGTCCTTGGTGCGCACGATTTCCTTTGCGGTAATCTGGATGTCCGTGGACTGGCCGGTAGCGGCTCCCGACGGCTGGTGGAGCATGATGCGGGAATGCGGGAGCGCATAGCGCTTACCCTTGGTACCCGCCGCAAGCAGGACCGCAGCCATCGAAGCACAACTGCCGATGCAGATGGTCGCAATGTTCGGACGCACGTGCTGCATGGTATCGTAAATGGCAAGCCCTGCCGACACGTAACCACCCGGGCTGTTGATGTACAGCGTGATATCCTTTTCCGGATTCTCGTATTCAAGGAAAATCAACTGAGCCATGACGTTGTTCGCCACTTCGTCGTTGATAGGCGTACCCAAAAAGATGATACGCTCCTTGAGAAGGCGGGAGTAGATATCGTAGGCGCGTTCACCGCGTCCGGTGGTCTCTATGACGGTAGGGATGATCATTCAGTTTACCTCTTACTTGTTTTCTTCAGCGGCCGGACGGATACCGACGATGAAGTCGGCTGCCATCTGGACGCGCAGCTCGTCACGCAGCTGGTTGATGCGGCCGGACTGGCGGAAATGACCCTTGAGGGTTTCGAAGTCCACGTGGTAGGCCTTCGCCATTTCCTGCAGGCGGGCATCGACAGCGGCCTGATTCGGGCGGATCTTTTCTTTTGTTGCAATAAAGTCGAGAATACGGTGCTTCTTGATTTCGCGAGTAGCTTCGGCAGAAAGTCCGTTGATCTGTTCTTCGGTCGGTTCCACCACATCCTGTTCGCTCTGGGCATTGCGGTTCAGCGTCCACTTGATGAGGTCGTGGATGCGAGCCTTCGGCACTTCGAACGGGTTGGCTTCGATAATCTTGTCAATGGCTTCATTGATAGCCTTGTTCTTGGCGGCATCCTGCTTCTGGCTAGCGAGGCTTTCAGCAAGGTTGTTCTTCAGCTCTTCAGCATCCTTAACGCCGATCTGCTTGCAGAATTCTTCGTCCACGGTCGGCGGAACAATGGCGCGCACGTCGGTGATTTCCACCTTGAACTGTGCGGTCTTGCCACGATAGCGTTCGTCCTTGTGGTCATCCGGGTACTTGAAGTTGATTTCCTTGGTTTCGCCGGCGGTAGAACCGGTGAGGCCTTCGTCGAATCCCGGAGAGGCAGATTCACCGAGGAGAGAACGGAATTCCTTGTTTTCGGGGAGTTCCTGCTTTTCGCCGTCGATCACGACTTCGAGGTAGTTACCCACGACCATGTCACCCTTCTGGGCAGCGCGGTCCACATGTTCATCCTTGCTCCACATCTGCATCAGGCGGTTGTATTCGGCCTGGACTTCTTCTTCATGAACGGCGGTTTCAGGAACGGTAATACCCGTGTCAGCGTAGCCCTTGATATCGATTTCAGGATCCATTTCGACTTCGACCTTCAGTGCGATGTCGTTTTCCTTGTCATCCTTGAAGTCGACCACCTTCAGCTGACCCACCGGAATAATGTTTGCCTTCTTGAGTTCATCCTGAACCATGGCATTCACGACACCGTCTACAGTTTCCTGGCGAATAGCGTCGCCAAACTGCTTCAGGATCATGGCCTTCGGCACCATGCCCTGGCGGAAACCCTTCATGGAGACCTGCTTCTTGTACTGGGAAAGCTTCTTTTCAAAAGGAGCCTTGAGGTCTGCCTGCGGGATGGTGATTTCGAGGGTGCGCACGGTTGCGCTTGTTTCTTTGATTTCTACGCTCATGATGAACTCCGAGAGTCGGTTGATAAAAAGGGATTAAAAAAACATGCGAGGGGTGGGAGTCGAACCCACACACCGAAGTACCAGATCCTAAGTCTGGCGCGTCTGCCAATTCCGCCACTCTCGCTTTGTGGCACAAAGATACAAAAAATTTTGCATCAAAACAGAGCGCAGCAATCCTTCAACCCTTCTTTCTACACATTCTCTCCATTCATTTTTTACTTACAATAGATTATCGTTTCTTCCGTGAGATTTGTCAAATAAATCTTCCCTCTTTTTTGTGTTTCCGCCGCTATGCGTTCTTGCTATATTTATGACAATGGGCATTCAAGAAAAGACACGAGACCAGACCTTCGACATCCTCAAGGGGCTCCTGATATTGTTCGTCATTGCCGGACACGGACACTTTTCGTACGGTATAGAACATTTCTTCTTTTCCTTCCACATGCCCGCCTTCTTCTTTGTTTCGGGATACTTCTACAAGACAAGACCCCTGAAAGAAGAACTGAGCGTAGACTTTAGGCGCCTCATCGTCCCCTACCTCTTTTCGTGCACGCTCCTGGTCCTGGTCGCCCTTTTGGAAGATGTCCTGTGCGGAACCCTGTGGCAATCCACCTCGGCACATGCACTCACCGGGCTGCTCGGCGGCCCTCCCATCATACCGCTGCCCATCTTGAACAAAGTTGTCGAACTCGGACCGCTGTGGTTTCTTACGGCACTCTTCTTCGTCCGCATCATGGCGCATTTCCTTTTTCCAAGCAAAATTCCCCAGTGGCTCAAGGCGATTATCATTTTCCTGCTGTGCATCGCCTGTATGAAAAATTCGGCAAGGTTCCACGTGTTCATTCCGTGGTACATTCCCTCGGCATGCTGCGCCCTCGGATTCTTCTTTGTAGGCAACCTGCTTAAGCCATTCAGTAATGCTTCCGCAAAGTACAAGTGGATGCTGCTTATTTTCACCGTGCTATGCTGGGGCTATTGCCTCCTCAAATCCGGCATGGCAATCAACGCCTGCCAATTCGGGGCGCATTACATCGGCGACCTCGCAGGCGCCCTGGGCGCCACGCTCGTTTTCTACCTGCTGTCCCGCGGAATCTCGAAAAACAAGCCGCTTTCCAACTTCCTGAGCTTCGCAGGGAAATACAGCCTGGTCATCTTCTGCTTCCATGCCGTAGAATGTCCGTTTTTCCCGTGGAAAACCTTCGAGCCGTTCATCCAGGATTACGGACAGCTTGCAAACTTCGCTATTTTCCTGGTGCGTGCCGGAATTCTACTGTTGATAACCCGATGCGTTATCGGCATCGACTTCTTCAAAAAAATCTTCGGTTACCGCTAGGTCCTAGTTTCTCGCCAGGATTTGCAAGTCGCGTTTCGACAGGTATTTCGTAAAGATAATGACCAGGGCTTCTACGACAATCGTCGCGGCAGCAAGCCACAACGGCACGTTCCCCGTCTTCCAGAAACAGACTACGCACGGGATAAGCAGAAGGTGGATATAGAACACTTTCGCAAACTGCCTGCGCTTCTGAGAATCCACGGAGATAAACAAGTAAATAAAGATGCTCGACTCGGAACAAATTTTGGCGACGACTGCACCGAAAATACCATAAATAGGAACCAGCCACAAATTGAACAGCAAGTTCGCGCAGCCTGCGATTATAGCAAGCGCAAGGTACTTCTTCTTCGACTGCGAAATAAGCCATTCGCTCCAAGGCACCGAGAAGAACGAGACCACCAGCCAACAGGCAAAAAGCACCAGAAGCCTCGATGTCGAAAAGTCGACTTCAATCGGCACGATTTTAGAGAACAGGAAATCAGCAAACAATATCGAGAACAATAAGAATCCCGCACTCATCGTTCCTAGAATCTTATGGCAAGACAACACCAGCTTAGTTGACTGCATGTCGGAACCTTGCTCCTTAAGGCGCGCGAGCTGCCTACGCAACGGTTCACTCAGCGAGCCCCCCAGCAAGAATACGAACAGGGCGTAACGATAACAGTAGTCATACACGCCGACAGCGGTATCTCCCCTAAAGAACTTCAGAAAGAAGATATCCACATTCTGGTGCAAAAGCAGCAGTGCCGACGACACAAACAGCACAAACGATCCCTGGTAACATTGCAGTCCACTCTTCCATTCCGCAATGCTCGGCGGGGCGACGGAAAACTTTTTCTTCGGTCCCACAAACCAAATCGCAATGGTCGCGAGCACCTCCGTTCCCACATCCATCATCGCGAAGTATTCAATGGAAGGAATCTGGGCGCAGCATACTAGCCCAAGCAAGATGCTCTGTCTAAAGAACTGCACCAAGGAATTGAGCCCCGCATACCCCTTTCTCGCAAGCCACCAGTCCAAATTGAACGGTCGCAAGAAAATCATCAGCAGGTAAATTTTCAGGACCAAGCCGCAGCTAAAATCAATTGCCGAATACGCCGCAATGGCGACAAGAGCCAACGCACCCAGCAGACAACCGCGAATGTACCCCATGGCGGTAAACAACCTGCGGTCCAATTTTTCATCGTCGGGGCGCTCGATTAGCGCAAACGACGACATTCCGAAATTCAGCACGAAGTTGATATAGGTGATAAGCGCATAGGCAAAAGCGACTTCGCCCCAGCCCGCCGCACCGAACTTCACGATCGCAATACTCGTGATGACGAAGCGGATGACTCGCCCCAAAGCCTGCGACGCACCGTTCATGGTCGCATTCACTAAAAGCGAATCCATCCTCATCTTCTTTTCACCCACTTCCTGTAGATATTCTGGCGCAGCAACTCACGTGCCTCCCAGAACAACCAGATGAGATTCTTGATGAACGAGGGCTTCTTCGCGCTCGGCTCGGGAACAATGGACTTGATGACATCTAGAAGTCCCTGGACATTCTGCTCCCAGCGGAAACGACCACTCACATAGGCGTGCATCTTTTCGCCATCAGAGCGCAACGACTGCCTTGTCGATTGCAGCAGATAATCCCTGATAGCCTCGTAGGAGTCAAAAACGAAGGGCGTCACTTCGGGATGCGCGCAGACATTCAACGCCAATGCAGGCGTACGGGCGAAGCCCGCCTCCGCAAGCGGCAAGTTGAAAAGCTCCCACTGCGAAAAGCTGACGAGCGCATCGCTTTCCGAATAGCAGCGCGCCAAGTCCGCATCCGATACAATACCCGATACCTTTATACCGGCATCCAGCAGGGTCCGCTTCGATTCCTCGTCTCCGCGACCTACGACCGTAATCTCGCAACGGTCTCCAAGATCCTTCTTCAGGCGGATAATAGCATCGAGTCCCTTGTAAGTCCACTCCTCTTTGCGGTAACGGGTCACCGCCATAATCCTTATCACAGCGGAATCGTCGAGGACCTTTTCGCCATAACCCTTCTCGTAATGGTCGGCGCCGTTGTATATAATGTCAGCCGTATGCCATTTCAAGTATTCGGCACCGTAGCGGCTGATCGTCACGACCTTCGTCAGCGAAGGATAGATATCGTTTTGGCGGTCGCCTATCAGCTTAAGCCTAGCATCACGCTCTTCGGGCGGGCAAAGTTTCACGGGAGGGTAACCGTGTTCGTAACCGATCGTCTTCGCCCCGCAACTGTTATGCGCAAGAAAACTGTAAAACGGATCGGTGTGCGCCACAATCACATCATAGTGACCCTGCTCTAGAGCTCGGCGTAAACCCTTCAAGTGCGTTGGCACTCGTACAGCGGAAACACCTTCACAGAGCATGCCGCGATCCAGCTCACAGGCGTACAAGTCGACGCTTATCCCCGCACGAACCAAATACGGCAACTGCGAGGCAATCACGCGAGCAACGCCGAATTCCGGCATGAACACCGATGTCAGAATGGCGATTCTCATTCCTTAGGCTCCTTGCCCTGCCGCAGCGAGAACATCACCGACATGAACCATCCGCCCCAACCCATGGAAGACGGAAACAGAGGAAACACGTCGAACAATCCAAGGAACATCATGACAATACCGCCAGAAAGTAACGCAAAGCCAAAGCCATCACCGGTTCTGCGGATATAGGCCATAAGCCTCTTCAGGCACACCAGGCATATAACCAGCAGAGCCCCAGCTCCAATGCATCCGTAATCCGCAAGAATCATCAGGACAATGTTATGGGCGTGCCCAAGCCTCGGAATCATCTCGACAATGGGTATAAAGCTGAATGAATCCAAAAGTTCGACATTGTACGAGATAAAGTTTCCGGGACCCACGCCCCATAACGGATGCGTCGGGATGACGGTCACCGCAGTGTACCATGCCGCAATACGCCCAAGCGAACTGGCGTCAAGTTTTCCACTCAATAGCGTTTGAAATCCCTTTTTCAGGAAGAGGTCATCAGGAAGCAAGTTCCAAACCACAAACACAAGGACCGCGAATACGCCCGTAAACATCGCAAGCTTGGGCAGCATTCCCATGATGCGATCCCGGCGGTCGCTCTGTACCACCAACTGTTTCGATAAAATGCAAAGGACACCGCCGAGTCCCATCCCCAAAAATCCCATTCTTGTACCACTGAACAAAATGGACAAAAATACCAGGAGCGTCATAATGATCAGCCAAAACCTGCGCGTCTTATTGCACAGCAACCCGTTCACAAGCCAAATCGTCCATGAAACCACTAACAGCACCGCAAAGTTGGTCGCGCTGAAAGAAGCGCCCCCAATACGGACCTCGCTAGAAATAGCCCTTTCCACAAACGCCCAAATGACCATATAAGAAAGATGCGCCGTGAGCAAGTTCTGTACACGCGACGAATCCCAACGGATAAGGCTTGAACCCAGAAAAAAGAAAAACGTGGTGACGTTCATGTAGAAGAACATCATCTTCACCGGGTAGGGCTTCAGCGCATAGACAATCGCGACAAAGGCAAGCTGGCTCATTGCCGCCACATACCACGCCCTGTCCGGCTTAAAGTCTCCCTGGCGAAACATGTACATCGCATACACGAATGCCGCAATGAACAGCATGTATAGGCTGTAGTAGATGTCCTCTATCTGAAACCAGTGAAGCGATATAACAAGAAACAGGGCGCCCCACACAGGAGTCTTCATGACCACCGTGCAGAAAAAGCCGATACAAAGGGCGGCAAGAATTATGATTCCGACAATATGTTCTTCACCAGACGCCAAATAGCCCATCGTCAAGAGGACAGGCAAAAGGAGAAGGATGACTAACCGGGAAATCATTTGCGCAATGACGACTTGACTTGCTCCAGCTTACGGCGGGCGCCTTCACTACCTACGATAGCACCCGTACTAATACCCTTATAGATAACAAAGAACAGGGTCACAAAAAACGAGGCGACAAATCCGCCAATAGCCCACTTGGCACGCTTAGGACGGATTCTCCAGTCCGGCAAGTAAGCATCCTGAATAATCTGGATGACCGGCTGGTTCTTTAGATTCTGCGATTCCGTATTCATCTTCTCGGTAGAGACAAACTCAAGCAGCGCCTGGAAACGCTTCAGGTCCGAAGCCCTGCGTTCCTGATACAGGATCTTCTCGGAAGCCCAGTCCGAATTGACATAGAGCGACTTATCCGTGGGTACATAGCTCGAATCGTAACGACCTCGCAGCTCGCGGAACTTCTTTTCGAGGAGCACGCGCTTCTTGCGCATTTCGCTCTTGTCGGCGTTGTCCTTGCCCTGCATCTGTTCCGAAAGCTTATAGTTGTTAATCTGCGTCTCGTAACCGGCCAAAGCCTTCACGGTGATTTCCATCTGCGAATTCAAGTCGACCAGGTTGTTTTCACGGTAGAATTCGATCAGTTCGTCACTGATTGCCGTCACGCTGTCCATCAACTCGCGTTCCTGATTCCTGAGGTACTCGATGGAATACTGCAGTCGTTCACGCTGCAAAGTCAGGTAGCGTTCATTGGAAATTTTCACCATGTGGCGAACGATATCGCGCGCCATCACCTTGTCCTTCCCCTCGAAACCGCAACTGATGATGCCACTTTCATCTTCGGCAATGGAGACATCCTTATAGAAGCGTTTCAAGGTGAGCTCATCCGCCTTCTTCTTGTAGAGCGTATCGAGCCTGAACTTGTGAATCGTATTCAGCGCGACTTCACGACCCGAAAGAATTTCCAGGTAAAGGTCCGAGGGCTTGATCACATTCTGGCTGCCAATCATAGAGGCAAGCCCCGACTGTGAAAGGGAGCCCATCGACGACTTGAACATTGACGAAACACTGCCGATACTGGCAGACTCGCTATTCGATGCATCGACCTGCAACCTGAGCTCAGTCGCATATATAGGCGGCAATACCCAAGCGATCCCAAAACAGATCAGGGCGACCAACACCGGGAAAACAAACAGCTTCTTCTTCGTCAGGCAATAACAGACAATATCAAAGTATGCCATAAGCACCTAGTATGTAGATATGATAATCGCCGTCGCAATCACGCTCAAGAGAGACGCCAGGAACAGCGTCACGTCCTTGACCGATTCATAGATGCTACGCGGAATTTCAATATAGTCGCCCGGCAGGATTTCATCCTTGTACGGGTCGATAGATTCGCTCTTGCCGTCACGGATACGCGAAACGCGACGCCACGAGCCCGTAATAATGGTAACACCTGATGCACCGATATAGTCGATTGCATGCTGCCCCGGCGTATAGAGAGCCTTGCCGACTGCAGCCACGGCACCGCCCACATAAACATAGGGATCTTCGGTCCAAAGAACTACCTTGGTCTGGGGCTCCAAACGCAAGTCGCGTGCTGCCGCAATTTCGTAAACCTGTTCCGGACCGTTCGGCTTCTTGACTTTCGCCCACTTTGCCTTGGTCTCGACGACACCGGAAATTTTGTCGAGGTATTCACCCAGCGTGGAGCCTTCCACATACGGCATACTGTAATTCGACACAGGCGTCTCGATTGCAATCGCCTCATTGGAAGAATTTACGTAGGGCACGTAAATGACATCGTCGTTTTCAAGCATCAGGTTCTGTTCGCCGTGTCCCCAGGTCTCAAAATCAACATAGTTCACATTGAGCGTGTCACTACCGCGAAAGACCTTGATCGCCTTGCGGTCCGCCATCGCCATGAAGCCGCCACTCTGGATAATAATCGCATTCAAGCGAGTCTGTAGTTCCACCGATGTCCGGCCGGGAGTCTTTACCGCACCGAGAATGGTCACAGAGATTTTCTTTGTCCGCACCAGCTGCACCTGGATATAGCGCTCATCGTACTTCGAGACAAGCAAGCTCTTCACGGAATCCTTTGCCTCGTTCAGCTTGAGCTTGTTCACCGAAACCATGCCGCAGCTAGGAATAGAAATATTTCCTTCGGCAGAAACCTGGACAACATCAAAGCCCTTGGGAGTAAGAATCTCAAAGTAATCACCAGGACCCACTTCGTATGTGGAGTCAACAGCAGTTTCCAGTTTCAACGGTTCAGAAACAACTGAACTTCTCTGGAATTTCGAATCCTGTCCCTGAAAAGTCGGCAACGCCGAAACAGAAGACGATTTTTCATCATCCAAAGAAATCGCAAAACTACAGGTGGCAAGCAACAATATCAAAATCGCAAACATAGAGAACAATATACAAAAAAAGTTCGGCTTAGGTTAGCCGAACTTTTTTAATCAAGCGCCTTGAATTATTCAGCGGACTTGCTTTCGCCTTCAACCATGCTAACGGCTTCGGACTTGGCAGGTTCAGCAGCCTTCTTGGTCTTCACGACGATTTCGTCTTCGACGAGACCGACGAGAGCCATTTCAGATGCGTCACCAGC
Organism: Fibrobacter sp.; assembly: GCA_017526585.1. Taxonomy (GTDB): domain Bacteria; phylum Fibrobacterota; class Fibrobacteria; order Fibrobacterales; family Fibrobacteraceae; genus Fibrobacter. Next base: position 5,010 of record JAFXRC010000017.1, on the reverse strand, counting down.
GCGGTTCGGACCGAGCTTGATGATGCGAGTGTAGCCACCGTTACGAGAAGCGTAGCGCGGACCGATCGTTGCGAACAGGTCCTGCACAGCCTTCGGGCTCATCACGAAGCGGGAAGCTTCACGACGTGCAGAAAGGTCACCCTTCTTGGCATAAGTGATCATGCGATCCACGCAGCTGCGGACAAGCTTAGCCTTGTGGAGAGTAGTGCGCACGTAGCGGTTGCTCTGCTCGGCTTCCATGCCCTTCTCAAGAATAGAAGTGGTAAGAGCGCGGAGGATGGCACGCTTGTGCTGGGCATTCACGCCCAATTTCTTGTTTTTTACACCGTGTCTCATGTTTAATCCTTCAAGTAGTCATCGACGTCCATGCCAAAGGAAAGGCCCATGGAGGTCAATACCTCGTTAAGTTCCACCAAGGACTTCCGACCGAAGTTCTTGTATTTAAGCATATCGTTTTCCTTGTTGCGCACAAGTTCGCCGATGGTATGGATGTTAGCCATACGGAGGCAGTTGCTGGAGCGAACGGAGAGTTCCAGGTCGTCCACGCGGGTGCGCAGGAGCTGGGCGATACGCTGACGTTCTTCATCCATTTCAAGTTCTTCGGGGCTTTCGAGGTCGCCTTCGAAGTTGATGAAGATTTCCAAGTGGTCCATGAGGAGCTTTGCAGCGTATGCAAGAGCGTCTTCGGGATCAATGGAACCGTCAGTCGTGATTTCCAGTTCCAGACGGTTGTAGTCCGTCTTCTGGCCAACGCGGGTATCGCTGATGTGCATCGCGACTTTCTGCACCGGGTTGAAGTTCGCATCCATGGCGATAACGCCGATCGGAGCGTCCTTGTCCTTGAGTTCGTCGGCAGTCACATAGCCACGGCCGCTGGAAATCTTCACTTCCAGGGAGAGCGACGCATTGCCGTTCAACGTAGCGATATGGACGTCCGGAGTCAGGATGGCGACATTCGGATTGTCGATGAAGTCCTTGGCCGTGACTTCGCCTTCGCCGGACATGTCCAGGCGGAGCGTTTCGTCGTGGTCGGACAGGAGCTTGACGCGGATGCTCTTGAGATTCAGGATAATGTCGGTGACATCTTCCTTGACACCCGGAATCGTCGAGAATTCCTTGTCGACGCCTTCGATTTTCACGGAGACAATAGCCGCACCCTGCAGAGAGGAAAGGAGCGAACGACGGAGGGCGTTACCGAGGGTAATACCCCAGCCACGTTCCAAAGCCTCTACGACAAACTTAGCGTAGCGACCATCTTCGCCGGTTTCCACTTTCTGGAAGCTGCGCGGCATCTGAAGTGATTTCCACATCATTGGCGATACCTCTTTTAATTAGACTCTTCTCTTCTTTTTAGGACGGCAACCATTGTGCGGAACGCCCGTCACGTCTCGAATAGAGAGAACTTCGAGGCCCGCATTCTTGATAGCGCGGACAGCGGATTCACGACCGCCACCTGCACCCTTGACGCGGACATCTACCTTACGCATACCGAGGTCGAAAGCCTTGTGGGCAGCGACTTCAGCGGCGAGCTGGGCAGCAAACGGAGTGCTCTTGCGAGAGCCCTTGAAACCGGAGTTACCCGGAGAGCCCCAAGCTACCACGTTGCCACGAGCATCGGTGATAGAAACGATTGTATTGTTGAAGGAAGCGAACACGCAGGCGATGCCCTGGATGTCGATACGCTTCTTGCCCTTCTTGACCTTGACTTCTTCAGCAGCAGCAACCGGAGCTTCGGCAGCGGCAGCAGTTTCCTTAATTTCTTCTTCAGCCACGAGGAATCTCCTTACTTCTTCTTGTTAGCCACAGTTTTCTTGGGGCCCTTACGAGTGCGGGCGTTGGTACGGGAGCGCTGACCGCGGACCGGGAGGCCCTTGCGGTGGCGGATGCCACGGTAGCAACCGATATCCTGCAAACGCTTAATGTTCAAGGTAATTTCTGCGCGGAGCTGACCTTCCACGGAGTATTCGTCTTCCAAGAGATGGCGAATCTTACCTTGTTCTTCTTCAGTCAGGTCGTCACACTTCTTGTTCTTGTCGATGCCCAGCTGAGCACAGACCTTATTAGCGGTGAACAGACCGACACCATAGATTGCCGTCAGACCGTATTCAACAGTCTTGTTTTTCGGTAAATCGACACCAGCGATACGTGCCATACGATCTCCTTATCCCTGCTTCTGCTTGTGACGGGGGTTCTTCGAACAGATGATGCGCAATACACCCTTGCGGCGGATGATCTTGCAGTTTTCACATCTGGGTTTGATGGAGGCTTTGATTTTCATAGGTTTGACCTTTCTTTGAAAATACCTATTACTTGTAACGGTATGTGATTCGCCCACGATTCAGATCGTAGGGAGAAATCTCTACCAACACTTTGTCGTCCGGCAAAATTCGAATGAAATGCCGACGCATTTTTCCAGAAACATGAGCGAGAATCTCGTGACCATTTCCGAGTTGGACGCGGAAGAAAGCGTTGGGGAGAGCTTCCAACACAACACCTTCTACTTGTATTCCTTCTTCTTTAGCCACTAAGACGCCATCCTGCCGCGAATGCGGCCATGCTTGAGGAAACCTTCATAATTCTTGGTATGCAACTGGGCTTCGAGTTGACGGAGCGTATCCAGTGCCACACCGACCACGATAAGTACCGAGGTGCCCCCAATATAGAAACTCATATTGAGTGCGTCTTTGAGATGGAGCGGTCCAACGCTGATTAAGGCGAGGAAAAGCGAACCAGGCAAAGAAATTCTCGTCAAAACGTGATCTATGTACCTTGCAGTTTCGTTACCCGGACGGATTCCCGGTATAAATCCACCACTTCTCTTGAGGTTTTCGGCAATGTCGTTAGGGTTGTACTGGATTGCCGTGTAGAAGTAGGTGAAGAATATAATCAGGAGAGCGAAGATCACACTATAGGTAATGTGACCCGGGATGAACGCAGCCGCAAAGGACTGCATCGCAGAAACGTTCGGGAACCAGGAAGCGATCATGGCCGGAATGAACATGATGCAGCTTGCGAAGATCACGGGAATCACGCCAGCGGTATTCACCTTGAAAGGCAGATAGCTGGACTGACCGCCCACGACCTTGGAACCTACGGTCCTACGAGGACTTTGGAGTGGAATGCGACGGTTCGCCTGCTCAACGAAGACGATAAAGCCGATAATCAGCACCACGACAGCGAGAATGAAGATCTCGATGGCGAGCGGCTGGATATCTTCTTTAAACATTTCGAATTCTGCAAGGGCAGCCCGCGGAAGGCCGCCGACGATACCGGCGAAGATGATAAGAGAAATACCGTTACCCACACCGTGCGAAGTAATCTGCTCGCCCAGGTACATCACGAAGATCGTACCAGCGGTGAAGGTCAGGGTAGCTAGTAAGCGGAAACCGATGTTTCCGGCACCAGAAGCGAAGTCATCAGCCAAGACAGACACTCCGGTACCGGTAGCGGTTGTCACCTTAAGTGACGAAAGCCATACGGAAATACCCCATCCCTGCAGGGCGGCGAGAGCCACCGTAAAGTAACGGGTATATTGGTTCAGCTTAGCGCGACCTTCCTGACCTTCCTTCTGAAGCATCTGGATAGCCGGGATGACCGAGCCCATCAACTGGATGATGATGCTCGCGCTAATGTAAGGCATGATACCCAGGGCAAAGATGGTCGCTTTCGCAAACGCACCGCCCGTGAAGGAGTCATACAGGCCGAACAAATTATTCGAGTTACGGAAGAACTCCGCCAGGACGGCAGAATTCACTCCGGGGATGGTGATGTGTGCGCCAAGACGGTAGATGATCAAGACACCGAGCGTAAAAAGGAGCTTCTTACGCAGGTCTTCAATCTTGAACGCGTTGGCGAACGCATCGAGGGCTTTCTTGAGAGCTTCCATTAGACGATCTCGACTTTGCCGCCAGCAGCTTCAATCATGGCCTTAGCCTTTTCGCTGATGGCGTTAACCTTTACATTGATTGCCTTGTCGATGGTACCGAATGCGAGGACCTTGATAGGCAGTTCGATGTTCTTGATGAAACCCTGGTCAAACATTGCCTGGGCGTCGAAGTCCGTCACGCTGCAAGAAGCGAGCTTCTTGAGGTTAACGATCTGCGTGTCCTTGGCGAAGTGAGACTTGAAGCCACGCTTCGGGATGCGACGGTGGATCGGCATCTGGCCGCCTTCGAAGGCGACGCGACCGGCCTGAGCACTCTTACGAGCGCCAGCACCCTTCTGGCCACGGCCAGCGGTGGTGCCCCAACCGGAACCCGGACCGCGACCAATGCGCTTGCGGCTCTTGCCCTTGGCAGCCTTGCCAGGATTGAGAGTATTGAGTTCCATCTTAGATCTCCTCGACCTTCACCATGTCAGCCACGGCATTGATCATGCCCTGGATGCTGGGGGTCAAAACGTGTTCAACAGACTGTCCGATCTTGCGGAGGCCGAGAGCAGCCACGTTGGCGCGGTGCATCGGCAGACGGCGGACAGTACCCTTAATCAAAGTAATACGAACTTTCTTCATCGTGTATTACTCCTTAGGCATTGGCACCGCGGAGAGCGGCGCAGTCCTGTTTGTTCTTCTGAGCCAAGAGACCTTCGAGGCAGGCGCGCACGACAGTGCTCGGGTTGGAAGAACCGTGAATCTTTGTGAGGATGTTGCGCACACCGGCCAGTTCGAGAACGGCACGGGCAGCGGCACCGGCGATAACACCAGTACCCGGGGCAGCCGGCATCAAGAGGATGCGGGTTGCGCCGCTCTTGACTTCGATGTCGTGGGGAATGGTGCCGTCGAGGAGCTGCACTTCAACGATGTTGCGCTGAGCGGCTTCGGTACCCTTACGGATAGCTTCGGAAACTTCCTTAGCCTTGCCGAGACCAACACCGACCTTGCCGTTCTTGTTGCCAACGACAACGAGAGCGGAGAAGGACATGCGGCGACCGCCCTTGACGGTCTTAGCGCAACGGTTGATGTGTACAACCTTGTCTTCAAATTCAGAAACTTGAGCTTCGCGTTCCAAAGTG
>JAFXRC010000016.1 GCA_017526585.1 Fibrobacter sp. | reverse complement strand
GAAACGCTTGGCGGCGGCGAGGCCGCGTGCAGCGAGAGTCGTGCAGATTGCGGCGGTCAGAGTGGTCTTGCCGTGGTCAACGTGGCCGATGGTGCCAATGTTGCAGTGCGGCTTGCTTCTGTCAAAATGTTCTTTTGCCATTTTTTCCTCTTCTTCAGCAGAAGGTTTATCGCTTCGAATCCTAGGAACGGCGCGGGTTAAACGCATATTCCTGTTATTTCGCAAAGCATAGGAAGCGGTACTTTGCGAATTTTGCCGAACAAATTTAGCAAATTCAAGAAATTTTTCAAGCATTTTTTTTTGTTTTTTGCTCAAAAACGCAAATTTCAAGACCAAAATCGCTCTTTTTCGCTAACTTTTGACGCACTACACCTATGTCTATGTCTGACAACGGAATTGGCGTTTTTATTCAAATTTCACGACTTAGCTTTTTTAGCCCTACCATAAATCCAATTTATCAACAGTCTAAGAACAGCTTGAGAAATCACCGAAAACAGCGTCAAATTTTGTTGATAAAACAATGTAAAAAGATGTTTACACATCAAAATTTTACATTTCGTTCGTTTTCGCCCTTGTTTTTTTATCCATGCCAGAAAAATTAGCCGCTGCCGAAAAACGCACTATTGAAATTATTTTTACTTTCAAAACCCATTCATTTTGGCTATTTTTGGAAAACGTGTTTGAGATTTCCCTGAGGAACCCACATGAAAAGAATTATACTTAAGTCGGTCATCACCATTGCAACAGCATTTCTCTTGTTCAATTGTGGTGATGCCACCAACTCAAGCGACCCTAACTATGTCGTCACCAGCCAGTCCTACCTTTACGAAGGCAACGACGCCGACTACATCATCGACCAGGCCACGGGCATTGTCACTAATGCTGAAACAGGCGAAGTCGTAGGCACCGCAGATTTTGCCACGGGTCGCATCATCGCAACAGACAACATCACCGTTCTCGAAGAAGGCATCGTCTTCGCCGAACTCGATCAGCTGACGCCACCCGTCATTTCCTCTGACGCTTGGGTACTCGCCGCAGATGAAACCTACATCATCTATCCGGGTACCTACCAGGTGACCGATGCGAACGGAACCCCCATTGGAACATTCGTCTTTGACCTGGACGACGCAGGGAACCCCATCGTCAATCCCGAACTCGGATTCCCGACAACAGGCACCATCGTAGATGGCGAAGGCGAAACAATCGTCAAGGAAGTCGATCTGAGCACGCTCAAGGTGTTCTCCGCAACAATCAACAATGTTCCAAACCCCGACCCCAACGGCGGCGAAACCCCGAACCCGGGCATCGAAAGCAGCGAAAGCACTAATCCCGGCATAGAAAGCAGCGAGAGCCTCAACCCGCTTTCTTCTAGCGACGGAACCATCCTTAGCTCCGACTCCAACCAGCCGACCAGCAGCGTGGCAAATACGCACAGCTCTTCCAGCACTGCAAAGTCGTCCAGCTCCGCCAAATCATCGAGCTCGGTAGCATCTTCCAGCAGCCAGCAACAGGCCACCCCCAATTTCAAAATCAAGAACGGCGGACGCTCCGGTCAGGGCTGGGGAAGCCGCTACTGGGACTGCTGCAAACCCCACTGTGCATGGAGTGACAAGGGCGGCTCCATCGCAAGGACCTGTAACGCACAGCAGCAGGAACTCCCGAAGGGCGACGACATGGTGAAGAGCATTTGCGATGGCGGTCCCGCAGGTCTCTGCAACAACCAGGCTCCTTTCGTTATCAACGACGAACTCGCCTACGCTTTCGCCGCAGGCCCGGGTAACGAGTACGCAGGTTCCTGCGGATCCTGTTTCCTGCTCACCTTCGACGGAAATAGCCGACACACGACCGATGCACGCACCGCAGCCCTGAAGGGCAAGAAACTCGTCATCATGATTTCAAACATCGGTTACGATGTGGAAAACGGTCAGTTCGACATGATGATACCGGGTGGCGGCGTCGGCATTTTCAATGGATGTTCCGCCATGTGGGGCATCAGCAACCTCGGCTCGTCTCACGGCGGATTCCTCAAGGACTGCGGCGGCGACCAGAAGCTTACCGACGCAAAGGTTGCAACCGTCCAGAAATGCCTCGAAGACAAGTGCAACTCCGTATTCGCGAACATTCCTGAAGCAAAGGCGGGCTGCCTCTTCCACGCCCAGTGGCTAGCAGCAGCCAACAATCCTTCGTTCAAGTACGAAGAACTGGAAGAATGCCCCCAGGAACTCAAGAGCAAGTTCTAATCAGCAAGTATTACTCATAAAACTTACAATCCCGGCTGAATGCCGGGATTTCTTGTTTCACAAAGAATGTGACGAATATCGCGTAAACACATATCTTACAAAAATTTACATGCATTTTCCTAGCCATTTATCTATCTTTATGCGCGGATGGAATTGGAAGGACTTTCAAAAGAAAGTCTAGTTGGATTTATTTGAGGATGCCTATGAAATACCAATTCCTGAAGTCTGTAGTGGTTCTCGGAACCATGCTGGCCCTTGTCAACTGCGGCGAAGATGCAGCAGAAGCCATCAACAACCTTGACCCCTCCGCGGTTCAACCTACAGAAGACACCCCCAATGCAGAAGTAGCTGCAGATAAACCTTGCTGGCTTTTGAACGCCGACCAGCCCTACCTCATCTATCCGGCAGGAATCGTCACCGATGTCAACGGCACCGTTGTCGGAACATTCGTCCTTGATGGCGAGACTACCGGGACAATCGTCGCAGTCGATGGGGAAACCGTTCTCGTGAACACTGTCGACACAAACGACCTCCCGATAACGGACCGCGCCACCGTAACAGCAACAACACCCGCTACCACCACTTCTTCTGCAAGTACTTCTACCCAGAACCCGCCCACCACCACGCAGTCCAGCGCAACGGGTGCACAGACGACGCTTTCTTCGGGCACTGAAACAACTCCGGTCGCAAGCAGCTCTTCTGAACAGACAGTCAGCAACAACAGCTCTTCGTCTGAACAGCAGCAACAAGCGCAGTCTTCCGCCACCGCTTCGAACAACCAGTGCAACAATCAGTGCTACGACAACGTATCGGGCAAGTGCGTTGACTACTACGCTGAACAGACGGGTTCCAAGGGCGAAAAGTACGCCTTCGACAATTCCTGCGGCGTGAAGTGCTATTACGATCCCGATAATAAAGACTGCAAAAATATAAGTGGTTCCGCACCGGCAAGCAGCGCTTCCCAGCAGGCAAAATCCTCCAGCAGCCAGCAACAGCAGCAGAAGTCTTCCAGCTCTCAGCAGCAACAGCAAAAGTCTTCTAGCTCTTCTGCAAAGTCCAGTTCCAGCGCAAAGTCCTCGAGCAGCTCCGTCGCACAGGGCAACACCCCCAATTTCAAGCTCAAGGCTGGCGGACGTTCCGGAAACGGCTGGAGTAGCCGTTACTGGGACTGTTGCAAGCCCCATTGCGCATGGAGTGGAAAGGGCGGTCCTATCGCAAAAACCTGTAATGCCCAGCAACAGACTCTCGCAAAAGGCGATGACATGGTCAAGAGCATTTGTGACGGCGGTCCTGCCGGCCTCTGCAACAGCCAGGCTCCGTTCGCCATCAACGACAACCTCGCCTATGCCTTTGCAGCCGGTCCGGGCACAAGCTACGCAGGATCTTGCGGATCTTGTTTCCTCCTTACATTTGACGGCAACAGCCGTCACACGACCGACGCACGTACCGCCGCTCTGAAGGGCAAGCAGATGGTGATCATGATTTCCAACATCGGCTACGACGTGGAAAACGGTCAGTTCGACATGATGATACCGGGTGGCGGCGTCGGCGCGTTCAACGGCTGCTCCGCTCTCTGGGGAATCAACAACCTCGGCGCACAGCATGGCGGCTTCCTCAAGGATTGCGGCGGTGACCAGAAGCTTACCGACGCAAAGGTTGCAACCGTCCAGAAATGCCTCGAAGACAAGTGCAATACCGTTTTCGCCAACATTCCTGATGCAAAGGCAGGCTGCCTCTTCCATGCCCAGTGGCTCATGGCAGCAAACAACCCCTCTTTCAGCTTCCAGGAATTGGAAAGCTGCCCGCAGGAACTTGTGAACAAGTACTAATCGCCGGTAGATTTTAGTAGAAAAACCCCGCGGGTAATACCCGCGGGGTTTTCTTATGGCACCAGCCGACAGAAGGGGAGACTTTCCCCACCCCCTTTGTTTGTATATTTAAAGTCACAGAAGTGTTACAGGATGTTTGGAAAAATTCAGTCTAAAGCGAATTGTATGGTGGCAGCGCTCGTTGCGCTTGCCCTGGCGGGCCCTTCATTTTCGGTCAATGTCGCCTGCGTCGGCAACAGCATCACCGAGGGCTACGGAATTTGGGGCGACAAGAAATACCCCGACCACCTGCAAGAAATGCTCGGCAGAGATTATACTGTCACAAACTTCGGCGTATCTTCCATGACATTTGCCGGCGAGAAAATCAAGGGCGGAGACAACAATTTCAGCTACTGGAAGACCGATAAGTTCAAGGCAGCACTCGCATCGTCGCCAAACATCGTCGTCATCGAGCTCGGCACCAACGACAGCAAGTACTTCATGGCGAACGACGATTCCCAGGGTATCTACAACTTCAATTACGGACAATGCGAAAAGTCGCAGCTGTATACCGATTACGAGGCGCTGATTGACACATTCGCACACCTGGAAAGCGCACCGGAAATTTTCGCGACATTGCAACCCTACAGCAACAACCTGGAATGGGCAATCATGGATACGGCCATCGTAAACCAGATTAACCCGATTATCAAGGAAACCGCCATCAAGAAAGGCGTGAACATTATCGATTTGCATACGCTATTCCAGACACCCGCATGGTTCCTAAATGACAGCGTGCACCCGAACGCCACGGGCGCCCAGGAACTCGCGAAAATCGTGAACAAGTACATCACCCTCGCAAAGCCAAACCTCACCGAAGAACAGGCGGTATTGAAGGTGCAAGGCGAAGGGTACGGATTTCATTGGTATAAGGACGATAAACTTATCGAAGGCGCCAACGAGGCGACATTCTCGCCCACCGAAAAAGGCAAGTACAAGGCACTTGTAAAAGTCGAAAACGACAACGATTCCTGGCTCTTGAGCAACGAAATCGAGGTCACGAAATTGAACGGCGGCACCACGAAGATCGCACCCAAGCGCAACAAAAAAGCGCAGCCGAAGCTGCGCAAGCTGCATCACAAGGTAGATGCCAAAGGGCGGCGCGCCGACTAGAGCTTGGACTCCAGGAACTTAAACATCTTGCCGTAGGCACTGTCGCGGGCAGGCTCATGCGAAAGGAAAAGGTCGTGCAAGCCTCCCTCGATGTTTTCAAGTTCGACGCTTGCCCCGAGGCCCACGCCATACTCACGAATATGTTCCACGTCCAAGACGCCGTCGCAGTGTTCATATTCGTCGCTCCATTCGGTATCCTTGAAGCTGCAACCGCTGTGCAGGACCAGTACGGGAACCTGCAGCTGCAAACCCTCCTGGACGCGGCTATGCGCAGCGTGAATCGCATGCAGCCAGCCAAAGTCAATCGGTAGGCTCCCTATCACCTTCAAGGTCGTGTCGAAATCCCATTCACCGCGTGCCAATCGGTGCAGGCTAATTCCGTAATTGGGATTGTCACTCCTGGGAATCGGCAAGTCAGGAAATACGGCGCCAACAAGCGAGAGCAAAGGAACTCCCGCCGCTCGGACAATCCAAGGGTAATTCATCTCGAAGAAGGGACTGTTGAGGACAATCGCCGCAATGCCACGACCATTTTCGCGATCCGATGCAAATAGACTTGCAATTAAGCCGCCGGTACTGTGACCAATAAGCACTAAAGGAACGGAATCACCTTCAATGTCGCGAATGACCGCGATGGCAGAATCTAGCTCGGCGTAGTATTCAGATATGTCGCGGAGCCCGCCCAGTATTTCACCTTCACGGTAAGAGCGGCCGTACCTGTGCAAGTCGATAGCGTAAAAGGAATACCCCGCTGAATCTAGCTTCTCGGCAAGCTCGCGTTGAAAGAAATAGTCGTTGAAGCCGTGGATATAAAGGACGGTTCCCTTGGGAGAAAGGGAGTCAACAAACGGGTAATGTACCAGAGTTGCATGAAACTCGCCCGCATCGATACCGTAGGTCCCAAATGGTTTCCCTAACAGGGCGTCGGGTTCCCACACACGGTCCGCCGCAAAAAGCAGCGAAGAAACAAGCAGGACAAGATAGCACCACAATCTCATAAAGCGCAATATAGTTTATTGAAGGCGTATTCAAAATCAAATTCCTGCAAAATCATTTTTTTGAATGGCAAACTATAGTTGGCGTGATTTTGAATGCATCGTTTTTAAAATTGTAGTATGTTCGATGATGAAGTTCACAGGAATGCCATCAAAGATTTTGTCGCTTTTTTAAGGACGATAACGACGCAGAAGAACATCGCCTTTTTCAGCGATGTTTCGAGAGAATATGTGAGGCACCTTGGAAAAGGTGAGAAAATTCCCACCATCAAGGTATTTTTCAACATGATTGAAGCCGCCGGGCTAGACCTAAAGGAAGGAGCCTCTCTCTATATTGACTTCATGGAAAAACAAAAAATATCCCTCGCCGCGGACAACGGCAAGGGCCTAGACTATATCAAGCGAGTACACGCGAAAAAGGATTCCGCGAAAAAGAATCCCTAGTAGAAATTCACGTTGAACCAACCCTTCTTGCCATCGGCAGACAAGGCTATTCCGCAGGCGACCTTGGTGTAGCTTGTGTTTTTCATATTCAGGTAGTGACCGATAGAGGGATAGTCCTCTTTCTTTTCAGGATCGCGTTCACCGCTTGTAACGAGCGCCTTTTCTTCTTCCCACATCATCTTGAGGTAGTATTCGGCAACGGCAGAGGCGTTCTTTTGCCAGCTCGTGTTGAAATTCGGGCCGCTGTTCTGGGCGAATTCGCCGCAGTCGCCGAAGTGGCCGTGGGGAGAGTTTTCGGCAAGGTCCGCCGCGGCGGCTTCTTCGGTGCAGGTCTGCTTTTCTTCGGCAGCGAGGGAGAGCGGCGACAAGGATTCGGTAGCGCGGTACTCGTTGATTTTGGCGAGGCAGTCGTCGCGCCAGCCCTCGTTAATAAAGCCAGTATCTTCTTTTGCAGAAGTCTCGGAAGAAGAAGACTTTTCCTTCGATGCCGAAGAACTCGAATTGTCGTCGGAGACGACAGAGGAACTCGACTCGGCGTCTGCAGAAGAGCCGGATTCCTCGGAATCATACGCTTCTACCCTAAGCGTGTCGATTTTCGAGGAACTGGATTTCGGATTCGAAGAGCTGGAAATATCTTCATCCGATGAACTCGTGACTTTTGAATCGCCCGGAGCATCTCCCGTAGGGACATCAATATTGATTTCGTCGCCGGAATCAATATGCACATTTACTGACGAGGAATCGTCGGAACAGGCGGAAAGGCCAAGGAACATCGCAAACGAAGCCGATAGCGCCATCAAGGCGAGCGGACTAGGGAATTTTTTCATCATCAGGCACCTCTTTTTTTTCAATAATACAAAAAGACGCCCTTAAAGGCGTCTTGATTTTGCAATAAGCGCTACTTTAGGGAGACTTTTTGCAGTTGTCCTCCGATACGAATCAGATAAGTGGCAGAACAGGGCACGGTCAAGCTGAAGTCAGAAACAGCAACCCTGCCAGACATCATGACGCGGCCTTGCATATCGAACACGGCATAGGCGGCCCCCACACGGGCATGAGCCACCAGGATATCGCGGCCCGCGGTAGTGAGCGAGAAATGCGGAACAATGCCATTGGCGACAATCGCATCCTTGCCCTTGCTGGAGCTGGACTTGCCACCTGCAGAACTGCTAGAGGACTTGGCGGTACTGCAAGAAGATTTTGCGTTGCTTGAGCTGGACTTTGCTTCGCTGGAACTGGATTTAGCCGTGCTGCTGGAAGAAGCCGCTACACTGGAGCTGCTCGGGATAGACTTCCATTGCGCCGATAGGACCAAATTCCTGGATGCCGTGGCAGGAATTTCTGTCACCAGCGCATCACCATATTCCCAGCCCAAGAACGTTTGGTCACTCAGAGAGGGTGTGGGCAAGGGCATCTCCTGTCCGGGCGTATAGAAAAGAACATAACCATACGGTTCCTGCATTTTGGACACATATAACCAAGCAACATTGCGCGTTTCGCTGCCGGTCAATACGGGATATTCGTCGCCCTGAATCCAGTTCGCGCCATAAGCACTGCCCGCTATCTCATTACCGAGAGCATCCTTTTGCACATAGTCGTGCAACACCTTTGTAACAGTTCCATCTTCAAACGCCGAAGCTTCGACCGGAGTCCCGATGCTGTCGCGAGACAACGTTCCATCCAGATAGAAGTTGTTATCGAATATCACTACCCAATAATAATCCAACTCCGAAGGCACACCGCTGATAATCGAGCCCTTGCTATGGTTATTAAGGACAAAGGATTGCTCGGGCCTGACTGGAGCCCTTGCATGAATACGTTGATCGGTTTCAACATAATAGCCCCCTATCAAGCCATTAACATAACAATCATGACAATCAAAGTCGGCAGCATTGTAGTTATTCACTATGAAAAAGTGCGTCGAAACTTTTCCAACAAGGCCTCCAACATATCCTCTGGTGGGGAATTGGGTTTCTTTTTCCTCATCGCCGACAAAGCGACCTTCATTGGAGTTCTGTATAAGGAACGTATAGTAGTCGGAGAGTCCCACAAGGCCTCCGGCCGCACCGTCACCTGCCCCAACATCGATGAGTCCACGATGGCTGCTATTTCTTATAATCAACAGATTGTGGGCTTCTGCAACCAATCCACCGACATGAGCATTCAAGTAACCACCGGGTACCACTATGGTTCCGTCAAAATGCGTATTCTCAATTTCTATATGGGCATTGGCATCGGAATGGCTGCCAATAATTCCACCCACACTGACACTGAGATGCCTCGAAACGAAGGAATCCCGTACTTTCAAGTTATGGATTACGACTTTGGTTGCAGCATACTTATATGGTTGCCCCGTGTAGAACATTCCATCGGCATCTTCCATATAAAGCCCTGAAATCGTGTGACCCTGCCCATCAAAAAATCCATTATATAGAACTATCTCCTTCCAGGGGATAAAATCGTTTATCCTTGAACTATCGAGCGTACCATCACGCTTCAAGACATTCTCGTTGACCACGATATCCTTCGTAAGCTTGCCACAAACATTAGCCAGACGCTCATCCTCATTGTATTTTCCTGTGGTAAACGATCCGTCTACGAGTGCCGAAAATCCATAAAGTTCCGCGGCATTCGAAATGATGTAGCAGCTGTCCTCAGGATCTATCGCCGGTCTCTCGTATTCGTACCACTTCGCATAGAAATCCTTGTCGCCCTTGTCGCTCGTTGTAATGGAGTCGACAGGATCGCCCGCCAATTCCTCGTTGTCGTACCAGCCAAGAAACATGCTGCTGTCACGATAATAACTATCACGCAGATTGCTCCCAATACCTCCCAGATAGCAGGAAACATCGCCAGTCAGTATGAGTGCATCTTGATAACTCTTGTTTGGATTGCCACAACCAATATGAGACCCAAGATTTTCCATCTTACCGCCATTGGGATGGTAGGTTACCTTGTAACGGTCATACATCTTAGCCCAGTATTCAAGATCGCCCGTTGTCGTATTGGAAATTGCCGTATCGTTTTCTCCGCTGAATTCGGCATCCCTATACCAGCCGCCAAAAACCAGGTTTTCCTTGGACGTTCCCTTAGGAAGCATCGTAATAAGGCCGGCAACATAATTGTCAAGATATCTAGCCGTATCACTATCGAAAGTATGGAATGTGACATTGTACCTATCCGCAATGGAATTCTTGAGTGTTCCAGTAAAAATCGGATAGGGATCACGGCCGACATCCTGCCCCCAAATGGAGCCTTCTGCATTTTCTCTCAATAGAAATGCCAACGCACCATTAAACAATGCAGCCGTATCCACCAATGTTCCATAATCGATATATTTAGAGGAACTCAGCTTTATCGCATAACTGTTGATGACCTCGATGGATTCATTACTACTCACTGTATAACCCAGCAATCTGGAATCATAGTTATTCCCATTATCTACAAGGTTTGCTACACTATAGCAGTTTGTCAAGGTCAATGATGCATTGCCGCTTACATAACCCACGACACCTGCGATATAGGGCTTGCTTTTCGTGGACTTGATAGTGGAGAATGTATAGAAATTGGTTATCTGTGTCTTTCCAGGCCCGTAGACAGAATTTACAAGAACGCCAAGATAATTCGTCGATGAAAAGTACGAATCAAGTATTCCCAGATCCCGGACAACGACAACGGAATTCTCCGGAGATGTGATCGACTCAAAAAGACCCGCTCTGTCAGGTGAATACAGCCCCGAAATCGTATGACCATTCCCGTCGAATTTTCCCGCAAAGTCAACCATCGGTTTCCATACGGCTAAGGTCTCGGCGCTGTCACTATTGAGCAGGTCCCACTTATTCAGGACGTTTTTGTTTACAACGATATCCTTCGTGAGTTCACCGCAGGCAGAAGTATTTGCCGCGGTAGAATCGTGTCCGTTTACAATTTCGGCAAAACCGTAAAGTTCCTCTGCGGTCGAAATTTGATAGCAGCCATCAAGCGACTGTGACGGAACGGCCGGCACAATTTCTTTGGCTCCGACGGCAGCAATTAACGCCAGTAAAAAAACGGGGGTTCTTTTTATGAACATGCATCCTCCTTCTGGTTCACTTTATAAGATAACAAAAAAAATCTATCTTTAATCCCGTGATTCAAATACAGAATGTTTCTAAGTCTTTTGGCGAGCAGGTGCTGCTTGACGGCGCCAGCATGCTTGTAGGCGACCACGAACGCGTGGGCCTTGTGGGCCGCAACGGTTGCGGCAAATCGACGCTTTTCAAGATGATTCTCGGCCAGGAATGCATCGATGGAGGCTCCATCGACATTCCCAAGAAATACACGCTGGGTTACTTGCAGCAGCACCTGAACTTTACGCACGCCACGGTTCACGAAGAAGCCTGCAGCGTATTAAAGCCCAATGAAGACGGCTGGATCGAAGAACACAAGGTCGAAGCAATCCTGTTCGGTCTGGGTTTCGACGAGGAATCCATGCACAAGAGCCCCGCACTCCTTTCGGGCGGTTTCCAGATTCGCCTGAACTTGGCGAAGGTCTTGGCATCCGAACCCGACATGCTGTTGCTCGACGAACCGACCAACTACCTGGACATCGTGTCGATGCGCTGGCTCAGCCGATTCTTGCGCAGCTGGAAGGGCGAAGTGCTCTTGATTACCCACGACCATCACTTTATGGACGAAGTCTGCACGCACACGGTAGGCATTCACCGCCACAAGATGCGCAAGGTCAAGGGCACTGTAGAAAAGCTCCGCGAAACCATCGCCGAAGAAGAGGAAGTCGCCCAGCGCACGCAAGAAAACGAGGCGAAAAAGAAGGCGCAACTCGAACAGGTCATCGAGCGATTCCGCTACAAGGCCGCGAAAGCCGCTATGGTGCAGTCCAAGATCAAGGCCGCGGCAAAGCTTGCGACTGGCGAGCGCCTCACCCACGAACGCAACCTGGATTTCAGCTTTACCGAGGCAGGATTTCCCGGCAAGCGCATGCTGCAGATCAAGGGTCTGACTTTTGCCTACCCGAACGGCCCGGAGCTGATTACCGACCTCACCATGGAAGTCTTCAAGGGCGACCGCATCGCAATTATTGGCCCGAACGGCCGCGGTAAAACGACGCTCTTGAACCTGATTGCAAACGAGCTCAAACCGGTCGCGGGCGAAATCGCTCCGAATCCGAATGTGCAGATCAACTATTTCGGTCAGACGAACATCAACCGCCTGAATCTGGACAACACCGTCGAAGAAGAAATCGCCTCGGCCATCGTTGAAGTTTCGCAGAAGAGCCGCGCCCGCGGACTGGCAGGCCTCATGATGTTCAGCGGCGATGCCGCGTTAAAGAAAGTGAAGGTGCTGAGCGGTGGCGAACGCAGCCGCGTGCTCCTCGGAAAGATTTTGGCAAGCCCCTGCAACATGCTGCTCCTGGACGAACCGACGAACCACCTCGACATGGAAAGCATCGAAAGCCTGATCGACGCCCTCGAAGATTACGAAGGCACCGCAATGGTGGTGACCCACGACGAAGAACTGCTGCACGCCTTTGCTACAAGGCTCGTGGTATTCGACGGGGGCAAGTGCCGCGTATTCGAAGGCACCTACGCCGACTTCCTCGAAAAGGTCGGCTGGGCATCCGAAAAGAAACCCGGCGGTTCTGAATCGGCGAACATCAAAGTTTCTAACATTGACGTGAAAACGGACAGCGGCAACGCGGCCGCGAGCAATGCGGCTGGCGGCGCTCCCCGCGCCAAAGAAGACCGCAAGGCCCGCGCCGACTACATTGCCGAACGTAGCAAGGTCGTGAAGCCGCTTGAAAAGCAACTCGCGAAGCTCGAAGAGGATATCGCAAAGGCAGAAGCTTTAGGTGGTGAACTCGAAGCCAAGCTCGTGACCGCCTCCGAAAGCGGCGACGGCAACGCCATTACCGCCATTGCAAAGGACATGGACGACAACAAGAAGAAAGTCGACCAGCTCTACGAGGAATGGGAAAAAATATCCGCCGAATTAGAGGCGGCAAAGGATAAATACCCGATATAGACCGGGCTGGCTAAACCCGCCCCCCAAATTTGTAATCTTCGTCACATGTTTACATGTGTAACATTATTCGTTTCTTACAGAGTGGTCTCGCGGACTCTATAATTGTATTTTAGGGGCATGAGTTCAAATGAAGTACATATCATTAAGCAAATCGTGCTGCTGCTCGCCGTCACCATTACGCTCGGCTTTATTTACGGTTAGCACGCTGCTGTTAAGCAGGTTCTGCTAAAGGGCTTACATCTTTTCGATGTCAGCGACATCGTCAGGTACATCCTGGCGCATCACCATCAGCACGGCGTTCTGCGAAATAATCACATAATTTTCGCCGTTTACTTCGATCTCGTAGCCATTTGCATGCAAATACAGTGCCTCGTCGCCTTCCTTAACCTGAAGCGGCAGGTACTTGACTTCGTCTGGGGATTCCCCACGGAACACCGCATCGCTGTCCTGCGTCACAGGCAGAGGATAGCCGGGTCCCACGCGCACGACCAAACCCGTATGAACCGCGTCGCGTTCCTTGACGCTTGGTGGCAGATAAAGCCCGCTGCCGGTCTTATTCGACGCTTCAAGGGGCTTGATGAGGATTCGGTCACCGATGATTACGATATTCTTTAAGGGATCCAGCATACCCAAAAGATAGAATTTGCGCGCTTTGCTATAATGTAACTCGTGATATTCATTATCCTGTGGGCAGTCATTTTCGCTTTTCTTGCCATCTACCTTGGGAAAAGTCCCAGGGTCCGTAGCTGGCTCAAAGTGATATTCAGGGCACCTAAACTATGGCGCTGCATCATCGGTATTGTCGCAGGATTTTCGGCAATCACCATCGCTTTCTGGTTGATCCCGAAGACAGAGGTGCAAAGCACCGATGAACGACTCCTGTTCGAAGATTACGCAGCAACGGCAATCATGAAGCTTGACTCTCTCAAGGCTCTGCAAGTGGATTCCTCCTGCGACCTTACCCATCCCGAACCGGAAATCGCCTATGTGTTACCGCTAATCCTCGAAGCCTACGACAGCATCGTGAATAAGCCCACGCTTCCCATTATCATGCGCATCGATGACACCCTGCAACTTGCCATGAACGGCTACAAGCAATTCAAGAACAGGGGCATTCGCCTGAACAAGCTGCTGCAAAAAAAGCTAGGCAATCGCTACTCGACACGCATTACAAGCGACAGGCAGAACCACACGCTACATGTCACCTATACCGGTGACCCTTGGGATACCGAACAGCTCACCGCACTCCCCGTGATGGAAGCGGCACACAGGAACCACCTGGATCCAGCGCTTTTAATGTCATTGATTCGCCATGTTTCAAACTTCAACTTCGACTTCCGCGGACAGAAGGACTCCAGGGGAATTCTATCGCTGACCGAAGGAGATGGCATCGAGCAGATATTCCGCGGAGCAGAACGCCTCAGCAAGATGCTGCAGGTGGGCATTAGTCAGGAAAACGCCGTGGCAAGCTTCTATCCATTCCACGGAATCAATACTCGTCTCGAAAACTGGAGCAAGTCTCCGCTAATTAAAAGCTGGGTCGACCAGGTTCTCTCCGACGTGGACTTCTACCACCAAAATGGACTGAATCACTTTGTCAAATAAAAACTTTCCGGATTGATGGAGATACCATCGATGCGAATTTCATAGTGGAGACCGATACTTGACTGCGTGCCACTTTCGCCAATCAGGGCAATCGGCTCACCGCGGCGGACCAAATCACCCTGCTTGACCAGGGCCTGGCCCAGGTGGGCATAGAAGGTGCGCACATCGTGTCCATGGTCTACCTTGACCGAAAGACCGAAACCACGGTGCTTGCGGACCTCGATGACAGAACCTGCGCCCGTCGCGTACACGGTGTCGCCTTCGGCGGCAACATAGTCGATACCCCTGTGCGGAAGTTCACTGTCGGTAAACGGGTCGTAGACCATTTCAAAACGCTTCTTGACGGCATGGTCGTTCTTCATCGGATGCAGCACCGGAATTTTCTCGGCACCTACCGAATCACGTTCAAGGGCGGAGAGAAGCTTCTTGAACGATGCTTCCACCTCGTTTACACTCTTGCGCTTCTGCAAAAGCGAATCGTCCATGGCTGCACCATCCAGCACAAATCCGAGCCCGCCCACTTTCAGCGTAGAGTCGCGGAGGATACGCGTTTCCTCGGCGCGTAAAATCGACGAGTCCACCGAGGCACGAATTACCTTGAGTTCCTTCTTGATGGATGCATTCTGGCGATAGACGTTCGTCACGTTGCCACTTGTTATGTTGTCTAAAATCTGTACTGGCGAGAACAGCAAAAAACCGAAGACTGCAGCGACAACGGCCACCACGGCGATAACGGCTCCCAGGAAGGAGAAACGGTAGCTCCTACCCGAAGCGGTCTTGCTCGGAAAAACGTGGATCTCAAGCTTCTTCACTTTCAGACCCAGGGTTGTCGATACGCTTGCGCAGGGACTCGATGACGCGCTTTTCCTCTTCAATGGAACCCAGGAGCTCCACCACGGAAGGATCGTCCTTAATAGTCGCTAGCAGGTCATCGCGGATAGCCCCGTGGAGCTTCTGGCCGAGTGCCATGAAACGCTTTTTGAGCTTGGATTCCTCGTTTGCAAGCTCCACGCGCAAAAGGGCTGTCGATGCCAAATTCAAAGCCTTGTTTTTTATCTTATTTAGCGTTTTTTCTGCCATGTCCTTTTCCTTTTGTCCGTAAAAAAATTAGTTTTTTATGCGTATAAAAATGGAGATCAACTATGAGCCGTAGCGACCGCAGACGCGCAAAACAGAATGCAAAGCAATTCACCCCTAAAAAGGCTAATGCGCTAGACCCGAAAATCATCGTAGTCCTTGGCGCTATCGCCGTTATCTTCTTTGTTGGAACTATGCTTATCCAGAGAGGCGCATAAATGAAGTTCAGTATCAAGAAATCCGTATTGCAGGACGCATTGCAGATTGCCATCAGCGCAATCCCTAACAAGTCAACGCTCCAGATCCTTAACGACTATTCACTGCGCCTGGAAGGTAATTTCCTTGAAATCTGCGCCACCGACTTGAACCTGGGTGTGAGGATTAAGCTCGAAGTCATGGGCGAACGCGACGGCGAAGCCCTGATCAACGCCCGCAAGTTCTCCGACCTTATCAAGGCTCTCGTGGAACCGAGCATCGACACCATCAGCGTGGACGTGCAGGACCACCTCACCCGCATCAAGTGGAGCGAACGCGGTCAGGCTTCCATCACGAGCTTCGACGCTAGCGACTTCCCGCCGTTCCCCGAAGTGGAAGGTGCTTCGCTCACGCTCGCTGCAAGCGAACTTGCATTCCTAGTCGAAAAGACCGCCTTTGCCGTTTCTACCGACAACACCCGCCAGAACCTGAACGGCGTGTTCATGGAAGCGAAGGACGGCAAGATTTCCATGGTCGCTACCGACGGTCACCGTATGGGTCGCGCAAGCATTGAACAGGAAGGTGCGAACCTCGACTCCGGCATCATCGTTCTCCCGAAGGTGTTGCAGCTGGTTCTCCGCCTCGCCAAGAACGAAGACTCCGTTGAAATCTGCACCACCGAAACGCACGTTCTGTTCCGCATCGGTGCCACCCAGATTATCTCGAAGCTCATCGAAGGTCCGTATCCGAACTACCGCGCCGTGATTCCGCAGAACTTTGAACGCACCGTGCAGGCAAACGCCACCGAACTGCTGAACAAGGTCCACTGCATCTTGCCGATGGCAAATCCGCGCACGCACCAGATCCGCTTCCAGATGGACGGAAACAACATGGAACTTTCTGCGACCGACCCGGATGTCGGTGGCGAAACCCGCGAAGCCATTGCCGTGACCCACAACGGCGAAGGCAGCTTCAGCATCGGTTTCGACGGTCGCTACTTCTACGAAATCCTCAACATGTGCAAGAGCGAAGAAGTCGTGCTCAAGATGAACACCCCGATCGGTGCTTGCATCATTGAACCTGTTGGCGACGACATGGGCTTCAGCTTCCTCCTGATGCCGCTGCGCCTTGCCGACTAAGGATTAGACAAATTACAGATAAATTAACAGACGGGGTGTCGCGCAAGCGAGCCCCTTTTTTAGAGCCCTTTTTAGACAAGAAATGTCCAACGCCATCCGTAAACGCATCAGCAAGAAAATCACCAAGGCACTCCACGACTTCAACTTGATTGAAGACGGCGACAAGGTACTGATTGCGGTTTCGGGCGGCAAGGATTCCAGCGTACTGCTGATGGAGCTCGCATCCCGCATGGGCAAATTCCTGCCAAATTGCGAAATCGGGGCAATACATATCCAGAGCGACTTTGCAGACAAGGCACCGCGCGAATTTTTGCAGCGCATGGCGGAACAGTATCCGCAAATTCCGTTCTACTTCAAGGACGTGGCCGTCGAAGGCAGACTCAAGGAAGGACGCAAGCTCAACTGCTACTGGTGCAGCACGCAGCGCCGTACTGAGCTCATCAAGTTCGCCCGCGAAAACGGCTACAACAAAATTGCGCTCGGCCACCACATGGACGACATCGTAGAGACCCTCTTGATGAACATGCTGTACAAGGGGGAATTCAGCGGCATGCCCCCGATGGTTCCCTACGAAAAATACCCATGCAGCATTATTCGCCCACTGTGCTACTGCGAAGAAAGCGAAATCATCGAGTACGCCGAAGATGCCGACATCCGCAAGTTCACCTGCACCTGCGAATTCTCGAAGGCAAGCCACCGCAAATCAATCCGCGAAGAAATCAAGAGCCTCACCAAGGGAAATTCCACCCTGAAGGCAAACCTGTTCGAAAGCATGCGCAACATCCGCATGGATTACTTGCTATAAAAACTTGACTTTAAACCCGTTGAAAGCTATTTTTACATTACACCTTGAAAGTTTCAAGCCCAAGGGGAGACTTATGAAATTCCGAACCATCTCGCTCCTGTTCTTAGCCGCAATCCTGCTGGTCGGTTGTGGCGGCGGCCCCAAGCCCAAGCTTTTCTTTGACGAAAAAGCAGCCATTAACCAGGAGATTCCCTTTACCATCACCGCTGAAAACGACAATGCAGGCACCATGGGCGAACTTCAGGTGCGTTTGCAGAAATCGGGATTCACGCTGCTCTCCAAGGTCGCACTCAAGAATACGACGACATTGAACAAGGAAAGCCGCTTCACCGAAATCAACAGCCTGGATTCGGATACCACCCTGAAGCAGCAGGAATTCCAGCAGTACGGCTCCTCTTACCGCATGACCATTAATTACAAGGGAGAACTAGAAGGAAATACCGTCTACTACAGCCATTTCTTTGCAGAAATCGCCGACGACAGAACGGGAACCATCCTGATGACAATCCAGTACCCTCTTGGAAAGTACAAGCAGGATGCACTCCTGGATGACCTTGTGAAACGTATGCAGCTTTGCGCCAAGGAAAACGCCTGCGACGAAGAATCCCAAGCCAAGGCGATACCACAAGGCGGTGGTGCGGGAGTGTTTCTTGTAATTGTAGCCGCCGGTGTGATTGCCGCAGTCGCCATTTCCCAATAAACTTTATGTAAAGGATTAGAAAAAGGAGAACCTATGCGAATACTGTCTAGAATTTCTGCGCGCCTTGCCGTGGCAAGCCTCGCCGCATTCCTAGCGACATCCACATTCGTCGCCTGCTCCGGCGAAGACGGCAAGGACGGCGCCGTCGGTGCAACGGGTGCCGAAGGCCCCAAGGGTAAAGACGCCAAGGTCAACGTAGACTCCATCGCAAATGCCATCCGCGAAGAAGTGGCAGGCACCCTCTGGGACAGCCTTTACGCCGAACCCTATGTGGACACCGTCTACAAGATTCTATTCGACAACGCTTTCAGTACGGCATGGATGGATTCCACGCGTCAGGCGCTTATCGACAGCCTGAAGGAAGCCGACTTCGACTCGCTCTACCAAAAGCTCTACGACAGCGTCTATGCCGATATTTATAGTCAAAGCGTTATTCGTACTCTAAACAGCTCCATCCTATACAGCAAGGAAAATATTTACGGAGCATACGCTAACCAATACTCTCTCATGTACAAGGACTATGTCAACGACGGGAAGAAAATCAATGTGCCGCTGACATATTACGTCAAGAACACCTGTGAGAAGAATTCCAAAGTTCCATGCCGCTGGAAGAAGATAATGCTCAAGGCTTGGATCGAAGGATTCACCGATACCGCCACCGTTACGGATTTCGTGAACCCCGATACATCAATTTATATGGGTCCCTCATTCAAGTTCGACGCCAAGGCACTTGCAGCCCTCAAGACCGCCGAACCGGCACAGTACCAGGTAGAAGCCTACGCACTTGAAAACGACCATGAAATACTGCTGTTCTCGAAGTCCATTCCGACTACGATTCACCCTATGCAAATCAAGGGAGCCGAACTCACAGGCATCAAGAATCCCAAATGGTGGTATAGCGTATGGGTGACACCGCAGGCTGATTCCATCAAGAACATTGTCGATGACATCGCCAAGAAACTCCCCAACGGAGTGCTGAAGGTCTACCAGCAATACGAAGATGACGAATCGATAGCGGAAAGTTCCCAGCGAATCGCAAAGGCCGTATTCGAAGTCCTTCAGGCCCGCGGCATCAAGTATGTGCAGAGCGATGGCGCAGTAAGCAACGGACAGTATGTCAGGTATCCCAATGAAACATTACGTGATAAACAAGGCATCTGCATAGAAACAACCTTCCTCTTCGCCTCCGTCCTTGAACGCCTCGGCTTAAAGACGATGATAGTACTTGTCCCAAGCCACTCCTTTATAGGCTGGTACAACGAAGAAACGGAAGGAAGCACAGTCTCCTTCATCGAAACGACCATGATCGGCGACAAGAATTCAACATTCGCAGGTGCTGTCAAATCGGCTAACGATAGGTACAACGAGCAAGTGGATCTCGGCAACTTCACGTCTGGCGATGCAGAAATCATCGATATAGAGAATGCCCGCAAATTTGGCATCATTGCCAACGACGTTCCGTAAGCAAATATCCAACAGAGTTTAATCAAGATGCCGCACAACCGCGGCATCTTTTTTTGCGGTAAAGCGAATGGTTATTATAGGATGTTTTCCCCTAGCTTTAGCCACTGCTCCGCACGCTGGCCAGGCATAAAAAAAGCCCCCGGCGAGGTTTACCTCGTTGGGGGCGTGAATCCAGCAGCGACCTACTCTCCCGGGCCCGTGGGCCAGGTACCATCGGCGATGAGGGGCTTGACTTCCGTGTTCGGAAAGGGAACGGGTATGACCCCCTCTCGGTAACCGCTGAAACAAAGTCTAGGCGACAACTTGTTGTCGAAAAAG
>JAFXRC010000015.1 GCA_017526585.1 Fibrobacter sp. | reverse complement strand
GCCCTTGCCGAAAGCCTTCGTATAGGCGAGGCCGTGGTAGCTCGGATCCGGTTCGGTGAGGCCCTTGAAACGGTCGTGGTTTGCTTCCCAGTCGAAGTTGCCGCTGTCAACGATGCAGCCACCGACTGCCATGGCGTGGCCGTCCATGTACTTGGTCGTGGAGTGGGTCACGATGTCAACGCCGAATTCAATCGGACGGCAAAGAATCGGGGTCGGGAAGGTGTTGTCGACAATCATCGGAACGCCGTGCTTGTGGGCGATGTCTGCAAAGCGCTTGAGGTCCAAGACCTTGCCTGCCGGGTTTGCGACGGTTTCGCCGAAGAAGCACTTGGTGTTCGGGCGGAAGGCCTTTTCGATTTCTTCGTCAGAGGCGTCCTGGTCCACGAACGTGCATTCGATGCCGAGCTTCTTCATCGTCACGGAGAAGAGGTTGCTCGTACCGCCGTAAATAGCGGAAGTGCTGATGAAGTGGTCACCCGCTTCGCAGATGTTGAAAACGGCGTAGAAGTTCGCCGCCTGACCGGAACTCGTAAGCATGGCGGCCACACCGCCTTCGAGCGCGGCAATCTTGTTAGCAACGGCGTCGTTGGTCGGGTTCTGCAGACGCGTGTAGAAGTAGCCGGAAGCCTTCAGGTCGAACAGGTCTGCCATGTCGTTGGTCGTTTCGTACTTGAACGTGGTGCTCTGGTAGATGGGGAGAACGCGCGGTTCGCCGTTCTTCGGCTGCCAACCACCCTGGATGCAAAGAGTTTCAATCTTGGACATTTCTTTATCCTTTTCCTATAAGTTTTATGGACCTTAATATAGTTAGTTCCTATAACTAGGTCTATAAAAATGTGATGGAAAAAGAAAAAATTGTCAAAAATTGTGCTCCGTGCAAGGTTTAAACTATAATTAGTAATAGTTTAAACCTATAACTATGAGAAGCTTGTTATTTGCAGGTGCCGATTTTTCCTATTTCGTAAATGGCGAAGTTTCCGGTATTTCCACTTTTAGCTTGCACGTAAAATCTGAATTGAACCGCTCTTTTCGAGGCTTCTTCGCCGGAAATGGTGTCGCAAACCCCCGCTTTCAACGAGTCTCCATGACACCCCCATCCAGCTTGCTTGAAATTACTCCAGGCAAGGTCTTGTCTGGCTCTATCTGGGGTTTTGGACAAATTGGCTCTTGGACGGTCTTCGCCTAACCGTGAATCTATCGCTGTTCCTAGGCTTATTTCCAAAGCTCCTCCGATAGTTGTTTTGTAGGAAATGCAGATCCCTCCCCACGATGAGATGTCAACTGGGGTAACGCCGTCTGCTGCAAGTGTAAAGCCTACGCCGACGAACGGATCATATGTTATAGAGTCTCCTTTGTATAATTCGAATGTTCCGCATATCCCGCCACACGTATCGATAATGGGGGCGAGTGCGAACATGACAGAGTTCTCGTCTTTGTCGACGGGGTAGATAATTTTTGATTCGCCGTAGTCGGCATTGTCTGAATAATCGAACCAGTATCCGTACGTGCCGCTGGTGCTTCCGATACCTGTGTTGACGAGTTTGTGTTTCTGTTCTCCGTTCCACATGTAGTTCGCAGATAAGGCGAGGTACCATTTACGTTTGCTACAGATGTAGATGTTGTTATCTTCATCATAAAGTGTAGAATCGTCTTTAAGTTCGGTGCATCCTATTTTCAGTATCGATTCTATCGGGTCTGCAACACGCCAGGCATCCTTGTCGAATGTGTACATGGTGTCGGTGACAGCGCCTTTTTTGACTTGTCCGTCGGAACCGTCTGCCCAGTCCTTGTTGCTTTTATAGTCGTAGGTGTCCTTTTCGAAAGTAGTGGCAGGGCGCCAAGCCTTTTTGGCTGTTTCGTAGATGTAGTAGATGTTGGGGTTTACTCGACCTGCACGGAGTTCGCCGTCAAATTTACCGGCTCCCCATTCGTAGGCGTTCTTTTCAATGTCTGTCGCGGCACGCCACCGGAAAAGTTTGGTGTCATCACAGATGAAGCGGACCATCTGGGTCGTGTCGGTGTAGCTTTTAGCATAGTATTTGGAGTGCTTGTTTGTGATGTGCTTAATGGTTCCTTTCTTGTTGTCGCCTTCGCCGCATACGCCGAGACCGTTTTCGATGCTAGAGAACTTGCGGATGTATTTTTCAAAGTCGGGAACGACGGTGTTCTTGCCACCCAAGCCCCAGTTTTTAACATTTTTGCGGAATGTCGCAAGCCGGCTTGCCGAGTCCTTAATGGAAGAGTCTGCCGTAGCCGCCCAGTCAGCAATTTCTGCCCTTTTCGCGGAATCGTTCCAGGCACCGTCCGACTCCATGTCTCCTGAGATATCCGTCAAAAGCACGGAGAGGTCTGTTTCGCTGGAATCGCGCTGCAACAGAATCGATATGGCGAGCAAGGCTGCGTCGGCGTCGGAGTTGCCGAATACGTTCAGTTCCTCGGATTCCTGATTGAAATCGGATGCGTCGATATGGAACTGCTTGAAAATTTCAATCTTTCGGAGTCGAGTTCGGTGGTCTGCTTGTTGCTAACCTTGTCGCCTAGATTCAACGTCATCGTGCTGTCGCCGCACAGGATGCTTACGGAAGAATCCGTCTGTCCTGCAATGGTGCAGCTGATGCCAATTCCGTCTTTACCAGCCGAGCCGTTCAAAACCACGCCGACGCTGTCGCCGTTACAGACAATTTTTAGTCCACTCTTGTCCTTGAGTTCTTCGGAAGAGCAGCTTAACCCCAAATCAGAGGATTCCCTTGTCGCAAACCACTTGCCATCGACACATACACGTGCGGAGGATTCTCCCTTGACCCACACCTGTTCGCCCTCGTTTGCGTTTGTGCACTTAGGCAAATCGGCAAGTTCAGAAACGACCTCCATGTTAGAGGAAGGGGCTATCGGAGGAGTCTCCGCATGCAGCGATTAGGGCTGAAAGACATAATGCCGCAAGACTGTATTTTTTCGTAACTGTCATGGCGTAATCTATAAGGGGTGTTCTAATTCTATTATATAAAAATAACATAAAAATTTATAGATGGAATTTGACTTGTGAAAAAAATCACTTGTTTAGAAAATGAGCCTTAAAACGGTCAAATTCGGCATATTTTGCCTCGTTCAGGTAGCCCCTATTTTTATCTTTGTTCGCGATGATTCCTGCACGCAACAATATCGCCCTTTGGCACCTGCTCGCGATAGTGACTATTGCGTTTTGGGGGACTAGTTTCGTGAGCACGAAGGTGCTCTTGAATCACGGTTTTTCGGCGGTGCAGATTTTCTGTTTGCGTTTTGTCGTTACCTATGTAATGCTCCTTGTCGCAAGCCATAAGCATTTCCGTTGCAAGAACTGGAAACACGAACTGATATTGTTTATTAGCGGTGTCACTGGTTGCACATTATACTTTTGGACCGAGAATACGGCGCTTTCGCTTTCGCCGTCGAGCAATGTGTCGCTGATTGTCTGCACGAATCCGCTACTGACGATGATTTTTGCGGGAATGCTTTACCAAAGCGAGAGGCTTGGGAAAAAGCAGATTCTCGGTTGTCTTATCACGTTTGTCGGTATGGTGCTTGTGGTGCTGAACGGAAAGTTCATTTTGAAGCTTTCGCCAGTCGGTGATTTGCTTGCGTTCTCTGCGGCGCTGATGTGGACGCTTTATTCGCTGGTGGTCAGAAAGCTGAACGGAGAATATTCGGTGCTGTTCATTACGCGCAGGATGTTTTTCTACGGGGCTCTCACGTCGATTCCGGCACTGTTCTTTGAGGCGGGTGGCGATGTATCGAAAATGCTCGATATCCCGTGGCAGAATTTTGCCGCGCCCGTGGTCGTGTTGAACTTTTTGTGCCTTACCGTATTTTCGTCGCTGTTTGGTTACCTTGTATGGAATAAGGTGCTGAAGCAGCTCGGTACGGTCCTTGCAAGCAACTATATTTACGCGATTCCTCTTGTGACCATTATTACGGCGGTCATTGCCCTTGGGGAGCGTATGACGGTGGTAGCTGTTCTGGGTGCGGTGGCAATCGTTGCCGGCATGGTCCTGGCAGAATTCAAGCGATAAAAACTTCCCGGCATTTTTTTGCTACATTGGTGATTAGGTTTCCTTTTTTCCGAGGTCGGTATGAGTCTTGATGAAGAACGCATTCGTGAACTCCAGCGCAAGGACCAGGAACACGATGCTCGCCTGGACATGCAGAAAGAAAAGGACGATGAACACGATGTCCGCATAGACGCCCTTTACAGCAAGGAGCGCGAACAGGAGTTCAAGCTGAAGGCGCAGATTGCAAAGGATGCCGAACATGATTTCCGTCTGAATTCCGTTGATTCCAAGAATGTGGAGCAGGACTCGGAACTGCGTCGCCAGCGGGTGAAGGACAGCGAGCACGATTCTCGCCTGGAACAACTGGAAAAGCTTTGTGCCGACTTGACGCTTCGCGTCGAAGCCCTTGAATCACAGGTGAAAGCCTTGCAGAAGTAAACGGTCATGCAGCAGCCCATTCGAAATATCGCTATCCTAGCTCATGTGGATGCCGGAAAGACGACGCTTTCCGAACGCATCCTTTTTGCGGCGGGCGAGGTGCGTAGGCCGGGCAAGGTCGAAGAGGGGCTTGCGACGATGGACTACCTGCCCGAAGAAAAGGACAGGGGTATCACTATCGAGAGTGGCGTGGCGCATTTCGAGTGGAAGAACACCTGGTTCAATTTTATCGATACGCCGGGGCATGTGGATTTTGGCGCCGAAGTCGATACGGCGCTCACGGCGGTAGAGGGCGCGGTGCTTGTGGTGAGTGCCGCAAGTGGCGTCGAGACGCAAACGGTCGCTGCTTTCCGAAAGTTACGCGAATCGGGCGTTCGTACTATTTTGTTTGTAAACAAGCTGGACAATCCCGACTATTCGCTCGACGAGACGCTGATCAACGTCGAAGAAGTCCTTGGGGTGCGTCCGGTGCTAATGACGCTTCCGGAATACAAGGGCGGCAAGCTCGTGGGTGTACTCGATGTGCTGAGCAAGAGTCGGCTGGTGCATTCGGAATCTGGCGAAGAGGTCGTTGACGAATCCTGGCCGCAAGACGGCGAGGTGAGCGCATCGACGGAGAAACTGAAGAAGTATTATGCCGAGGCGGTCGAATTCGCGAGCAACTTTGACGACGAAGTCTTGAAGCTTGCGCTCGATGGGAAACCTGTTCCGCCGAAAATTTTGTTGCGCGGTCTCAAGGAGCTTGCAAAGAGTGGTGACTATGCGCTCTGCTACGCGGGTTCTGCCATGGAAGGCTTCGGCGTGCGAAGCCTAACGACGGCGCTTTCGTTCTTTTTGCCCGATGTGCCGGAGTTTGGCGCCAACGAATTGGGACAGGTCATTCGCCTGAGGCATTTCAAGGGCGTAGGCGAGATTTCGCTGTTCCGTAGCCATACCGATATGGAACGGAAGGAATGGCCCGCCGGTTTTGAGTTTTCGAGACTCAAGGCGAACTTGTTGCAGCCCGTGGACGAAATCCGTTCGGGAGACATCTACGCGATGCGTAGCCCGTTCGAGACGGAGCTTGGGCAGATTATTTATTTGGATGGACAGCGTTGTGCCATCCTGAGCGAAATGCCGCAAGGCATGGAGTCGAAGGATCTAGACCAACCGCCCACTCATTCTTCTATTCGCGACAAGTATCAGCCGCTGTTGCAGACCCGCGTGGAATGCCTTGGTTCCGAAGACTACCATCATGTGGAAAAAAGCCTGAATACGCTTTGCCGTATGGATCCGAGTTTCCGCGTGCAAAAGGACGAAGGTGGCTTCTGGTATTTGCATACGGTGGGTGAAGTGCAGCTGGACGTGCTGCTTTCTAGGCTGAAGCGTGAGTTCGGCTGCGAGGTGCGTGCGGGTAGTCCCGAAGTGCGCTGGCAGGAGCGTCTCTGCCGCCCCGTGGGTCCCGTCGAAAATACGTTCCAGCTGGGGCCCCATAAAATATCGATTAAGCTCTCGGCGACTCCACTCGATGGGGACGCGCATGACATCCGCCTTTCCGCCGAGTTTCTGGAAACGGCTCCCCGCGAAATTTTGGCGGGGGTGCGCTCTGCGCTTCTCGAATCCACGGAAATAGGTGTTCTCGGCAAGGGCCCGCTGGTGGGTGTGTGCTTCGAGGTGCATGAATTCACCTGGACCGAGGGTGCCTTGCCACCCATGATTAAGAAGGCGTGTGCCGATGCGGTCGTGAAGCTGATCAAGCCCGCCGATGTGGGGCTTTACGAGCCGGTGATGGAACTTTCGTTGGAATGCCCCGTGAACTTTGCCGGGCTCGTGACGGGCGATATCCAGTCCCGCGACGGCAAGGTGAAGGAAATCGGTGGAGACGGCAAGACGCATTTCCTGAAGGCAGAAGTGCCGCTGAGGAAAATTTTTGGCTATGCGACAGGTGTCCGTAGCATCAGCAAGGGAACGGCCCTTTACAGCATGAAACTGCTCGGTTATAGACCTGCGGGCAATCTGTAAAAAATTTTTTCTTGGTTGACAGTTTTAATAATTAAAGCGATATAGTATACGTGAAAACTATTCGCTTTTTACGACATTATCAAAGGCTGGGTCTTATCATAGTCCAGCATTTTTTAAAGAAATGTCTTTTACCTAATCCCTTTTACTTACGATAATATAGGGTAGAATTTGGAATTATTAGGAAGGTAAGCCATAATGCAGAAGAATCAATATTTCAAGAAGATTTTTCAGAATCTCAAGAATTCAGGAAAGAGAAAGTCAGAAAGGTCGAATAAGCTAGATTTTGCGGATCTCAAGATTCTGGAATATTGGGTGCGCATTGTCCGCGACAGCCCCGAAAGCCTTAACAAGGAAATTGCAATTCGACTGATGAGCGAGCCTTACCGCAGTGCCATCGTGGACGGATTTATCGAGATTCTTGGCGGTTATATTAAGCCGAAGCACCCTGTCGCGAAGAAGAAAAAGAAGTCGGTCGAATTCAACAATTGCAGGGATTGTGATGCCATTGATGACGATTTCCTCGATGACATATTCGATGAAGATGGCTCGCTCAACGAATCGGATGAGGTCGAGATGGACACTGAGTTTTGCGACAGCCGGTTCCTTCGCCAAATCTGCCGTTACCGTAAGGAAATCAAGTTGGGCGCCCGTGACCAGGTGACCGATAACCTGCTCAAGACCATCGCCGATGTCGAGCCATCTTCGATGGCGCCGTTCCTTTACAAGCAAGTGCAGAATCTCATTTGCGAAAATTTCGAGAAGTACGCCATGGAGATGCTTTCGCGTGGAGTGTCTGAAAGGGACCGTGTCTATAGGCGCGTGCAGAAGGTCAAGGGGACCTATCGCCTGAACGACGACGAGACGGAAATGCTTGTCTACATGTGGCTGCACAATCGCGAAGAATTGCAGATTGATTCGGATGGCGAATTCTTTGGAAGGCGTCGTCGCCATTTCGGTCCGCCGAACATTACGCAGAGCATGCTCCGCGAATTGGCGCGTGCGACCGGGCTGGATCAGGACTATGTCTCTGGACTTTTGGGCAAGAACGGCACGCTTCGCATGCTGAACCTGTGCGACGATGATCTGGATATTCCCCCGGAGGTGCAGTCGTACCTGAACGGCTACGGAGACAGTACCGGTCTCAAGGCGTTCCGTCTCGCGGAACCGGGAACGGTCCCGTTTGCGCAGCTGCAAGGGAACAATCCCGATGCAGCGCTTGCTCTCGACATGATCAAGAATCACGACTACAAGCATCCGCTGAATATCCTGTTCTACGGAATCGAAGGTTCGGGAAAGACCGAGCTTGCGAAGGCGATTGCGAAAGAGGCTGGGCTCCCGCTATGGGAAGTGAGCATCGACGCTGACAATGCCGAGCCGGGTCGTCGCATGGAGTCGCGCGCACAGAGCCTGATGTATTACCGCGTCCGCGCAGCGATGCTTGCCAACTGGCAGTGCGAACAGGAACCGGGTATCATCATGATTGACGAAGCGGACTTGGTGCTGAATGGTTTCGAGAAGGGAAGCCTGAACCACTTCTTTGAAACGCTGCGTACGCCTGTCATCTGGATTACGAATTCCCTGCACTTTACGGAAGGGAGTACCCGTCGTCGCTTCGATTTCTCGATTGCGTTCAAGGGGCTTTCTAAGGATGAGCGCCTGAGTATACTCGATTCCGTACTCAAGGCGCAATCTGCCGAAACGATGCTTACGCGCGAAGAAAAGCTGAAGCTCGTGGTGGAATACCCGGCGATGGCGGGCGGATTTACGCTGGCGACCCAGCGTACGCGGGACTTGCTTGCCTGCGGTGCCGCTTCCCAGGCGTATCCGACCATGGCGCGTATCCTGAAGGCGCATACGCAGCTTCTCGGAATCCAGAACGGAACGCTCCGCGACATAGAATGCCATGCACCGTCTTATTCGCTGACGGGGCTCAACATCGAAGGCTCCGTCGACGAAACCATGGAGGTCGTGCAAGCTTACGATACGGTGTGGAAGGGACTCGACGAAAACTCCGCCCCGAACTCGCTGAACATCTTGCTCTACGGCCCTCCGGGCACTGGCAAGACGGAGTTCGTACGCCACCTGGCGCGTACCCTGGGCAGAAACCTGATTGTTCGCAAGGCATCTGACCTTCTGGGAATGTATGTCGGTCAGA
Organism: Fibrobacter sp.; assembly: GCA_017526585.1. Taxonomy (GTDB): domain Bacteria; phylum Fibrobacterota; class Fibrobacteria; order Fibrobacterales; family Fibrobacteraceae; genus Fibrobacter. The sequence goes on along the minus strand of JAFXRC010000015.1, from coordinate 20,882 downwards.
CGGAAGCGCAGATCGCCGCGGCATTCGAAGAAGCGGAACGCACCAAGTCGATTCTCTTCTTCGACGAGGCGGACAGTTTCTTGCGCGACCGTTCGGGCGCCTTCCAGGGTCACGAAGTTTCGAAGGTGAACGAGATTCTCACGCGCATGGAGAACTTCAAGGGAATCTTCATCGCAGCGACGAACTTCGACAGTTCCCTGGATTCGGCGAGCCGCCGCCGCTTCGCGCTGAAGCTCGGCTTTGGCTACCTGAAGCCCGAAGGCGTTCGTCACCTGTGGAATGTGTTCTTCCCGTCGGTGGAGTGCCCCGATTCCGTGACGGAACTCCCGATGCTCACCCCCGGCGATTTCAACGCGGTGAATGGGCGCCTGCGCTACTTGCCCGAAAGCGTGCGCAACGCCAGCCGCATTGAGGCGGAACTCCGCAAGGAAATTTCCGCGAAGGATGCCCACGCCGGGCGCACCATGGGATTCTAAAGCCTCGCAGGGCCCGCGAAAGCGGGCTTTTGCGTTTTTGTCTATTTTCTGCCTATTTTCTTATTTTGAAACCCGGAATGAGCAAACCGACTTATTATATTTATGTTCCCTAGACTTTACGCTGTGGAAATGCGGTACTTTCCGTAAAAGAAGCACGTGGGTTCGGAAGCGTTCCATACTTTTGGAATGCTTCTTAGGGATGTGTCCAACAAGTTTTGCTTACTTTTAGGAGCTTTAATGGCAAATAAGTGCAAGCGCGGAATTTTGATTAGTAAGACCCCTTACGAAAAACGTATCGCCATCATGGAAGACGGCGAACTCGTTGAACTTGTCGTCGAGGGTGTATCTTCTAACCGAGTTCTGGGCAATATTTATAAGGGCGTGGTCCAGAAGGTGCTTCCGGCACTCAAGGCTGCGTTCATTGATATTGGCCTTGAAAAGGCAGGCTTTTTGCATCAAGAAGACGCCATGGACAGAAACGAACTCCTCCGCCGCGAATATGGCGACGATGACGACGAGGACGGTTCTTCCAAGGAAGTCTCTATTGATGAAATCCTGCAAGAAGGTCAAGAAATCATGGTTCAGGTGGTCAAGGAACCGATTAGCACCAAGGGTGCCCGTCTGACCACGCACCTGAGCTTTGCAGGTCGTTTCCTCGTGTGCATGCCGGGCACCAACTTCATTGGTGTCTCTAAGCGTGAACGCGACCCGGCCAAGCGCCGCGAATTCAAGAAGGTGGTCCGCCGCCTCAAGGGTCGCGACGTGGGCTATATCGTTCGTACCAACGGTCTGAACGAATCTGAATTCGAAATCAACAAGCAGATGCGCGAACTCGAAAGCAAGTGGGAACAGACGAAGTACAACTTCGAAAACCAGCCTGCCGAAACCTGCATCTACGAAGAATCCGATTCTATTGAACAGACTGTGCGCGAATACTTCAGCGATAACACCGACTACGTGTATATCGACAACCGCGACGAATACTTCGCCCTGCGTGAATACCTCAAGGTGCTCTCGCCGGACAAGCTCGACAAGGTGAAGCTCTGGAGTTCCAACGAAAGCCTGTTCGAATACTTCAAGATCGAAAACGACTACGCACGTTCCCTGCAGCGCCAGGTACCGCTTCCGCGTGGTGGAAACCTCGTGATTGAACAGACCGAAGCGCTCGTGTCTATTGACGTGAACACCGGACCGAAGGTGCACGGCAAGGACCAGGGCAAGATCATCCTCGAAACCAACATCGACGCCTGCTACGAAATCGCTAAGCAGCTTCGTCTGCGCGACGTGGGCGGCCTGATCATTATCGACTTTATCGATATGGAATCCGAAGAGGACAACGAGAAGGTCTACCAGGAATTCCGCAAGGCAATCCGCCGCGACAAGGCGCCGATTAGCCCCGCCCCCATCAGCCAGTTTGGCCTTATGGAAGTCACCCGTAAGCGCGTCCGCGTGAACTTGATGACCGAAAAGACCGAACGCTGCCCGGTGTGCGACGGCGGTGGACGTATCGCGACGCTCGAATCCACGCTCGGCATGATCGACCGCTGGATGGCCCGCGCGAAGGCGAAGGGCAAGCTCCGCGAAGTGACCCTCGTGGTGAGCCCGCAGGTGATCGATGTGCTCTGCAAGGACCACAACCGCATGTTCAACTACTTGGAATACAAGCACGGCATGAACATCAGCCTCGTGGAAGACGAACACGCGCACATCAACCAGTTCTGGTTCTACGACAAGATGGGCGAAGACATTACCGACCTCTACAAGTTCGTGTAATTCTCGGTTCCGCGCAATACTTAAAAGTTTTGCCCGCGAAATTGTCGAAACAAAAATAAAGAAGCCGCACTAACGTGCGGCTTTCTTTTTTTGACGAGAGAGAAGAAGTCGTTGCTGGGACTTTTACAGCCCGAGGTCCAGCGCGTTCACCTTGCCGCGGCGCACGCCCCACAGGAAGTCCTGTGTGCGGTTCACCACGGTCTTGCTACCGACCTTGATGCGGTATTCAAGTCTTGCGATGTAGACGCCGGTCGATGCGAGGCGACCGTTCTTCGCGCGCATGTTCCAGGCGAGGAACAGCTTGCCATTGTTGTCTAGGCAGGTGCCCTGTCCGTTCTCCTTGAAGATGTCGCTGTTGCAGGTAATCACGTCGGAGTTGCTGTTCACGAATTCGCCGAGACTCGAGTAGTAGGTCGACTTGTAGCGCAGTTCCGTATTCTCGGCGACCGCTTCGACAATCTGCTTGATGTCGGCTTCGGTGCCGCGCTGGAACTTGTCGATGTTGCCCGAATTGAGAATTCCATTCTCGTAGGCTTCAACGATGACCGGGTCGAGATCGAATCTCTTCTTGGCTTCATTGATGCTCATGTCGCCGTTATCGACCATGGCGATAATATCTTCGATGGAGTAGCTCCGCGGGGTCGTGCCGTTCTTCTCGGCTTCTTCCGCTTCGTCCTTGTCTACGTAGGAAGGTGTACTCTGCACGGCTCTCACGATATCGGCGATTTCGTTTTCGACGAGTTCCGCCATGTTCAGGTCGCCCAGGAAGTGTCCCTGCGTGCCATAGGCTGCAGCGGCTTGTTCAGCTGTCAAGATTGAAGGATCTTGGATGATCTTGGCGACAGTCGCTTCGGGGCTCTGGATGATTGCCTTTGCGCTGTCGAACACGGCAGAGCCAGGTTCCAGCGTCACCACGCCTGGGCTTGTGATGGTCACCTTCTGTTCACCCGTAATGCGGACCCACGGGTTGTTCTGGTGCGGAAGGTTGAGTAGCAAGTCTTGGACGGTCGTGAGCATAGACGGCGGCGCGAATCGCACGGAGTCGCCCACGGCAGGAATGATGTCGGTATCCGCACCCTTCGGGAAGATCAGTTTCCACTGGGTGGCGCTGCTTGTCGAAATGTCGCTTGCCTGCTTTGCGTCGGTGCTCATGATTCCGTTTTTCCAGACATGGAAGTTGAACATGTCGGAAGAAGCGTTGTTGTCCTGGAGGGCTTCGCTGAACGAAATAGTGAGCTGCGTGTTACCGTCTTTCATGTAGGCGACTTCAGCTGCCATGATGACAGGTCCGATTCTATCTTCGAGCAGACCTTCGGTGGGGAACACGGAAGTCTTTCCGTTGTCCTTGTAGGTGTACCATACCTTGAGCTGTCCGGTGTAGACCTTTTCTTCGCCACCGGTGAAGATGCTTGTTCCAAATCCGTTTCCGTCTGCGACGATTGTTGCAACGGAGTCGCCGATGTTGTAGTTTGCGGTGTAGGCCTTGTCGAATACGGAGCCGAAGGTGAACTTTGCGGAGTCCAGCGAGTTCTTGCCGCCGAGCGTGCCGTTGAAGTGGACCCAGATGCTGTCGCCGCGGCCGTCACCGTCGCGGTCAAGCATGTAGGCGGTTTGAATTTGCGGAACCGGCGGGAGCGCGAAGTTGATGGAACTCCAGATGGCTGTGTTGCCGGATGCCTGTCCCTTGACGTAGAGTATGCCGCCCCACAGTTCCCCGACTGCCTTCACGTAGAAGGTTGCCGCACCGTTGACGAGTTGGACTTCGGTAATCGGGTTGCCGAGGGAGTCGCAGGGAATCAACGCGGGGTCGTTGGTGGATGGATAAATCATGTCGTTGGAATTCATCGCCCACGAGTCGGCATACTGCACATAGACCTTGTAGGACTGTCCCACCCACATGGTGACATCCTTGGTCAGGTTCAGCTGCAGCGTGTCGCTCACGATTTCTGCACCGAGGAAGTTGCCCTTCGGATCGGTGAAGGTGAGGTTCGGAAGTTCGTAAGCTCCGACAACGAAGTAGACGTCCTTGTGCTGGCTGTTGTCGGCGACAAGAGAGACTCGCAGGTAGTAGACGCCAGGAGCAAGACCATGTGCGTCCTTGACAGCTTCCTTGTCGATCTTGAAGGTGTCGAAGTCTTTGCCGATGGTGATGCCGCCGAACCAAAGGCCTGCGGAATCAAGTTCGATGCCTGTCGAGGGGAGGTTTCCGCCGAAGAGCGTAAAGGTGGATGCGCCGCGTTCCAGCGTGAGTTCCTTGTCGGCTTCGGAGAAGTCGCAGGAGAGCTTGTTCTTGCGGATCCTCTGGTAGATTTCTCTTTCGATGACGTCGCTGTTGCTGGAGGGGCTCCTGAGCAGGATGCTTGCTTCGGTCTTCAGGTCAATCGAAGTGTGCATACGGAAGTTCGAGGAACTCGTGTGGCGTTCGGCGTAGAAGATGTGGAAGTTGTAAGTGCTGTCCGGAATAAGTCCGAGCGTGTCGAGATCGACGGCGCCAGCCACCTGGGCATGCTGACCGCCGATGTCCACCACGAGCTTGTTGTTGATGAACACCCACACGTCGTCGTCACCCAGGAAGTCGAAGTACTGACCAGGCACATATTCGAAGGTCGCTTGGATCTTCATGGTGAATCCGAAATTGTGGTTTCTGTTGTCGCTACCGCCGCGCAGCTGGTCGTAGTAGGGGTTCGGAATCGTTCCTGCGGAATCCAGGTACTGGAAGTCGTCCAAAAGGAACATACCGCCCTGGTTCGCCTCGTTGCCCTTGGAGATGGCGTCCTTCGAGACTTCGGCAAGCCAGAAGCCTTCGTCGTCCATAGAAATGTAGAGGTCGCGGCAGGTCATGTTGGTGAGCGTGTTGCCCTGGGCGTCGACTGCGAGCGATTCCGGGATAAACCAGTAGTCCAGATGTTCGGTAATCTTGCAGTTCGTGGGGAAGTTGGCGGCGCTCACGGGGACTCCGTTGGGGCCAAGCTCGGTTGCCACCATGCCACGCATCGGGTTTCCGCTGCATCCACCGGAGCCGAAGTCCGCGCTGACGCCGTTTTCGGGATTACCGTTACCGCGTTCGCCGTCACCCTTGCTGCCGTGCAGCCAGTCGAACATCATGACCGGAAGCTTCTTGATGGGGCAGTCGCCCAGAACGCCTGCAGGGTGTTCCGAATAGATACCCGGGGCGCCTTCCTGGTTTCCCTTGACCCAGATGGTGTCGGTGAGTGCCGCGACGGAATCGAGGCTGATTTCGGTAGCGGAAGTGGGTTCAATCTTGGTAAGGCCTTCTGCGCCGACGAAGTTCGGACCGATGGTCTGCTTGAAGTAGACGTCAAAGTTATTGCTCGGAGCCTTGACGCCTGCAATGAACCAGCCGCAATACTTCTCTTCGACAGGGACCATCGCCGCACTGTCACCGTTGGAGAGGAACACCTTCGCGTTGGTGTTGGTCCACGGGGTAAAGAACGCGATGAACTTCAAGCCGTTCTTGGGAGTGTCCTTGCCGGGATCCTCCGGGTCCTTGGGATTGTCCTGGCCCGGGTCTCTTGGATCTTCGGGATCCTTAGGATCGTCCTTGGGTCCCTCCTCCGGGTCGTCTTTGGGCTTGTTTGTGAAATTCCAATTCCCGTTTCTGTCAATGTTGATTATTGCAGAATCGGATTCTGCATAGAGCTCTGCTCCAGAAATAGTGGCAATCAAGTTTTTGTCTTGGCAGGGGCTGCTCTTATAGATGGCGAAATCTTCTTGGGTAATGTCATCGGTAGAAAAGGCAAGTCCGTTTTGGATGTTCCTGCACTGAGTTCCCCTTGTAGTTTCTACAGCGATATAGGTCGCCTTATTGTTGTCATAAGTCGCCTTTATGTAATAATCGGCAGCCATTGCCGCAGGTACGAGCAAACCGAGCAACCAGGTTGCTCTCTTTACAAATCCACACCTCATCCAATCTCCTAGAGGGCTTTAAACCCTATGCGCATTTAGATATATCTGTAGTAGAAATAACTTTTTTTGTAAAAAAATGCAACACGGCAATAGTGAAATTGCCGTTAATAATGCTTAACAAACGTGTAAATTGTGTGTTACTGGGGCCTAAATTCCCAAATCTATGGCGTTGACCTGTCCACGGCGCACGCCCCACAGGAAGTCCTGGGTGCGGTCGGTGATGACCTTGGTGTTCACCTTGATTCGGATATGCAGTCTTGCGATGTAGACACCCGTTGCGGCGAGCCTTCCATTTTCGGAGCGCATGTTCCAGGCGAGGAACAGCCTTCCCTCGTTCTCGAGGCAGTTCTTGCCGCCGTTATCCTTGAAGATGTCGTCGTTGCAGGTAATCGTGTTGGAGTGCCTGTTGACGAAATGTCCTAGGCTCGAGTAGTAAATTGCCTCGTAGGTGAGTTCGGTCTGGTCTGCGACGGAGCTTACGATCATCTTGATGTCGGCTTCGGTTCCGCGAGAATAGTAGGCGAGGTTTTCGCTGTTCAAAAGCCCATTCTCGTAGGCATCGACAATCACCGGGGAAAGGTCGTACTTCTTCTTCGCTTCCTTGATGCTCATCTCGCCGGCATCGACCTTGGCAATGATTTCTTCGATGGTGTAGGTCTTCGGAGTCGTGCCGAGCTTTTCGGCTTCTTCCGCTTCGTCCTTATCGACATAGCTTGCGGTCGCCTGCACCGCCTTCACGATTTCGGCGATTTCGTTTTCGACGAGTTCAGCCATGTCGAGGTCGCCCAGGTAGTGACCCTGCGTACCGTAGATGGCGCCGACCTGTTCTGCGGAAAGCGTCGTCGCTCCAGAAATAAGCTTCGGTACGGTGGCGTCCTTGCTCTGGATGATCTGCTTTGCGTTGTTGAAGTTCTCGGAGTCGCGGTCGAGGCTTATGACCTTCGGACTTGTCACGGTCACCTTCTGTTCGCCGGTAATGCGGACCCACGGGTTGTTTTCGTGCGGACCGACATCGACTAGGTCAAGCGCTGCTCCCAGCAAAGAAGGCGGTGTGAAGCGCACGGAGTCGCCCACGGAAGGAATGACATCGGTAGTAGCGCCCTTCGGGAAGATGAGCTTCCACTGGTTCTTAGGCGTGGTCGCGAAGTCGCTTGCGGACTTCACCTGCGTATGCTGCATGTTGTCTTTCCAGCAGTGGAATTGGAACAGTTCGGTGCTGACGTCCTCGTCCTTGATTCCTTCGCTGAAGTCCAGCAGGAGCTGCGTGTTGCCATCCTTCAGGTACTTGACTTCGGCAGCGATAATCACGGGGCCAACCTTGTCCGTCAAAGGTCCATCGACAGGGAATATCGCGGTCTTGTTGTCTTCGTCGGTGTAGGTGTACCAGATGTTGATTTTTCCGGTGTAGGCGTCTGCGTCGCCGCCGGTGAAGATAGCGTTTCCGAATCCGTCACCCTGGGCGGTGAGCGATACGGAGACATCACCCACATTGTACTCATCGACCTGATAGGCGTTATCGAAGCTTGCGCCGAATACGAACTTGAGCGAGTCGATGACGCTTCGGCTGTCGATAGGCTTGCTGAGCTTGATCCAGATGCTGTCGGCGCGGCCGTCGCCGGTGCGGTCGAAGATATAAGCGGTCTCGATTTGCGGTACCGGCGGCACGGCGATGTTGATTTTCGTCCAGCTGACGCTCTTGTTCTTTGCCGCCTCGGTGCTTAAGGTAAGCACACCGTTCACGACTTCGTCGGTTGCCTTGACAAAGAAGCTTGCGCGACCTTCCATCAAGACGACTTCGGTGATGGGGTTACCCATGGAGTCGCAGGCGATGAGGTTCGGGGTCGAAGTGGTGATCTTCACGGCGATGCCGTTGTAGATGGAAGCCCATTCTTCGGCGTACATGATGTTGACCGGGTAAGAACGCCCAGCCCAGAGCTTTTCGTCTTTATTCAGGTTGATGGGGAGCGTGTCGCTGGAAACGTTCCTGTTGAGCGAGTCGCCGAATGCTGCCCAGTATTCCGTGAAGTTCAGCGTGTCTCCGGTATCGAAGTCGACAATGAAATAGGTGGAATCCTTGATGCTTGCAAAGGCGAGGTTCGGCAGTTCGTAAGGATCAATCGTGAAGTGGACATCCTTGTATTCGTCAGGATTGCTCTTGAGGCGAACACGGATGTAGTAGTTGCCCGGCGGAAGTGCCTGAGCCCTGCTGATTGCCTTGATGTCAATTTCTAGCGAGGTGAAGTCGTTCATGACGGTGATGCCGCTGTAGTAGGCGGAGTCGAGCGTCTTGAGCGCCACGCCATTCTTGTCGAGGCTGCGACCGAACAGAACGAAATCGGAAGGACCTTCGACGGTGTCCTGCAATTCGGGGCTAGACGAGAAGTCGCAGGCGAGAGCCCTTCTGCGCACGATTTCCCAGACGTTCTTCTTGATGAGCTTGGGGTCGCCGGTCGGGATATCCTGCAGCAACATGCTCCCTTCGGCTTTCAGGTCCATCGAGGTGCGCATCTTGAAGTTCGATTCGACCTTGTGGCGTTCGGCGTAGAAGATGTGGAAGGGGTAGGTTTCGCCTTCGGTGAGTCCGAGCTTGTCCAGGTTGATGTGGCCTTCGGAGGCATGGTGCTGTCCGCCGATGTCCACCACGAGCTTGTTGTTGATGAACACCCACACGTCGTCATCGCCGAGGAACTCGAAGTACTGTCCCTTGACGTATTCGAACTGAGCCTGGATCTTCATGGTGAAGCCGTAGTTGTGGGTACCGAACTCGGATTCGATTTGATCGTAGTTGGGGTTCGGAATGGTTCCCGCGTTATCGAGGTACTGGAAGTCGTCGAGGAAGAAGAGACCCTTTTCGGGGCTTTCGGTGTTCTTCTGTCCCAGCCAGAATCCGTCGTCGGTCAGGTTGAGTTCCAGGTTGCGGCAAGTCGCGTTGGTGTAGGCGTTGCCTGCGGCATCGACGGCAAGGGTTTCGGGCAGGAACCAGTAGTCCAGATGCTCGGTGTACTTACAGTTGCTTGGGAAGTTTGCCGCACGGACGGGGACGCCGTTGGGTCCCAGTTCTTCTTCGACCATGCCCTTGGTCAGCGCTGCGCATCCGCCTGTACCGAAGTCCTGGCTGGTGGTACCGACTTGGGCTTCCCTGTTTTCAGTGTCGCTTCCGGAACCGTGCAGCCAGTCGAACATCATGACCGGGAGCTTCTTGATGGGGCAGTCGCCAAGTTCGCCGGGGAACGTGGTGTGGAGTTCCGGTTCGCTGTACATGGTGGCAGAAATCCAGATGGTGTCGGAGAGGGCAAGTACGGAGTCGAGCAAAATTTCTTGTTCGGGTTGGATTTCTTCCTTGGAAAGTCCTTCGGCGCCGATATAGTGCCCGCCGATGGTCTGCTTGAAGTAGACATAGACATCTTTCGGGGTGAGTGCCGTGCGGTATTCGAACCAGCCGCAGTAGGGGCTTCCCACGGGGGTCATGTAGTCCATTTTTTCGTTCAGGATGATAGCCGCGCTGGTGTTGTTCCATGGCGCAAGGAAGCGGATCGTCTTCTTGGCGGGCTCGACAATGACGGGCTTGGTCGTGGTCGTTGTGAGGGTTCCGTCGGGATTGATTTGAATCCAGATTTCGTAGATGGGCTGGTCTTCCACGCCTTCCTGGTAATTCGGGAAGAGGGTGTTAAGGAAGGGTTCGTCGGCCTGGTTCAAGTAGGTTTTGCAGGAGTCGCCGCCTTCGACGCAGAACGAACCGAAGCGTAGTTGGCGCTTGTCGATAGCGGAAGCCTTGAGTCGTTCTTCGGTAAACTTGATAGTGAATGTACCGTCGTCTTCTTTGCTTAACGCCTTGTACTTTAAGTTGTTTTCGTTGTCGGCGTAATAGAGACTGTTGCCATCATAAATAACGTGGGCTATGGCGACATAGTCCTGAGCAAAGGCGCTCGCTGTTAAAAGGGTCAGACAAAAAAACAGACCCCGGAAAAAGTTTTTGCACTTCATCCGTTCTCTCCATAAGTTCCTAAACACATGTCAACCAATAAGAAAAATAGATTTTTTCATAAAAAACATACGAAAATATTACTTTACAAAAGCGGTTTATGCGATTTTCGCCCATTTTCAAGAGAAAAAAATGGTCCGCCTAGGACCAAAATCCTAATTTTAAGGCGATAACAGAAATACAAACAGGAGTTTTATATGAATCGTGTCTATTTGGTCGCTTCGGCGAACATGGAAGCAAAGGTGAAGGAAGTCGTGGACGGCGTTGCAGCTGCCGGCCTCAAGTCCGCGGTCTACAAGCCCTCCGTGAACGGTGCTGATGCCGTGAAGGAACTCAAGGCGCACAATTCCGCCGTGCTGATGGAAAAGATCGCCGCCGACTTCCTCAAGCAGGATTTTGATTCCGTGGATGCCGTGGTGGTCGAAGGTGCACAGGGCATGAGCGACGTGATGGCGCAGAAGTTCAACGACTCCCTTGCCACCGCCCTCGATGCAAAAATTTATTCCGACGGCGAAGATGCCGATTTGTTCTGCCCCAAGCGGCTGCTCGCTTGCTGCAAGTGCCTCGCCAAAGATTTGGCTGAACCCGCTGCAGAACGCAAGACCAGCCAGGCGATGTTCCGCGCAGGCCTCCTCCTGAAGGCCTCCAAGGCCAAGAAGCGCATCGTGCTCCCCGAAGGTTCCGAACCGCGTACCGTGCAGGCCGCAAAGCTCGTAATCGACCGCAAAATCGCAGTGCCCGTGCTCATCGGCAAGAAGGATGAAATCTTTGCTGTGGCCAAGGAACAGGGCGTGACGCTCCCTGCCGACATTGAAATCATCGAACCGTCTGCAGAACTTGCCGAAAAGTATGTGCCGACGCTCGTGGAACTCCGCAAGTCCAAGGGCATGACCGAAGACCAGGCTCGTGCAGCTCTCGCTGACAACGTGATGCTCGGTACCATGATGCTCAAGATGGGCGAAGTGGACGGCCTCGTTTCTGGCGCCATCCACTCTACCGCCGATACGCTCCGCCCGGCACTTCAGGTGATCAAGTGCGCTCCTGGCGTGAAGTCCGTGAGCTCCGTATTCTTCATGTGCATGCCGGACAAGACCTACATCTACGGCGACTGCGCCATCAACCTGAACCCGACCGCCGAGGAACTCGCCGGTATTGCCCAGCAGTGCGACGACACCGCAAAGGCTTTTGGTTTGCCGAGCCGCGTGGCGCTCCTCAGCTACAGCACCATGAACAGCGGCAAGGGCCCGGATGCTGACCTCGTCCGCGAAGCGACCAAGATTGTGAAGGAAGCTCGCCCCGAAATGCTCGTGGATGGTCCGCTGCAGTACGACGCCGCGACTGTGCCTAGCGTGGGTTCCCTCAAGGCTCCTGGCAGCACCGTTGCGGGTAATGCGACCGTGTTCGTGTTCCCGAGCCTTTCTGCCGGTAACATCGGTTACAAGGCAGTGCAGCGCAGTGCCCATGGCACGATTGCCATTGGCCCGATGCTCCAGGGCTTGGCTAAGCCGGTGAACGACCTCAGCCGCGGCGCCCTCGTGGAAGACATCGTTTACACGATTGCATTGACTGCTGTCCAAGCTGGTTAATAAAATAGGGCGCTAACGCGCCCATTGCCTTTATAGCAATGCCGGGTTTCGACCCGGCTTCTTTTATTTCTTGTCGAGCTTGGCGTTGATTTTTTTCTGCAGTTCTTTGAGCTGCCAGCGGCCGCGCTTGTCTTCGAGGAAGTAGCTGGTGCGGATTCCCCGTGAAAGCCCGCGGTCAATAATGTCAAGGGCGTCGGCGTAGCGCTTCTGGTCGAAGCGGAGCTCGGCGAGGAAGAAGTAATTGTAAAGGTCCTTCGGGTCCTTTTCAAGGGCGAGGTTTAGGTACTTGTCGGCGAGTTTCTTGTCTGGCCAGGAGAGCACGATGGGCACGTAGGGCAGCACAAAGTGGGCGCGCCCTAGCACCTGGTAGTCTTCGACGGAGGTGGCGACGTCGCGCACGGTGGTGGCTACGCCTTCTTTCACCGAGGTGAGCGCCCCGCGTTCGTTGCCCCACATCGAAAGCGCCGACGCGTATACATGGGCGATTTCCTTGTTCTTGGGGAACTGCTTGTAGGCGGTTTCACTGATTGCCTTTAGACTGTCCAGTTTTGCCTTGCGGTGCTTCTTGTCGAAGTGGACAAATCGGAACGAGAAGAACAGGCTCTTGACATAGCCTTCGGTGGCGCGCTCCCAGACGGAGGAATCTGCCATGGCCCTAAGGTATGAATCGATCATGAGCTTCGCGTTCCTGGCATCCGCCTTGTCTCCCTTGGCCCGTTCTGCGCGGGCAGCATAGCAGGAATCGGCCACACGAAGGTCTTCGTTGGCAAATCCGATTCCCCATGCTAAAAGGAGTGTTAAGGCGAGAAGGAACTTCATCCTGGTACTCTTCGAACTAAACTTTCCAGCTTTGCAGGAGTTTGTTGACCTGGGCGATTCTTGTTTTTTCATCGTCCAGTCCGTGGTATGTCTTGAACAATAAGTAACGGTATTCCATCAGTGCAGTGCGAATCAGTACTTTTTCCTCTTGCTTTAACATTGCTTCTTGTTTCCTCTCTATTAATCCAAAAACTAGATCCTTCGGCTTCACTTCGTTTCGCTCAGGATGACACTTATGAAATGTGTAATTAATCATTTCACATTACACATCCCACATCTCCCATCCCTATCTACTTTTTCCCTTTGCCCTTCCCGGAGAAATAATCCTGCTGACGTGTGATTCCGAGCACGGCGTGCCACAAGACTCCGTTCGGGTTGATTTTCTTGCGTTCGTTGACGGCGTATTCGATAGGCACGTGCGAGAAGGCGTTGTTCATGCTACCCACGACCATGTCCGTCTTGCCGGCCATGCCTGCGTGTACGGCGGCTTCGGCAAGTTGGAAGCAGAAAATGGCGTCGGTGCCCTGAGCGGGAATGCTCCTCACCATATAGCTCGGGTCAAAGTACTTGATGTTGATTTCCTTGCCGACCTGGTCGAAATGTTCCTTGATCTTTCTTGTCAGGAATTCGCCGATGTCGTTCTTCAGGATATTGCCGCTTGCATCCCTACGTTCGGGCTGCCCCTTGAATAGTTCCTGACCAGCGCCTTCAGCGACGACCACCACGGCGTGCGTCTTTCCGCTGCTGTAGCGGCTTTCGAGAGCCTTGAAGAGCCCGTCGAGCGTAAAGGGAACTTCGGGAACGAGGCAGATGTTCACGACGGTTGTTGCAAGGGCTGCGTATGCGGCGATAAAGCCCGAGTCGCGGCCCATGAGCTTAACGAGGCCGAGCCCGTTGAAGGCTCCATTCGCTTCGTTGTGCGCGCTGGTGATGACATCGGTAGCGGAAAGCACGGCGGTTTCGAAACCGAAGGTGCGGTCAATCAAGTTCAAGTCGTTGTCGATCGTCTTCGGGATGCCGATGACAGAAATCGGCTGCTTTCTCTTCTGGACTTCCTTCGCGATATCGTGCGCTCCACGGAGCGTTCCGTCACCGCCGATGCAGAACAGCACGTTGATGTTCAGGCGCATCAGGGTGTCGACCATGACCTTCGCGTCCTGGTTACCGCGGGAACTTCCGAGAATGGTACCGCCGTCTTCCTGGATGGCGTCCACCACATCGGGATTCAGGATGATAGGAGAATAACCGTAAGCGGGATTCAAGCCGCGATAGCCGTACGGGATACCGAAAATGTTACGGACGCCGTAGTCGAACCACAGCACCTGCACAAGGCCCTTGATAACGTTGTTAAGGCCCGGGCAAAGACCGCCGCAGGTCACGATACCCGCACGCGTCCAGGCGGGATCGTGGAAAATCGTTTCACGAGGACCGGCCGCTTCAAGCGACGGAATTTCGATGCCACGCTTGCAGAAATCCTGAATACGGCCAACGTCCGCCGTAAGGCTTACGCGTTCAGACTCCGACACAAAAGGGACGCCCTTCATGGGGGATTTGAGGGTGCCGGTTCCTACGGATTCAATGGAAAGGTTGTACTTTTCCGGATTGTTGAGAATGTCTTCCTGTGTCATATCATAAAAAATACTAAAAAAGATCTTGAATTGACTAGGTAATATGGGGGTGGACCCTATTTTTTTAAATTTGCGGTGACACTTTCAACTTCTACAAGTGTTACAATGGTATGAACGGGAAAAATCTCCTTGACCACATGGCTTTTTCGAAACTATACGAGGCTTATGCCCCGATGGTTTACCGCCGTTGTGTCTTTTTGCTCAAGGATGACGCCGAGGCGAAGGATATGCTGCAGAACGTTTTTTTGCGCATATACGAACGTCTCGAATCGTTGGATTTGACGCAGCCGTCCAGCTTGCTGTGGAATACGGCGACCAGGCTCTGCCTGAACCGCATCCGCGACAAGAAACGCCGCGGTCTCGATGTCGATACAAGCGATTTGCTTCTGAGTATTGCCTGTGCCGAAGACGATGAAGGCGCTGAGGCCAGGGGCATTTTGGCAAGGATTTTCTCGAAGGAGCAGGAATCGACTCGTACGATTGCGACGCTGCATTTTGTAGACGGCATGACCCTGGAAGAGACTGCTGAAACCGTTGGACTTTCGGTGAGTGGCGTGCGCAAGCGTTTACGCACCCTGCAAGCCAAGATTAAGAATCTGGAGGTTGAAAGATGACTGCTGTCAATAAAATTTCCGATTTTAAGGTAGAACGCTACCTGCTCGGGGAACTGAGCGAAGAAGAAATGGCCGCCTTGCAGAAACGCGAAGCGGAAGATGAAATTTTTGCAGCCCGCGTGAGGGCGATGCGCGAAGAGAATGCCCGCATTCTCGCGGATAATCCGTTTGCGGCGCTGGAAGATAGGGTTAAAGATTCGGCTAGAGATTGCTTCGCTGCTGGCGCAGCTCGCAATGACGTTGGAGAGGGAAGGTCGGTGAGCTTGCCGACGTGGTGGCTCAAGGTGGCTGCTGCGTTGGTCATTATGGTCGGCATTTTTGCGATTGTTGCTTCGAACAGGAACGTTGTTACTTACGAACGCGGCAACGCTTCGATGGAAGTCGCCATGGCAGAAACCGATAATAGCACGCGAATCAAGGGAATGCAGGCTTCTTTGGAAGTCTGGAAAAAGACGGGCGACAGTGCCGTGCAAATGGTGAATTTGGGCGAAGCGCGCGAAGGCGATGAAATCCAGCTGCGTTACCGTGTACCGCAAAAATGCTTTGGCATGCTCATCAGCATGGATGGTAATGGAACTATCACGATGCACATGGGCGAGGGCAACAAGTCGGTAGAACTGGAACCCGGCAAGATGACGACGCTTCCGTTTGCCTACAAGCTGGACAATGCGCCGAAATTCGAAAAGTTCTTCTTGCTTACGTCACAGAATTCTTTTGAAATAGATGGCAACGATATTGATAAGGGCTTGAAGCAGGCTGGAGTCGAGAACGTTTCGTTCACGCTCCGCAAGGTGGAGAAATAAGGGGGAGGAAATGAAAAATTTTTTGGGTAAGATATTATTCTGTGACTTTTTGTCGGGCTCGACAGTATTTTGCCTAGTGTGCCTGGTGGCTATTTTGGTTGCGGCAAGTCATGTGCATGCGGCTACGGGCTCCGGTGAAATTGCGATTGACCGTTATGTGTTTGCGGTGAGCGCGAATAATGGCGGTAAGGGTAGACCGGTGCTGCGCTATGCCGAAAGCGATGCGCGTGCGTTTGCGAATGTGCTTTCGCAGATGGGAGGTGTCGCGAAGCAGAATGTTTACCGTGTGACGGAGCCGAGCGTCTCGGAACTGCAGAAGCAGTTGGACATGCTCGACAAGAAGCTTGCTGGTGCGAAGGCGAAAAGAAAGTCGGCTGGTGCATCGGACAATTCCCGCGAAGAGGTGCTGGTGTATTACAGCGGCCACGCCGACGAAAGGGGATTGCGTTTGGGTGAAGAAATTTATAGCTGGAAAGAATTCCGCAAGCGAATAGATGCCTTGAATGCCGATGTGAAGATTGCAGTGATCGATGCGTGCGGCTCGGGCGCCATTACGCGTGCGAAGGGCGGTGTCGCTGTGCCGGCGTTCATGGTCGACAAGAGCAGCGACATGAAAGGCTACGCCTTTATCACGAGCAGCACGCAAGATGAATCTAGCCAGGAAAGCGACAAACTGAAGGGCTCCTTCTTCACGCATTCGCTGGTGAGTGGCCTTCGCGGCGCAGGCGATGCGAGCGGCGACGGCAAGGTGACGCTTTCCGAAGCTTACCAGTTCGCCTTCAACGAAACCTTGCAGAAGACCGAGGCGACCATGGGTGGCGCACAGCACCCCAGCCGCGACATGAACCTCGCGGGTACCGGCGACGTGGTGATGACGGATTTGCGCAGCACGAGTGCGGGTCTTGAATTGGACGAAGACGTGGATGGTCACTTGTTCATTCGCGACGAAAAGGGCGAACTGGTCGCCGAACTCTACAAGAAGTCCGGCCGCGCCATGAGTCTCGGGTTTCCTGCCGGCAAGTATAGCGTTCGCATGGAGCGGCCTGCCGAATTCAAGGAAGCCTCGATTACGCTTTATGACAACAACCGTGCGCGACTCTCCAAAAAGCAGTTCAATGCGGTCACTGTCGAAAAGACGGCTCTCCGTGGCGAGATCAAGAGCGAACGGTCTTGTGCTGGTGGCGATGCGGCAAAGTGCTCGCTTGATTCCTTGGACCGCAACGGAATTTCGCGCACGACTTTTGGCTTTTACGACCGCGACAAGGAACCGCGCAAGGGCGTGCAGCTGGGCCTCTTTGCGACCAAGACGAGCGACTACATGATCGGTTCGCAGGTGAGCTTGTTCGTGAACGCCGCCAACAAGGATATGCGCGGCATTCAGGTGACGGCGCTTTTGAACATCGCGAATGAAAACATTGACGGCGCGCAGATTTCGGGTACCATCAACTATGCCCAAAGTGTCGATGGCTTGCAGCTGTCCTATATCAACTGGGCGTCCGACAAATCTGAAGCAGCGCAGATTGGTTTTGTGAATGCCGCTCTCGATACCATGCGCTACTTGCAGCTGGGCTTTGTGAACGCCTCGGAATACAGTAAGACCCATATCGGCTTCGTGAACACGAGCATGGGTTCCAATGTTCAGGTGGGTTTTGTTGATGTCGCTAAGGACGCCGGTGTTCAGGTCGGTTTTGTCAATGTGGCAAAGGACAACGATGTTCAGGTGGGCTTTACGAATGTGGCGGTGAATTCCCATGTGGATGTGGGCTTCGTGAATGCCACGGCTTGGGAAGCCGGTACGCAAGTGGGCTACGTGAATTACGCGACCAAGGCGAAGGGCCGTCAGGTGGGCTTTGTGAATGTTTGCTTTGAATGCGAAAAGACACCGGTGGGCTTCGTTAGCGTGGTGGGTAACGGCGTATGGTCGGCGACGACGACCCTGAATGAAATGGGTTCGTTGGACCTAGCGCTTCATTTGGGAACGGCGTATTTCTACACGGCGTTCGAATGGGCTCGCCCCTTCGAAAAAGGGAACGGCTTCAAGCACTTTGAAAACCGCTACGAAAGTGGCTACGGCATCGGTACGCAGTTTGGTCAGTATGGCAGCCACTTTGAACTGGAGTACATGTTCCTGAATGCCTATGAGCAGGTCTCCTTCAGCGGCGATAACGATTGGAATTACCACCATCGTCTGCGCCTGGGCTTTGTGCATAAGCTATTCCCGGGTATAGGCCTTGCGGTGGGTGGCTCGCTGAACTGGGCAACGATTGGCAATGCAGACAAACTATGGCCGAAGCCTTGGAACAATTACCACGACGACTTCGGTAGCGAAAAGCATAAGGGCCGTTTCTGGCCCGGATTCTACTCTGGCATTACCGTGGGTCGGTTCTAAAAATTATTCCGCGCAAAGCCTGCCGAGTTCATCCTTCTTTTCGAGGATGGTGCCGAGCAGACTTGTATAATCCATATCGGTATTGCTGCGGAGCAGTTCGGTAATTTCTACAATCGGCGTATAAATCGGGGTGAGCGAGAGGTTTCCGAGAGCACCCTTCAGAGCATGAGCCGCCTCGAAGGCGACTTTCAGGTCTTTCGCGGCAATGGAATCCTTGAGCTTGTCGAAGTTGCCCTCGCCGGGAATGGTCACCACGAGTTTCAGGTACAGCGCCTCATTCCCGAAGCAGCGTGCAAGCCCCTCGGCGGTATTTGCCCCAAAAGTGTTCAGTTTTTCGATGGTAATCATGCGCCCCTCCGGCGTTCAAGTTCCTTTTCGATGAAGGGTACAAAGTCCTTCGGCGGGACCGGCTTCGAGAAGAAGTATCCCTGGATAATCTGGCAGCCCATTCCCTTGAGGGTATCGAGCTGCGACTGCGTTTCTACGCCTTCCGCTACGGCAGGAATCTTGAGGAATTTCGCGATGCCCGCTACGAGTTCCACGAGCTTCAGGTTGCGTTCGTCCTTTTCCATGTTGCGCACGAACGACATGTCGATTTTCAGGATGTCGATGGGCAGCGTGGTAATCATGTTCAACGAGGAGTATCCGGAACCGAAATCGTCCATCTCGATGCGGAATCCCTTCTTGCGCAGGTTCTCGATGACCTCGATAAGGCGCTCCATGTTCTCGCAGTAGGCGCTCTCGGTTACTTCGAGCATGTATTCTTCTGGAGAAAGGCCGTTTTCATCGAGGAGCCGCAGGAACTTCGTTTCCAGTTCCGGATCCAGGATGTCGATGCGGGACACGTTCACGGAAACAGGCACCGTTACGCCGAATTCGTCCTTCCATTTCCGGATTTGTTTGGCGACTTCGTTCCAGACAAAGTTGTCTACTTTTTGTATAAGCCCGTTCCCTTCGAACAGCGGAATAAAGTCGCCAGGGCTAATGAATCCGAGCGTCGGATGTATCCAGCGGATAAGGGCTTCGGCGCTGGTGAGTCGCGGAATGTCACCTTCGATGTTAAACTTGGGCTGGTAATAGACAACCAGGTTCTTGTTGTCTATGGCGCTTTGCAAGTCGCGGATGAGTGTTTCTTCGAACATGTAGCGAGAATGCATCTCGTTGTTGTAGCGGGTAAACGCCTGGGTCAAGTCACCGCGGTTCTTGTCGCAGGCGGCCTTCGCGCGGTCGAACCAGGCCTCGATTTCTACGTTGCGGTCCACGTTTTCCCACAGGCCAAATCGCACTCGCATGTGATTCACCTCGAAGAATCCGGTAAGGATTCCCTGGATGATGTTGCGGATGTTGTCGTAGCTTTCCTGGTGCGTCGCAAAGATGTAGAAGGTGTCTGCGTCTGCACGGCAGGCGATGGCGTTCATGGGGGCGAGTTCATTCTTGAGCGCGCTACCGATTTCTGCAAGCAGGTGGTCGCCAAAGTCCCTTCCGCAGAACTCGTTCACCAGGTGGAACTGTTCGATGTCAAATACTATTGCGTCGCGCGGGATGTCCCTGCTCCACAGTTCTATCTGGCGGATGTATTCAAAGAAGTAGTCCTTGGTGTAGAGGCCGGAAATATGATCGCGCTCCGTCTGGCGGATAATGTCCTGGTCTTCGAAGAGTTTGATGATTCTTTCGCAGCGGGCGAGAACCACCTCGGGCATGTCGAAGGGTTTGGCGATAAAGTCGGCGGCGCCCAGTTTGAGGCTGCGGACTTCGGATTCCTTTTCGGAGGTCATCACGATGACCGGAATGCGCTTGAGTGTTTCGGTGGTTTCTCTTTTTTTCAGGAATTCAAACCCGTCCATCACGGGCATGAGCAGGTCCAATAGGATAAGCGAAAACCGCTTGTCTTGTCTGGAGAGTGCTGCGAGAGCATCCTTGGCGTTGTCGGCGTATTCGACGTCGTAGTTCACGGAAAGGATATTACCCAGGATTTCGCGGTTTACCACCTCGTCGTCTACGATAAGGACGTGTCTTTTGATAGTAGTGATCTGGCGTAGTTTTTTCATTGGAGAAAACTCCTTTTATCCGTGAATAAATATATGTAAAAAGAAATAAAAAGGTATCGGATTGTGCGACAAAGCAATTTTTTTAGATATCTTTAAAACAGAATTACCAGAATACGAGGTCCCCATGTTCGGTCGACACCTTCCCCTGAGCGAACAGGCTTTGCAAGTTATCGAGCAGATCGGCGAAGACATGCCGGGCGGTTTTTTCATTTACAAGGCGACTGGCAACGAGGAACTGCTATACGCAAACAAGGCCGTGTTCAAGATTTTCGGCTGCGAGACGCTCGAAGAATTCAAGCAGCTTACGGGCTATACCTTCAAGGGGATGCTCTACCCGGATGACTACGAGAAGGTCTCCAGCTCCATTGTGGACCAGATCGAAAAGAGCCAAGGCAACCTGGACTACGTGGAATACCGAATTGTCCGCAAGGACGGCAAGGTACGCTGGCTCGACGACTACGGCCATTACGTGAACTCCGATGTTTACGGCGGGCTTTTCTACGTGTTCATTTCGGACATTACCGAAAAGCGCGTGCAGATGGAGGCGGACAAGGCTGTATTTACTGCAGTTATCGATGCGCTGAGCCGTGCGTACTACGCCGTGTGGCTCATCAACGATATTGCGACCGGGAGTTTCTCGCTGTTCCGTGCCGATACTTCCGAAGGCAGCATCCACGCGAGGCCCACCAACGAGGCCCTGGAACTGCTCACCTACGAAGACGCCAAGGCGAACTACATCAACAACTATGTTGCCCCGTCGGACAGGGAGCGCCTGGAAAAGGAACTGACGCTTGAAAACATTGTGGCGAACACCACGAGCAAGAAGGTTTTCGGCGT
>JAFXRC010000014.1 GCA_017526585.1 Fibrobacter sp. | reverse complement strand
TTCGTCGCCCATATATTCAAACTTGAACGACTGGTTCTGCGTCCCGGTCTGTTTCCACACGACAAGCGGCATTCCCGCCTCCGTAGAGATGTTCAGGACATCGCCCAGATATTCACTTGCGGTATCCGCATACAGGCGGTAACCATCATCCACGTTAAAGTTCTCGATGACAATGCGGTTTTCGCTTTCGACGGTCCTTGCGGTATCAAGCAGGTTTCCTTTTCCGAACGAAAGGTACTTTCCCGTCTCGATATTCCTGAGCGTGTAGGTGTAACCGTCGATTCTTCTGAGCGCCCACAGCTGCGATTCGCTTTCTTCGGAATCCATCTGGATTACCCTAGAAGCCGCATCTTCGAGACTCAGGCCGCTGTGCCGCGCCTTGATGCGGTAAACGCCATCCTTGATCGGCGCGTGGTCCACCTTCTTTACGCCCGCGTCGGTCATGGTGATGTTCGCGATGGTCGAATCGTTTTCGTAGTAGGCGTAGTCCACGCACAGCGCACGGCGGAAACTGCCGCCAATCGCGCCCGTATGGTATATGTAATACCACTGGTTATGGAATTCAACAAACGCCTGGTGACTCGTATTGGAATTCTTGTTGTAGCCGACAATGACCTTGGAATTGGATACGGGCCCTGTCGGGCTTTTCATAGTTGCCTGGCCAATGCGTTCTTCCCAGCCGTAGGCATACGTCAAGAAGTAGTAGCCGTTCCTTTTATGAACGTATGGCGCCTCGGTAAAGCTGGGCGGCGTCACGTTGAACATGCTGCCCTGCAGTTCGACCATATTTTCCTTGAGCCTGTAGCCCATCACGGCACCGTTGCCCCAATAAATATAGGCCTGTCCGTCGTCATCGATAAAGACGGTCGGATCGATATCGTAATTCACGCCGCTACTTGCCGGAGTCATGTCGCTGGTAATGAGCGCCTTGCCGATGGCATCCTTGTACGGGCCGGCCGGATGGTCCGCAACCGCGACACCAACTGCAAAGTCCCTGCCGTCGTGCACGGTCACGTACCAGTAGAACTTGCCGTTCCGTTCGATAGTCTGGCTCGCCCAGGCACTGCCGCGTGCCCACTTGAACGACTTGATAGAAAGCACGGCCCCGCGATCCACCCAGGTATCCATATCTCCCGAAGAGAATATGTGCCAGTCGTTCATTATGTAACCTTCGTGACCGGCGGGCGCTTCGTCATGCCCCGTGAAGATATACATGGTATCGTTGTAAACGAGCCCCGCGGGGTCTGCCGTGAACATGTTCGTGACAACGGGATTGCTTGCGGCAAATGCACCAACGGCAAGCGACAATCCTGCACCTATAAAACCACCCCGAAGGGCGTTTCCCAATCCATACATCCAAACACTCCTGTTTTTAGAATAAGTTAATTCCGCTAGAACATCACCCGATACGGAATCCGCCTGTCAAAACTGCGGCCCTTGAGGTCACGGTAACCCTTGCGAGCAGGCACCTGCATTCCCTGGCGAGCTGCGCGCGGAGCAATCGCGGTAGTTCCACTGCTAGAACTTTCGGGCGCGACTTCGCTGCTGGAAAATTCCTTGATGCTAGAAGACGATTCCGGTTCAATGGCCGGCGGGGTCGCCTTCGCGAGTTTCACCTTCTGGTTGTCGGCACCGGTGCGCACCCAAGTAATCACGGGCATGCCCGAATCCTTCGAGACATTCAGCACGTCGCCCACAAAGTCGCTGTCGTAATCGCCGTACAGGTAGTAGCCCTTTGCGGCAGAGGCGTTCTCGATGCGGATTTCGCAAGCAGTCGCCGACGTCTTGACGGTATCGAGCAGCGTCTTGGGCGGGCAATAGTAGCGGCCGGTACCGTAATTCCTGAGCGTGTAATGGCGGGCATTTTTCGCGCTGCGTTCCACAGCCCAGAACTGGTTTGCATCCTTTTCGCTTTCGGGGCGCTGCACCACGATTCCGTTTTCTTCGACCAGCGACAGGGCGCTGTGCGAAACGGTCAGGCGGTACGTGCCGTTTTCCACGAGCGCGTTATTTACTTTGTCTACACCCGTGGTAGTGCGCTTGATTTTCTGGATATTCGCATTCTCGTCATAGTACAGGTAATCGATATTCACGGAACGCCGGTAAGTCCAGCCACCCGGAGCGTTCGCGCCATGATACATAAAGTACCAGTGCCCGAGATACTTGAAAATCGCCTGGTGGTTCGTCTCGGAGTTGTCGAGCCTGTCGTTCAGCACGCCCTTCTGCGTCCACGGGCCATTCAGGCTCGTGGCCATCGAGTAGTTCGTGGTGGACGGGTAGCCCGAAGCATAACTGAAGTAGTAGTTGCCGCGGTACTTGTGCATCCAGGGAGCTTCGAAAAAGTCCCTTATCTTAATGTCTTCGGGCGTACTCGCGAGTTCAATCATGTTTTCCTTGAGTTTCACGCGACGGCCCGCATTCCACGAGCCCCAATACATCCAGATATCGTTCCCGTCGTAGAAAATTGCGGGGTCGATATTCAGCGCGACATCGTTCTGGGTATCATCGGTCACGAGCGCCTTGCCAATGGCATCCTTCCACGGGCCCGAGGGGTGATCGGCCACCGCGACGCCAATCGCGAAACCTTCGTCGCGCACGACAGTCGCATGATGCACAGCCACGTACCAGTAGAACTTGCCGTTACGGTATTCGCAGTGGCCCGCAAAGGCGTTGCCGCTTGCCCACTTGAAGGTCCGCCACGAAAGCACTGCGCCGTAGTCATGGTAGTTTTCCATGTCGTCGGTCACCAGCACGTGCCAGTCGTTCATCAAGAAGAACTTGTTGTTGTTCCCCTGAGCGCCCTGCTCGTCGTGGCCCGCAAAAATGAACAGGCTATCGTTGTGCACGAGCGCCGCGGCATCGGCAGAGTAGAATTGAGTCGTAAGGGGGTTCGCCGCGAAACAGGCCGCAGCCAACAAAGAAAAAATTGCACCTAGTTTTTTCATATCAAGCCCCTAGAACATCACCCGATACGGAATCTGCTTGTCAAAACTACGGCCCTTGAGGTCGCGGTAGCCCTTGCGTGCAGGGGTCTGCACATCGTTGCGGATTACGCGCGGAGCAATCGCGGTCGTTCCGCTGCTGGAACTTTCCGGAGCAATCTCGCTGGAACTAGATGCAGGCGGAACCATGCTAGAACTAGATGCCGGCGGATTCACGCTAGAACTAGATACCGCCGGTTCAGCAATTTTTCCGAAGCGGATGTTGCCCACCAGCACTTCGCCGCTCATGCCGCTACCCGTGAGATAGAAGTCCTTGATGCCCGAAAGCTTCTTGGTGGCAGAGCAGTTCACTTCGGTCCAGGCGCCGCTTGCGCAGCTCGAAGGAACAGTGCACTTGGAAAGTTCCGTACCCGAGGCAGAACCCTCGCGAATGCTGAGCGTTCCGCCGCTGCACTGCTGCAGTTCGACCTTGACTTCGGTGCTCTTGATAGAATCCGTCACCACATTTTCGAAGATGGCGTAGCCGCCGTTCTTGACGGCAAGCTTGTCATCGTTCGTGAGGCGCACCTTGATGCCGTTATCAAATCCGTTGCCCGGAATGGTATCGCGAATCACGCGCAAGAAGTCGATGCGGTCCAGTTCCGCAAAATTCTGGTCGGGCTCCACCTCGATAAAGTTGCCACCGCGCTTGAGCGTCGCCGGAATCATCGCGACAGAATTCTCGGGGAAGCTGCCCCAGGCAGCCGTCTTCGGGAGCTTTACCGTCTGCGCCTTGCCATTTACAGTTACTTTATGCGTCGCATCAGCATCGCCGCCGTTTGCATAGCGGTAACGCATAATGTAGTCGCCCGCCTGCATAATGTTCATCGGCAAGCGAATCTTGGAACCTTTCGTATTGATGTAGCCCACGTATTCGCCGTTCGAGGCTTCCTTCGTATATTCAAACGTGATGTCACCCGAAACCGCACGCGTCATAATGCCGTGTTCCGCCTCGGCACTCAGGTAGCGCCCGAGGAAGGGCTGCCCCATTTCGGGCCAGTTGTCGTCGGTAAACACCAGGTCGCGAATGTGGATGTGGTTGTACTTGTCGCCGGTCAGGTCGTAGTAATGGTGCACGAAGCGGATGCGGTTCAGGTCCTTGAAGGCCTCGCCGCCGCCCGGGCCCACATAACGGCTGTAACGCTGCATCAAGATGGTTCCGCCACCCTTGTTGAGTTCCTTGCCGCTGCGGTCCTTGTAGGTTCCGTTCACCTTGTCGGCGCGGCCCATGGCCGTCTTGTAAGTGGTCTGTTCGATTTCGTTACCTTGTTTGCAACATACGTCCCAGGCCGTGAACAAGAAATACTGCCCGCCGTGCTCGATGAGGCTCGGGCCTTCGATACCCGTACCGCCGCGGGTCGCAATCATATAGTTGTTCTTATCGTCGCTCGCCTGCTTGCCCGTCTTGGGGTCCAGCTTGATCAAGCGGATACCGCCCGCATTCCACGAACCGTACGTCATCCAGTACTGGCCATCGGGAGTCACCACCACGTCGGCATCAATCGCGTTGTAGTTGTTGCTATTCGTAGTACGCGTCACTTCGCCCTGGTCCGTCCAACCCTTCGCCGGATTCGAGAAATCCAGGTTCGCGTTCGTCGCGACACCGATGGCAGACGTGCGCTGGCCAAAAACGGAGCCGCAGTAGAACACGCCGTACTGGTTATTGAAATGGAACAGGTCCGGAGCCCAGATGCCGTCGGTCTTGCCGCCCACGGCGTTCTTGAGCCACTGCGGGCTGTCGTTGAAAATTTGCCCCTTCGCGCTCCACTTGACCATATCCGTCGAGGTCCACATCGCCAAGTTGTTATTCGTGGACATGAGGATGTAGCCGTTTTCGTCCCTGTACATCGAGGGATCGTGGCCCCCTTGACGCACGTCAGTCGCATACCACGACTGGGCGAACACCCCCTGGCCCGCAAAAGCAAGCGTGAAAAATGCCGCGGACACCACTCCGCGAGAATTCAATCCCATCACACCAAACATATTTATTTCCCTTTTTACTATAAGGTTTACTACTTTAAATATACGCTAGTTTTTATTAAAAGTCAATAGTTTTTACGCAATTTCAAACTAAATGATGTAATTTTTACAACACTTTACTTAAAAAAAGTCTACATTTCGCAAAACAAGCCCCGAAAGGGGCCTTAAACACCCATTTATTCCTTTATAGCCGAATATTGCAGAGCGTAGAAGAGTCGCATCCAGTTGTTGGACTGTGTGCCGTCAAAGAAGAACACCTCGTCGATACCGCCGCGAAGCCCGCCGTATCCGATCGAGGGGTTGAATGCAGCCGCAAAGCCCTCGCCCGAATCGAACTGCCTGGATTCCAGCAGCGTTCCGTCAATGAACGTGGTCACGCTATCGCCATGAATCTTGAACGAGTAGTTGTGCCAGGTTCCGTCGAGCACCCCGTTCGCACGACCCACGACCGTATTGTAGACACCCGTACGCGTATCGAGTCTGAGGTTCACCGCACCCGACGCTCCACGCTTCTGCAACGTGAAGCCCACGCTGTCCTTCTTGGCCGAAATAATTTGTGCGTACTCGTTCACCTGCATGGAATCGATATTGAACCAGATGGAAAGCCCCATGTAGTAGCCGTCTTCGGAGAAGGGCTTGAAATCGGGAATGTAGAACCAGTTGTCGGTAGAATCCACCCAGCGGGAATTGCCAAGCACGGACGCAAGCTCGTTGCCGGTAGCGAGCGCCGCCTCGGAAGGTTCGAACGAGTCGAAATGTTCCACATGGCGCGCAAGCGCGAGGTCAATCCGGTCACTGGACTGGCACGATTCTACGATGTCAAGGGAAATCGCGCCATTCCCGTCGAAGGCGACCTGCGGCAGCACACCCCAATAAACAGCGGAATCAGAAGCCTTTGCCGTGGGGACATCCGCAAGTTCGGCACGACTGAGGCGCACCATATTGCCGTCAGCATCCAGCAGGCAGGGATTTTTTACATCCGGGAGCCGGACCGCGAAGGGCATGCTTTCGAACACCTCGTCCGAACTGGCCAAATCCACAAAACCCTCAGGAAGCACGAGCGTGACAGCGCCCTTGAATTCCGCATCCAGCGCGCGGTCGATATTCGTGGAATTTTCCTCGACGTCCCAGGATACCGCCACGGAACGCACGTCACCTTCCAGAGGGTGCACCGAAACGGATTCATAATTGCCCACGGGCAGGCTGTCGAGCGACATCACGCCCGACGCGCACTCGATCGAGGTCGCCACGTGCCTGTAATCCACCGTATCTACATACAAAGTATCGCCTACGGTATCGGCACTCGCCTTGAACACCACGACAGTATCGCCCGTGACAACATCCAGATTTTCGGTAGAAACAAGAATCCGCGCAAGCCCCTTGTTGCCCGTATTCGTCTCAATCAAAATTCCCGCGGAATCCGTAGAAGACGTATTGCTGCAGCCCGCAAAGAAGGCAAGCGCACACACCGCGGCAAAAGCGAACGCGAGTCGCCCCGAACCAAAGATATTCTTAAAGCATCCCATAAGCACCTTCCTCCCTACGCCTCGCCCGTTCCGGACGGTTTATTGTTTTCGCGGATGTTGCTGAACACGTGCAGGTTCACATGCTCCACGACGGTTGGCGTCTCGTTGTCGGCCATCACGATCTGGCGCACCTGCGCCTTGAATTTTTCGGCGGCCTTCTCGACCTTCGCCTGCGCGGATTTCGACACCGCGAACGTGAACGTAGTCATGTCGCGGGATTCGCTCCCTTCGGATTCCAGCGCCTGCTTCGAGAGTTCCAGACACTGCTTCTGGAACTGGAGCACCATCTGGCTCTTGCTCTGCTGCACTGTGGCAAGACTATCCTTCGTCGGTTTCCAGAACCCGCGTTCGTCCTTGCGCACGAGCGACATCTTTTTCATAAGCTCAAGGCTTGCCTTCAGGCGCTTCTCGGATACGGGCGGAAAAATCTTCGCCGCGAGTTCCGACACGTCGTCGCCAACATCCATCACCTCGAGAATCGCGTAGACCGTACTATTGTACCAGTTGCCAAAGAACTCGTAGCTGTCCGGGTCCACAATCGCCTGCGGGTTTTTGTTCAGGCGCATCATGGCATCAAACGCAGCTTCGCGCACCTGGGCAGTCTTCCCCTGGTCGAAATCGACCATCGCCTCGAAATACCTCGCCTCGTTCCCCTTGAGCCCGATAACGTTTATAAAGCGCTCGCGCATGTTGTCGGTCACGCGCTTGCCCTGCACTACGTCGTTGAAATAGCTGCGGGTATTGGGGAGTCCCAGCAAGTTGCAGAACTCAGTACGCGAAAACGAAGGCTCCGCCGCCTGACGGCGCTCCTGGTATTCGGCCAGGAACTTACGGAACCTGGTAAACTCGAAAATGTTTACGAAGGTATTCATGATATTAAATATACATAAAAATGTAGTACATGGTATAGTAAAAAGCAAAAATTTAATTCATAATCGAACACTTCATAGCAAAAAAAACATACTTTTTCCATTTTTTTCTTGCATTTTTAAAAATTTTATAGTACATTTTGTAGTACAAGCGCAAACGCGTGTAAAAGGGATGGTTTTATGGAACAGCAAAAACAATTAGCAGGAATAGACACTGCGATCAAGGCCGCAACGATTCTCTCGGCGGTTGCACTTCTTGGGGCATTCACATTAGTTGACGCCGCCGAAAACTACAAGTTCGACTTTGGCGAGGGCCCGGTTGCCGCGGGCTACACACAGGTCAAGGCCAACACCAAGTACAGCGACTCGCAGGGCTACGGCTTCGAAAGCGGGACGGTTTCTTCAGTAGACCGCCTGTGGGACGACGACCTCACCACGGATTTCCTGACGGCGAAGGGCGACATGGTTTTCTCGGTAGCGCTCCCGCAAGGCAATTACGAGGTGACGTTCATTCTCGGTGACGGTGAGAACGAAAGCGAAACCACCGTATGGGCAGAAAACCGCAAGCTCATGCTCGACCGCATCACCCTCGCCGGCGGCGTGTTCAGCAGGCAGACCGTTTCGCTCAGGCGCATGGAAACAAGAAGCATGGACGGCTCGGTGACCATGAGCATCAAGGACCGCGAAAAGGATTACCGCACCTGGGACAAGAAGCTCACCTTCATCATCAGCGGCAAGGCGCCCGCCGTCGCAGGAATCGAAATCAAGCGTAACGACAACGTGACCACGCTCTGGCTCTGCGGAAACTCCACCGTGGTTGACCAGATTATGGCACCGTGGGCGGGCTGGGGCCAGATGGCCCCGGGATTTTTCAAATCCAGCCTTGCTATCGCGAACTACGCCGAATCGGGCCTTACCGCAAGCGGGTTCTACAGCATGAAGCGTCTCGCAAAGATTCTCGCCGAAGTCAAGAAGGGCGACTTCGTGACCGTGCAGTTCGCGCATAACGACCAGAAGAATCAAAACGACGTGAACAACTACGAAGCGACCCTCACCAAGTACGCAAACGAAATCAAGGCGAAAGGCGCTACCCCGCTGTTCGTGACATCTACCGCAAGACAGAACGAGACCGACCCGAAAACAGCTGTGGGCGGGCTCCCCGAACGCATGCGCGCCCTCGGCAAAAAGCTCGGCGTTACCGTACTCGACCTGAACCAGCACAGCATCACGCTCGGCAAGGCGCTCGGAGGCAACAAGGAAAAAATGTACATGTACACCGCGAGCGACAAGACGCACTTCTGCGAATACGGTGCCTACGAGCTCGCCCGCGCGAATATCGAAGAAATCAAGGCGAAGGTGCCCGAACTCGCCAAGCACCTGCGCGACGACCACGAGGCATTCGATTCCAGCAAGCCCGATCCGCTCGACGTCCTTACACGGGCAAAGACGCCCATCACCGAAGGCGGCTTGATTCAGGTGGAGCCGGAATCTAGCAGTTCCGAAGAGCCGGAAACTTCTTCAAGCGCAGAAATCGCCGGACCGGAATCGTCCAGCGCAGCAGAAGGCACCTCTTCCGGCACAGAAGATACCGAATGCGTCACCACTGTTGAATCCTTGACTCCGCGCAACGCAATTAGCGGCCATATCGACGGTAGCAAGCTCCGTCTCGAGGGCATCGACGGCGGCGCGCACGACATCAGCATCTTCGACATGCAGGGCCACCGCATCGCGGAATTCCGCGCCATGCAGGGGAACGAACTCCACATCACCCTGCGTCAAGGCGCCTACCTCGTCAAGGTCTCGCAAGGCAACAGGACCCTCGGGTTTTTCAAGGCCACAAGGCGCTAACTCTCTCGCAACAACACACCTCCAAAAAATCCCCGGCCACCTCGGCTGGGGATTTTAGACTTTAAGGGAGATGGCCGCGACGCTCTCAGCCGCGAAGACTCCCGCCCCAAACGTCATCCAGCCTATCGCTAACGTGGAGGCATTGATCTTCATCAAGCCCGATGTCAAAAACCAAAACATCATTGTGGGCGATTTCACCTACTTTGCCGACAAGGACTTTGAGCAGCACGAGTTTCGGTGGCAAAAAAGGGGAAAAAGAGGGAAAGTAGAGGTCTATGCCTCCAATCTCCCTAGAGGGCCCTCTTCTCTGTTAAGGTTCCTTCTGGAAAACGGCGAAGTAGTTTTCTCCGTAAATTGTCGCTACATACTTCCCATTGCCGTACACAACCCGTTCAATATCTCTATACGCTACCCTATCTTGCAATACCCAATCTTGACCATTCTCAGAAACAAGCAAATACGAAGTTGAACCGGCCATCATCCCGCCGCCATAGGCAAGAAAGATTCCGCCATCAAAGATAACGCCATTGTAGAAAATAGACGACGCATTGCCATTTTCAAGCCTCGTCGGATTCCACTCAAGACCATCCCTCGACCACTGCAATGCATCGCGTCCACTATAGGTGCCCCTTACATAAACGCCATTACCAAAAGCAATCTGATATCCGTTAAGAGTACCACTCGTACTTGTAGAATCCCATGTAGTACCATCATCCGAATACATAATTACCCCTCTATCCCCCGACATTCTATAGCCGGATTCGCCCCAGGCCACATTATTTCCACAAGCAGATTCTCCACTCCGGAACTTCATCTCTTGCCATGTTTCCAAGTCGGACGTCACATAACAAGGTACGTTGCCAGTCACAAAGACTTTGTTGTTCGACGCATGGAAATTGGCCCTTGTCAGTATAGCATCGTCCATAAATTCCGCAGGGAGCCCAACCAAAGGAATCGAGTCCCATTGAGCGCCATCTTCCGAACTGAAAAAGAAGGTTGTCTCCTCATCTGTATGAAGCAAATAGTAAAAGCGACCATTCCATGTAAAAGCCGATTTTATATTGTCAGATCGATTACACCTTAGCGTATCCGTTTTTTCCCATGTAGCCATATCATCTTTGGATACGAAGAAAACGTAATAACGATCATATATTGGCAGTCCATTCTCTTTCGTCCCTACCCTTTTTGTTTCAAAGCGACCCATTACCCACTTTCCGTCATTATACAAGGGAGGCGCAAGATTGCTAATAATCGCATTAAAATCTGGATTGTATTCCTTACCCGACAATTTAGGAGGAGCTACATATTCCAAGGTATCCAAAGAAGAACTACTTTCGCCCTCATACGACGAAGACAAAATATCGTTCTCTGCGCTAGTGTCAACAGAACTATCATCACAGGCGACAAAAAGAAGCGTCATCACGAATAATACAAGAATATTTACCATAATAACTTACCCCCGTATTGCAGTTCGCAAAATATATATTTATTTTTCACATTATGACATACAATCTTCTCTTTTGCATTGCAATTACTCTATTTTCATTAGTATCATTTGTCGCATGTAGCGACAAACCTTCCTTGCCAAGCAATCAAGAAGAGCAAATCGATCTCCAACCCAAATGGTGGGAACTTCAAGACCAAACTAGATATATGTTCCAAAGCGGATCCTTAGTATCCTTCACCAAGGATAGCGATACCGGATTAAGAATGTTCTTTCGCGACATTTACACCTGGACAGGTGATGCGCAAAATATACTGGACACGACCTTCACACTCAATGATTTCCGGTACATCCTGTTGGACTACACTATCTCGGATACAAGTTCCTGCACTGTAGACAAAATGAAACTGTACATGGACGGAGAACCCATCGCTTTCGACTTAGACTCTACCCAAGATTTCCCCCAAAAACATTTCCGAAATACATTCGACTTCCCTGATTTCATCAACGACCATATTTTCAAGATCCATTTTGACTCCGAAGAATGTCGCAATATCCAAATGACCTTCAATGTCACCATGAGTAAAGAACCCGGCACCTGTTGGATGGCTTCGGACATTCAATCAAATCCAGAATACAAAGATTCTTTCTACAAAGGCGATCTCATTATCGGATTGCAGCCAATACTTTGGTACACTTTTGGCGAATTTCTAATTCCCGACACCACATACTCCCATTGCATCCTGGTAAAAGCAGGAATGCCTCCAGATACACTCCGGCTTCCACTCCAATTTACAGAGCCTTCAGGCCACGACATTCCCGAAGCATACCTCAGTTACCACAATAGCGAAGATCTTTCCAATTTTTTGGGAACAGATTCTATAGCCCAGCTTTCCTGCGCCCTTTTCTATCAAAAATGGCATATACACTCTACACCCAAAGACACAAATCATTATACTTTCTCTAGAACTTTGAGTTTCTCCCCGAAAAAGACCACACTCCCTGAACGAGAAATCGTAAAACAGGACAGCGTCAAGTTCCAAGTCATTTCGAGCAAGAATTACGGGTTCGGCTATTTCATAGCGAAGTACAAATTGAAGGGGAACGACACCCTCTACTATCAAAAAGTCAATTCAGACAACAAAAGCCAAGACCAAGATATACAAACGTTCTCTATTTCACCAAATGATACGATTACGGCGCTCATTGACTCCGTCAGCATTCTTATGGTCAGAGATGGCGATGCAGAATCATACCCCATCTATAAAGACTTGATCTATTTGAAATACTACGTTCCCGCACCGTCCAATGGAACACGCCTCCCCATCGACAGCACCGGCATCATCACGGAAACGTTCAACCGCCTGGCAGAAACGCTTGTCAAGGACACAACCATAAGGTCCTACATGATACTCAACACGATTATCGAAAGCCCAGTCATTGAAACTGTTCCAGATGAAGCTATAGATGAATAAGCCTGGTTGCGTGGTATAACCTAAAGCCATATAAAAATCCACGGCCACCTCGGCTAGGGATTTTGGATTGCGCCGCACAACCCATTACACAGCTTTTACACGGAAACTCAACGGCACCTTGCCCAAAACCTTCTTTTTCGCGGGGAAACAGCTATATTGCGTAGCGAGGTGTAAAAAATGGGACATGTTTGTAGACTGGCGAAAGGCGGGCTGTTTCTGGTTTTACTATCAATCTGCGCCTGCGGAGATTCCGTTTCCGAAGCGCCAACCGACATCGAAGCCACGGCCACCGAAAGCGCAACAAGCACAATGCCCGTCGATTTTCCGAACAGTTCATTTTCTAACAGTTCATCTTCTTTTGGGCTGCAGGAAAGTTCCTCATCGCCTCAGGTGCAGCAAGGCTTTTCTTCGCCTCAAATGCAGCCGACATCGTCATCACTATGGAATCCGCAAACATCGTCTTCCGTCGAAAACATTCCCCTGCCGAACAACGGCATTCCCTACGTGCGAATCATCGCCACCGACAGTATCGACACGGAGTACGTCGCCTGCACTATCGAGATTGCAGGTAACGGTCAATACGAGAGCATCGCACCGGCAAGCGCAAGGATTCGCCAGCGCGGCAATTCCACAAGGCTCTGGTACGACAAGAAGCCGTACCGCATCAAGCTTGACAATAAGACAAGTATTCTCGGGCTCCCTGCCAACAAGGACTGGGTGCTGCTCGCCAACTACCGCGACCAGAGCAAGTTCATGAACGCCATCGCGTTTGACATGGCGCGCTATATGGGCAGTTTCCCGTTCGTGAACGCGAACCGGTTCGTAGAGGTCGAAATCAACGGGGATTATATGGGCATGTACCAGTTGACCGAACAGATCGAGAGGGCCGCAAGCCGCGTAGACATCGACACAAGCGGTGTATTGCTCAGCCTCGACATGGACGACGGTCCGGAACTTTCCCCCGACGCAGGCAACAACTTCTACAGCAAGGTATACGGGATGCCCGTCGCCGTAAAATACCCGAAAAACATTTCCGCAGAGTGGCTCGAAACCATCGCTGCCGACTTCGCCACCTTGGAACAGGCAATCCTAAGTGCCGATTATGACAACGTGCAGAAACTGATAGACATGGAAAGTTTCATCGACTTCATCTTGCTACAGGAAATCACGCGCAATGTGGAACTGGAGGCACCGCGAAGCATGTACCTCTACCGGGACGATACCGGGAAATACCACATGGGGCCTGTCTGGGATTTTGACGGAGGTTTCGGCTACGGCTGGGACGAAGATACCAAGGAGTACTTCACGAGCCAGAGTTGGATTCTCGGGACAGGCAACCCCTCGAAAAGTCCCTACAACTGCACTGCAGAAAGCAAGAACGACTGGGGAATGTGCAACGGCGCAAACATGCGCTTCAACAGTTACGACGGCAGGGCTGTTCCGGGTTTCTTCGCCAACATGTTCACGAACGGCACGTTCCTCGCCACATACAGGGCACGCTGGGAATCGCACAAAACAGGAATCCTCGCAGATGCCTTCGCAAAGCTCGACGCTTATGTTTCGCAGACCGCAATCGCTCTCGAAAACGACGCTACCCGCTGGCCGCCAATCCGCCGGTACGATACCGAAATCCAGATGCTAAAGAAATGGCTCGCCGAGCGAGCCGATAATTACAGCAACGTGCTGGCAAATTACTGATTTCTCACTGCAGCCGCTTCACCGCAACAGCATGGCTTCCAGAAGCTTGGCGCACGATGTAGGCACCAGGTTTCTTGAATTTTGCGCGAAGAACTTCGGCTTGGTTGCCAAAGCGAAGTTGCTCGGCCTGCAAGGTTCCGAGGTAACGGCCCTGCATATCGAACACGAGCG
>JAFXRC010000075.1 GCA_017526585.1 Fibrobacter sp. | reverse complement strand
TTCGGTGAGGAGCGGGCGGCGTTCGTTATCGATGGCGAGCACGTCCTTCAGGCTCACTGTGGTGTACTTCTTTTCGGTTTCAGCAATGTAGTATTCCGGATTTTCGCGGATTTTCTTGATGTCAAGCATTTTATGCCTCGGATGGTAAAAATTTACGCGGGTAAAGATAGCAACTTTTTCCCTGTTGTGTTTTGCAACAACGCTATTTAGGGGCGCGGTATAGACCTTTCATAAGGGTGGGTATATATTATGTAATGGTGTATAGAGTAACAAAACTCAAAAAAGGAATTCCAAGGAGATAAAATGAAATTCCCGTTGTTACTTTTATTGTCTGCAGCCGCTTTTTCGTTTGCCCAGTGGGGCGGCGGTGGCGGAAAATCCATCAATGACTACAAGAAGGTTTCTGTTTCGGGCAGAGATGTTCATGTGTACGCTCCGAGCGGCCTTGCGGCCAAGAGTCCCTTGCTCCTTTCGTTCCATGGCATGAACCAGGATCCCGGCTACCAGCAGGACAACACCCATTGGGAAGCGGTTGCCGATACGGCGGGCTTTGTCGTTGCCTATCCAAGGGGTGGCGAAGGTTATTCTACATGGGATATCGGCGGTGACAAAGATACCAAGTGGATTTCCGAAATTATTTCCCAGATGGTCAAAGACTACGACATTGACCCGAAGCGTGTGTACATGTCGGGCTTCTCGATGGGAGGTATGCTTAGCTACCATGCCATGGGAAAGATTGCCGACAAGATTGCAGCCTTCGCGCCCTGTTCCGGTTATTTAATGGGTGGACCCGGAGTTGCCATGCGTCCTGTTCCTATTTTCCATACGCACGGCACCGGCGACGATGTGGTGGGCTACGACGGTCTTGAAAACAACTTGAAGTCTTACCGCCAGCAGTTCAATTGCCCTGCACAGGCAGACGTGCAGGAAAACTGGCCGCATCAGGGTGACAGGGCTACGCTTTATACCTGGGGACCTTGCGACGATGGTGTTTACATTAAGCACCTGAAGCTTCAGGGGCGCGGTCACATGCCATCCAAGAATGAAGTTTCGGACATCTGGAACTTCGTGAAACAGTTCTCTTTGGACGGAGCCAATATTACACCGCCCATCGAGATTCCGACCAACAGAGATACCGTGTTTAATGGAACTTTCTCGGATTCCTTGAAACTAGCCGGCTGGAACCTGCAGCAGCACAGTGGCGAAGGCTCCCTGAAGTTTAGCGAAGGCAAGGCTGAAATCAACGTGACTAAGGTTGGTACAAATGCCTACGATGTCCAGATGATCCAGAAGGGCCTGCACTACGAAAAGGGCCAGAGCTACAAGCTCACCTTTGAAGCCTATGCATCTGTGGCAAGGACTCTCGAAGTGAATCTCGAAAAGGATACCGACCCCTGGACCAGCTACATTGGCGGTGGAAAGCCCTTCGATCTCGGCACCGAGAAAAAGACTTATGAAATCATCTTTACCATGGAAGAGCCTACCGACGAGGATGCGCGCATCTCCATCAATGCGGGACTTGCCACGGGCAGTGTTTACATTGACAATGTGGTTCTCTCCAAGGCGAGTGCGGACGATTTGGCTGGCCTTGCCAACAGGCTTCCTGTGCTGAACAGCGAAAGGAACTACAGTGTGTACAACATGAAGGGCGCCTTCGTATGCAAATTGAAGGGGACCCGCATGGGCGATGTCCAGGCGCAGTTGAACGCGATGAACCTTGAAAAAGGTCTTTATGTCGTGAAGGGTGGACATGTCAACCGCGTATTCTCGGTAAAGTAGTCCTAAACTTCTAGAAACAGATTAACGCAAAAACCATGGCGATGCCGTGGTTTTGTTGTATTTACGGGTTATTCTTTTCTACATTTACAGCATGCTCGCTAAGAAAGTGTCTCGTTTACTTTGTCTTGTGATGGTGGCCCTGTCTGTGGGGCTCTTGAGTGGTTGCTACAGCTTTACGGCGTCGACGCTCCCGAGTCATATCAAGACGGTCAAGATTCACGAAGTCGAGGACAAAACACTTGATCCGGTGCTCGCGAACAATATCCGCGAAGGCGTGGTCGAGATGTTCCGCAAGAATGCGGGTGGCGTGCGCCTGGTCAACCAGGATGCGAATGCCGATTTCGAAATGACCCTGCTGAGTTATACGAATAAGCCTGAAAACTACAATAGTAACAGTGACGTGGAAACTTATCGCGTCACCATCCGCGTGAGTGTCAAGTTCTACGACAACGTGAAGGAAAAGGTTATCTACGAATCCAAGTCTCTAAGCGCCGAAGGCACCTACGATGTGCAGGCGAACGAGACGGAAGACCGTCACGGACAGGCCCGTGCCATCGAAAAAATGCAGGACCTGATCATTACAAATGCGTTGGCTAAGTGGTAGTCGCTGCGTGACGCGGTATTAGTCAACGCAACCCTCGCAAAATGGAAATACAAAAAAAAGCAGAGTTCACGAGACGTGGACTCTGCTAGGGGGTTGGTTTGGAGTACCCATAAAATAGAAAAAATAACCTGTATTACACAAGTTATTTTGTAAAATTTTGGAATAAAATTTACACAAGGCTTTTTTGATTTTCTTGAAATTTATTTGAAAACGCTAATCAGCGTGTTTATTTTTACACGCACGAAATTGCCCTGTGATTTAAATCACTTGCGTTTTTCCCCTAAAAACACTTTCGACGGTTACGGGTTCCTCGTTCAGCAAAGCCTCGGTCAGGGTGCTGCCCTTGTAGGTGAGCTTGAGCGAAAAGAAAGGCGCGCCCCTTTCGAGTAGAGCCAAGAAAATGAGGTCGCCATCCCAGTGGGGGAGTTTTGCCACGTTTTCCTTGGGTACCCATTCGAGCGAGCCTTCGTCGCAGTCCTTGAGCGTGCCGGAGAATTCCGTCGCCGTGAACAGGTGCATGAATTCGGTCTGGTCCATACCGTCGCTAATGAAGGTGACAATCCCTCTGTACTTGGGGCGAATCAACGTGAGGCCCGTTTCTTCGAGAGCCTCGCGCTTGATACAGTCCTCGGGAGATTCCCATTCCTCGAACTTGCCGCCAATGCCTATCCACTTGTCCTTGTTGATGTCGTTTTTCTTCTTGACGCGGTGGAGCAGCAAGTACTTGCCGTCTTGTTCGATGTAGCAGAGGGTTGTGTTTAGCATCGATTAGCCGAGCGCCTTGATAATCGCGTCACCCATGCCGGTTGTGCCGACCTTGGTGCAGCCTTCCTGGTAGATGTCGCCAGTGCGGAAGCCCTGGGCAATCACCTTTTCGCAGGCAGCTTCGATAGCCTTGGCTGCTTCTTCTTCCTTGAAGGTGTAGCGGAGCATCAATGCCACGGAGAGGATCTGGGCGAGCGGGTTAGCGATACCCTTGCCTGCGATGTCCGGAGCAGAACCACCGGCCGGTTCGTACAGACCGAAGGAACCTTCGGCGATAGAAGCGGACGGGAGGAGACCCATGGAACCGGTGAGCATTGCGCATTCGTCGGTGAGGATGTCGCCGAAGAGGTTCGGGCAGAGCAGCACGTCGAATTCACGCGGGCGCTTCAGGAGCTGCATGGCGGCGTTATCGACGTAGAGGTGTTCGAGAGTCAGTTCCGGGTAGTCCTTGATGACTTCGTTCACGACTTCACGCCAGAGCACGCTCGTGGTGAGCACGTTGGCCTTATCGATGGAGGCAACCTTCTTGTTGCGGAGCATAGCGGCATCGAAAGCGAAGCGGGCAATGCGTTCGACTTCGTAGCGGCTGTACTTCATGGTATCAAAACCGATTTCTTCCTTGGAGCCCGGAACGCCTTCGCGGCCCTTCGGTTGGCCAAAGTAAACGTCGCCCGTCAGTTCGCGGACGGTGAGGATGTTGAAACCGTCGCCCACGATGTCGGCGCGGAGCGGGCATGCGCCAGCAAGTTCCTTGTAGACGCGGGCCGGGCGGAGGTTGCAGAAAAGCTTGAAATGCTTACGGAGCGGCAGAAGCGCGCCGCGTTCCGGTTGCAGGTTCGGGGGGAGGTGTTCCCACTTCGGGCCGCCCACGGAACCGAAAAGAATACAGTCAGAAGCTTCACCCAGCTTGAGGGTGCTTTCCGGCAGCGGAGAACCGCTTTCGTCATAGGCGGCACCACCGACGTTTGCCCATTCGGCGTTCAC
This sequence comes from Fibrobacter sp., assembly GCA_017526585.1. GTDB lineage: Bacteria > Fibrobacterota > Fibrobacteria > Fibrobacterales > Fibrobacteraceae > Fibrobacter. The sequence continues at coordinate 58 of JAFXRC010000075.1, read as the reverse complement.
GTCGAAACCGAACTTCTTGGAAACCACGTCCAGCACGCGGACAGCTTCTTTCATGACT
>JAFXRC010000074.1 GCA_017526585.1 Fibrobacter sp. | reverse complement strand
TCCATTTCCAGAGGTGGCTCTCGTTCTCGTTCGAGGGTTCGGCCTTCTGGTGGCGCAGCATGCTTCTGCAGGTAGCCATTTTTGCGCCCAGCATCTTTATGCTCCCCGCCGCAAGCTACTTTGCAGGCCGATTCCACAAGGGTCGCGTCATGGCCTGGTGTTCCGTGGGAATGCTCGCCTCGGTGATTGCCGTCGTGGTCTGCTACGTGGCCGGAGCCGAATGGGTGGCCTATGGACTTCTTGGTCTGTATGGTATTTTTCTTGCAGTACTTAGCCCCGCTAAACTCGGCATCATGAAAGAGATGGTGGAAAGCGAAGACTTGGTCAAGATTAACTCCTGGTATATGGCGCTTTCTGTTCTCGGCACTGCTGCAGCAGCCTTCTTCGCCATGGGACTTTCGGGCAGGCCTGATTCGCCCATCAGCATCGACCTTACGCTATGGATTTATCTCGGTCTAAGTGTCGTCACAACCATCACTGGATTTTGCATCAAGGTTGGCGAAAAGCACGACAACCTCAAGATGCGGTCCCCCATGCGGAATTTCTCGGCCACCTGGAGCCACCCGATTGTACGTCTTTCGATTCTCGGTCTCGCCGCCTTCTGGGGCGTGACTCAGATTTTCTTGATACTGATTCAAAACATGGCAAATATGCTGAATACGGCGGTCATTCCGGTCTCAATGTTTATTGTGACCGTAGGCTATGTCCTTGGAGCATTCTCTGCTAGCAAGTCGTCAAAAGGATTTGTGGAAACCGGACTGATTCCGTTCGCAGCGGCAGCCTCCGCCATCACCATGTTCGCGCTCCCGTTCGTACATAACGTCTGGTTGCAGGCAGCCCTTTACGGCGTTATCGGTTGGAGCACAGGTTGCGCCTTTGTCATTTTGCGTACAGTCATCCAGAGCTACACGCGCCCCGATACGGCGGGTCGCATTCACGCCGTCGCAAACTGCATTCAGATGGCGGCACTTGTGCTGATTATGGGTGGACAGACACTACTCTTGATCTTTACGCCGATTACACTCGATTACTGCTTCATGATTTTGGCAGTGATTCTTGCCCTTTGCTTTATCGCAAACCTCAAGAACAATCCGATGGCCCTTTTGCGCGCAGCACTCCGCTTTGCGTTCGCCTTCGTGTTCCGCTACAAAGTGAAGGTGATGGGCGTGCAGAACATTCCTGAATCGGGTCCGGTTCTTTTGGTGGGCCCGCACTTCAGCTTTATCGACTGGGCGGTACTCCAGATTGCATCTCCGAGACCACTCCGCATCGCAAGCAACCGCAACACCTTTGCCGACTGGTACCAACGCGGGCTCTTCCATGGCAAGTTCCTCATCAGCATTAACCGACGCGACCCGGGTCCGGCCATGGAAGAAATCCACAAGGCTCTCCTGAATGGCGAAGCGGTCGTGATTTTCCCTGAAGGCGAAGTCTCGAAAACCCCGTTCGTATCTACATTCTCGCTCGATTACTCCAAAGCCATCGAAGGAACAGACACCCCGATTGTCCCGTTCTATATTCAAGGTCTTTGGGGCAGCCGTTACAGCCACGCCAGCGAATGCGTGAACCGTCCGCAGTCCTTTAACCGAGTCATTAGCGTCGGTTTCTCGAAGCCGCTTCCTACGAACGCAACCGAAAAAGAAATCCGCCACGATTTGGAACTTCTAGATACCGACATCTGGAATGCCGCCATGGATCATTCCGCATCGATTGTTCCGCTGTGGTTCAAGGCTATGCGCAAGCGTCGCAGCCGCGTGATTTTAATTGACCCCGCCGGAAACCATGTGAACGGTTACGGCATGATCCGCCTCTGCCACCAATTCGGTAAAGTCATCAAGTCTGTCGCGAAGGGCGACCGCAATGTAGGCTTCATGCTTCCCACTAGCCGTGACGCAGCACTCGGCATCATGTCGATTCTCGGCACCGGCAAGACAACCGTGAACCTGAACTATTCCGCCCCGGTCGATACGATTATGGGCTGCATCGAAAAGGCCGACCTTACAACCGTCGTCACGACGCACACCTTCTTCGACAAACTCTGCGGAAAGAACGCCGCCTTCGGGCAAATCGCCGGCAAGTGCCAGATGATTTACCTGGACGAAGAAGAAGCCAAAATATCAACCGTCTGCCGTCTTATTTCAGCATTCATCATTCACTTCTGTCCGGCTGCGATCCTGCGCCGATTGTGGTTTACTTCGGCCAACCTGAACGACGATGCAGTCATCCTCTTCAGTTCGGGTTCCGAAGGTACACCGAAGGGTGTTGAACTCACCCACAAGAACGTGATCTCGAACGCCCAACAAGGCGACCACATTATCAAGCTTCGTCGCACCGATGTGATGACATCGCTACTCCCGCTGTTCCATTCGTTCGGTTTCACCATGACCTACATGATGCCGCTTTTAGACGGTGTGCCCATGGTGCTCTGCCCCGACCCGACGGACATCAAGACGCTTGCCCGCGTGTGCGCCCAGTACAAGACCACCATCATGATGGGTACGCCGACATTCCTCCGCGCTATCGCGATTAACCGCTGGGTTCACCCGATGTGCTTGGATTCGCTACGTTACATTATCGCCGGCGCAGAAAAGCTCCGCCCTGAAATGCGCGAAACATTCAAGCTCAAGTTCGGCAAGGACATTTATGAAGGCTACGGTTGTACGGAACTTACGCCGCTTGCAACGCTTAACGCCCCGAATGTGCTGCTCGACGACTTCCTCACTATGGAAAAGTGCAGCGACATTTCGAGCATCGGCATGTCGGTACCGGGTTCCGTATGCG
>JAFXRC010000073.1 GCA_017526585.1 Fibrobacter sp. | reverse complement strand
GCGGCCGCCAACAGCGATGGTGACGAGTGTGAATGCGATGCACAAAAACAGGAGCAGAGGCCATTTCGAAAGGACATCGTCGCCGACAGCCATGATGGCAATGCTCGGTGGTAAAAAGAAAAGTGCCAAGTGATTCAGGAAAAAACTGGAAACGCCCGAAATCTGCTCCGGCTTGATTGCTTTTGTACAAAGTAAAATCAGGAGCAGGACCATGCCGATAATGTTCCCCGGGAGGGGCACGCCCACGATGCGGTGGAGGAATTCCCCGGCAAGGCAGATAGCGAAAATGACGGCAAGTTGGAGCGGGATTCTCATGGCGGGCATAAATTTAGAAAAGTAAATTCTATATTTCGTAACATGAAAGTCGTATTTATGGGAACGCCGGAATTTGCGGCCTGTTTTTTGAAGCATCTCAAGGAATCTGATTTTGCGGACGTGGTGGCTGTGGTGACTCAGCCGGACCGCCCGGCAGGGCGCGGGCGCGTGCTCACGCCCCCGCCAGTCAAGCAACTGGCGCTCGAATACGGGCTCCCTGTGCTGCAGCCGACCGACCTGAAGTCGCCCGAATTCGAGAGCGCCCTGCGCGCCTTCGATGCAGACCTTTTCGTGGTTGTGGCCTACTCGATTTTGCCGAAGAACATTCTCGGTGTCGCGAAGTTCGGCGCGGTGAATGTTCACGGAAGCCTGCTTCCGAAGTACCGTGGCGCCGCCCCGGTCCAGCGCGCGATTGCCGATGGCCTTCCCGAAACGGGCGTGACGGTTTTCCGCCTGGACGAGAAGATGGACCACGGCCCGATTCTTGCGCAACGCACGGTGGCGATTGACCATCAGGATACGACGGCCTCGCTCCTGGAAAAGATGGTCGCACCCGGTTGCGACGCGCTGGACGATGCAATTCACCAGTTGCTCGAAGGTCGCGAGAAGGACTTGACGCAGGATCATGCGCAGGCCAGTGGCGCTCCGAAGCTGAAAAAAGAAGAGGGCTTGATTGACTTTAATTTGCCGGCAAAGGTCATTCACGACCGTATCCGCGCTTTCAATCCGTGGCCGGGAGGCTATGGAAAGCTGGGTGGCCGTATGGTTTACTTGCGCAAGACGGATACTTCGGAGAACGGACCGAAGCTCGCCCCGGGTGCCGTGGAATTCAAGGACAATCGCTTTTACGTGGGTACGGGCGAAGGCCTGCTCGAGGTGATTGAAATTCAGGCCGAAGGCAAGAAGCCGATGCCTGTCGCCGACTTTATGCGCGGAATCCAGAAGCGCGAAGGACTTTGCTTTTGTTAGACGAATCCCTGAAAGAACGCATGGACGCCTATCGTGTCCTTTTGCTGTGGCAGAAGGACGGAAGCTTTATTAAAGAGGCGGGGCTTTCTCCTTTTGCGATGGAGCTTGCCTTGGGCGTGTGCCGCAGGCATCTTTATCTGCAGTTCTTTATCAAGGGGCTCACGAAAAAGGCTCCTTCGATGGAAGTGGCTACGGTACTGGAACTGGGGCTTTTCCAGATGTTCTTCATGGAGGTGCCGGACCATGCCGCCGTTTCGACGAGCGTGGAATTGGCTAAGGCGGCGAACCTTCAAGAAGGTTCCGCGCGGCTGGTGAATGCCGTGCTGCATGCCGCGCGCCGGTCCGGCCTTCCGCAGCTCCCGCCGCAGCGGGTCCGTCGCGTCTCCATCGAGAATTCGGTGCCGGAATGGCTGGTTCGCCGCTGGTTCGACATTTACGGCGCCGATCGTGCCGAAGCGCTTGCGAAAGCGACTCTTGCACGCCCCGTGGAATGGGTTCGCGTGAACTTGCAGAAGACATCTGCGCCGGTGCTCGCCCAGAAACTCGGATTCACGGGTGCATCGATTCTTTACGACCGCTACATCCAAGTGCCCGCCGATGCAAAGCTTAAGACGATTCTCGAATCCGATGCCTTTGCAAAGGGTGAATTCGGCTTGCAGAATCCTGCCGCCTACCTGGTCGTAAAGCTTTTGGACTTAAAGCCCGGCTTGAAAGTGTGGGATGCCTGTGCCGCCCCCGGTGGAAAGTCCGCCCTTATGGCGGAGATGGATTCGTCGCTTGATATTTTAGCCAGCGATGTCTCGGAAAGCCGCGTTGTAAAGATGCAGGATTTGGTTGAACGCCTCGGCCTGAAAAATGTCCGCGTGGAATGCCGCGATGTGCTTGCTTTAGATCCTTCGACGGAGTTTACCCTGAGCTTGTCGAAGGGCCTGGATGATGCTCGTTCGTCTAAATTTGATCGCATTCTCCTTGACGTGCCCTGCAGCAACATGGGCGTGATTGCTCGCCGCCCAGAATCGGCATATCGCATTACTCAGGAATCCATCAAGGAACTTTCTGAATTGCAGTTTAAAATTTTGAAGTCGGCGTCGGCAAGGCTTGCTCCGGACGGAATTCTAGTGTATGCAACTTGCAGCCCGGATCCTGAAGAAACGACCAAGGTCATCAACCGATTTGTGAAAGAAAATCCCGAATTCGCGGTGTGCGGAAATGCCGTCTACCCGGCAAATGAAGATTCCCGTTTCGACGGATTCTTTGCCCAGGCTCTGCGGAAAAAGTAGGAAGCGTGATGTACAAATTTTTTCTCTTGCTACTAGGTTGTCTTGCTACAGTATCGCTTGCTCAACCGGATTCTGCCAAGAAGGCCGAAGACTGGGCGTTTTCGCATGCTGCCGTTTCGATTGAAGGTGGCGAAGTCTACCCGTTCGGTGACCTGATCGATGCCGTCTACAATACCTATTACGGGGGCTTCGGTTTCCGATATTCCTATTGGGAAAATGTCGATGGCGTGGTGATGTTCCATTATTCCTATTTTGAGCCGCGTCCCAAGGAAGTTGTTTACGATGGAGTTCACCAGTTCATGGGAAAAGTAGGACTGGATTGGCGATTCAAGCTGATTGAGCCGATTGTCCTCGGTGGCGGCTTTGCCTGCAACTGGACGCGCGCCGATTACGAAGAAAAGGAAAGGCCCGGCTTTAACGATCCTGGTGGAACCCTGACCGACAACGAGACCGAATTTGGCTGGTATGCACGCATGAAGATCGATATCGTGAAACTTGAAAAGTATCGTTTTGGCCTGAATGTCATGTGGGAAGAAATCTGGACTCTGCCTAAGCGCTCCGATATGCTGTACGCTGGACTCTATATCGAAAGGAGCTTGTGGTAATGCAGATCCGCTCTTTGATTTGTCTCGTGCTTGGCGGCTTGGCGGCATCCTTTGCGCAGATCCCTGCGGAAATGGAAGGGATGGAATACGAAACGCGTGCCGATGGAACCTTCTTGATTGGCGGCCCTACATTTGTATTCGACCGCATTCTCGGTGCGGGCGGACTGCATTCCGAAAGCGAATTGTGGACTCCCGCGAAGTTGCGTGACCGTCTTCTGTTTAATCGTTGGTCGGGTGTTCCTTCGTGGACGCCCTTTGAACCATCGGTCTGGATGAAGACGGGTAATGAACTTGGCGACCTGATTTACCAGGACTTTATCACGCCAGAGAATCGCCCTTCCAATAGGACCCCTGTGTTGGAAGCGGGCTTCCGCACGCCAAGTTTCAAGGGCTTCTGGGCGACGGCGCGCATGTTCCAGGATGACCATTTCTGCAGCGGCGCCTACGGAATCCGCTACAAGATGGTCGATGATGAATTCTCGCACTTCGGTGCAAACTGGCCTTTCTTCAGTTCAGCTTATGGCGGCTTCGGCTATACGAATTCCTTTGTCAATGCATCTGTGTTGGCGGGTGAAGAATACATCTGGTTCTACACACAAACATCCCGCTGGATTCCGGCGCATTACAGGCCCCGTGTAGAGGCAAGAGCCGATGTCGGCAATTTGTCTGTGACGGTTGCCTATGAAGATATCGAATACCAGAATCGAATCCAGAATGAGACGGGCGCACGCAAGGAGGTAAACGGTTCGGTTTACTACAAGTGCGGCAAGGCGTGCCAACGGGGTATATTCCAGGTGGCAGCCGGTATGGTATTCCGTGCGGTCGATGATTCGGGTTATGTGTATACGGAGCTAGAAGAAGATCGCGTGGCGTGGCCGTTTATGGAACTGCGCGTGCAACCCTTTACCCGTTTGACCGCCGATGTGACCTTTGGAATCAACGAGCGTGATTGGCTCGTGCAGGATAGCATCGAATATCGGGCTCCTACGCCTAAGGACATGGGTGTGACGGTGGGTGTCAAGAATATTTCTGGTTCCCGATTGAACCCGCTCGCGGATTCGTATGAATTCCTCGGAACTCGCCAGGTGGACTTGACCGTCGATGGTCAGATGAATCTAATCCAGAGCTATGTCGCATTCGTGGATACCTTGGGCAGTGTCGCCCTGGGTGGTCGCGGAAGTTTCTGGGCGGAACACGGTGCCGAAACTTTCGATGTCGAAGAATACATTGTCGACAAGGAACATGGGCTGAAGACCCGTTACGGTAATGTGTCGCGCATCGATGAATGGATCAAGGGCGTGACCGGAGAACTTTGGATTAATGCTTGGTACCGGGAAATGTTCCGCTTTACGGCGATGGCTGGCTTCGAACATATCGAAGGCGATGTGGACAATGCCGAAGTCACTCCGGCGGAATTCTACACGGGCTTCACGGGGGACTGGCTCCTGAACAAGACCTTCAAAATTTCGCATTCGCTGCGTTACAGGAGCGATGCCAAGTGGAATCTGCGTTCAAGCGACCCGATGGTCGTCAAGGGTGACTGGACCTGGGATGCGTCGTTCTCGCAGATGTTCCCCAAATATGGAATCACTTTGACGGGAACGCTCTTGCATGTGCTTGCCGACGAGGTGGAAGAAACGGTGAACGGTGGTATTGACCGCTTGCGTTTCATCTGCTCGGCGAAGAAAACTTTCTAGGGCTTTAGAAGGGCGAGCGCTTTCAAACAGAAACTGTTTGCGAAAAATTCCTGGGCAAGTTCTCGTTGAATCCAGCGGATCTCAGGTGCCGTTTTTGTCGGTGCCTTTTTGTTGATTTGAATATGCAGCACATCGCATTCAATCTTGTGGACGGTGATTCCGTGGCGGAACTTGCCGATGTTTTGCACATGGGAGACTTGGTCTGCGTTGATGTAGACTTCGGCTTGGGCAGGGATGCCTGCGGTTGCGTTGCGTGGCGATTCGAAATGTGGCAGAGTAAATTGGTTCTTGAAGAATTTTTGCCCGCCGTGAACCGCTAGAATTTTGTGATCGGCACTTTCGATGACGAGTACGGTGCCGTGCCAGTCTTTTTGAATGTGCTTCTTGCTGGGCGGATATTCGGCGGTGCGGTTTTCGGTTGCGGCGCGGCAGGCGCTTTGTAGCGGACAGCCTGCGCAGTCGGGGTTTTTGACCTTGCACACGGTGCGGCCAAGTTCCATCAGCGCTTCGTTGTGCATGTAAGCCTTGGGTGAATCGGCAATTTTGCGGGCGTAGTTCCAGTATGTCTCTGCGGCAACCTTCGATTCGCTTGGCAAAAAGTCGAGTGCATAGATTCGTGAAAAAATGCGCACTAGGTTGCCGTCTAGGATCGCTTCTCGCTCATGGTAGGCGAGACTTAAAATTGCCCCGGCCGTGTACGCTCCGATTCCGGGCAAAGCTTCAAGCTCCTTGCGGGTGGTTGGCAGGGTTGTTTTGCTTTCGTCATTGCGAACCCCCTTACAGGGGGCGAGGCAATCTTTATGTGAGTTGACAACGATCCTTGCGGTCTTTAGAATGTTCCTTGCGCGGCTGTAATAGCCGAGTCCTTGCCAGTAGCGAAAAACTTCGCTTTCTTCGGCGGCGGCTAGCGTCTCTACATCGGGAAACCGCTTCATCCAGCGTATAAAGTAGTCACGAACGGTAGACACCTGCGTCTGCTGCAGCATGGTCTCGCTAATCCATACCGCATACGGGTCGCGCGGCGCGTCCAAGTCGGCTGGTCGCCACGGCAGTTCAGCCGCGTTCTTCTTGAACCATTCGCGGAGTTTCTTTAATGTTTGTGGATGCATAAGGCGGAGGGAATATAAGAAATTTCCTTCGACCTGTTTTTTATTAGAAGTAATTTGCTTCCGTTGCGGGGTGGTTGATGCTGTACTGTTCTTCGCAGTTCTTGTAACTTAGCAGTTTGGTGGCGATTTGTTCGGCGGTCATCATGCTGCGAATAATGCGAAATTCGTCGTTCTCGATGCATTTTGCGTTTTTGACATATTCGTCAGTGGCAATATACAGCATGACCGGATAATCGGAACCGTAAAGAAGTAGCGCGGGAGTACCATCGTTGTATTTATAGAAGAAACCCAGGATGTCTGTTCGTCCTTCCTCAATTCCGGATATCCTGCAGATGGTCGTGATTTGATTGTCGATATTTGCGACAAGTTGCTGGTGCATTTGCTCGCAGTGATTGTCTGCAAATAGTGCAGAAATTGCCGCTAATACAAAGAAAAAAGCGAATTTCATAGTAAAAATCCTTTTATTACGCCTATCGGCGCCTGATGGGGGCCTTTTACTATGATTATCGCTCTATGTGAGTGAATTGTAAAGGAATTTACAATCCGTACGCTTCTTTTTTCAGCTTCCTAAAGAATTCGAACTGAGCCTTGGTCGAAGATTCCATGGTGTACTTGAGGCTGCGTTCATGTGCGACCTCGCGCATCTTGGCGTAGGTGGCGGGTTCTTCAAGATAAATGCGGCGGCATTCTTCCATGGCGTTCAGCCAGGCGGCTTCGTCAATCGGCAAAATGCGCCCTGCGGCTTCGTCCATCACAATATCGTGCGGTCCGCCGTAATCGCTGACAATGGCAGGCGTTCCTGTAGACATGGCTTCGACGACCACGTTTCCGAAGGTGTCCGTGGTGCTCGGAAACAAGAAGAAGTCGGAATCGGCGTAAAGACCGGCGAGTGTTTCGCCGCCCTGCTCGCCTGCAAAGTGTACGCTGTTGTCACCTTCGAAGAATTTCCTGATTTCTTCAAGGTACCAGCCGTAACCCACGTACATGAGCTCAACATCGTTGTGCTTCTCGGCAAACTTTTTCCAGACACCGTTCAAGAATTCCAGATTTTTTTCTTTAGAAATGCGCCCGATGAACGAAAAACGTACCTTGCGCGCGGAACCTGTTTGCGAAGCCGTTTCTGCTCCGTTGTACTTTTCCCAAGTTCCTTTACCGCGCAAATCCTGCGAGAATTTTTCCAAGGGTAGCCCACGGGGGAGTATCTGTACCTGGTTTGCAGGAATTTTTAACTGCGAGGTCAGAATATCGGCGTAGTCCTTGCAAGGGCTAACCACGGGCTTGGTCATGCCATAGAAGATTTTCATCAGCCAAAGCACAAAATGGAACATCCATTTTGCCTTCACGAGCGTCTTGGTGTATGTCGGAACGTCGGTGCGGTAATGGCTAAAGACCTTGATGCCGGCAACCTTTGCACAGAAGCATACGAGCCAAGCGCCAGGGCTCGGTGTTTCGAATTCTATCAAATCGACGGGGTAGCGCTTGAGCAAACGGAGTACTGGACCGACGCGAGGAATGGCGAGCTCACTATTGGCGTATCCGAGCTGTTCCATGCTGAACATGCGCGGGAGCAGCAGACAATAACCATTTTCCACGACACCGCAGGGGCGCGTATTGAAGGCGTTTCCGGCAAGGAACGCATGCATGCCATGGGCGCGCATGTAGGGAATCACGTTCCTCAGGTTGTTGGCAATTCCGTTTGTTTCGTCCAGGTTGTCGGAATAGAAAAGAATGCGTACGTCGTCGGCGGGGTGCTGCTTGCGTTCCTTTTTCAGGTAAGAACGCAGCTTTAAAAGCTTGGGAATGTTCAGAATCAGTGAACCGAAAACAATGGGCGGAATCATGCCCGTGCGCAGGTTTCCTGGGGGCTGGTGCTTGAACGCGAACATCTTCTTGAAGGTGCTCGTGACGGTGCGTCCAAAGATTGCCGGACGCGTATCCAGAGAATCGGTCGGCTTAAGCTTTGTTGAATTTGACGCAGTCGGCATATTTCACTCCTTTTCCACCGAACAGGTCCAAGGCCGATCCGATGGTGAGATCAATCGTTCCGTTAGAAATTTGTTTGCAGTGCTTGAGGTCTTCAAGCGACTTGGCTCCACCCGCATACGTGCAAGGAATCGGGCTATACTCGGCGAGGAACATAATCAGTTCGTCATCCATGCCCTGCTGCTTTCCTTCGACATCGGCGGCGTGAATCAGGAACTCGTCGCAGTAGCGAGAAAGGTCTTCGAGCGTTTCCTCGTTTACTTCGATATCAATCAAAGTCTGCCAACGGTTAATCGCGATTTTCCAGCGGGGGGTCGCCTCATCGGGGTCGTCGATTTCGTCGTCGGGAACAAACTGCTTGTTCTTTGCGGAACTGACGCGTTTGCAGCTCAAGTCGAGAACCAAGTGCTCCTTGCCGACCGTCTTCGACAACAATTCCAGTCGCTCGCGGTCAAGCTTGCCTTCGGGGAAAATCCAGCTGGTCACAATCACGTGGCTTGCGCCGGCATCCAAGTATTCCTTTGCATTCTCAGCGGTAATGCCTCCGCCTACTTGCAATCCGCCGGGGTAGGCGGCGAGTGCTGCTTTTGCGGCTTCGGTGTTGCCCTTGCCGAGCATAATCACATGACCGCCCTTGATTCCGTCCTTCTTGTACAGCTCTGCGAACCAGGCGGGGGAACGGTCCGTTTCAAAATTCGTCTTGAGACCCGTGCCGCTGTCAGAGAGCGAACTGCCTACAATCTGCTTTACACGTCCGTCGTGCAGGTCAATGCATGGGCGAAACTTAGTCATTAGTCTTTAACTCCGGTAATGCACCAGTCTAATTTCCTTCCGTGGCTTGCGTCGCTACGACCCCTGTAAAAGAGAACCTCTCCACCGGCTGCAATCTTGAAAGCCTTTTTGGCGAACCAACCGTCGACCTTGTCTAAAAGGCTTGCCTTCTGGAGAGTCTTTGCCACGCTAAACTTGAGTGCAGGAATTGATGCGTCTTGCCATTCGAATGTCAAGTCGCTTGTTGCAAATTTCTTGCCGTTGTAGTTGTCGCTGCCTTCTTTGATTGCCTTGGGACTTGCGACTTTCATTCCGGATTCGTCCTTGTAGAGTGCGTACCCGAACGGCTCTCCACTTTTAGAAATCGATACGCGACCTGCAAATAGCGGGGTGCGTGCGTTAGTGCTAAAGTTGATGGAGCGCGCAGCCATGTCGGTGGCCTGCTCGGTTTGCCAGGTCTGATCCATGTAGGCGTAGCCCTTCACGGCAATGGTATCTTCGTTGTAGGCAATTTTACCGACTACACGGCCGTAAGGAATGTGAACGTATTGTCCGAAACTTTCCTTGCCGATTTTCCACACGCCGTTGCCGGGAACTTTCCCAACTTCGGCTGATTCAAAGGTTACGTCGACCAGGAATTTTCCACCCTTGTCGGCAGAAAAGAATACTCGGTGACCTTTGCCGGGCTTGTGTTCCATTGCGTATTCTTCATTGATGTCGATGCTTGCCTTGGCCTTGTCGGCCTTAAGGCGTTCGGGCGGGTACTGGCGGCCCACCGTGTATGTCTTGCTCTTGAAATTCCAAAAGCTCATATCGCAGGTGATCTTTCTACCGGCGCCTGGAATGTGTAGCGTGGAATAGTTGATAAAGGCACGGGTGCCGTTGTCGAAAACGAACTGGTAACTCCAGGTCTCGTTGAATTCCTTGACGCTGCTGGGGTGTGGCATAAAGTCGTCGACACTCACGTTGCGTGTCGCTCCCTGCGGAGCCACTACGTCGCCTGCAATCGCAAACGACGCGCTAAATAAAAACGCAATAAAAAGAACTTTTACGCTATCAATCTTCATCCCACTTCTCACATCACTCATTTCACATTTACAATCTTAGGTCCTGTCCCATGCCGAGCTTGAGCTCGGTGCGGCGGCGTAATACCATTTCGTTGAACAAGTCGGTCAAGCAGTCTTCCATGCTAATCATCGGTTTCCAGCCCAGGTCCATCGCCTTGGTGGGGTCTCCTATGAGAAGGGGAATGTCGTTGCTGCGTTCATAGCCTGGATCAAAACGGAAGTCTACGCTGACCCCTGCGATGTCCACCAGCATTTCGGTGAGTTCGCGGAAGGTGTAGGATTTTCCGCAGCAGAGGTTGTAAATTTCACCCGGCTCGGACTGGTTCAAAAGCTGAATCATTCCGCGTGCCACGTCGCGAACGTCGATTACGTCGCGACTGATGTCGAGGCTTCCCGAATAAACGGTGGGTTCCGCGCCGTAATACTTTATCTTCACAAGCTGGTAGGTGATCGACGGAATTACGAAACGGCGGCTGTGGTGCGGTCCCGTAAAGTGGAACGGTCGGACGAACACGACATGGAGTCCGTAGGCGTTCTTGAACTGGTTGCCCAGAAGTTCCATACACGCTTTTGATGTGGCGTAAGGCGTGAGTGGGTTCGGCGCGTCCGTTTCCTTGTGCAGGTAGGTGAGTTGGTGATCGGTGCGTCCGTAAATTTCACTGGAACTAAGAAGCATCACCTTTGCCTTGGGACAATTCTGACGCACGGCTTCGAGCAGGTTCTGGGTGCCAAGCAAGTTGATGTTCAGCGTTTCGTATGGCTTCTTGTAGCTGAGTCCCACCGACGACTGGCTCGCCAGGTGGTAAATGTGCGTGGGCTGCACAAACTGAATCACGTCTTGCATGTGCTTGAAGTTCAGCAAGTCGCCGTTCAGGTATTCGACTCCTTCGACCTTTTGCCAAGGCTGCGGCTGTTCGTCGCTAAAGCTGTACAAGTCGTGAGTCGTTCCCACGAGGCTCGACAAAATGTGGTACCCGAGGGCACCCGTTCCACCTGTTACAAGAATACTCATATTCACACACTCCTATAGAATTACTTAATAGCTCCCCAGCTTTGAGTAATGATATCTTTATCGATGTTGCTTACTTTTTCCACTTCTCCAATCTTAGTAGGCAAGATGTATACACGCTTGCCCTTTTCTGCCTTCTTGTCTACAGCCATGGCATCCCATGCGGCTTCCGTATCGATGTCGTATTTCTTCGGGAATCCGAGGTCGTCCAAAAGTTTGTTCTGACGCGCTTCTTCTTCTGCGCTGATTTTGCCGAGGAGTACTGCCGCGCGGGCGGCTACGCGCATGCCGAGTGAAACGGCGATGCCGTGCGTGAATTTTTCGTAGTGCGTCAGGTTCTCGATGGCATGTCCGAAGGTGTGTCCGTAATTCAAAATGGCGCGGAGCCCAGCTTCCTTTTCGTCGATGCCGACGACTTCAGCCTTGATGGCGCAGCTGCGGTAAATCAGGTGCTTGAGCACGTCGTAGTCGTGAGCTTTAATCTTTTCGACATTCTGTTCCATGTAGCGGAAGAATTCTTCATCGTAAATCACACCGTACTTCACGATTTCGGCAAGGCCTGCCAGGTATTCCGTTTCGGGCAAGGTGCTGAGCACAGCGAGGTCGCAGACTACTGCCTTTGGCTGGTAGAATGCGCCAATCATGTTCTTGCCTTCGGGGTGGTTCACGGCAACCTTTCCGCCTACGGAACTATCTACCATGCTAAGGAGCGTCGTCGGGAACTGGATAAACGGAATGCCGCGCTGGTAAGTGGCTGCACCGAAGCCAGCCATGTCGCCGACCACGCCGCCGCTGAACTGCAGCAAGCAACTCTTGCGGGTGTAGCCGCGGTGCAGCATGAAGCTGAACAGCTGGTTCAGGTTGTGCAGCGTCTTGTTCTTTTCGCCGGCCTGGAACTTGAACACGGGGCAGCGGCCGGCCTGGCCTCTGAGTTCGCCAAGCATTTTGCTTTGAACCTTTGCGATGTTCGTGTCGGTGCAGACCAAGAACTCGTGGCTCGGCGCAAGCTTCAGGCATTCGAGCAGTACGCCCGCTTCGGGAATGATGTTCTTGCCGATGAAGATGGGGTAGCGTCCGCCGCTGCTCGGGCAAACGTCCAGGGCGTGGCTATTCCAGAAGTTCAAAATGTACAGGATGCGCTCAATCACGTGGTCTTCGGTGTATTCATCGGAGCTTTCCACGCTGAAGTCAGCGTTCGCATAATTCTTTTCGCGTTCTTTGAGCATCGCCTTGATTTTTTCGAGGCGCTCTTCGTCGGAGAGGTTTGCAAGCAACGGGCGCGTGTTCTTGCGGCCGATGCGTTCCGAGAGCACTTCGGGCTTTGCCCACAGGCGGATGATGATTCCGTTTTCGCGGATGACCTTCAGGTTCTCGGCTTGCGTGAGTGCGCCACCGCCCAACGAAATGATGTGCGGCGTTTCGTTCCTTGCATATTCGGCAACGACGTCGCGTTCCATTTCGCGGAACTTGGCCTCGCCTTCTTGCTCAAAAATTTCGCTAATGGTCTTGCCAGCGCGTTCGACGATAACGGCGTCGGTATCTACGTAGGGGCGGTTTAACCGTTCTGCCAGGGCGCGTCCGGTGCGGGATTTTCCGCTTGCCATGAATCCGGTGAAAAAGATGTGCTTGTTCATGTTAGCCCTGCATTCCTTTACGCATGATCTTTGCGAGTTCGTCGTTCGTCTTGTTTTTAGTTTCTTCGGGGAACCATTTTCTAAAGCTTTCGATACCCTGGTGCACCAGCATGCCTTCGCCAGTTACCACCTTGCAGCCTTTTGCCTGGGCCGTCTTTAAAAGCTTGGTCATGGGCGGCGTATAGACAATGTCCATCACGGTTTGGCCTTGGTGCAAGGATTCTTCGGTAAGGGGAGATTGGTCTTCATTGGGGGCCATGCCCACGGAGGTCGCGTTGATGATGATTTCAATGCTCTTAGATACGGACGGGAATTCATCGAACGTGGCGACTTGGACCTGGGGTGCCATGCCGTTAAAGAACTGATTCAGGCTGTCGGCGAGAGCCTCTCCTTTTTCGCGGTTGCGGCACACGATGGTGAGCTGGTTCTGCATTTCGGCAAGCGTGTAGGCAATTGCCTTGGCGGCACCGCCGTTTCCGAGCAGGGCGACCTTCTTGTTCGAAGGCTCTACACCCGATTCCTGCAGGTTGCGAATGCATCCGTAGGGGTCGGTTGTCGTGCCACATAAGGTGCCTCCGACAATGCCGTCTTTCCAGTACAGTGTATTGACGCTGCCGGTAAACTTCGAAATGTCTGAAAGTTCGTCTACCAGTTCCATGACTGGGGTCTTGTAGGGGATTGTGACGTTTGCCCCGCGGAACTTCATTGCCCTAAAGCCCTTGATGGCGTCGCCCAGGTTTTCGGGTTCCGGGGCGTAGGGTAAATAGGCCGCATTTATGCCTAATGCTTCAAAAAGGGCATTATGCATCAAAGGCGACTTGCTATGACCAACGGGATGACCGAAGATGCAAAGCGTCTCCGTCTTTCCATTCAATTTTAACTGGCTCAAAAAAACCTCTTCTTTTACAATATAAAGATATATAAAATTTTTAGGGAAAAAGGCCCTTTTATCGCCGCGAACCCCCTAGCGGTGAGCCTTTTCTTTGTAGAGACTTTTATACGCCCGTTTCCCTAAAAAAGGGACTGTTGAAATTGCAGAAAGCCGTTTTTTCTCAACGCTTTTTTGGGAAATTTTTCAAATGCACTTGATTTTATTTCTTGATTATTTACATTTAGTAACGAAAAATTAACGATTTGCAGTCCACTTTGTGGAACGGCGAAAAAGGCGATTAAAATGAAACATTTCAACCAGAAAAAGAATGGAAATGTCGTTGCGAACTTGCTGAAGGCTGGCGTGGCGATCTCCTTGTGCGTTTTTTTCGCCGCTTGCGGTGAAGATTCTGGCAACAGCGGCGACTCAACCTCTGATGACGCCCTGCAAGCGGAGTCTGATGATGAACCGAAAACCGACTCCATCCCGAGTTACGAGTCCGAAAACGATCTGCCCAACTGCAGCAAGAATCGCGAAGGCGAGATTGTTGAGGTAAAGGATGAACGCAAGGCTTACATCTGCGAAGACGGACGCTGGGAATTCGACCACGTCATTCTAGATTCCGTGAAGACCGAAGATGACCTCTCGGCGTGTCTCGCCAAGAACGAAGGCGATTCCGTGTGGGTTAAAGATGAATCAGCCGTTTTCGTCTGCATTGACCGCAAGTGGGAAAAGCAGGAAACCGAAGAAGATCCGGAAAATGCTTCCATCCCAACATACGAGTCCGAAGACGATCTGCCCAACTGCTCCAAGGACCGCAAGGGTAACCTCGCCCTGGTGGAAGATGAAGCTATGCTTTGCAATGACGGCAAGTGGCAGGACCTGGGAACCGCCTACGAAACCAGCGACAGCGTGCCCAACTGCACCAAGAAACGCGAAGGAATAACCGCATTCATTCTGGACGAATACCTGGCATTAGTCTGTAACGATGGAAAATGGAAAGAAGATGCCGAAGTAGAAGAAATCGTGGTAAAACCAGAGGTGAAGTCCTCGTCGAGCGGTAAGTCCGATGGCAAAAGTTCCAGTAGCGGCAAAAACAAAGAAGAAAGTTCCAGCAGCGGCGAAGAGGATTTGGAAACTTCCAGCAGCTCAAGCAACGCTGAAGAGTCTCCTAAGAGCTCCAGCGCAAGGTCGAATGTAAAAACCGATACTTTCAAGGATTCTCGCGATGGCAAGACTTATAAGACCGTTAAAATTGGCGACCAGGTGTGGTTTGCTGAAAACCTGAACTACGATGACGGCAAGGGATTGTGCCCTATGAAAGATGCCGAGTACTGCAAGAAGTACGGCCGCCTGTACAATTTTGAAGAACCCGGAGTGGATGATAGCCCTAATTCCGGCTCCAATGTTGCTTCGCTTTGCCCAGAGGGTTGGCATATTCCCGATACATTGGACTGGGCAAAACTGATTTCGTATGTGTCTGCAAACAATGATGGCGAACCTGTCGGGGTAAGCCTGAAGGCCACTACCGGCTGGGTCTCCGAAGGCGATTCGATGTTCATTGAAGCGAACGAAAATTCAATAATTAGCAGAGATTCAACTCGAATTGGTGCGACTAAGGGAACAGACCGCTTTGGATTTGCCGCACTCCCTGCGGGTAGCTGCTGGGATGACGGTGGCTGCTATGTTGACGATGACACTCGCTTCTATTTCGTAAGTGGTTTAGGAAGCGGTAGCTTCAAACTCGCCTTTGACAAAGACGACTTTATGTATAGCGAAGATGGTCCCTATGGTTGGATCTCGGTACGTTGTCTGGAGAATCCCGTTATAGAGATTGATTCGATACCGCCTGTAAATGTTGTAGACACCCTTGTCTGGATGGCGGAAGACTTGACTCATAACGGATCTGCCGAATTTGCTTTGCGAGACGCCTCCTATGCCTGTCCTGCAGGTTGGCGTTTACCTACGGAAAGCGAGTTAAAGGCCGCCGTTGACTCGGGAAAGTTTACGGTTCCCACGACAGCAGGAAGTGTCGAATACTTTCTTCCTGACAACCATTTTCGTGGAACGTCGATTACTTGTTATGATTATGGCCATTGTACGGTTACCCTTACCGCAGACAAGCCGGAACGGCATGTCCGCTGTGTCAGCCAAGACATCCACATAGTTGCATCTGGATGTACGTGCTCCGCATCGGAACCGGATTCTGCCAACAAATCTGTTACCTGGAGCGTTTCTGGCTGCAAGGAAGGCAGCGGTAAGATTTCCGGCTACTCCTGGGACTTCGGTTCCTATTCTGCAGGAGTAACTGTTTCTGGAGCCAAGGCAACAAAGAAATTCGATTCGCTCGCTGTCGTGACTCCATTGGTCAGCGTCAATAGCGATGCAACGGTGGGCGGCAAAGCCATCAAAATTGCCCAGAAGCTGTCATGCCCGACGGTCCGAGTAGGATACTCCAAGTATGCTGTTATTTTCAAGAATGGAATGGACGAATTTGTAGAACTTGAAGCCGACAATGCTTATACTGCTGTATTGGATGGTGGATGCAGCGCTGGATATAGCTCTCCTCGCCTTACTTGTCAATATTCTAGTGGAAATCCCGCTACTGTTACTGTTGGGGACAAAACCTTCTCAGGATCGGGGTGGGTTATATTAGGCAATTTAGACTCAAGCATCTGTAATGAGGAATTCTCCATCTCGGTATCCGAAGACATGGAGTGCGGCATAAGTTACTAGCAAAACCACCCACCTTGGCATAAACCGGAACATTTACTAAATTTGGCGCCTATGAATCCGAATGGCGCCATTATTGTTCAGAGTAATATGGAAATCATGGTGGAGGTCGATGCCCCCACTTATGAAGCGGCTCGCGATGCGATAGCTCCCTTCACTGAGCTGGTCAAGAGCCCCGAACACTTGCACACCTACAAAATTAGTCCCCTCAGCTTGTGGAATGCTGCTTCGACGGGACTCCGTGCACCGGAAGTGCTGGAACGCCTCGAAGGTCAGAGTAGGTTCCCGATTCCTGAATCCGTGGTGACTGAAATTCAGGATTACATGGACCGTTATGGACTGCTGCGCCTTAAGAAAGAGGATGGCAAACTGATTGTCGAGTCCGACGACAAGTACATGTTCACCGAAATCTGCCACCTCAAGGAAGTGGAACCGTACATTCTCCAGTTTATCGATGAACTGCACGCCGAGGTGGATCCGGAACGCCGCGGTCACTTGAAGATGGCTCTCACGAATGCGGGCTTCCCTGTTGAAGACTTGGCTGGCTATACCGTGGGAGACCCGCTGCCGATTCACCTCCGCGAAACGACGCTCTCCGGCAAGAAGTTCGAACTCCGCGATTATCAGAAAGAAGCCGCACAGGTGTTCTATGCGAGTGGTTCCGAAAAGGGCGGTTCGGGTGTAATCGTGTTGCCTTGCGGTTCGGGTAAGACGGTGATTGGTCTTGCCACGATGGCTTTGGTACAAACTAAAACTTTGATTTTGACGCCGAACATTTCTGCATCCCGCCAGTGGATTCGCGAAATTTGCGACAAGACGGACTTGACGATTGACCAGGTGAAGGAATACTCCGGTGAAGTCAAGGAAATTGGTCCTGTGACGGTGGCGACTTACCAGATTCTCACGCAGCGCAAGCGTGTGAAGAAGGCGGAGAACGAAAAGACCGATTCGGACTTGGACGATTTGACCGAAGAAGAAGTCAAGAAGGAACTCGCGAACTTCCCGCTGTTCAGCGAACAGAAATGGGGTCTGATGATCTATGACGAAGTGCACTTGCTGCCGGCTCCGGTGTTCCGCCTGAGTACCGAAATGCAGGCGACGCGTCGTCTGGGCCTTACCGCAACGCTCGTGCGTGAAGACCACAAGGAAACAGAAGTGTTCAGCTTGATTGGTCCCAAGAAGTACGACATCCCGTGGCGTATCTTGGAAGCGCAAGGCTGGATCGCGACCGCCGACTGTAATGAAATCCGCATCCCGATGGAAGCGGAACTCAAGATGAAGTATGCGCTTGCCCCGGTGCGCGAAAAAATTACGCTTGCATCCACGAACCCCGAAAAGACGGACATCGTGGAACGCCTGCTCAAGTACTTCGACAAGCCCGATGACCGCGTGCTCATTATCGGTCAGTACATCGACCAGCTCGAAGCGCTCTCCGATGACCTGCAGATTCCGCTGATTACGGGTAAGACTCCGAACAAGGACCGCGAAAAGCTTTATGCCGCCTTTCGTAACGGAACGCAGAAGAACTTGATGGTCTCGAAGGTGGGGAACTTCGCCATCGACTTGCCCGATGCCAACGTGCTCATCCAGATTTCGGGTACCTTCGGTAGCCGACAGGAAGAAGCCCAGCGTCTCGGTCGCGTGCTCCGCCCCAAGAGCGACGGTGGCGCCGCCCACTTCTACAGCATCGTGACGCAGGATTCCAAGGAACAGGAATTCGCCATGAACCGCCAGCTGTTCTTGACTGAACAGGGGTATGCTTACAAGATTATCAAGCGCGGCGATTGGGATATACTTGCTCGCTCGCCAGAGGAACTGGCTGCTCGCAAGTAACCTCGCTATAAGCTTCGCATAACTTCGTTCTCGGACTCTCGCTGTACGACTTGTACAGCTTCGGTCCTGCGGCCTCGTTCTGCTCGCTTCTAGCTTCGGCTTGAATTCTTTGAATAAATTTGTAGATAAACAAAAAATCCCGCTCATCGAGCGGGATTTTTTTCGAGCCACCCAGCAGATTTGAACTGCCGACCTGCTGATTACGAATCAGCTGCTCTACCAGCTGAGCTAGAGTGGCATGGTAGGCGCAAAGTTAGCAAAAGGGGGCTGTTTTGTCAAGGTCTGCTGACAACACAATAATTTTTTTCTAAAATTGTGTCACAAAATTTAACATGGACCAAAATTATGGCTAACGAATCGAATACCAATAATTCTGAAATTAAGGAATTTTTTGTCGCGCATGGCTCCAAGGTCGTTGCTGCCCTCGTGGTGGTGATGGTGATTGTGGTGGGTGTGGTGCAGTACCTCGACTACCGTAAGGCGTCTGCTGCGGCTCAGGCCGAACTTCTTGGACCGGGCATGACTTACCTTTATGCCGACCAGAAGGATTCTGCTCAGGTGGAATTTGAATCCAAGATCAATTCTGGTAAGCTCGAAGGCGTGGCCCTTGCTAAGGCTGCCCTTTATGTGGGTAACATCAAGTTCCAGTCCGGTGATTTTGATGGCGCCGCCGTGTTCTTCCAGAAGAGCCTGGACAATGCGGGCTCCGTGGCTCTGGTCCGTTCGGCTGCAATGCACGGTCTTGCCGCTGTAAAGATTGAAAAGGGCGACTATTCTGCCGCTGCCGGTCTCCTGGAAAAGTATGTGGGCGAATTTGCCAAGCGTACGGGTGACAAGGAAGACCGTTACCAGAAGGACGAACCGGTGGACGAAGTCCCGATGGTTGCAGATGCCATGTGGAAGCTCACTCTCGTTTACGAACAGCTCGGTGCCGCCGACAAGGCAAAGAAGACTGCTGAACGCATTCTCGAAGTCTATGGCGACAACCAGGCATATGCAGACAAGGCTAAGAAGTACCTCGCTCTGTAATTCTTGACTAAGTCATTCAGGTTTGAAAGGCCGCTCTCGCGGAGTTGCCTTTTTTGTTTAGCCCATTGCGATTTTCCACGCGGCTAGGTACATTGCGTAGTAAAAGAGTAGTCCGACTCCGTCGGCGGCTGCAAGCGGCGTTCCCCAGCGGAGTGCCTTTTTGCTAGGGATGAACCCGGCGAATAGCCCTGCGATAAATCCGTAGGCGTGTCCGAGAATGTCAGCGTTCTCGCCGAGTCCAAGGAAAACAGCGAGCGAAGCCGCGCCGCAGAGAGGCGCAAACCTGCGGATGAGCCCATGCGATTCCTTTGGCATGAGTCTGAACTCGATAACGCTCAGGCATCCGATGGCGGCAAATACGAATGTCGAAAAGCCTAACGACCTAAAGTCACTCTGCACCGTGAAGGAAACGCAGAGGTTTGCAATGGCGGCGGCAATGGCGATGAAGGGCGCAAGCCGCAGCAGCGGAATGCGGAAGGTAATCATGTTCATCACGATGTACCCGCACAAGAGGTTCGAGGCGAGGTGGCGCGTATCGCCGTGCAAGGTCTGCGCGGTGAAGGCGCGGAACCATTCTCCTTTAAGCACTTTGCTTGCATCCGATATTCCTGGAGTATGTAGATTTACTTTATCTGTAAAATCAATGAGGGTGAATATGGTCGGGGCGAGCAGAACCCATAGCGGCTGCAGGCTGAAACTCAGGGGAATCGGCGGGTTTTCTTCCTTGGGCGGATTCTCTTTACGGTAGAGTGCAAGCTGCTGCCTCGCGCGGGTTTCGTGTTCAGGGAGAATGAATATCTGGAACGGTCCGCTTTCGTCACGGAGCAGTCGGTGCGAAATTCCTTGCGAAAGGAGCACAAGGCTGTCGTCGCGGATTTGCCGGAAGGTCCCTTTGGACACGCAGACGGTTTCGGGGTATGCGGGCTCTTCAGAGAGCTCATTTTCGTTCTCGCGGGGACTTTCCGGATCTGGCGCGGCTTGAAGGGAAACATCCTGAAGGGGGGCTTCCGGTGAAATTTCAGGGGGATGGCGCATGTATCGAGGCCGCAAGGGCGACATAAATCGTGGCATGTGAACCTCCTGAGTGTGCGTTATATCATAAAATATGTTTTTTTGATTTTTCGGAGTAATCGAATCTTTAAAAACGAATTAAATTTTACAAAAAAGCTTGTCTGTATTCCCGGATGGGCGTTATGGTAGAATATATGGATAAAAAAATTCTCAGGTCCCTAGTATTTTTGGCGATGCTTGTGTCGCCCATTATGGCAGATGAAGTTGCATCCGAAGATGCTGCCACTCAGCCCAGCCCCGTTGTAGAGGAATCGCCTTCCGTTCCGGTGGAACCTGTCGCTTCGGCTCAACCTGCGGAAGCTTCCGAAACACCGGAAGCAGAACAGGTGGCGACCGAGCCTGCTGCCGAGCCGGCTGTACCGGCACAACCCGCAGAGGTCCTTGAAGCGCCGGCAAAGACAACGGCAACCCCGTCCAATGCGTCTGGGTCTACATCGCAGTCTGCATCCATCTTTGTGCAGGACCCTGCGATATTCCACCAGCGTCAGACCGAACTTGAAAAGTTGAAAAAATCTGTCGGCAATAAGAACGAGGGACTCGATTCCTTGCTTGCCGAGGCTAGCCACTTTGCCAAGATGAATGACCAGTGCGCCTCTATCAGCATCAATGATGTGATGGGCGACGAATGTTGGACCTTCTACCGCGTAGAACTGCCCGCTTTCGAAGAACGCTACATGAGGGTTACGGGAGAGGTTCGACTGGGACACATGGAAACTGCTCGCGGACTCGAAGACCGTAAGCTGCAAATCGACGCTTGCGTAGACGCCCTTTATAGTTTCGCCCAGAGTAAGGACCAGTTCCTGAATCTCGATGGTGGAGTCTTCCTTGAACCATTGAGCAAGGGCTTCCAGGCAAATTACGACTTCACGTTGCAGTACGAACCCAATCACCGCAAGCATGCCTTTGAAATCGCCCAGAAGTGGGGTGAAACCTGCCGTGAGATGGTCGTCCGTAAAGATGGTGAAGGCTTTGCTCCGTTCTTCCTGGAAAAGCTCGTCAAGTTGAATGCGGACCTCGCAAACAACGGTTCGCTTGCGGTCTACAAGACCGATACGACTGCTGCTCCGACGCTCTTTATGGATATTTCTAAACCGGTCCGCAGCGCCTACTACCTGAACGGAGTCAAGCTCTTCCACAGCCGCATCAGCGCCGGTCCTGTAAGCGAAAGCCCCGTGCGCATCAAGTTCGAGGACAAATCGGTGAAGGTCGATGGCGAACCGATCGTCATGAAGCGTGGCAAGATGCAGAAGTTCAAGGGCTCTGTGGAATATCCGCAAAAGGAATCCGCCCTGAATGGCCGCTGGATTTGGGAAAACCAGGGTAATACCGCTGGAGTGGACTTTGGCCCTGAAGAAGACGAAGCTGTTCTGGACAGCATCTACGCTGCTGAACTGGCAAGCAAGGCCGCCGAAGCAGAAAAACGCCGCGGTGTCAGGTTCTCTCCGTGGATTGGCGTGACGGGTGCGTTTGCTCCGTTCTCGGACAAGAACTACCAGGCTTTCGAACTGGAAAAAGACCAGCTGATGATTCTGCCGGACCTGACCCTTACTGCTAGGGTGAAAGTCGGTCTGGGTGAAACGGGTGACTTCTTTGTGGCAGCCGGTGCCGGTGTGTTTGTGGGTGCCGGCCTTGGCGATGGGCTCCAGCGAGTCTATATCGCTCCTGTAGGCCAGGCCGAAGTGGGTTACGGTCGTTTTGGCGTCCGTGAAACCGCCGTGATTGCTCTTCCCAAGGACGACTCGAAGGAATGGATGCAGTTTAGAACGGGCCTGTTCTGCGGCATAGGCTGGTTCGGCATCGAAGCGGGCTTTGACTTCATTACGAACCTCGGACAGGGCGGTTACGCAACGCTCTACTGGAGCTTGTAGGAGGCTAATATGAGAAACGGAAAATTTGAAATGGAAAACGGAAGGAAGAGCTTCGTGCTTGGTATTGCGTTGCTCATTGCAGCGGTAGCATTTACTCTGTCGGCCTGTACAGTCTACGACAATTACGACATCGAGCTCATGGAAGCTGAAACGGCTGACGTATCTGGGGACGATCCTGCGGATTTGTCGAGCTCGTCGGAATCCAAGGAAGTCGATGAAAAGTCCAGCTCGTCAAAAAATGGAAAGGACACTTCCGTTATCATTATCATCAACCAGAATTCCAGTTCATCAGAAGAGGCTCATTCTTCGAGTAGCGAGGCAGAGCCTGTCTCTTCGAACCAGGGAGATTCCTTTGCTTGTGGCGAGGCTACGGTAACGGGCAAGGACCTCCACGAATACAAGACCGTGCTAGTAGGCAAGACCTGCTGGATTACGGAAAATATGCGCTATAAACCGAAGAATGGAATTGCGCGTTGTTATGGTGAAGGAGCTAGCGATCCCGATCTTGAACCCGATGCTGAAAAGAATTGTGAAGAATATGGACTGCTATACGATTTTGAAACTGCAACCGGTGTTTGTCCCACGGGTTGGAGACTTCCGACGATAGAGGATTTCGAGAATGCTGTCACGTATTCCGGAGCCGTGGATCAAGGCGAAGCCTCTCCGCATTTCAAAGCTGTTGGAAAATGGCCTGAAGTTCCGGGTTCTCCCATTGCTATCGACGATCTCTTAGGCTTGTCGGTCCTTCCGGGTGGCTTTGCGGAGCTTGCTGTAGATGATGTTTCCTATGACTATAGCAACATTGATGAAATCGCCTATATATGGACCTCTGACGCACCTACGGCTTTTACCCGTTCTCTCGTTCACATGAAAGACGATGATGATATTGTGTATTTCGCCGCTGGAGAAGTCGAATACACATTGGCTTCTGTCCGTTGTGTGAAAAAATGATGAGCTCGTAAATAAAACAACTTGCCTGGGAGAGGCATTATTGGACTACATTAGATGGTGATGGTGAATTTGCTTCTGAAGATCAAGCTTTTAGCACTTATATAGAAAAGACTAATGGCGGTCCTACTGTTAGAAACAAAATAGTCGGATGCGGAGTCCGTTGCGTGAGAAGTTTAGAAGTTGAATGAGGGAAAATTTAAATGAAGAATCGTTTTTCATCTCGTCGCTGTGGTGTCGCACTTTCTGTTGCTGCGACTTTCGCCTCTGTTGTTTGGCTTTCGGGCTGTAAGGAAACGGAAGTCCCGAAGCCCCTGCCCAAGGGAATGGTCGATACTCCGGCTGCCGCCGAAGCCCCGGCAGAGGAAGTGGCTTCTGGCAATTCGCTTTTGAAGGCTAAGGCTCGTTATGTGGTGGGCGAGGTCGATTTGCAAAAGAACCAGAAGGACTGGAAAAAACTGCAGATTGGCGGTAAAATTGTCGAAAACGACAAGGTTCGTACAGGTGTGGAGTCCGAAGCCGACATCTCCGTTGCAGATGGTTCTGTTCTTAAAATTATCGAAAACACCTCGGTGCTGTTCTCGGTGGACTCCGCCGATGGCGCGAAGAAGCTGGTGGTCATCGATATCGGCAATGGTAAGGTTCACTTCGATATCCAAAAGCAGAAAAATCAGCAGTATAAGTTCAAGACCGGTACGGCGACGGCAGCAATCCGTGGTACGGCGGGCTTTGTCGGTAGCGTGAACGGCAAGATGGTCGCCTCTCTTAAGGAAGGTAAGGTCGAGGTGACGACTGCACAAGGCAAGACTGAAAACATTGTCCAGAATCAGACGGTGCTTGTCGATGACGAAGGCAAGACGAAACTTTTGAAGTTGAAATCGTCCGGTACGGAAGCCTTGTCGAATGTCATCGATTCTGTCACGCAGGCGCTTGACGGAAAGCCGGTCGACAATGCCGCTATCGAAAGTTCCTTGAAAAAGTTCGATGCGGATTATGCAGCTGCACAGAAGTCCTTTGAAAAGACCTTGCAGTTCCGTGCCACTCCGATTGGCGACACCTTGTTTGTCCCGTCCGTCACGCTTACGGCTCGTGCCACTCCGGGAATCCTCGTGACGGTTTGGGGTGAAACCGATACGGTGCCGTCGAATGGCATTTACCAGAAAACATTTGCGTGGGACGATTCTGCCTATGGTACAAAGCGCTTCTTGGCTAGCTGCGGTAACGGCCGCGTAGAGCTGCCATGCTTCATGTGGGTGGCTGAGTATGCCGCAATGTCTGCTGTGACCGAAGCTCCTGAGGCAACCTCGGAAGAAGCTAAGCCTGCTGCAACTGCGCCCAAGGCAGAACCTAAGGCGGAATCCAAGAATCTGAAACTTTCTGTGAAAGTTAGCGGCGGTCGCAGCGAACGCGTTCACCTGGATTTGCCCGCAACGGAACTCTCGACGAACTTGAAGTTCAGCCTCTCCGGAATTACAGCAGATGACCTGGATCAGCTGAAGTCGATTACGGTGCTTCGCAACGGCAAACCCTTCAAGACTATCGATGCCTCCGATTTGACGTCTCTCAGTTACGAGGTTCCCGTATCTATTGCCCGCAACAAAATTGCCGATTTCGAGGTGGTGGCAACACTTAAGAACGGCAAGAATTTCAGGGCGAAGAAAACTTACGAAGTCTATTGTCTTGTAACGAACCATCCGGGTGGAAAGGCTCGTAATTCCATTGTGCCACCCGACCAGGAATATGAACGTCTTAAACAGAGTGGTGGTATTTCTCACGAATAAACTCCAGTCTTAGCGAATGCTCGCAAAACGTCATTGCGAACGCAGTGAAGCAATCCACAGGAAGAATTTTTACAGAAGGAGTAAGAATATGAATAAGCTGATTTACGGTGCAATGAGTGCGGCTCTCTTGGCTGCATGCGCAAGTAACCCGCCTGCAAACAACAACGACGCCGTGCGCGATAGGGCAAATGCCGCCTATGCTGAAGTTCCTACGGATGAACCGGCTGCAGAATCCTCCGCAAAGTCTGCCGAAGCCCCTGCGGCAGAAGCTCCGACTATCCAGCTTTCCAATGCGACTTTCCGTAGCGCTCCCACGGTTCTGGTGAGCCCGGCGCTTTCGGGCAAGATGAACGCTTCTATTGATGTCATCCGCCGCAATCCCTTGGCAAAGACGGCGATGGAAGTTATTAACGCCTACTTGACGAGCCGCGGTTATACGGTGGTGGGCCTTGAAAGCCAGGCGCAGCTCGATGAAGTGGTGCAGCTTCAGTCCGACATTGCGGGCAATGACGACGACCTTGCCTATGTGGCGGGACTTTCGGTGGGTGCCGACATCAACATTACCTATGCCGGCAGCATCCAGGATAATGAACTGGTGCTCGACTTGAATGCAAGCGAAGCCTCTACGGCAAACCTGCTTGCAAGTGAATCGGTGCGTATGAAAAACGACGGTGGCGAAAATCAGCGCGTTCTGGTGCAGAAGGCGATGGAAAAGGGAATCGTTGCCTTGGAAAACAAGGTGCGTGACCGCCTCGCTGCCCAGCAGGAACTTGGCGTGCAGTACAAGGTGATTGCCCACCTGACCGGTGAATTCACCGATGACCAGGCGGAAGAAATCTCGAACATCGTGTCGATTCAGATGCGCAAGAAGTTCAACAAGATGCAAATCATCTCGATGAGCCGCAACACCTACGACCTGATGCTCTATGTGGATCCGGACAAGTTCGAAGACGCCCAAATGGTGTATGGTGAATTTGTTGAATCCCTGAATGGTCTTGCCAAGGTGCGCAAGCAGAACATTACCAAGAAACTGATTATCTTGGAAATCAAGTAGGGCTTGAATTATATGAACTTTGTTAAGACTTTATTCCTGTTGTTGCCTGGCGCAGCCCTTGCGGCAAACTTGGTAACCTATACGGCAACTTCGAAGGTGTCCCAGAAGGATGCCGACAAGAAGGCGATGGAAGGAGCTGCACTCCAGATTGGGGCGCAGGTCAAGTCGTCCTTTGAAACCAATACCGTCGAACATGCCGATGGCTCTATCGAATCGACGGCACAGAGCAAGAAGTCGGTTTCGACGAACATCATGCTGAAGGGCGCCAAGATCCAGCCGGGTCCTAAGAAAGATGGAATGTTCCAGTCGACCGTGACGGTAGACCTGGATCAGCTTGCTTCCAAAATTCTTTTGGATCTAGACAAAATCAAGGCGCAGATGAAGACGAAAGATTCTCTGGTCCGCCTAGACATGCTCGACCGCGACTATCGCAAGATGGAAACGGATATGGTGGCACTCGAAAAGCTTTCGCTGTCTTATGAAGATCAGTTGGAAAACCTGTCCTTTGTACAGAGGGTTCCTGGAGAACTCCGGTTGGAAACGACGCTGGGTGAACTCACGGAATTCCTGATTTCTTCGATGCAGACGGTGAAGCTTGAGGTGGAGGAATCTGCCGGTGATTTGCGCGTCAATGTGTCCGATTTTGCTGGTCCTATCGCGAACTTCCCGCTGGTACTCACACAGGACAAGAAGGAATTTGCTAATGCAAAGACCGATGCCCAGGGTAATGCCGTCTTTAAGCTGAAGAAAATTAAGAAGCTGAAACCCAGCGGTGATGTGACCGTGCATGCCGACATGAACTTCAGGTTTGTTCGTCAGTCCGCGCTGCAGAACAAGACCGTGTCATACGGCGCTGCAAAGACCGGAGTTGCATTCCGCCTCGCCTGCAGCGGGAGTGTCGCTGAGTGCGGTGCTCTTCAGAAGTTCCTTTCGGATGCGGGGCTGACGATTGCGGACAAGGCTGAGCTTCCGGAACTTACGGCGACGCTTGAATTTAGCGACAAGCCGAATTCCTCGAAGACTCTGTACAATTCCCGTGCAACGATTAAGCTGAAGCATGGCGACAAGGAGTACGTGGAGCAACCCGGCGGAGTGGGGCGCGACGCGGAAGCTGCTCATGTGAAGGCAATCTCGAAGCTTACGGCATCGAGCATCGTCGAAAAGTTTACGGCGAAGTAGCCGTTCCAGTGAAATTCTATAAAGCCGCCGCCGAGGTCATTGCGAAATGGCCGGCGGCGGTTTCGCATTCGGCGCGGAGGTAGGCGAAGTCGTCGATGTGGACGCTGATGTCGCTACTCATGGGGGCGGCAACGAGGCTTTCCATGCAGACGCTTTCTTCTGCGGCGAGCTTTCCGCTGCTACTCTTGCGACGCCCGTAAATGCGGATGTAGCGGAATGCTCCGCCAAAGTCTTCGGTGTTTCGCGCGTGGAAGGTGACAACCTTGTCGCCGCGTTCCCACCAGAGGGCGGGCCCATCGGTGATGTAGCAGTTATCGCCAGCGAATGCGCTGTTTAATGCATCGAGCGTGAGCGTTGACAAGGCGGGTGAGCTTGCCGAACCCATCTCGTTTAATTTAACCACCGTGCGGACTTTCCCGAAAATGTGGTCTCGGCTGTGTCTCAGCGAAAAGAGTGGAAGTCCCACAGAAGTTGTATCGTTCAGGTCTCCGTGAGCGTCATTTCCGCCGATGGGCAGCAGATAGTTCCCCTTGCCGAGCTCCTCGATCCACCAGAGTCTTCCCAGCTTGAATCCTTCGTCGCGCATTCCGTTCCAGAACTGGATTCCGCGAATTTTGTGTTCCGCATCTAGGTTCAGGTCCTTGTGGCTCCAGTAGCCGCGTCGGAAGATGAATTTTTCTAGGTAGCCCATAGGCTGCATTGGGTGCGCCGCAAAGCAGTGCGCCGAGGTCATTTGCAACAGCTTCGGGATTTTGAGCGTCGGCTTGTTGTCGAGCCAGTTGCGTCCGCAGTCGCCGAGTCCGGGCAGGTAGCCGTCGGGACCGAGTGCGGTCATGTGGACGTTTTCGCCCTTGGAGTTGCCTGCGGAGACTTCTTCTCCGGCGATTAAAAGTGGAAGCGTTTCGTCGCTGTCTTTTCGCGTCTGGTTCAGCTTGCGGATTTCTTCGCGCAGCATATCGAAGCGGGTGAGGGGTGTGTCCGCTTCCTTGGTGTAGTCTTCGGTCAGGTAGGCAAAGTCGTAGGCGTGGTCGGTACAGCTCACGAAGTCGAGTCCGACAGCCTTGGCGGCTTGTTGCAGCACCAGGGGCGAGGCGCCATGTTCCACGTGGTCAGCAGAATAATGCGTATGACAGTGCATTTCGCCTGCAGCAAATCCTGGTGCCTTGGGTGGTTCCTTGGCGAGGACTTGAATCTGGATAGGTTTCGGCTTTAGGCCGGGGTAGTTCCAGCGGCTAAATACCTTGGTGTCACCGAAGGTGTTCTTTTCGCTGTCAATCCGCTGTGCGGTAACCTTGCAAGAAATTTCGTAGCGTCCTGCGGGGAGTGCGCCAAGCTTCAAGGGGAAAAAGCAGAACTGTTCCGTAGCGCAAATCTGTAAGTCGAAGGTCTTGGTCGCTTCAAAGGAGGCGTTCTTGATGTCTGTGCCGTTGCAAGTCTCATTTCCTGCACTTTTGATTTGTACGTCAAGCATCTCGATTCGTGTCGGGAATCGGTGCGCATCGCGTACCACAATCCACAGCGTGGGCTCCACACCGGGGACAAACTGGAACGGAGCGTCAATCAGAATTTCTGGCCACGGTTTGAACAGCAGCGACCAGGGGAGCTTGAACTTGAAATGGGTTTCGGCGTAGTGAAGCCTTTCTCCGGGAATAAGACTCATTATTCCTCCGTGGCTTTGTCCGCCTCTTTCTTGTCGCTTGCATCCGCAGCAGTGTCTTTAGACTCTGCCGCAGCGGCACTTTCATTTGCTGCCGGAGCTGTTTCCGCTTCGCTAGCGGCTGCTTCGGTGGCGCTTGCCGCGTCTGTTTCCGCTGCATCTGCAGCAGTCGCTTCCGTCGTCTTGGTTTCCGCGTCTTCCGCCTTGTCGGCTTTTTCCGCAGTCGTTGTTTCAGCTGTAGCGGAGTCCTGTGATGCTGCTCTCGGAGCTAAATCAGTTTCGGGAACGTCGTCATCGTCATCCTTATCCTCGACGGGTTCCGGCTCGTTCCAGAGCCCAAATCCCACGCGTACCTGCATCGTGAGTCCGCCGATGTTCCAGCTTGCCTTCTTATCGGGGCCGTCAGGCACGATGTGTGCGTAGGTCCTGTTCGAGCTTACCTTGATGCTGCTGAAACCGATGTCGCCGTAAATGTTGAAGCTGCGCCAGCTTGCAATCAGGTAGCCGACGCTTACGCCAAAGCCTGCACCCCATGCGGGAATTTTTGCTTCGAGTCCGCCCCAGGTCGTGTAGATTTCGGTTCCTGGCAGAACCCAGTACCAGCGAACGGCGACGCTGAACAGACTTTCGCCCGAAAGCGTCATCAGGTTTCTCGGTATGCCGAGCCTGTATTCCAGGAACAGGGGCATGCCTTGGATGGTGTAGCTGTAGTTGTGGGTGCGGTTCTTGCGGTCGGTGAGCACCACCGATTCATTGTCGTAGATAAACGAGAGGCCGGCGCTGATGAAGTTGTCTGGGAAAATCTGGTACTGGATTCCCGCCGAAATCGGAAAGCAGAAGTTCACCTTTTGAAAGTCCTGCTTGGCGACACTCAGCGATTCGCTTTCGGTCAGGGCGTCTTGCCTAAAGCTGTGATAGAGTGTGTCGATGGCGTTCTGGAAGTATTCGCGTTCGGGAAAGTCCAAAAAGGAAACGGCGGGCTGCAAAAAAATCGATAGCTTGGAACGGTCGCGGCTGGAGGTCTCTTCGGCGGCCATGGCAGATGCGGCAAGGATTGCCACAAGGACTATGTACAACAAACCTTTCGTCTTTCGTCTCTCGTTTGTATGCGCTTACGCCGTTTTAGTTCTGCATTTCGCGGTCTTCTTTCCAGAAGCGCTTCTTCTGCGAATCCTTCTTCATGCGTTTCGCGAAGGCAATCTCTGCCTTGTCGATTTTCTTTTCGGTCTTCGCAATCTGCTTCTGGATTTTCTTGTCGTCGGGAGCCGCTTCGTTTTTCGCAATATTCAGGTAGAGCTTCGCCGTTTCGAACTGGTCAAGTTCGTTGTAGGCCTGGGCAATCATGAAAAGAGCCTCGGTGCGGCGCTTGCTGTTGGGGTAGGTTTCCAGGAATTCCTTGAAGTAGATTACGGCTGCCTGGTACTTGTCCATGCGCAGGTAAAGCCTTGCGGTCTGGAATTCCTTTTCGGCGAGTCGTTCCACCAGAAGGTTATAGTAGTAGTTCACGGAGTCGCGCAATGGGGTTTCGGGGTAGTTCGACAGGTAGCGTTCGAAATCCTTCATGGCGATTGTCGTATTAGCCTCGTCGCGGCTCACGCGGAATTCCATGTTGAAAGACGATACGGCCTTACGGAATTCGGCGGTCTCGATGAACGGGGAACCGGGGAAGTTCAAGATGAAACTGCCGTATTCGCCGCGGGCTTCAATCCAGTCTTCCATGTTGAAGTAGCTTTCTGCCATCAGGAACTGAGCCTGTTCCATGTAGCCGGTACCGGCGCAGGTGGCAAGAATTTCTTCAAGCTTGTCCGTAGTGCGACCGTACTTGCCCTTCTTGAAAAGCTCTTCGGCATTCTCATAGCGGATGCGGCACCATTCGGTGTGCTTCATCTTGGTCTGTCCACTCGACGAACAACTTGCAAAAAAGGTTGCAAACGCAAAAAGGTAAAGGAATAGGGAAATCTTTTTGAACAGGGTCATTTTTTTTCTGTGGTTTTCTAATTTTACCCCTGTAAAGTAGAAAATTTTGAAAGTCCAGAAAAATGATTCTAGTTCGCTATGTGTTGAAAGAGCTTATTGGCCCCTTTTTGGCGGCTCTTTTTGGAATCACTTTTCTCTTTGTCGTGGACTTTCTCGTTAAAATTCTCGACAATGTGCTTTCGAAAGGGCTTCCGACTTCGACCGTCTTGGAGATATTTGCGCTAAACTTGGCGTGGATGCTTTCTTTGTCGATTCCGATGGCGGTGCTAGTCGCAAGCCTGATGGCGTTTGGGCGCCTATCGGGTGACCAGGAAATTACTGCCTGCAAGGCGGCTGGTATTTCGCCCCTTTCGCTGATGCGTCCGGTCCTTTTGGTGGCGTTCCTGATATCGCTTCTGATGGTGATTTTCAATAACTGGGTGCTTCCCGAAGCGAACCACCGTTCCGTCGAGCTCATGAATGCGGTGTCGCGTAAAAAACCGCATGTGTTTATCGATGCGGGCAGGCTCATCACGCAGTTCCCCGATGTGCAGCTCTGGGTGAACCGCATCGACCCTGTCACGGGAACTTTGTACGGAATCCAGATTTTCGAAATGGAGAAGAAGGGACCGCCCCGCATCGTGTACGCCGACAGCGCCTCGATGGAATATACCGACAACGGCGCGACCCTGATGCTTCGGCTTCGCAGCGGCGAGAACCACATTGCCGATGCGGACAATCCCGAAAACTATTTCCGTATTCGCTTCTTCTCGCAGGATCTCGCGATGAAGAACGTGGACGACCGTTTGGAACGCCGCAGCCGCAGCTACCGTAGCGACCGCGAAATGCCTATCGAGATGATGACGGAAGTTGTCGAGGAAGCCCGCAAACAGTATGCGGAAGCTCGCGAGAAGGCTCTCGAAAAGAGACTCTCTACGTTAGTGGATTTGCAGAACGTGGTCAGGGGAGACTCGATTGTTCCTGAAGACCTGGAAAGTAAGACGACGATTGATTCTGTCCAGCGGCGGCGGTCTCTGCAGCGTGTCCGCGTCCAGGAAATTTCAGCGATGCGTTCGACCGAACGAGTCTATGGTCGTATGGAATCGGAGCTGAAACGCGAAGCGCAGTACACGGTGGAGATTCAGAAGAAGTATAGCACCGGCTTTGCCTGCTTCATCTTCATCTTGATAGGCGCACCTCTTGGAATTATGGCGCGCAAGGGCGGTATCGGAACGGGTATCCTCTATAGTCTGGCCTTCTTTGTTATCTACTGGATTTGCTTGATTGGTGGCGAAAACATGGCGGACAGGCTCATCGTGAGTCCTTACCTTGCCATGTGGGCGTCGAACATTATCATCGGAACATTCGGTATCTTCATTACGATAGCCATGGTGCGTGACCGATTCTCGGGCGATTCAAAGTTCTTTAGAGGGCTTCGTGCTATCGGTGGATTCTTCAAGAAAATCTTCGGGTTCTTTACGCGGAGGTTCGGATGAAGTTTACCAGATACCTGATGTGGAATTTCTTGAAGATGTTCCTCATCGTGATGCTTGGAGCGATCCTCATGTTTGCTGTGATCGACTTCGTGGGAAACATCAAGACATGGCTTGCTCGCGACACCAAGGATGCTATCGACTATTATGTAAGCTACCTGCCTTACATGATCTATCTGATTTCTCCGGTGGCGCTCTTTATCGCGGTTCTTGCCTCGGTGGGCAACATGACCAGGCACTTGGAGATGAGTGCCATGCAGAGTTCAGGGCAGGCTCCGTTCAAGACGCTTTTTCCCATCTTCGTCTTTGGCGTAATCATATCAATTGGCTCATATGAGATGAGCGAACTTTGGCTTCCGGATGCGAACCACAAACGCCTTGAAACCATGGAGACGAACGCCCAGAAAAAGAAGAACCCGCGTATCAAGGAAAAGCGCGACTTTACCTTTATCGATAGCGAACGGGCGAGCTGGTTTTTCAGGAATTATTCCGGCAGGATGAAACTGGGGCGCGATGTCGTTTTGCTCTTGCGTGAAAACGGCCGACTGAGTGAACGCTACGATGCAAAAATAGTGCGCTGGATCGAAGATCCTCCGCGCGATTCTCTCGATTCGATTGCCCGCCTCAGTAGCATCGATCCGCCGCCGGGTTGTTGGCAGTTTGAACGCGGTTACAGGCGTGAATTCCAGAAGGATGGCACCGTCAAGGTGTTCCCGCTTACCCGCGAAAAGATGTGCGGCAAGGTTTCCACTTATCCCGGTGACTTGATTAACGAACGCCAGACTCCGGACGAGATGGATTCCAAGATGGTCTTGTCGAGAATCAATGTGCTGCGTCGCTCCGGCGAAGATACCCGTGCCATGGAGACTGCTTTGCATTTTAAGCGTTCGGCGCATTGGATGAATTTGATTGTACTACTCATCGGAGCAGCGCTTTGCCACCGCTATAGTCGTTCTGGCGGGCTTTCCCAGAAGTTCGGGGTTGGCCTGTTGATTGTTTTTAGCTATTATATCCTTGAAAGAATTGGTTTAAAGATGGGAGAAAATGGTGCTTTGTCGCCTTTCTGGGCCGCATGGATCAGCCACTTTGTTTATGGTGGGGTCTCTGTCGTGATGCTGTACCGTTCCTTCCGCTTATGATGGGATAAATATGTTGTCTGTTGCAGAAATTTTGTTCGCGGTATCGGGGCTCCTGTTAGGGCTTGCTTTCCTGGGAGGAATGTTCCTGTTCCTGATCCCCTTTGCGGTGGTCGCGTTTGTGCTTGCCTGCCTGAACCGCCCGCGCCTTGCCGGCCCCGCTTCGACGGCAACGCTTCCCGTGATTTCGATTCCGGGACGCTCCACGACGACGACCCCTGTGGTCGCCCCCGATTTGCGCTCCGAATTCCGCAATGGCACCGGCATGGCGAACGAGCCGGAGGCTGCTTTGAAGGTGAGCCAGGTGTGGGCACGTGCCAACGCCGATATCAACCGTTCCATGACCGACATGCTGCGCGCCCTGAAAATTGTGGTGCCGCATGTGAATTCCGTGCTGGTGTTCACGCAGATGGAAAGCCAGAAGGAATGGGGAATCCGCAATTTTGTAAATGACAAGGAAATCTCGGTGAATCCCTGCATTCGTATTACCGAGACTTCGGGACTTTTGGGACAGCTGTTCCGTTCTGGAGTGAACCGCCTTTTGGAAGGCGATTTGCCCGGCGCCAAGAGCATGATGTACTACTTGGATAATCCTGCCATCAAGTCGATGGTGGGTGTCCCCTTGATAGACCACGGTAGCGGTCTTCGCGTAGGCGCTTTGGTGATGGATTCGGTGTACCCCAATGCGTTTAACGATTCGATTGCGCACGCTCTTTCCTATGTGGCAAGCGCCATCGCCATGCTCGACTACAAGGGCTTCTACTCGGCTCAGAAGCACATTGCCCTGCAGCAGTACAGTGGTCTTTACAACTACCTGCGTCGATTCTTCCAGACCATGACAGTCAAGGATATCTTCAAGCAGATTATCAACTATGTAAAGACGAACATGGCATACGACCGCCTCACGATCCTTGCGATGGACCAAGGCGAAGAGTTGGGTGGTCGCATCGTGTACTGCGACGGTGTCGATTCGGAGCAGTTTGCCAACAAACGCTTTACGCTTTCGGACAAGGGAGTCTTTGTCCTTTCGCTGATGCGTAACCGTCCCATCGAACGCTCCTTCATGCCTGGCTTCAAGGACTACCTGCCGCGCCTGAATGACTCGGAACGCAAAAACCTGAACCTGCGTCAAATTTTGGTGATGCCGATTGCATCCGACCCCGAAGCAGAAATCGCCCAGATTGCAATTTGCCTTGAGAGCAGCAGCTCCATGCCCTACAACGACCACGAAAAGGAACTCCTCAAGGCGTTCGCTGGCGTGGCGGGCTTTGCCTACGACAAGGCGCTCAAGTTCGAAAAGGGTCGCGAAGAATCCATGCGCGACGGTCACACCGGGCTCATCAACAAGAAGACTCTCTTTGAAAAGCTCCGTGTCGAGAAGAGCCGTGCCGAACGCAGCCGCTGCAATATCGGACTTCTGATGATGGACATCGACCACTTCAAGAGCGTGAATGACACCTACGGGCACCCGGTCGGTGACGTGGTCATCAAGGGCATCGCTGATACCATTAGCAACGAAATTCGCAAGGACATCGATATCGTGGCGCGCTTTGGCGGCGAAGAATTTGTCGTGGCGCTAATCGATACTGATAGTGAAGGTATGATTGAAACGGCAGAACGCATTCGTAAGTCGGTGCAAAAGCTAACCTTTGACATTCACCAGGCGGATCCTCTGCGTGTGACGGTCAGCATTGGTGCCTTCTTGCTTGCGCCAGGCTTCAACGGAGAACTGCAGAAGGCGGTTAACAACGCCGACCAGGCTCTGTACCGCGCCAAGGAAGGCGGTCGTAACCAGGTGGTGCAGTTCCAGACTGCTGAACCCGAACCCGCAACTGTTTAACTTAGAACTTTGGTTCGGCAGGCTCACCAACCTTGTAGGGTCCCTGAGCTTGTCGAAGGGCCAACTAACTGCTTCTGACTATGTTTACACTATTTGATTGGATAGTTCTCGCAGTGTACCTGCTGCTGTCCGTTTTCATTGGCCTTTGGGCTTCTCGCGGCAACAAGAACCTCAAGGAATATATGCTCGGCGGAAGCTCGATGCCGTGGGTTGCAGTAGGCATTAGCCTTATTGCCACCTCGGTCAGCGCAACGACTTTCCTCGGTGCGCCCGCCGATGTCTATGGCGACAACATGACGTTCCTGATGTTCCAGATAGGAGCGCTTATCAGTATCTTTGTCGTGGGTTTCATCTTCATACCCCGGTTCCGCAGCTCGGGCATTACGAGTGCCTATGAACTTTTCGAGGTGCGCTTCTCGAAACCGGTCCGTAAAATTGCTGCCATCTTCTACTGCCTGCATTTGCTGCTCCGCACGGGAATCCTTCTGTTCGCACCGTCCCTGGTGCTCGCCCAGATTCTGCATATCGATTTGAAGGTCGCGATTGTGGTGGCTGCGGCGGTCGCCATTTTCTATACATGGTTCGGAGGCATCAAGGCGGTCATCTGGACCGACGTGATGCAGTTCTGCGTTTTCTTTGGCGGCGGAGTGCTGGTGCTTTTTGTCATCGCTTCGGCGGTGGGTGGCTTCGGCGAAATGGCTGCCCTTGCATCGGAAGCGGGGAAGACCAAGTGGTGGGATGCGTCCATGGACATCTCGAATGCCCGTACGCTAGTGTCTGCGGGCTTTGCCTATGCCATTCTTGAAATTGCAATCCGCGGCTGCGACCAGCAGTTTGTGCAGCGCTACTTGAGCTGCAAGGATGTTAAGGCGGCGAACCGTTCTAGTGTGCTCTCCATGGTACTTGGCTGTGCTGTATCGATTCTCTTTTACTGGGTCGGTGCCGCCCTTTTCGTGTATTACCAGAAGGCACATGCCGCAGTCCTTCCCGAAGGTATTGGACAAAACGATGTGTTCCCTTACTTTATTGTAAACGGACTTCCGTCGGGTGTTACGGGCTTGATTGTCGCAGCTATTTGTGCCGCGGCCATGAGTAGCCTCTCCAGCGCCATCAATTCGCTCGGCAATACGTCGGAACGAGACTTCTTGAGCTGGGACGAAAATGAAGGCATCGGTGGACTCAAGCGTGCTAAAATCTGGACGGTCGTCTGGGGAGTCCTTGGAATCTTTTTTGCATTGTTCGCGGCAACGCAGCAGGGGAGTCTGTTAAAGAACGCTATTTTCTTTACGGGACTTTTCACGGGACCTCTCCTGGGCATGTTTCTGCTGGCGTTCTTTGCCGAAAAAATCTTTGGCCTTGGCGCAGGAAAACTCCGTAGCTGGGTGGTCATCGTCGCCGTGGTATGCGGCATGGGGAGCCTCATTCTAGTGCAGGGAATCCCGGTGTTCCATGTGCCTGCGGTCCTGGGCGGAATCTTCAGCTGGCCTTGGATGCCCTTTATCAGCACGACGACCACCATTGTCGTTGCTGTGCTTGTCAACGCAATCGTTAATTTGTTTGGAGGAAGAAAATGAGTAAGGTGACTTTCTTTTTAATCGCTCTTGTAGCGTTGCTCGGATTTTTGCTCCTGTCTGTAGACAAGGGTGATTCTTCGCGACCCTGGGAGATGCCTACGCTGTCGGATAACCGTCCAGTCCCCACAGTTGAAGTTTCTGCTTCGGAATCCCGAAAGTACGAAGCGAATGAGTTTGTAACGGTCGCACGTCTTGAGCTGCACGGCAAGGATAAGGAACTCCTGTTTAAACAGCTCACGAGCCGCCGCAATTCTGTTTTTGAACAAATGAAAAACCTGGATGTGTCTGAGTCCGATATCGAA
Source organism: Fibrobacter sp. (assembly GCA_017526585.1). Classification (GTDB taxonomy): domain Bacteria; phylum Fibrobacterota; class Fibrobacteria; order Fibrobacterales; family Fibrobacteraceae; genus Fibrobacter. Next base: position 66,316 of record JAFXRC010000073.1, on the reverse strand, counting down.
CAGAACAGCGTCGAAATGCGCAAGGAATGGTCCTACGATCGTGGAACGCGTAGCCTCACTGGTTATGTGGTCTGCCAGTCTTTTGCTATCAAGACTTCGTCTAGGTCCACGGCGGCAGCCGTCATCGCGTCTCTTTCTGCAGAAATGGATGTCGAAATCAACCATACTTCGGCTGCGCTCAAGAATCAAGATTCCCTGAAGAACGAAGCAATCCATGCGGTGGGCAAGAAAGCGCTTGATAAGGCTGCTAGTTACGCCGAAAGCGTCGGCGGTAAGCTGGGGCGCGTCATTTCGGTGGGTGGCGACGATTACGGCGATGCTAGCGTCGTCTATGGACGCTCCGTTCTTGGTGCACTAAAGGCAGTCTCTTATAACGATGCCATGGGCGCAGATGTTTCTGCGGTAGCCGATTCTGTCGAAATCTCGGCGTCGGTCCGTCTTGTGGTGGAATTGCTCCAATAATGGGGGCTAGTCATAGCCGTTCGTTTTGTCAAGAGATTGTTTACAAAAAACTTTCTTTTTTGTGTTGATAAACCTAATTACTTATAAAATAAAGCTAACTGCTTATAAATAAAGGCCTTAGCCTTTTTTGTTGTTTTAGTTTGTCTGTAGCGTCTCGGTGGGGCTTTGCCGAGGTTGTTGATAAACCGTCGCAAAGAAAACTTAAATTTACAAAAAAAGCGATTTTTTTACGAAAAAAGTCTTCCAATGACACAGACTTTTGTTATATTGTTTCCATATCTTGTGTTTTTGTGTTACATCGAGACACAAGATATAGTAAATCAATAAGATTGGAAGAAAATTGTATGCTCGATACGAATTTCGCCGTAGAACCCTCTATTTTGGGCTGATTCGCCGGGCAGTAAGGATTGGTAGATGATTGTTTCTGTAAGGAAGCGCGACGGCCGTGAGATGCCGTTCAACATAGAAAAGATTGCCGACGCCATTGTCAAGGCCTTCCGTGCCTCTGGCGAATTGAATGAACAGATCAAGGCCGCCCAGAGCCAGTTGAATTTGCTGGGGAGCGACGATGTACTTACGAGCACCGCTCTCAAGGTTTCTGCCGATGTTGTAGGTAGACTCGAAGCCGAAGGCAAGACCGTTCCCGATATCGAAGAAATTCAGGATGCTGTAGAAAAGGCTCTTACCGAAGGTGGCTATGGCGACACCGCCAAGAGCTACATCTTGTACCGTGCCGAGCGAACCCGCGTGCGCGAAGTCAATACGCGCCTCATGCATACGCTCAAGGACATCACCTTCAGCTCCGCCAAGGAATCTGACCTGAAGCGCGAAAATGCAAACATCGATGGCGACACCGCCATGGGTACCATGCTCAAGTATGGTTCCGAATCGGCAAAGCACTTCTATACGATGATGATGCTCAAGCCCGAGCACAGCCGCGCCCACATGGAAGGCGACATCCATATCCACGATTTGGATTTCTACTCGCTTACCATGACCTGCTGCCAGATCGACCTGAAGAAACTTTTCAAGAACGGCTTCAATACGGGCCATGGTCACCTGCGTGAACCCAAGGACATCCGTAGCTACGCCGCCTTGGCCGCTATCGCTATTCAGTCCAACCAGAATGACCAGCACGGTGGCCAGTCTATTCCGAACTTCGACTATGCCATGGCCGACGGCGTGCGCATCACGTACCGCAAGGCTTACCTTTCCAACATGGTCAAGGCACTTATGCTTCTGACCGGAAAGACCGAAGAAGAAGTTCAGCCGGTAGTGAAAAAGCTCCATACCGAAATGGCCGAGATGGGCATGGTGGCAACTCTTGTTCCCAACGAAAAGTTCCAGGAATCCGAAGCCTACGAACTTGCCAAGAGCTATGGCGAACACACTGTCGTGAATGCACAGAAGTTTGCAGAAAAGATGGCCTACGAGGAAACCGACAAGGCGACTTTCCAGGCCATGGAAGCCTTTGTCCACAACCTGAACTCCATGCACAGCCGTGCCGGTGCCCAGACTCCGTTCTCGAGCATCAACTACGGTATGTGCACCGAACCCGAAGCCCGCATGGTGATGAAGAATCTTCTCCTCACCACCGAAGAAGGCCTCGGCGGTGGCGAAACGGCCATCTTCCCGATTCAGATTTTCCGCGTCAAGGAAGGCATCAACCTGAACCCGGGAGACCCGAATTACGACTTATTCAAGCTGTCTTGCCGCGTGAGCGCCAAGCGTCTGTTCCCGAACTTCAGCTTCCAGGATGCCCCGTACAACTTGCAGTACTACAAGCCGGGTCACCCTGAAACCGAAATTTCGTATATGGGCTGCCGTACTCGCGTGATCGGCAACAACTATGACCCGACCCGCGAAATCTCTTATGGTCGCGGCAACCTGAGCTTCACTTCCATCAACCTTCCGCGCATTGCCATCAAGATGAAGTCGGTGGACCTGTTCTTCAAGGAACTTGACCGCATGCTGCAGCTTGTGAGCGACCAACTCATGGAACGCTTTGCGGTGCAGAGCAAGCGCAAGGTGAAGAACTTCCCGTTCCTCATGGGACAGGGCGTGTGGATCGATTCCGACAAGCTCGGCTGGGAAGACACCGTGGGCGAAGTCATCAAGCACGGTACCCTTTCCATTGGCTTTATCGGCCTTGCAGAAACCTTGGTGATGCTTACGGGCAAGCACCACGGTGAATCCGAAGCTTCCCAGGAACTGGGTCTCAAGATTATCGGCCACATGCGCGAATTCTGCGACAAGGAATCCAAGCGCCTAGGCCTCAACTTCAGCTTGCTTGCAACACCTGCCGAAGGCCTTTCCGGTCGCTTCGTGCGTATGGACAAGAAGAAGTTCGGCATCATTCCGGGCGTGACCGACCGCGACTACTACACCAACTCGTTCCACGTGCCGGTGTACTACAAGATTTCCGCTTTCAAGAAGCTTTCTCTGGAAGCCCCATACCATGCGCTTACCAACGCTGGCCACATCAGCTACGTCGAACTCGATGGCGATCCGACGCAGAACCTGGACGCCTTCGAAAAGATTGTGCACCACATGGCGAAGGTGGGAATCGGCTACGGTTCCATCAACCATCCGGTGGACCGCGACCCGGTTTGCGGATTCGTCGGTGTGATTGGTGACTGCTGCCCCCGCTGCGGACGCACCGATGGACACGCCATTTCCGAAGAAAAACTGGCTGAACTGCGTAAACTTTATCCGGGTATGCCCGCCTTCAAGGGCATCCGTTAAAAATTTCTAGTAAGGAGAATCAACAATGTCTGAAAAAGAACTGCACAAGTATGGTGAAGGAATCGGATTCGAACGCATCCGCCGCATCACGGGCTACCTCGTCGGTACCATCGATCGCTTCAACAACGCCAAGCGTGCCGAAGTGAACGATCGCGTGAAGCACGGTGTGTAAGTCGTTATGGAAGAAGAAGAAAAGCCGAGGCTTCGCATTGCGGGAATTGAGCCCGAATCCTTTGTCGATGGCCCCGGCATTCGCATGACGATTTTTACGCAGGGCTGCAATCACCATTGCCCTGGCTGCCAGAACCCGCAGACCCACGATTTCAACGGGGGCCATTTTATTGAAATTGACGAAATCCTCGACATGATCGAGGAAAACCCCCTGCTGGACGGTATCACTTTCAGCGGTGGAGACCCGATGGATCAGGCGGCAGCCTTGATTCCCTTGGCTCGTGAAATCAAGGAACGCGGACTTAACCTGGTAATCTTTACTGGCTACACCTATGAACGCCTCATGGAACTCTCGCCTGAACGTCCGGAGCTGTTCGAACTCTTGACGTTCGCGGATATCCTGATCGACGGCCCTTTCATTATGGCCAAAAAGTCGCTCGAGATCAAGTTCAGGGGTTCTACGAACCAGCGCATCATCGATGTGCAGCAGAGCCTTGTCGAAGGCCATGTGGTGCTTCATCAGATTCAGCTGGACGAAATGAAGGCTCGCCCGGACCTTGCGTTGGCATAGTCAGGAAAAACTAGAACTTTCTCGAGAAAATGCACATGATGGTGCGGAGGTCCCACTCCGCACCTACTTGTTTTTGTAGGAGTTCTTCGCTTGATTTGTAACGGTCGTTTTTGAAACGGCGGTCTCTGGAAATGGCCGCCATGAGCATTCCGTTCCAGACATCGTTTACCTTGAACGAGAGCATCGGGACGATGTTTACAGTCTTGAATCCGGGGTTGTAGTCCTTGTAGGCGGGGTCGAAGTCGTAGGCGTGCTTGAATCCGCTCACGTTAGCCGCAAGCATTGCCATGGGGACGCGCTTGAAGGGCATCATGTAGATGAGCGTACCGCCGCACTTGTAGTGGAATCCGTTGACCATGTTGCCGTTGCCGGCTTTCCAGACTTCGCCGTCGTTGGCGCCCGTGTAGCCGGAGTAGGCGTATTCTCCCGTTAGCTTCAAGATGACTTTGGTCCAGTCGCTCTTGGGGAGCAGAGCCAAAAGGGGGAGCGTTAGGGCTCCCTTGTAGGTGAAGCCGTAGGCGTATTCCGTAAAGATGATGTCTTGGCGGTAATCCTTTTTCTCGATGTCGTAGACGCCCATGAAGGTAGATGTTTCGCCGTAGTTGAGCGCGGTCCCGCCATTTGCTTGAAGTCCCAGCTCGAGTAGGTGAATCAGCTCTATGGCGACATCGAGTTTTACCCCGAGCCCGGCGAAGTTGGCGTCCCCGGCGGCAGAGCCCTTGAATGTCGCTAACTTGCCGCTAGGCTTTTGCCACTTGTAGATAGAATTCCACGAAGGTGCCGCAAATGCAAAGAACGGCCAGTTGTGCAGGGTCTTTGAGTTCTTTAGGGAATTGTGCGGAAGGATCAGACCTACAATGGAAAGCGTGTTTTCGTGTTCGTAGACAAGCGTGTCACTTGCAGGTGTTTCGGCAAAAACGAGTGGTGCGCAGAATAGAACCAAAACGAGTAGTTTCGGGAAATGGCGAAATGTCGTTGCGGTTTCCATAGGGAAATCGGGCTAGCGGCTGGTTACTGAATCTGCTTCCGCCTGGTTGGCAGGTGCAACTGCGCTGTCAGTTGCGGCGCTGTCTGCAGGGACTACGTCGGTGCTGTCGGCGTTTACGGGTTCGGGCTCTTCGTCTCGGCCCATGATGCAGCGGACGAAATGGTAGTCTTCACGGCACAGCATCGCTTCGCAGTAGTCGGTACCACCAAAGCGGTAATGCCTTAGGTGCTTGATTTCCACGTTGCCCTCTTCGTCCGGCCAAAGCGGGATGTCCTTGGTGTCTTTGGTCCAGTAGGAACCGAAAGCGAAGGTTTCGCCGGTCTCCTCGGTGCATTCGCCGCCATAGTAGCGGCGCGTCAAGGTGGAAATGTTTAGCCCCGTTGCGTTGGTGGGGTAGAAGAACACTTCCGTATCGGTGGAGTAGTCCTTGGAACCACTCAGCTTGCCGATGGTCTGTATGGAATAAAGGGGCCTGCGGTAGGCGGTAGAGAACAGGTCGTCGTAGGAAGCGTCCTTCGGAAGTTCCGTCTTCAGCTTCTCGATTTCGGCTGCCTTCGGAAGTCGCCAGCCGTCGGGACAAATTTTGTCGAGATCCGATTCGGGGTATTCGAGACCAGCATCCGATGGAATCTTTAGATTCTTTGCGGCAGGGTCCGTAAAGGTCCTACTGCCCGGAGTTTTGTAACGCAAATCTTGAGCCATCCAGATGTCGTCACCCACGTCGACGGTCCTGTACTTTTGTCCATCGCGTTCGTCTGTGACCTGGCCAATTCTCGGCTTGCGCGGCAGCTTGGGGAATCCCCAGAACTTGACCAGGGCGACGCATACGTTCGGGTAAAGCTTTCCCGGGTAAATGTCGTCGATCTCGATGATAATCTTGAAGACGTTCTTGAGCGGCTTTTCAAAAAGGATGATGTCGGCGTGGGGCTTCTTGTAGCCGTGCCATTTCGGCTTTGCAAGCGTTGCCACCTTGACCAGGTTGTCCGAGGTGTTCAGGTAGATCTTGATGGTCTTGGCGAGACTGTTGTTCACATAAGATGCCGAGTCCCGCATGAACCCGTTGAACAGGGTTATCTGGTCGAGCCGCTGGGCTTCTACCAGGAATTCCAAGGTGATGGGCTTGTCGTTATACTTTGCGCCCCAGACTTGGTAGAAGGGGTGCACATAGTTCTTCATGACCATGTTTTCTGGGCGGAAATTGTTCTGGCCTACATCAGGTAAGGTCGCCGATGCCTTGATGCCGTTGATGGGAATGGATGTAATCGCATGCGACAGCGTTACCCCAACGACAAGGATGGCCGCACAAACCAATTTTACAGAAAACTTTTTCACTCGACACAATATATGTTTTTTTGGGGCTATGTGATGGGTTATAGTGTAAATTTTTAATAGTTCGAATGGTTATATTTGCGCATGTATGACTCTAGGACGCATCAATAAAATCGAAACATTTGGCTCGGTCGATGGACCGGGCGTGCGCTTCGTCGTGTTCACGCAAGGTTGCCCCATGCGTTGCCTGTTCTGCCACAATCCCGAAACCTGGGATTTTAAGGGTGATAAGGAGGGTGCGTTTGATATTTCCGCCGAGGACCTTCTCAAGAAGGCGCTCCGCTACAAGAGCTACTGGGGCAAAGACGGTGGCATTACCGTAAGCGGTGGCGAACCATTGATGCAGATGGATTTCCTGATCGAGTTTTTTGAGCTCGCGAAGGCTGCCGGGGTAAATACCTGCATTGACACCTCTGGCGTAAACTTTGTGCGGACAGACCCCTATTTCGGCAAGTTTCAGCGCTTAATGGCAAGTACTGACTTGCTGTTGGTAGATCTCAAAATTATCGATCCCGAAGAGCATAAGAAGCTGACGGGTTACGGTATCGAACATAACCTGGACATGTTCCGCTACCTTGACGAAATTGAAAAGCCTATCTGGATTCGCCATGTGCTCGTACCGGGTATTAGCGATAACGATGAATACCTGCATCGCGCCCGCGAGTTTATCGATACGCTTCACAATGTCAAGAGGGTGGATGTGTTGCCGTACCATTCTCTCGCAGTTGCCAAGTACAACCAGATGGGGATTGACTACGCCCTTAAGGATACCAAGTCGCCTACGCCGGAGAGGGTCGCCAATGCTAGGGCGATACTGTCTATAGACTAGATACTGCGTTAGTTCGTGACGAAAAACACCTGAAAATGCGCATTTGCGTAGATTTTCGCCCCGCCTGTCATAGTCGGGACGTTTTTGTTTATATTTAAAGAGAATAAAGGAGACTGTTATGAAGAAATTCCTTGTCGGTAGCGCGATACTTTCGCTGATGCTTTGGGCTTGTGGCGATGATTCTTCGTCTGCTCCGGAGAACACCTCCGGTGATGAACCAACGAACCTGGAAAATGAGTTGCCGCCAGATACCACATGCTGCAAGGTGAATATCTATTCGTCCAGCGTGGCAAGCGGAAAGTCTTCTGCAGTAGAAACCCCTGAATCTAGTTCTTCTGCGGATGTTCACGAATTGAGCTCTTCTGGGGATGCTCCGGTGTCTTCCTCATCGCAGACGGAAAAAAATGTCCAGGTAGCTGACGATGTTTTTGGTACCTGTCTCAAAACCGGTTCAAGTGAGTTTCTCGATGGTGGCGAATGTCCTGAGGGCGCTTCCTGTCAGCGCCCGGTTTCCGATGGGGCACTCCCGCCGGTTGCCTATATGACTCTGAATGAAACTTCCGATTCGGCGGCAATTATCGTGGAAAACGTGTCCCTGTCGTGCATGGCTATTAGCGGCACGAAGAGCATGGTTTGGCAAACGCCCGTCAGCAGCGCAGAAATTACCGCATCCGGTGATACTCTCTATATGAATCTGGCTCTCGACTCATCTGCTGTCGAAAACGAATGCCGCTGTCAGTCTCGAGTGATCTTCAAAATCGCGGCGACCCCCGCGTTTACAAACGCAACGCTCTTAGTTTTCGTCAATGGTGATGACATGGGTAACAGGATGGAGATTGTAAAGGATCAGTCTCCGGTTGTTGGAGATTCGGTTACCCAGGAACAAGATAGCATTCCTGAATCGACCCCGACGGATTTGGAGTTGAACGGCTATGCGCGAGGCAAATGCATGGATAATGACCTTGCCGTAAAGCCTGTTACAAAAAGTGCAGTCTCTGACCTTCCCGAAGCAAGGCAGATTACTTACATGAACGGTATGACAGTCTTGACCTTGGAAAATGTGATGGACTATTGCGGAATAGACGCGAAGGTTTCTCAGAAGATGGTCGGCGATACCTTGATGCTTGACTATTACGATGAAACCGGTGTGACCAATTGCATTTGCAACTTTGATAAAATCGAATTCCTGATTGAACCGGAAAACGCAACTGCCAAATATGTCAAGTTCAAGGATGTTCTGTACTGGGTCAATGTGATTATGTACGAAGTTGACCCTAATTGGAATGGGTAATTACTCCTTGCTACTCACGAAAAAACGGAGCTTTTTCAAGTAAGGGCTTAATCCTTTTTTCTTTTTGCTTTGCCTTCTGCTAGTATCCGATCGAATTCTTCGGTTTCCCAGATTTCTTTATCCATTGCGCTGCGCGTATCAAGCGGATTCCTGAATCTTCGTTTTGTTTGCACGAATGACAACAACGTCAAGAGAACGAATATGCCGAAGGAGTAAAGGATTCTTTTGCCGAGGGGGAGTTTGTACCGAGGCTCAGGTATTTCGATAAAAAGATTGAAGGTTACTTTTTGATAGTCGGGATATTGACGGAACGTAGCGGAAAATTGTTTTTCACGACCGTCGATTTTGCACAGGATGAATGCGAGAGGCTTGTATTTTGGACCATAGCTTCCCGCTGTTTCGAAACGGCAGTCATTTTTTGTGACAGATAGCGTGTCTTGCGAATCTTGCAGCAGGGCTCTCAATGGATATGTGGAATCCGCATCCAACGCTTCGTGAATCAATGCCGTGGTAGAGTCGTCAATCTTGTATATGGTAGGCTTATGCTTTCTGTAATCTAGGTTGTAGCGTTCTTCAAGGATTTGCACCATTATGGGTGCCATGATGGCCAGGAAAATTACCGTCTTAAGTTTAGGCTTCTTGAACATAATGAACAAATATAAAAAGACCCCGCAAAAGCGGGGTTTACTAGTGTAATAATGTGGAAGAGACAAACCACTGAACAAACAATCGAGGTCGAAAACCGAGCCCTTGTTTGCGTGTGGTGTTGTTTCTGAAGCTAAACACTAGTAAAGCAAAGCGAACACCATGCCCGGGCGGAAGTACTTGCCGGCGGTGTACTTAAGTGCCGTGCTGTGGAGCAGCATGAACAGCGCGCTTGCTTCAACCTTGTTGGCCTTCGCGATGCTGCCGAATGCCTTCATAAAGGCGGGCAGGTTGCGGGGGAGCTTCGGGCTGATGCGGGAGTCTGCAAGCAGGGCGCCCTTCTTCAGGAGTTCCTTATGCATCTTCTCGGCGGCGGTGGCGCTGAGGCCGAATGCCTTCACGAGCGCTTCCGGGTGCAGGCGGCAAGAACCGTTGAATCCTTCCGGTGCGGCGAACGGGATGCGAGCTTCCTCGTAGAGGTTGCGGATCATGGAATCGCCCATGTCGGCAGCCTGCTTTTCGAGGCCGTGGTGCATCATGGCGCACATGATGCTGTACTGGATGCCGATCCACACGTCGTGAGCCTGGAAGTTGAATTCATCCAGCGGAGAGCCGTCCTTACGAACAAGGTTGGCGGCACCGATGAGCGGGCTATTGGCCTTGTAGTTCGTGTTGTAGACGCGGAGCAGGTTGGCCTTCGCCTTCTTCTCGTCGCTGATGGGCTTGAGACCCAGCAGGCGCAGGTAAGTGTCGGCGAGCATCGTGTCGGCGAATACGTCGTCGCAGTCGTTTGCAATCTTTGCGTTCCAGCTGGCGGTAAAGGCGTCCTTGCACTGGGCGGTGAGCCATGCCTTCTTGAGGCCGCGGAGTTCGTTCTTGGAAAGTTCCACGTCGCTCGGAATTTCGCCAGAGTTCAGCCATTCGTTGATGGTCTTGAGGGCGGCCTTCACGTTCTTGCCGTCGATGGCGAGAGTATCCTTGATGGCGTCGGCGAGTTGCGGGAGCTTGTCAGCCACAACGTCCTTTGCTTCCATCGGAGTCACGAAGAAGTGGTAGTAGCCTTCGGCTTCGTCCCACAAGGCTTCGTCGAATTCCTTGTTGGCGGCGTCGGCCTTGGCGTTCCAAGTGTCGGCCTGTGCCTTGTCGCCGAGGATTTCGGCAATCTTGGCGGCGGCGCGGAGGCCTGCAATCCAGAGGCTACCGCAGTACACGGAAATGCCGTGGCTGGAGAGGTTGTCGAACGTGTCGTCGGTACCATGGGTGAGCGGGAAGTTTTCGCCTTCGTTCACCATCTTTTCGAGGTACTGCATGGCGGCATAGACAGCTTCCTTGCAATCCTGCAAGTTCTGCTTGTCCTGCGTCTTCACGTAATGACGGAGAACCATCAGCACATACTTCGGAGCGAGATCCTTCCATTCCTTCACGTTGTGCCAGTCGTAGGCATCGGGTTCGGCATCGAAGGGGCTTCCGAGGTCGTGAATCACGGCGCCACGCACGGCGCGGGGGCCTTCAAGCTTCGGGTCCGGCAGGTCGGCGAACGGGTGGTTCACGTATTCGTGGTGACGGCGACGGTTGTTGTTCACGGCGAGAATCGCATCACCGAAACGCTTCATCACCACACCGTCGAGGCGCGGCATCAGGGCCATCAGGCTGAAGCTGCCGTAGAAGTAAACGTCGAGGGAGTTGAAGAACGGATAGTCGGCGCATTCGCGAACCAGGAAACGGTCGTCCTTGTCCCACACAGTGGCTTCGGCGAGGAAGCTGAGCGTGTTGAGGGCGAGGCTCTTGAATTCATCCTGCTTGGCGGCAGTCTTGTAGAGCTTTGCCACGGCCTTCTTCGGAACGAGCGCTTCGAATGCCTTGAGGCGAGCGTCCAAGTTCTTGTCTGCGGCGAGGGCTTCTTCGAGGATAGCGCCCACGCGGCCATAAGCTTCGGGGAAGAAGGCGGTGTACTTCTTGGCGGAAGTAAGCTTGTTCAGTTTGATTTCGGGGAAGTCGAGCACCAGGTTGAACTGGAAGCTGACTTTCTGCTTCGGCTTCAAAACGGCGGTAACAGCAACAGCGCCGGCCATGGTTTCGCGGCCGCTGTAAACGTTCTTGACCCAGGCTTCGCAAACGCGACCGCTGCGGAGAGCGCCCTTCAGCACGGAGGCTGCGTCATCCTGATAGAACATCGGCTTCACGGAAACGTTCAGGTTGTCCTTCTTGTTCCAAGCGACAGATACGCCCATGCAGCCGTTGAAGTCGCTTTCGACGAGCGGCTTTTCGTTGTAGAATTCGAGACCGCGGACTTCGCGGCCGTCCTTGGCCTGCTTGCTGAACTTGACACCCTTCGGGAAACGTGCGGCGGGTACGAGCACAAAGCTCGAATCCTGAACGCCTTGGCGGTCCTTCTTAGCCATGTAACCGGCGATGCAGTCCTGAACCTGCACGATCGTGATTTCGCGGGTTTCCTTGGTGGTGTTTTCGAGAGTGAACACGGTGGCGTTCACCGGGAGGCTGGAGAGGCGTTCGTCACCCGGAGTCACGTAGCTGGACTGGGTCTTGGTAATCTGCACGCCCTTGCCTTCGTACTTGGTTTCGCACACCGGATAGAGGGCGGCGTACTGCATCTTGGCGGCGTCGTAACCGGCCTGTCCCAAGAATTCATTGTCGTTTGCCCAGGCGGCGGTGAGGGCGCCCTGGCGCACGGCCTTTTCGCCGACGACGCCATTGAAGAAGTCGATGACGGCGCTGCGGTTGAGTTCGGCACCGGCCTTGTTCAGGAGGGCGGCGGTGCGGTCGCTCCATTCGATGTGCCAGCGTTCAAACGCGGCGGCGTTGTTCTTGAAGAAGTCCTTCTCGGCGATGGCCTTGTTGAGCTTCGCCTCGGCCTTCTTCTGGTTTGCAAGTTCAGCGGCGCTGAAGAGGGCTTCGCCCTTCGCGTCCACCAGCGGGTACTTGGCGAGCATCTGCGTGAAGCCCGCGAAGTCGACGATTTCGAGAGCGGCCTTTGCGTCAACCACGGATTCACGGAAGAAGAAGTTGTTGAAGCGGAGGTCAGAGGGCTTTTCGGTGCGGACCTGCACGCCCGGCATTACGTTCATCACGGGGGTGGTGCCAGCAGGCGTTGCGGTGAAAGTAGAACCGATACCGCCGACAGCAATACCCGTGGTAGAAGGGGTCGTAGAAAGCGGGGTGTACCAGGGCTGGATAAATTCCACGGCGAGGCCCGGGGTCATCAGCTTCTGGACGGATCCGGCCTGTTTTGCGCCGGCGAGGTAATCTTTGATGCTCATATTATATATCCGTGATATAGGGTTAAATTTCCGTGCTAAAAATTAAAAATTAAACGGGGCAAAAGTTCGTTCTGACAATGAAAATGTGTACACAAAATGGATTCCAGTCCTAAAATGGCAAAAAAGGGCGACGAAATGCGAAATGGCGTGTATCAAAAAGTTGGCAGTTAAATTTGAATAAAGTATATTTTTGGCAAATGGAGGTTTATATGAAGAACGTTCTCATTTTCATTATGGCTGCAGCGCTGACTCTGTTTGCTGCCGAAAAGGTTTACCTTGCCCCAGTGGGACTGACGGGAATGCACGAAGACTATGCCGTTGCATCGTCCAAACTTATGAAGGCATATATCGAAGATGACGGTCGCTTTATTCTGGTGGTGGGTACAGCCGAAGATGGTGTTAAAGCCGACAATCAGGTTGCCGTTAGTCAGAAGGCTGCTGAAAAGGGTTGCTCCAAGTACATCATTGCTGAATTTACCCGTCTCGGTGAAAATGTAATCATGTCCTTCAAACTTTATAATGTCGGTTCCGAAGCCCCGATTTGGGATGACCGCCTCAAGGCTCGCAATCCCGATGACTTCGACCCGATTATCCAGCGTGTGGCGCGCAATATCGGTACAAAGCACAAGGCTGTTGATGATTCCGATATTTACAGCGTGACCGAACAGGAAACGAAGACTCCGAAGCGCAAGGGAGTCAACGCCTACATCGGCATGGCCGTGGGCGGCTTGATGGCAACGCAGCCCGATGTCGAGGTCTACGCAGGGCTAGATTTCTTCTTGCTCTACGACGCTCAGGTCATCTTGTTCGGTATCGACTGGGATATGTACGGCTTGGGTGATGACGCTCCTGTCGACTACATGGATTTCGCTATTTCGGCCTATTATCCGTTTGGAACGAAGGCCATCACCCCGTTCGTTGGCGGTGGTCTCGCTTTCAGCAAGACGGAATACTCCAGTGACATTCCGAAGGAATACCGCAGCGGTTACAATTCCTACTACTACTATGACGATGATGAATACGATGACGAAAGCTCCGGCTTGACGGGCTTTATCGGCGGCGGCGTGATGTTTAACCGTTCCAGCCGCGTGATGTTCATTGCCCAGGTGAAGTACATGCTGAACTTCTACAGGAACGACATCTTTGAAACCAAGAAGAAAGACGATGGTTATGTCGATGTCATTTCCAAGCATCATGCTATCCAGGGACTGGTATTCAACGTAGGTATCGGCTACGGGTTCTAATATGTTCGCCTTGCGAATCTACCGTGTAGCGACGCTCGCTCTTGTGACGGCGTTGCTTTCGGGCTGCTATTTTGGCCGCACCACGATTAGGACTACAGATGAAGGCGTCTACGATATCTATGCGGATGGCCGTTACCTTTGTTCCACTGACGAGGTATGCTCCATAACGACCCGTGGCGCCATGGGAAAGACCTTGTTCGAAGCCCAGAAGGGCGAGACGGTGGTGGGGCAGGATATCGTGCCTCGTGAAATAACGGCTGCAAGCGTCCTTTGGATGCCTTTTACCTATTTCCTGTCGCTTTTTCTCTATCAGGCGTACCCCGATGAAATCGTCATTCCGGTTGATCCGAGTATGGCGCCAATGACTGGTGATGCCTGGGGTGCAAAATCGGCTCCGGTCCCTTCGGCTGCATCGCAAACAACGAATACGACTGGCGGAAGCGTCTGGGATAAACCTATTTATTGATGGAGCTTACGATGAAGTCTGTATGGAGTCTCCTGCTTGCCTCTGCCGCTTTATTTGCCTCGGCTTGTTCTGATGGCGAAGAAGAAGTGGTCAAGAGCTTTTCCGATTATGAACTGAACGGAATCACCATCAAAGATGGTTACTATACGGACACGCGAAACAATCGTGAATACCGTATTATGGAAATCTGGCTTCCGCCTTATTCGAATGTAATGAACCTGTGGTTTGCTGAAAACCTGGACTATGTGGATTCGACGCTGGAGGACGGTTCCTGGTGCTATAATGATAACAAGGATAGCTGCAAAGTCTATGGAAGACTCTATACCTGGGAAGCGGCGAAGAAGGCTTGCCCTGAGGGCTGGCGCTTGCCGACTCAAGAGGATTGGAATTCTCTTTACAGCGTTGTGAGCGACAGAATTGAACCTGCGGGTACAAAACTCAAGACAATCGATCACTGGCAGAATTCGGATGGTGTCCTTCAGGGAACGAACCGCTTTGGTTTTTATGGATTGCCTGCGGGCAGAAAGAATGCCGAGGGGGGCTGGCTTCCGACGGGCAAGTTCGCCTATTTCTGGACGAGCTCGGATTCCACCTCGGAACTTGCCTATGGTTGGCAGTTGACGCACGAGACGGACGCCTTGAACTATGGCGTTTATTACAAGGACCACGGTATGTCGGTGCGCTGCGTGGTTGAAAACAACTATAGCTCGGAAATTCATATCGAAGGAAGTTTTGATTCATCGTACGTAGATGAAATCCCGATGCATGAGGGTAAGCTGGAATATAAGGGACAGACATACAAGACGGTTGAAATTTGGGGAAAGACCTATATGGCTGAAAACCTGAATTATGAAACAGGAAACAGCTGGTGCTACAACAACAGTGCGGATTCTTGCAAAAAGTATGGTCGTCTTTATGACCTAGAGACTGCGCTAACGGCTTGTCCCGAAGGCTGGAAACTCTTTGATAGTGGCGTCGAGTTTACCGGTAAGAAACTTATCCCTAGGGAGTCTGCGTATATACTCGCTGAATACTATGCCGAGGAAATCAAGTCGGAGAAAGGCTGGGTTAAGTCCCCTGGAAGCAATCTTTCTGGATTCAACCTGCAGCCAGCAGGCGGATACGACATCGCAAGCGAAGCTTTCTTTGATGCGGGCTATTCCGCTTATTTCTGGACGACAAACTCCAATGGCTCCACTAGTGAAAACTCTGCTCTGGGTCTCCGTTATTCCGACTATAACTTCCATACGCCATCGACCAAGAACTACGCTTACGCCGTCCGCTGCGTAAAGGAATAAAAAGCGGGCTTTAGCCCTCCATTAAACATTCCGTGAGCAACAAAGCCCCAGGCGTTAAGCTGGGGCGGTTGCGAGAGAATCGGCTTCAGGGTAAGGATTCTGTTGAGCTTAGCCGATTCGGTCTAAAAAGTAAATCCCGCGAAGATGTTGTCGCTGAGGAACGGAATCACACCCAACGCAATCACCGCGACTGTCAGGAGAATGATGACGTTGCGTTGACGCTTCGTCATGCGCAGCGGATTCAGGTGGTCGTCCGCATCGTCGATCCAGGCGCTCTTGATGAGCTGCAGGTAGTAGAACAGCGCAAGCACGTTGTTGAGGACTGCAAACGCCACGATGCCGTAATGTCCGGTAGAAGCACCACTGAAGAACAAGTGGAACTTACCGAAGAATCCTGCAAGGGGCGGAATGCCCGCCAGGCTGAACATGGCAACGGCGAGGGCTATTGCCAAAGACGGCTTCTGCTTCGAAAGCCCGCGCAGGGAATCAAAGGTCTCTTCGCGGTGATGCCCGATGATGCCGAACACGAAGAATGCCAGGTAGTTCGAGACGGCGTAAACGAACAGATAGTAGATGATAGCTGTCTTTGCGATGGTTGCAGGGCCAAGGAGCGCAATCATGATGTAGCCCGCCTGCGCAATGGAACTGTAGGCCATGAAACGGCGGAGCCTGCTCTGCTTCAAGGCGCCTAGGTTGCCGACAAAGAGGGTGGTGCCAGCCAGCAGGGCGATGAAGGGCGCCACTTGTTCTTGAATCGGGGCCAGGGGGCCAAAGACGAGAACCACGAGGAACGCGATGGCAGTAGCCTTCGAGGTTACCGAGAGCACGGCCGTCACGGGCGTGGGGGCGCCTTCGTAGACATCGGGTGCCCAGGTGTAGAACGGGAACAGCGTGAGCTTGAAGCCGATGCCTGCGAACAGGAAGAGGACTGCAATCCAGAGCAGTGGACTTGTGCCGTTCGCGACAGCGGAATAGATGGTGTCAAAGTGGATGGAGCCTGCAAAACCGTACAGGTAGCTGAATCCGAAGAGCTCGAATGCCGTTGCGACAGAACCCATTAGAATGTACTTGGTAGCCGCTTCGGAACCGTACTGGTCCTGCTTATTCCATGCCGCGAGTGCGTACATCGGAATGGTTGCAATTTCGAGCCCGAGGAAGAAGGTGAGCAGGTCGCAGGCCGAGACGACGGTAAAGCCGCCGAAGGTCGCGAAGGCAATGGCGCCGATGAACTCTGCAATCTGGTGCATGGCGGGCTTGCCGCCGCCGCCGTGTTCGAAGTAGTCCTTGGCGAGCCAAATTCCCAGAATGGCGGAAACCATCAGCACTTCGCGCATCAGCACGCCGAAGTCGTCGATGTGCCAGTTGCTAATGAAGAATCGACCCGTGCCGCTGGCGAGTGGAATGAAGTTGAGCAACACAAATATCAGGATGAATCCGATGTTTGCGATGCGCCAGGGCGCCTTGGAACGGTCGGTGCAAAAGAGTCTGCTCCCGATGACAATAAACGGGAAAAGGAGTAGGAGCAGGTCAGGGAAAATAAAGTTGGGTAAATACATAGTCGTTACAGGGCTGAATTAATTTTTGCAAAAATCGGAGCAATACTCTGGTCGAGCATGTCGGCAATCCATCCGGGGAACACACCAATCAAGAGGAGGCAGAGGACGAGTACTACGACCACGAGCTTTTCGCGGAAGCAGGCGTCGGTGAGTGTTTCGTATTTGGCTGGCATGTTGCCATGCAGCATGCGGTTTGCCGTCTGCAGAATGTAAACGGCTGTCGTCGTAATCGAAAGAATTGCAAGCACGGTGACGATGCGCGTGAGTGTGGATTCTTGCTGGAACGCTCCGATGAAGATGTTGCTTTCGGCGATGAATCCGCTGAAGCCCGGAAGTCCGAGACCAGCGAAGCCTGCGATCACAAAGCCTACGCCCAGGAACGGGAGCTTTCGCATGATGCCGCCCATCTCGGTGATGTCGCGGGTATGCGTGCGTTCATAAATCATGCCGATGGTTGCAAAGAAGAGTCCTGTGAGGAATCCGTGGGAAATCATCTGGAGCGATGCTCCGCGGAGACCCACCGGAGTCATTGCCGCAAGACCCAAGAAGATGAGACCCAAATGGCTAATGGAACTGTACGCGGTAATATACTTGAGGTCCTTGTGGCGTAGCGCGATGAACGGGCCGAGCACCACGTTGAAAATCAGGAGCGCTACTACATAGGGAAGCCAAATCTTGGCGGCTTCGGGCATCAAGAACATGGCGACGCGAAGGCATCCATAGGCGCCCATCTTCATCATCACACCGGCGGCAAGCATTGAAACAGCGGTCGGTGCGGCGGAGTGACCATCGGGACTCCAGAAGTGGAACGGGAACAAGGAACTCGAAACAGCAAATCCCATGAACATCAGCGGGAATGCCCACATCTGGAAATCCATCGGGAGCGTAATCTTGGAAAGTTCTACGAGACTCCAGCTGTTGATTCCGCTTTCGAAGTAGAGACCAAAAAGTGTGGCGAGAATCATTGAGGATCCGAAGGCGAGTGTCAAGGTGAGTTTCTTACCACCGTAGTCCTTGCGACCGGAACCGTAGCCCGCAATCATCAGGTACATGCAGAGCGCTTCCATTTCGTAGAACACGAAGAACAGCACCAGGTCCATGCTCATGAACACGCCGTAGACGCTCGTGGCCAAGAGCTGGATGAGCGCGAAGAATACCTTCTGGTTCCCTTTGATGTTCCAGCTGACCAAAATGCCGCCCCAGACGATGACTGCGGTAAGGAACAAGAGGAACATGTTGAGCCCATCGGCACCGACGGCGTAGTGGGCGTTGAACATGTGGAGCCAGGGAATGTCCATGTAATAGTGGAGTAGCAGAGGCGCCGATTCCTTGGCGGCGTTCTCGATGCCGAGCGAGTAGAGTCGGTAGGTGAGGAATCCGACGAGCAACAGCACCAAGGTGCCCGATGCCGCGTGGATGGTCTTGAGAAGCGATTGGCGTTTCCCGTCGATGGGCGCACAAACCAGCACCGTGATAAGCGGGATAACCCAGATTAAGTTGAAAAGCAAAGTATCCATAATCAAAATGCCTCAAGAATTAGAAGGGAAGTTGCCCCAGGAAACGCCAAAGCAGAACGCCTACGAGGAGTGTGCCCAAATAGAAGGTGAGGTTTCCACCCTGCGCATAGCGCACCAGGTCGCCCAGCTTGTGGACAAACCAGACGCAGAACGCGAGGATGCCTTCGATAATGTAGTCTTGAATGAATCTTGCTACGCGAGCGATTCCGCCAATGACGAACTGGCGCACCACGGCGTAGTACATTTCATCGAAATAGAACTTGTGGTAGACCACCTTGTAAAGGCTGCTGCGGTTCGATTCATCGAGTACTCGTTCCACTTTTGCCTTGGGACTTGCGTAGAAGAACCAGGCAATCAGCAGTGCAACGACTGCGACGGCGACAGCGACATAGGGAATCCATTCCGCGTGCGCAAGGTGTACGAGCTGCGGTACGCGAAGCTTGCCAGGCACAAAGTAGTGCTCGAAGATTCCCTTGCTGAGGAGACCACT
Source organism: Fibrobacter sp. (assembly GCA_017526585.1). Classification (GTDB taxonomy): domain Bacteria; phylum Fibrobacterota; class Fibrobacteria; order Fibrobacterales; family Fibrobacteraceae; genus Fibrobacter. The sequence continues at coordinate 47,436 of JAFXRC010000073.1, read as the reverse complement.
CAGGAGAGCCGGAACGGCAAGGATTACAATCGGGAGCGTCATGAAGAAGTCTTCGTGGACATGTCCCTGTTCCACGGACTTGCAGCGCGGTGCACCGTGGAAGGCGAGGAAGAATAGACGGAACATGTAGAAGGTCGTAAGACCACTCGTGAGGAGGGCGAGACCGAATACGATGTAGTGGTGTCCCTGGAAGGCGGCAAGGATGATTTCGTCCTTCGAGAAGAATCCGGAGAACGGCGGAATGCCCGAAATCGCGAGCACGCAAATGAGAGCGCTCCAGTAAGTAAGCGGCATCTTCTTGCGGAGCCCACCCATGGCGTCCAGGTCGTTGGTGTGAACCTGGTGAATGAGGCTACCCGCAATCAGGAATAGGGCGCACTTGAAGAATGCGTGGGTGAAAATGTGGAATGTAGAAGCGGTCCAGCCGGTGGTGATGACCGCGTCGCCAATCTTGCAGGCGCCAAGTGCAAACATCATGTAGCCCAGCTGCGAAAGCGTCGAATAGGCGAGAATGCGCTTGATGTCCTTTTGCGTGCAGGCGATGACCGCCGCAAAGACCATCGTGAATGCGCCTACTACGAGAATGATGTCGAGCGTCTCGCCGCAAGCGGCGAAGAACGGGAAGAGTCTTGCGGCAAGGTAAACGCCTGCGACCACCATCGTTGCACTGTGGATGATAGACGAAACGGGGGTCGGACCTTCCATGGCGTTCGGAAGCCAGATGTGCATCGGGAACATGGCGGACTTGCCCCAACCACCGGTAAAGATGAGGATGGAGCCGATGATGAGTGCCTCCGCCTTGGAAACAACCATGAGGCCGAGGTCAATCGTTTCTTTCTTGAATGCGGAAAGGGTGAGACCGTTCAGCGTGAAGAAATCAAAGCTTTGCACCACGTAGCTCACGATCACGATGCCGAGCAGGAAGAAGCTGTCGGCGAAGCGCGTAAGGATAAACGCCTGCTTGGACGCACTCACCGCAGACGGCTTATGGTACCAAAAACCGATGAGCAGGTAACTGGAGACACCCACGAGTTCCCAGAAGATGAACATCTGGAAAATGTTCGTGGCGGCGACGAGACCGAGCATGCTGAAGCTGAACAGCGAAAGGAGCGAGAAGAACCTGCCGGCAGATCGGTCGCCCTTCATGTAGCCCACACTGTAGATGTTCACGAGGAAAGATATCACCGTGACCACGACGAGCATCATCATCGAAAGCGGGTCGATCAGGAGACCGATTCTTGCGACAAAGTTGTCGGCGAATTCAAGGAACGGGAAGTTGAAGAGTATCGCCTTCTGCGGGGCGAATGAGGAACTGAAGTAGTGTACCGCGACAATCAGCGCAGACACCATGGCGATTCCGTTGCCGATAACGGCGAACGCGGCTGCAGCCTTGTCGGACTTGCGTCCCAGAAAGAGACCGTTTACCGCGAACACGAGAAGCGGCATCAAGAAAATTAGGTAGCTGATGGAAACGTCGTTAATCATGGAGGTCCCTCAACTGTTCTACATCCAGGCTCTTATAGCGGCGGTACATCGAAACGATAATCGCAAGGGCGATTGCCATTTCGCAAGCGGTCACCGCAATCACGAAAATGCTGAAGAGCGCACCGGCGGTAGAGTCACTGGCGCTAAAGTAGGCGAAAGAAATAAAGTTGATGTTGGCGGCGTTCAGCATGAGTTCGATTGAAATCAGCATGCCAATCAGGTGACGGCGGCGCATCAGGCCCCACACACCGATGCCGAACAGCAAAAATGCGAGAATCAGGCAATTCATCAGAGTCATTTTTCTTCGTCCTCCTTGCCTTTGCGGGCGATGGTGATGGCGCAAATCAGCGTCATCAGGAGAAGGATACTAACCACTTCGAACGGAATCACGAATCCGTCGGGACCGTAACCCAGAAGCCTAAGGGCGAACGCCTTGAGCGATGCGTAACCTTCGGGGGCGACTGCTGTACCACTCGAAAGCCCTTCGATGGGCAACAGGCACTTGATCATGACAAGTGCAAAAATGATGGACAGTGCAAACGCTGCGAAAATTCGGGGCATCTTGACCGAGAAGGCGTCTTCGCCGAGTCGGCTGGTCAAGAGAATCGTAAACACCACGAAAATCACGACGCCGCCCACATAGACCATCACCTGGGCGAGTGCGGTGAATTCCGCATGCAGGAGCAGGTATAGGATGGCGGTGCCTACAAAGGAGAAAATCAGGAACACGGCGCTCTGCAAGATGTTCTTGACGGCGACCGTGCAGACGGCGGTTACAAGGATAATAAAGGCTACCAGATAGAACGCCAAGTCCATTCCACCCATCGGGAAGGCGACATTCTGCGGAATAAGCCCTGCTAACAGATTCTGGATCATTAGCCTTGGCCCTCCTTTTTATTAAGAATCATTTCGAGAGTGTTCGGGTCGGTAGTGGCGACTTCGAATTCCTGGCTCATGCGGATAGCGCCAAACGGACAGGCTTCCACGCAGAGCCCGCACTGGGTGCAGCTCGCAAAGTGGTAAACATAGCGGCCGAGCACTTTCTTGCCCGCGATGTTCTTGGTCGAAAGCACGTTAATCGAGGCGTTCGGGCAAGCGCGTTCGCACATGCCGCAAGCGGTGCAGTGGTTGTTTCCGTCGGCGTCCTCGATCATTTCGAGGCGGCCACGGTAGCGTTCGTGCATCTTGAGCGTCTTCCTATTTTCAGGATACTGCTCGGTTACGATGCGTCTGGGGTCAAAGAAATACTTGAGCGAAACAGACAAACCGCAAATCAGGCTCCACGGGCCCGTAATGCAGCGTTTCAGGTAACGCTTGATGTATCGGCGTGTTGAAATTCTTTCTTGCATATTATCCTACAAAAATCATCCACACGGCGCCGGCGGCGAGGAGTACCAGGTTCACCGGCAAAAGGAATTTCCATTCAAAGTCCATGAGCTGGTCCACACGCGGACGCACAAAAGTCCAGCGCACCATCATGTAGCACCAAATCATAAAGTAAATTTTCGCGAAGAGCCACACGACTCCGGGCACCATCTGCAGGTAACCGTCAATAGCGGCGACGCCGATGCAGGGCGCATGGAATCCACCCAAGAAGCAGGTGGCGGCAAGTGCCGAGTTCGTGACCAAGGCGATGTATTCGGCGAGGTAGAACATGGCAAACGGTGTGCCGTTGTATTCCGTGTGGTAACCACCGGTCAGTTCCTGTTCCGCTTCGGCAATGTCGAAGGGGGCGCGGTTCATTTCGGCGGTACTAGAAATAAAGAAGAGAATAAAGGCGATAAAGCCAAGCACCGGAATTTTGAAGATAAACCAGTCAAGAACCGTACCGTCCTGGGCCTGCGCGATATCCATCAGGCTCGTAGATCCCGAAATCATCACGACGAACAGGAGAATCATTGCAAAGGAGATTTCGTAGCTGATCATCTGGGCGCCGCTACGGAGAGCACCGAGCAAGGAATACTTGTTGTTGCTGCTCCAGCCGCCAAGCAAAATGCCCAGCACGCCAAAGCCGTTTACCGCGATAATCATCGGAATGCCCATGTCGATGTCAGCGACAATCAGGTTGTGGTCGAACGGAATGAGCGCTGCGATAATGAACGGGGCAATCAGCACAATCATCGGTGCCACGTAGAACATCAGCTTGTCGGCGCCGCTCGGGGAATAGACTTCCTTGAAGAGCATCTTGATCACATCGGCGATGGTCTGCAGAGTACCGTGCCAACCGAGACGCATGGGGCCCAAGCGGCATTGCACGTGGGCGCAAACCTTGCGTTCCATGTAAATCAGAATCGGGGCAGAACCGATGTTCACGGCGCAGACTGCGATAATGCAGAGGAGCGCGTTAATCAAGAAGGCGGCAATGCTATCGAGCGTCTGGGACTGCAGCTGTTCGGGCAAGTAAGCCGAAAGCTTCGGAACCCATTCGCGAATAAAGTCGCCTACAGGATGTGTAATAGAAGGTACAAACATATATTACCTGTCAATCTCTGGAATCACCGGGTCAAGCGTTGCCATGATGGTCACAAGGTCCGAAATCTTGTGGCCCTGCGCCATCTTGTTAAGGGCGGCAATGTGCGGGAAGCTTGGGCCCCGCGTGTGAATACGGTAAGGCTTTTCGCCGGTGGTTGCTGCAACCACGTAAGTGGCGTACAGTCCCTTCGCGGTTTCGATTTCGCTGTAGTAGCGGCCGACCGGAAGGCGCACGGGCTTTTCCTTGGCTCTCCACGGTCCTTCTTTAGGGAACTTTTCGATGCACTGGTACAGGATTCGCATGGATTCGTGAATTTCGGCGATACGTACCGTGTAACGGTCGTAGCAGTCGCCGGTGTAGGTCACGGGCACGTCGAACTGCAGCTGGTCGTAAATGCTGTAGGGGTTCGCCTTACGGACGTCGAAGTCGACGCCGCTTGCGCGGAGCACCGGGCCGGAGCATCCGTAAGCGATGGCGTCTTCGGCGGAAAGAATGCCGATTCCTTTGCTACGTTCGAGCACGATGATGTTTTTCGAAAGGAACCTTTCGTAGTCCTTCATGGCGCCTTCGAGGTGCTTGAGGAACGCCTTCACGCGGTCGATAAAGTTTTCGGGAACGTCAAAGCGGCTTCCACCCGGTCTAAAGAAGTTGGTCGTCAGGCGCGATCCAGTGACTTCTTCCAGAATGTCGTGGATCATTTCGCGTTCCTTGAAGCCGAACAGCAAGCAGGTCTGGCCGCCCAAGTCGCCGCCGAAGCAGCCGAAGAACACCAGGTGAGAAGCGATTCTGCCCAGCTCCGAAAGCATCACGCGGATGTATTCGGCCTTTTCGGTAACGCCGATGTTCATGCCTTTTTCAAGGGCTATCACGACCCCCAGGTTGTTCTGGATGGCCGTCAGGTAATCCTGGCGGTCGGACATCGCGATGTACTGCAGGTAGCTCATGGATTCCGCCTGCTTTTCCATGCCACGGTGGATGTAGCCGAAATGCGGTACGATTTCTACAATCGTTTCACCGTCCATGCGCAGCGCCAGGCGGAGGGCGCCGTGGGTACTCGGGTGCTGCGGACCCATGTTGATGAAAAATTCTTCGGTATTGGTATCGCGGGTAATCTTGAATCCCGGCGGGAGTCTTGTCATACTCATACGGGCCTCTTGATCATTTGCGGGTGGGTAAAGTCCTTGCGCAGCGGGTAGCCCACAAAGTCCTTGTCCAGGAAAATGCGGCGCAGGTCGGGGTGACCTTCAAAGTTGATGCCGAACATGTCGTAGACTTCGCGTTCCTTGACTTCGGCGCCCGGGTACAGGTGGCTGATGGTCGGAACGCTTCCGAGCAGCGCTGTGGGGCGTTCTTCTTCGGGGATGTCGAAGTTTTTCTTGATTTGCACGCAGAAGAAAACCTTGTGCCCGATTTCGGTGCTGCGGAGCATCGTCACCATGTCGAAGTGATCGTCGTAGTCGATTGCGGTTACGTCGATCAGGTAGTTCATCTTGAACTCGGGATCGTTCTTCACGTATTCTACGGCAGGCAAGTAGTCTTCGACGCTAATCATCACTTCGAGCGGACGGTCGGCGGGCATGGCGGCCACCACATCTTCGATGGGGTCTTCGCTGTGTGTATGCACGGTAATGCCCGGGAACTTGGCCTTGAGTTTCTTGTAAATGTCGAGCTGGCTTAAACCAAAGCGCTTGCAGGCGACACGCTCGACTTCGGGGAAGTCTTCCTTTTTCACGCGCACAGGCTTGAAGCTGCTCTTGTAATCGGGATTTTCTTCCTTGAACTTCGCGCGGGCCTCGGCCATTTCCTCGTCCTTGATGCGTTCAAGGGCGGCCCAGGTCTTTGCGGCTTCGCGGTAGCGGTCCATGGTGGACACATCCTTCGGTTCGCCTTCGTGCCAGGGATCGCGGCAGGTTTCCTTGAGAATCTTTTCGCGGAGCGTCAGGAGTCCGTGGAACAGTGCTTCTGGGCGAGGAGGGCAGCCGGGAACGAAAACGTCCACCGGAATCAGGTTCTGCGCCCCGCGCACCACAGCGTAGTTGTCGTAAATGAAGGGGCCACCGCTGATGGTGCAGGCGCCCATCGCAAGCACGTACTTGGGACCAGGCATCTGTTCCCAGAGCATCTGCAGTGCGGGCGCCATACGGCGGGTAATGGTGCCGGCAATAATGAAAAGGTCCGCCTGGCGGGGCGAAGCGCGGAACACTTCGGAGCCAAAGCGGGCGATATCGTAGCGGGCCATGGAGCTGCTCATCATTTCGATGGCGCAGCAGCTGGTGCCGTAAGTAAGGGGCCAAATGGAGTTGGCGCGAGCCCAGTTGACAACGTAGTCAATCGCGTTGACGACGTACTTTCCACCGGGTATCGGGTCTAAAATTTTCGGAGCTAGGTTTATAATTCCCATAGGGTTATTCCCACTTAAGGATTCCTTTCTTCCAGGCGTAGGCAAGACCAGAAACCAGAATTGCCATGAAGATCACTAAGTCGATAACGACAATCGAAGGCGAGAGCGGAGAATTCCCGGCCATGATTTCCTTGAAGTTCGCCATGACGGGGAACAGGAACAGGGCTTCGATGTCAAACACTAAGAACAAAAGCGCGAACAGGTAGTAGCCCACCTTGAACTGGATTCGCGCGTTGCCGATGGTTTCCATGCCGCATTCGTACGGCGCCATCTTGTTCTTGGAATTCTTGGTGCGGTAGCCGAGCAGGAGCCCCGTGACGGTGGCCGCTGCCGCGATGAACGCGCCCAGGAAAAGGAAGATTGAAAGTATAATGTATTCTGACATTTCTTGTGTCTCTTGTCTTTCGTCTCTCGTTTAGTAGAAGTTCTGTAGCTCTTGAACTGTTCCGAAAAGGTTGTTTCCGATTTGGAATCGGTCAAGCACGTGTTTGAGCAAATCCTTGAATTCGTCGAGCGTTGCCGCATTCATTTCGTTCAGTTTTTCCTGAATGGTGTTCACGTAGCCCGAAGCGACCGGCTTGGTCTTCAGGTCTTGCATTTCACCAGCCCATTCCTGTAGCATCTGGTCGGTTTCGATTCGAGCGATGACGTAGTGGGTGGTAGATAGTAGCTCTTGCAAAAAGTGAACCAAGAAGATTTCTTCTTGCAATATACCCCAGCGCTTGTCCTTGGAATACATGGCCTTGTTTTCGGCCTTGCCGTAAAAGATGGCGGCCTGCGCGTATTCCAGGCAGGTCATGATTAGCCTTTCGTAGCGCTTGATTTCCTTGCTCAGGTTCTGGAACCAGATGGTGTCGGCGGCCGGGTTGTGCTCGCGGCGTTCGGCGACATCGTTTGGGAAAATGGCCCTGAAAGCGTAATACACCTCTTCGTAGTAACGGTTGCGCATGCGGCAGTTGAATGCGCGGTTCTTCAGGGTGTAGTCGCTGTGGTGGAGCTTAGAAATCATGATTTAACCACCTGTTTTACGCCGGGAATGTTCTTGATCGCATTGATGATGGTGTCGACCTGTTCCTTGCGGAACGCCTTGAACACCAGGCGGATTCGTCCGGAATAATGCTTGCTAGCCGAGGTGACCCTTTCCAGGAATACGTTTGCACGCTTGAGTTCTTGCAGCACATCGAAGGTGATGTTCTTGCGGTTCTCGGTCTCGATGGTGAGGTGCGCTTCGAAGGAGTGCTTGATGTCTTCGCTCCATTCGACTGCGATATGCTGGTCTTCCGGAAGGTTCTTCAGTTGCGGGCAGTCCGTCGTGTGGACCTCGATGCCAATCTTTGGGCGGAGGATTCCCACAATCGGGTCGCCAGGAATCGGTGCACAGCACTTGGCGAATTGCACCACGAGACTGGTTTCCTGGCCAATCTGCAGTGGCATTTCGTCGCGGCGGTCCGCCTTCAGGTCCTTGTTGAACTTCGGGAAGAACCTGAGTGTCGTCGATTCTTTTTGCGTGGTTTCGCCACCGTTCAGGAACCGCTGGATGTCTGCCAGGGGCAGTTCGCCCTGGCCAATGCGTTCGTAGAAATCGTCGATGGTGGGGGTGCCAAAGTATTTGCAAATGGATTCTTCGGTCGGCCGCTTGTCCTTTTCGATTTTTTGCAGGCGCAGTTCGCGGTCCCAGATTTCCTTGCCAAGGCTGAGCGACTGCTTCATGATGCTGCTTTTCATCCAACGGCGCAGTTCCTGCTTGGCCTTGACTGTCTTGACCATGTCGAGCCATTCGGGGCTCGGTTCCTGGTTCGGGCTCTTGAGCACCTGAATAGTGGCCCCATGCTCTACGACCGTATCGAGGTTCACCACCTCGTCGTTGATGCGGGCGCCAATGCAGTGCAGGCCCAGCTCGGTGTGGACGGCAAAGGCGAAGTCCAAGACGATGGAACCCTGCGGAAGTTCGATGGAGGTGCCCTTGGGGGTGAAAACCGTCATGCCCGACGGCTTCAGGTCCACCTTCAAGAAGTCCAGGTATTCCTTGGAGTCCGAAATTTCGGACTGGAGCTTGACCATGTGGTTCAGCCAGGCGAGTTCTTCGCCCTCGTGCTGAGTTTCAAGCTTGTATGCCCAGTGGGCGGCGAATCCCTTTTCGGCGGTCAGGTCCATGTCCTTGGTGCGGATCTGGATTTCGACCATCTTGTTTTCGGGGCCGATGACCGTGGTGTGGATGCTCTGGTAAAGGTTCGGCTTAGGGGTCGCGATGTAGTCCTTGAAGCGGCTCTGCAGCGGAGTCCACAGGTTGTGGACATAACCCAGCGCCAGGTAGCATTCGGGAATGGTCTCTACGATGATGCGGATGGCGAAGATATCGAAAATGTCTTCGAACTGGCACCCACGGCTGATCATCTTGTTGTAGATGCTGTAAATGTTCTTGGTGCGTCCCTGGATGGTGCAGTCGAAATCTTCGAGCGCCATCTTGATCTGCAAAGGTCCTATCACCGACTGGATGTACTTTTCGCGGGACTCCTTGTTTTCGATGAGGAGGTCCACCAGCTTTTGGTACTCGTCGGGGTTCACGTACTTAAAGCTCAGGTCTTCGAGCTCGTTTTTCAGCTTGTAGAGACCAAAGCGGTGCGTGAGAGGAATGTAAATGTCGAGTGTTTCCTGCGCAATGGCTTGCCTTTTTTCGGGTTTCATGTACCGCATGGTGCGCATGTTGTGGATGCGGTCTGCGATTTTGATCATGATGACCCGAGGGTCTTTTGCCATGGCCGTAATCAACTTACGGTAGGTTTCCGCCTTCTGGGCGGTCTTGCTTGATTCCTGGGCGGCAGTAATCTTTGTGACGGCATCGACCATGAAGGCCGTGTCTTCACCAAACTTCTGGGCAATTTCTTCGAGCGAGTGGTCGGTATCTTCGACGACATCGTGCAATAACCCGGCAAGCACGGTCGGCTGGTCTTGCTTAAGGTCAGCGAGGATTTTGGCGACTTCGTAGGGGTGCTCGGTGTAGGGCATGCCACTCTTGCGGTACTGACCTTCGTGAGCCTCTGCGATAAAGGTAACAGCCTGAGAAAGAACCCCTCGATCCAGCTTGGGATTCTTCTTTAAAAGCGAATCAACGATATGCTCTTGATTCGATGTCAGGCTTACTGGTTCCATCATTATAAATAATATCTAAAAATTCGATAGCTGGAGTGCTTATTTTTGCGAAATAAGCGAAAAATAAGGCTTTTTTATAGTTTGGTTGTTGTTTTCTTGAACAACACTTTGTTTTTCCTAAGTATCCGGTTTTTATCTGAAAAAAATTATTTTACTTGTAGGCAAAAGCCTAAGGCTAGGGAGTGGTTTGGAAAATCTTAATCGTAAGGAGTTGTCAGGGGGTTGGGTACAACAGCGATTAAGACCCTAGCCCCGACTTAGGTCGGGAAAAGCCGTGTCCGACTTGCGGGACACGGCTTTTTTGTGGGATAATTTAGAAATGCTATGCACCAGCGGCTTCGAGTCTCGCTACGTGGCAGTATGCAAGCTCTTTGGTCTTTTCATCACGTAAGTGCAGGCTGGAGCCTTCGCAGTAGCGCCAGTACTTGCAGGTCTTGCAGTCGCCGATTTTTGCCCAGCTGCGGTCGCGCATTACCTGGTAGCGGTTCTGCCATACGTCCCAGAGGTCGTCCTTGTAGATGTTGCCTTGTATGTAGTCGCCGCGGAGGCTCGGGCAAGCCGAAATGCTGCCGTCGCAAAGCACAGAAGAGACGTTCACGCCGGCACGGCAGAAGAACGGGTAGTTGCGCGCGTCCTTCTCGTAGCTGCCGAGGAACCCTTCGCAGCCGTAGTTCACGTTGATGACGTTCAGTTTCTTGACTTCGCGGATAAAGTCGAACACCTGGCGGAATTCCTGGTTGGTGAGCTGGAACAGCGGATTGTCCTTCGCGCGGCCCTTTGGGAACACCGTCGCGATACGCCAGCGCTTTACGCCGATTTTCAGGAGGATGTCGAGAATCTTCGGGAGTTCCTTGAGATTCTGGCGGTTCACGCAGGTCATCACGTCGAAGGTGAGGCCTTGCGTGTGGGCGGCCATGTCGATGGCGCGGAGTGCGTTGTCGAAACTCGTGGGGGCGCCGCGGAAATGGTTGTGGCTTTCCTTGAGGCCGTCGAGGCTAATCGTGAGCGAGCGCAGCCCGGCATTCAGCAGCTTGGTGTAGCGTTCGGGCGTCATGGCAAGGCCGTTGCTGACCATGCCCCAGGGGTAGCCGCGCTTTTTGATTTCTTGCCCGCATTCTTCGAGGTCCGGGCGCATCAGGGGTTCGCCGCCGGTAATCACCACGATGAAGTGTTTCGGGTCAATATGCGGGGCAAGCTTATCCAGCACGTTCATGAAATCTTCGCGAGGCATGTCGGGGATGGCATCTTTCACGCAGTCGCTACCGCAATGCAGACAGTGCAAATTGCAGCGCAGCGTGCATTCCCAGAAAAAGTACGTGAGCGGGTGTGCCTTGATTTCGTTGTGGCGGTAAAGGCGATATGCCTCGAGAGCGAGTTTCTTTTTAAGAGAAAGTTGCATAAAAAGTGTGGAGTGTAAAATGTGAGGTGTGAAGTGTGAGGTGTGAAATGTGAAATTTAATGGATGCGCTCACTTTCGACGTAGTATTTTGACTTGAATTCGTCTTCGCTATAGAGCGTCTTTTTATCCTTTTCATCGCGACAGTCGAAAGTTTTCGTTTCGTCGTCGGTCGATTGGAAACAGGTGACGTCGTCTTCACAATAATAAGTATCCGTACACGCGGGGTACGACATGGTGCAGTTCTCGAAGTTCCCGGAAATTTCGTCCTCTTCGTTTTCGCAATCGTACATAATGCCGTATTCGGGGCACATCTGTTCAAGATCGCAGGCGATCAGTTCCTTGCTGTCGCTAGAGGAGTCGTCGCTGCAGCCGCTCCAGAAAAGAGCGCACAGGCTTAATAGAAATTTTTTCCAATGTTTATAGAACATGGTGTAGTGTGAAATGTGGAGTGTGAAATGTTTTTTTACGGTTTGGGAGGACAATCGATAACTTGGTGGCAACCGGCAAGGGAATCTTCTTCGACCGTTAGATTTGGGTTCCGTTCGATGCAGATGTCTCCGGTTTCGGTGCAGTTCGGGGCCTGTTCACTACCCGCCTTCGGGGCGAACACCTGGACACCTTCGGGGAGCTCAACGCCTTCCACACCTGCAGCGGAGGGGTCCCTCAGGTATTTGTTTCCGTCAATGCAGTCGATAATCTTGAACACCCTGCCTTCAGTATTTTGCACGCTATCGTTAAAGCAAAGCGTTTCGCTACCGGTCGCTTCGCTGGAATCTTTGGGAATGATGACTTGGTTGTAACGGGACCTGAATTCGGCCTCGCTGTAAATCTTGCCGTCGCATTCGTAGGTGTTTTCGGAAATTCGGACTACGCCGTAATCGGGACAAATATCTTCGATGCAGGGAAGACTTTCCCAACTCTCCTGGCTTCTTAGCGTGCAGTTTACACCGTCACCGCATGTCATCGTGGAATCGCCCTCAGCCTGGGTGCATACAGTTTTGTCCATGATAACGCCATATAGTGGCATTGACATTCCAAAGTCGCTGCTGGAACTTTCTGGCTTGGCTGCCTCGGAACTGGAACTCGTTTCGCTACTGGTCGCTTCGCTGGAACTAGATTCTTGATTCGAGACGCTGCTAGTCGGTGTTATATTGCTAGAGCTGGTCGGTTCTTCTGCTCCGTTTGCAGAGGTGCTATCGCTGTCGCAGCTAACCCAAAAGAATCCGGTTAAAGCCAGCGCTAGTTTCTTCCAATGTTTGTAGAACATAAAGACTCCTTATCACATAGAATAGGTCTATAACGCTTTAAATATATACAAAACAGAAAGTCCCTGCAATACAGGGGCAAATTTGTGTGATAAAGGGGGCTGAAATTTGCCGATTCGGGCTATTTCTTGAACTTGACGGCGGTTCCGTAGGCAATGATTTCTGCGGAGCCTGCCATCACCGAGGCAGTTGCGAAGCGCACGTTCACAATAGCGTCAGCGCCGATGATCCCGGCCTGATTTTCCATACGTTCGACCGCGATGTTACGGGCGTCATTCAGCATTTCGGTGTAACCGGCGATTTCGCCACCCACAAGCGTCTTGACTGCTGCGAAAAAGTCGCGAGCCACATTCTTGCTAAAGACCACGCTCCCGCGTACCATCTGAAGCGTTTCGATTTCCTTGCCGGTGATAAAGTCAGTTGTGTAGAGTTTCATATGTTCTCCTTTTTGTTTGTTCTAAATATAAAACAATGCACCCGAAAATGGGTGCATTTTGTCTGCCTAAATAAGGCGTTGGTCGTAATTGTATTTAATTACAGCGTTGCCTGGAACTGGTGGAATTTTTCCAGGAGTTCGTCGTAGGTCTTGGTGGCTTCGAGCTGCGGGAACTGGGCCACGATGGAATCCGGCGCGCAGAAGAAGCAGCCCTTGTCGGCCTGCTTGAGCATGCCCGTGTCGTTGAAGGAGTCACCCGAAGCGAACACCTTGAAGTTGAGTTCCTGCAGGTGCTTCACGACCTTCGTCTTCTGGTCGGTGAGGCGCAGGTGGTAACCCTTGATCATGTCGTTTTCGACTTCCAGGTTATGGCAGAAGATGGTCGGGAATCCGAGGTTCTTCATGATGGGGTAGGCGAATTCCTGGAACGTGTCCGAAAGAATAATCACCTGGGCTTCGTCGCGGAGCTGGTCCATAAAAGCGCGGGCACCGTCGAGAAGTCCGAGGTTTGCGATCACGTTCTGGATGTCCGAAAGCTTGATGTTTTCGCGTTCGAGAATCTTGATGCGGCCCTTCATGAGCACGTCGTAGTCGGGAATGTCGCGTGTAGTCAGGCGCAGGTCCTTGATGCCGGTCTTCTCGGCGACGGCGATCCAGATTTCAGGGGCGAGGACACCTTCAAGGTCCAGGGTAACGACACATTGCTTCGTAAACATAGTTAGTTGCTTTTGTTTGTGTTTAAAGTCCTAGAGGAATGTCATGCCCGACTTGTTCGGGCATCTCCTTTTCTACTTAAGTAAGAAATGCTTATGACTTAAATAGAGGAGAGGAGATTCCCGCCTTCGCGGGAATGACAAACGCTTGTTTATTTTCTCTCGTCTTTCGTCTTTCGTCTCTCGTCTATGATGCTTTGCAAATCCGCAATCGTAATCTGGTACGGGGTGCGGCAGAAGTCGCAAACAACCTCGAGGTCCTTGCCTTCTTTTTCAAGATCTTGCAAATCCTTGAGCGGGAGCGTGGCAAGCGTTGCCGCGGTGCGTTCGCGGCTGCAGGGGCAGTAGGCCTTGGGGTCGATTTCTTTCACGATATCGATTTCGTAGGGGCCGCGCAGCTGGTCCAGGAGCTCGTCCAGGTCAAAGCCTTCGGGCGTGTTCATGTCGCAGAACTTTGGCAAGTTCTGGATGATGACTTCGATCAGGTTGATGTCCCTGTCTTCGAGGTCGGGGAAGGCTTCGATGTAGAATCCGGCGGCGTAGTCGAGCTTGCTCGGGTCTTCTTTGTTGAAGGCGGCTTCGATACCTACGGCCGAGCGGATCTGTTCGGACTGCAAAAGGTAGGTGGCGAGGTTCTGGCCCATGGATACGGCGGGCGCTTCGATGATGCTTTCATGGACGCGCTTGCCCTGTTCGTTCAGCTTGATGACGCGGACACTCTGCGGAATGAGGACGGGCTCGTTACCGCCAACAGCCTGGAGTTCCGGCTGCGGAATCATGGCGCGCACCAGGCCCTGCGGCGTGGAGTCCGACTGCACCAGCGTGATTTCGCCCGAGAATCGGGTGGTAAAGCTCACGGTGCCCGGGAACTTGAGCGAGGCGCTCAAGAAAATGCTTGCGATGGAGTTTTCGGCGAGGAGCTTGAGGGCGAAACCCTGTGCGTTATGCTTCTTGCCGATTTCGTTCATCGTCGCGGTCAAGTCGACGACAATCAGGCGGAAGGGCGTCTTCTTGCCCGTAGCGCGGATAATGCGGTCCTTGAAATTCATGGCCCAAATGTAGAAAAATAGTAGGCAGTAGGCGGTAGACGGTAGACAGTATTAAATCTGAATAAACCGTAAAACTTTAGCTTGGAATGTGATTTTTAAAAATTTTATTTAAATTTCTTTTAAAAAAAGAGGTAAACAATGCAGATTTTATTTTTGTTGGCTGATGGTTTCGAAGAAACCGAGTTTGTGACCCCGTTTGACTATTTGCAGCGGGCGGGTTTTGAGGTCGCTCTCGCAAGCGTTTCTGGCAGGGCCGAAGTGATTGGGTTGCGCGGCCTTAGAATTCAGACGGATTTTGCTCTTTCGGGTGCCGATACAGCCGCTTTTGACGGCATTCTTTTGCCCGGTGGCGGCATTGGCGTCAAGAATCTGAAGGCTTCTGCCGAAGTGGAAAAAGTTATTTACGAATTCAACGACAAAGGCAAGTGGATTTTTGCGATTTGCGCGGCTCCGCTGGTGCTCAGCAAGGCGGGAATCCTTGCCGATAAGACTGCGACCTGTTTCCCGGGCTGCGAAAGTGAACTTGTCTGTAAAAAGTTCGTCGAAGACCGCGTGGTCGTAGACGGGAACATCGTCACGAGCCGTGGCGCAGGCTCTGCCGAAGAATTTGCTTTTGAATGCATTGCGCAGCTTGGCGGCCGCGAACTTACGGAAAAAATCCGCAAGCAGGTCGTGGCGCGTTAGATTGCCGCTAACCTACAGAATGTTCGAGCTTGAGTGTCAGTAACTGACGGGCTTCCGTGGCGAATTCGCCCGGGAGCTCTTTAAATACATCTTTGCAGAATCCGCCCACCATCGCCTGAATGGCGTCTTCGCGCTTGATGCCGCGGCTTTCGAAATAGAAGAGCTGGTCTTCGCTGATGCGGCTGGTGGTCGCCTCGTGTTCGGTGGTGGAACTGGCGTTTGCGACCGTGATGTAGGGGAAGGTGTGAGCTGCACTCTTGTCGCCCACGAGCATGCTGTCGCACTGGGTGTAGTTGCGGGCTCCCGCGGCCGACTTGCGGATGCTCACTTCGCCGCGGTAGGCGTTGCTGGAGTAGTCGGCGCTGATGCCCTTCGAAATGATAGTGCTCTTGGTGTTCTTGCCGATGTGGATCATCTTGGTGCCAGTGTCGGCCTGCATGTGCCCGTTGGTTAGGGCAACGCTGTAGAATTCTCCGACGGAGTTGTCGCCCAGAAGCACGCAGCTCGGATACTTCCACGTGATGGCGGAGCCGGTTTCAACCTGCGTCCAGCTGATGCGGCTGTTCTTGCCGGCGCACTTTCCGCGCTTCGTGACGAAGTTGTACACGCCGCCGGCTCCCGTTTCGCGGTCGCCCGCGTACCAGTTCTGCACGGTGGAATACTTGATGCTGGCGTTATCTTTCGCCACAAGTTCCACGATGGCGCTGTGCAACTGCTTGCTGCTGTATTCCGGCGCGGTGCAGCCTTCCAGGTAGCTCACGCTCGCTCCTTCATCAGCGATAATCAAGGTGCGTTCGAACTGGCCAGCTTCCTTGTTGTTGATACGGAAGTAGGTGGAAAGGTCCATGGGGCACTTGACTCCGGGTGGAATATAGACGAAGCTTCCGTCGCCGAATACCGCGCTGTTCAAAGCCGCAAAGTAGTTGTCGCCTGCAGGAACCACAGAGCCCAGGTACTCCTCGATGAGTTCGGGATATTCCTTGATGGCGTCGCTAATGCTGCAGAACAAAATGCCCATTTCCATGAGCTTGCGCTTGTGGCTGGTGTAAATGCTGACCGAGTCAAAGACCGCGTCCACGGCCACGTTGGCCAGGCGCTTCTGTTCGTCCAGCGGAATGCCCAGCTTTTCAAAGGTGGCCAGCAACTCCGGGTCCACGTCTTCAATCTTTTCGTGGCTCTTCTTGGTCTTCGGGGCGGAGTAGTAGACGATGTCCTGCAGGTCCACCGGCGCAAAGTTCAATTCGCCCCAGTTCGGCTGCTCCATCGTCTGGAGCTTTTCATAGGCTTTTAGTCGGAAATCGAGCATAAATTGCGGTTCGCCGCGGAGCTTGGATGCCCTGCGGATAACATCTTCGTTCAGACCTTTCTCGAAGGCCTCGTTCTCGATGTCCGTCACAAACCCATATTTGTAGTTTTCGCTCATTTTACACCTTTTTGCGCGCACAAAGATAGAATTTTTTGCTGAGTTCCACTGCTTGATACGCGATACCTATCTATATTTTTAGCCATGAATAGCAATAGAGAATCTTTTGCGTCCCGTTTGGGCTTCATCCTTATTTCTGCAGGCTGCGCCATCGGCCTTGGTAATGTATGGCGATTCCCGTTTATTACCGGTCAGTATGGTGGTGCCGCCTTCGTGCTCATCTATCTGTTCTTCTTGCTGGTGTTCGGACTTCCGATTCTGATGGCGGAATTTGCGGTGGGTCGTGCCACGCAGCGTAGCGTGGGTCGATCCTTTGAACGTTTGGAACCCAAGGGCACTAAATGGCATCTTGCCAAGTGGCCTATGATTGCGGGCAACTATCTGCTCATGATGTTCTACACGACTGTTTGCGGCTGGATGCTCTACTACTTCTACCGCATGGTGGTGGGTGATTTTCAGAATGTGACGCCTGCGCAGGTGGGTGCCATGTTCGGGGAAACTCTCTCTAGCCCGGCCATTCAGGTGGGCTGGATGGTGGCGACGACGGTTATTGGTTTTGGCATTGTGTCGCTGGGTCTCCAGAAGGGCGTGGAACGCATTACCAAATGGATGATGTCGTTCTTATTTGTCATTATGATTGTGCTTGCGATCCGTGCCGTGACGCTTCCCGGTGCTGAAGAAGGCCTGCGTTTTTACCTGTTGCCCAATTTTGATAATCTGGTGAAAAATGGCATTGGGGAATCTCTCTTTGCTGCTCTTGGTCAGAGTTTCTTTACGCTGAGCCTGGGTATCGGTGCCATGACCATTTTTGGTAGTTATATCAAGAAAAATCATTCGATTGCGAAAGAAGCGGCAAACATTTGCGCCCTGGATACGGGGGTTGCCTTGCTTGCAGGGCTCATCATTATTCCGAGCTGCTTTGCGTTTGGTTTTGAACCCAATGCAGGTCCGGGTCTTATCTTTGTGACCCTTCCGAACGTGTTCTCGCAGATGCCTGCCGGTAGGCTTTGTGGCGCGGCATTCTTCCTATTCCTTTCGTTTGCGGCTCTTTCGACCGTGGTGGCGGTGTTTGAAAATATTACAACCTACTGGCGCGATGCCCGTCGCTTTGACCGCAAGGAAGTGGTTCGCGTGAATGCTGTGCTCATCGTGCTGCTGTCGCTCCCGTGCGCACTCGGATTCAACCTGCTTTCGGGTTTCCAGCCCTTTGGCGAAGGCAGCTGCGTGCTGGACCTTGAGGACTTCCTCGTATCCAATACGCTCCTTCCGCTGGGCTCGCTCCTGTTTATCGTGTTCTGCACCTATAAGCGTGGCTGGGGCGAAGAAAAATTCTACGCCGAAATCAACACGGGCAAGGGATTCAAAATTCCGACCTACAAGTTTGTCCGCTTTTATGTTAAGTGGGTGATCCCCGTTGTGATTGCGATCATCTGGCTTCAGGGGTATTTCCAGAAGTTTGCACCGGAATTGTACAATAAGATATTCGGTTAAATCAAAAGATTACTTAATTGCGTAGCGGGCGAGTCCCGCTTTTTTTGTTTTGAATAATGACAGTTTTTGTCACTATTTATTAGGTATATTTGTGTGCGTAAAAGAGAGGTAAATTATGAATCGTTTTAGCATTGCAAATAACAAAGTCCTATTTTCCGCACTCCTGCTCTTGGCTCCGGCTGTGTTTGGAGTCATGTTCTACGGTTCGGGTAGCGTTGTCGCGTCGGTATCGGCCGCAGTCGCCTATTTGAGCCTAGTCATCGGGGAACGCCTGGATTCTGCACAGAATTCTTAAACAAAAAAAACTCCGCATCTCTGCGGAGTTTTAAATCTTCAATGGTTGGAATGACGGCTTGTCAAATTAGCGACGTCTTTCTGCCATCTCCTTCTTCAAAATGTCCATGACAGCGCCGAGGTCTGCCGGAGCCTTGAACACGGGGTTCGCGAACTTGGAGGCTATGTTTTCGAGCTTTTTCTCGTGGTAGCCCACCTTGAATTCGGTGAACTTGAGGCCGTGTGCCGTGCTGATGACGACCACGTTTTCTTCCTTGTCGATCTTGCCTGCGGCTACGAGCTTTTCAAGCGCGCCGAGGGCGACACCCGTATGCGGGCAGCAGTAGAGACCGATACGGTCACCGCGGTGGGCGGCGTTAGCGAGTTCTTCTTCGGTAACGCTCACGACCATGCCGTTCGTCTTCTGGATGGCGCGCACGGCCTTCGGATAGCTGACCGGGTTACCGATCTGGATGGCAGAGGCGAGAGTCTTCTTGGCTTGCATCGGAACGAGCTTGTCGAAGCCGCGTTCGTATGCCTGGTAGAACGGGTTGGCGTTTTCGGCCTGAGCCACGATAATGCGAGGAATGCGGTCGATAAGGCCCATGGCCTTGCAGTCTTCGAAACCCTTGGCGAGTGCACTCACGTTGCCGAGGTTGCCGCCCGGAATAATCACGGTATCGGGTACTTTCCAGCCCATTTCCTGGCAGATTTCCGGAGAAATCGTCTTCTGGCCTTCCACGCGGAGGCTGTTCATGGAGTTGGCGAGGTAGATGCGGTTGTCGGCGGTGACCTGCTGGACAATCTTCATGCAACCGTCAAAGTCGGTGTCGAGGGCGAGCACGATGCTACCGTTAGAAATCGGCTGGATCAGCTGGGCCACGCTGGTCTTGCCGGCGGGCAAGAACACAATGCTCGGGATGCCGGCCTTGGCACAGTAGGCGCTCAGGGCTGCGGAGGTATCGCCGGTAGAGGCGCAGGCCACGGCGTCGATTTCGTGAATCTTCTTCTTGATGATGTGGTTCACCTGGCTTACAAGAACCGTCATACCCAGGTCCTTGAAAGAACCGGTGTGAGAGTTGCCGCAAAGCTTGACCTTGAGACTCTTGATGCCCATTTCCTTGGCGAGCGGGGCGGCGTCAAACAGCGGGCTCCAGCCTTCGCGCATGGTTACGATGTCTTCGATGGGCATGTCGGGGAGCACCATTTCGCGCTTGCTCCAGATGCCGCTCATGTCGGCGGGTTCAAAGCTCATGCGGCGTTCGGCAAAGAGCTTTTTCCATTCGTCGGGGCTCTTGCTGGCGAGAGCTGCACGGTCGTGCTCGACTTCGAGCAGGCTGCCGTCCACCTTACTCCTGTAAATGACGTCGGTCAGCGGGTAGGTGTCATCGCCGTTGATGTTCCTAAAGTGCGCATTGAATTGGGCCATAATGTCCTCTTGATTTTACGAGGGCAAATATAGAAAATGGTTAATGGCATATAGCGAAAAGACCCCGCTTTTGCGGGGCCTTTCTCAAAGTATTTAAACCAGAATTACTTCTTTACCCTATGGTAACCACGAGTAGAAGACTCAGATGTACGGGTATAGATGAACTCCACTTCCGTCGGTTCACCACCCTGGATAGCGCAATACTTACCATCCATACGTACAATGGTCACCTGATAGATGTACGGGCCAGTCGCAAGCTTTCTTCCGGACTGGGCAACAGGGTACATCTTCATAGCCACAAGCATAGCTCCGGTGCCATGCAGAGGAACATCTGCAGAGCACGTATTGGTCGGATCCGGTTTCTTAATTGTTCCGCCGTCCAAGGCAGCGAACAACTCCTGAGCATCCATTCCCTGGCTATACTGGCTCACGAAATGTCCCATATGGTCAAACACACGTACGTTCACACGGAAAGGCTGCATCACAAGGAAATTAAACGATATACAGGGATCCGTTTCACCCTTGTTGTGGGCGCACAGCCCTTCCTTGGAGTTCTTACTAGCATAGGTGGCATAAGTACCCACCGCCGGATCATCCACAAGATCTCTCTGCTTGTCGGCCGTAATAGTGTTGGGGTCGCCGCCATTCACCATATCCAGCGTAATCGGAATTAACTTTAATTCACCGGTAGCGTCTTTCGGCAACCCATCGCTTCCTGCAATTTTAGTCAGCTGCTGAGACTGAGCAGTGAAATCGGGACGGTTGATAGACTTATCCTGCTGGACAACGCTTTCTTCATACTGAATCGTAAGCATAACCCTAGCCCACTCTTCAGGGAAGCCCTCCACCTTCTTGCCCGAGACGGACACGATATCAATAGCGTGAGTATTCCAATACTCATAGACCATGTTCTCGGAGCCTTCAGTACCCGTATAGTTAAACGCTATACCGTCACCATTACGAATGTTACCGACAACATTTCCGTTCTCATCAACAAGGACACCCTTGAATTCGTAAGAGACTTCATCCCCATTGCCCTGAGTTTCGGACACACCCGTAAGGAGGAGTCCATAGACATGTTCTTTGCCCTCAGCGTCCTTGCGCTTTACCAGCACAGCATAGTTTGTCGAAGCCGCATCGACCTTAGATTTACCATCTGCCTTAACATTGGCGTTCGCACTAGCCTGGGCCTTGAGAGCGGCCATAGTCGCATCATCCAGTTTTGTATTCATCGTCACCGACACGGAAGACTGACCATTATCGATATGGGCAATGGCTTCAGTAATGGTGGGCTGGCCATACTTGGAGGGAGCCAGTTCCGAAAGGGACGTACGAATCAGCATATTGGAACCATCGGTCTGACGGTCAGCATAGAAGAAGTGCAGATGGTGCCAGGAACCTTCGCCCCAGGATGTTCCAGTCGAACCCTCACAGTTCGTGTAATCCTTAAGGGGTTCACCATCATGACAACCATGGTTGTTATCAGCAAGAGTCTTGATGTTCACCGCACCAGGAGCGGCAAGGTGGGTACCACCAAGGTCCACCACCAACACGCCATCCACGAAAATCCACATATCGTCATCACCCACGAATTCGAAAACTTCGCCGCCATTTTCCTGGTTGGCAGCCCTGTACTTGAATTTGGCGTAACCCATCATAGTAAAGCCGTAGTTGCGGAGATGTTTCGATCCCAAAGCGCCATTTGCATTAGCAGCCGCTTGTGCCGCGCCCCCCTCCTTAGGGCCTCCATTAGCCAACCAAGATGAGCAAAGACCATAGGTGTTCTGATGATCCTTGTCTTCTTGCGTAGTTGCCCATTCGTAGTCGTATGGAGGGCAGAATATGGATAAAGACTGAGGGCCAAACTGTTCGCAATTAGGATTTATAGGAGTATTGTTCACACCCTTGACCTGAACCGCAGAATTACAGGCAGGTGCACTAACATAGTTTCCCGCAGCATCTACAGAATCCAGGGGGGCATAGCCACCGTTGTTGTAGTTGTAGTTCACCTGATAAAGGTTATGACCAACCGAAGGCAAATCCAGAGTCTTGTTAATACGGCGATTGTTGTCCGTATCCTCATACCACTCATCGAAGTGGCCATTATCGCACAAGTCAGCAAGCTTCTTGATATGCACGCCATCGTACATATCGTATTCCCCGTTAACAGGTTTATCGAATTCCAAGTACGACTGGACCATTCCAGGCGTGTAATAGACCTCGTTGGCCCAGGCACCCGGAGTAGGGCACTTCGCACCAGGTTCGTTCATGGAGGCGAAGGTAGAGTTTGCGTTAGCATAACCGCGAGTTTTATCGCCACACTCTCCGTAAGTCAATGCAGGACCGGTACTCGTTTTCTGCAAATACCCCGGAATGGCCGTATTTGCCATCATGGGATAACCATCGGCGCCAATCTTAACACCATACCCCGAAGCACCATTTCCGCATGTTCTGTGCAAATCGGCACGAGCAGACCAGTTGGCATCATAACCAGTCCTCGCATAATTCAAAATCTGCGCCTGGTGCTGCATTGACTCTTCTGAAAAGTTTTCAAAGTCATCGTGAGACACCGGGAAATCTCGGACCACGATATCTAGTTGGGCATCAGCAGCAAAAACGGAACTTGCAAAGCAAGCGCAAGCCGCAATCCTTTTCATTGTTTTCATATAACTCAATCTCCACCTATGTGAATAGGTACAATATGACCCTGCTAAATATAATCCCTATTTCGACCTTTTGCCATCGTTTACCTCGAAATTTTACCGAAATATGCCCTTTTGCCGTTTTTTCGTGACTCAAAACAAACTGTTTTTGCGCTCTTTTGTTAAGATATCGTAACATTTTTAGTTGCGTCTCTAACCCATAATTTCTAACCCCTTGCCCCTATTCCTATAATTCATTCTATGAACTGGACTCTTATCGTAACCCTACTCTTTGTACTACTCTTTGCGAGAATCTTCTGGGCCCACGTCAAGGCCAACAACGCAAACACGCAGGCGTTCAAAATATTGGCTCCAAAAGACAAGCTAGCCGTCTTAAAGGAATGCCTTTTAAACAACCCGACAGAGACAAACCTTCAAAATCTAGCGGTTTTTCTCAAGGAAATCGAGTCGGACCTGGATATCCAGTCCTATAAGCCATTAATGGAACGCCAACTGGCACTGGCGGATAAAAAGGAGTCTCTCGCGGAATGGGACAAACTCTATGTCGAACAAAGCGACTGGGTAGACCAGATCGAGCCTTTGGAATTCGCTGAAGCGATAGCAGCAAAGGGTTCCGGAGACATCGAGACCTATGTCACCCGCTCCCTGGAAGGAATTTCCAGATTGTATTCCGACGCAGCTATCGAAAGCGCTCTGAAACAGCTAGAGCCAGACTACCCCAAAGCTAAAGATTTGCTATTAAGTTATCTGAAGCTCGTAGAAACCTGTGCCGAAAGCGGGGCCGACGACAAGTCTCTAGAAAAACTCCGTAAACAGCGGGATGCCTGGGTCGAGGACCTGCTGACAATAGAGAAAGCGGAATAAAAAAGACCCTCGCCTTCGCGAGGGTGACAAGCTAAACGGTTTCTCTATTAACTATTAAAACCAACGCCAGTTGATGCCAAACAGCACCATGTTCTTGTACTGCACGTCCACGTCCTGGTCCTTGTCGTAAACCATGTCGTAGCCAACCTGGAGTTCGATAAGAGGCGCAATAATTACAGACAGCATGTTTTCCCACTTGGCATCGATCTCATCCCTGCCCTTGAAGTTGGTAAAAGTCCACAAGCGGGTCTTGAAGCTCACGATGTCGGAAAGGGCGTACTTGAACTCCGTAATGGTTTCCATACCGGGTTCATCCTTGACTTCCTCAATCTCATCTTCCGTATCCGGGTCATCAGCATAGCCGTAACCGTGGGAAATTGTCATACGATTAGCAAAAGCAACGCGTTGGCTAAAGTTGTCGTTGGGGATAAAGGCGATACCAACCATCTGGGTCAGGTAGGCCGGATCCATGAAGCAAGAAACCGCCGTCTTGATTTCATCGCCAGTCTCTTCATCCTCGCTGTACTTGTAGCCCTTCATGAACTGGGTCTCGTAACGGGCGCCAAGGTAAGGCTTGAACATCTCCGTCATATTGAAATCCAGGGTAGATTCCCAGAATATCTTGTCCACGGACTTACGCTTACCCATACCGTCAGTCCAAGTCTGCCCGAGCTGCAGGTCGATGAGGTTTCGCCAGTTGGCGACCAACCACTTGCCCTGAACATCGGCGTAGTAGGTCACCAGCCAGGTGTACATGGACGTTCCGTCTTCTTGCCAGTTGGAATACTGCATACGGGTGTACTTGACACCGGCAACCACGTCGGCAGTCCAGTTTTCGGGCAAGGCCCCCTCAAACATACCACCCTCGGCATGAGCGGTTGTTACAGATGCCAGGGCAGCGATACCAAACAGGAACAATGTTTTTAATTTCATGATTTTTCCTCTCTATGCCTTTAAAGATAGAACATTTGCACTATTTTGCAACGCCTTTGCTATTTTTAAGGTATGCTGTACGGGTCTCCCATAAAGCGAATTGTTTTAGCAATGGCATTGTTCACATCGCTGTCTTTCGGGGACTTTTCCTCCGAAAATACGCCTTGGCGTTTGGCCGCAGGAGCCTCTGCCGGGAGGATGACACCCCTTATGGCTACCTTGGGCCTTGGGTACAAGAATGCCATCCTGTATGTAGAAGGTTTGGGAGTCCATAAAAAGGAAAATGATTTCTGGTGTGGACTACGGGGAAACCTATCCTGGACACTATTCTGGGACCAGCCCTTCAATCTAGACCTGGGAGTCAGCGGAGGCTACGAGTATGCACGTGCACCCAACAAAATGTACCAGGCATTGAACGAAAGCAACGGGAAAATCCTCATCTACCCTTACAACTACAAAGAATCCGCCGAGATTTCTCTGGAAGTCAGAGCTCACCTTTACGGGTTCTATAGCCAGGTGGCCTACCCCGTCTACCACTTCCGCAAACACGATGAGCCTAGCCTCATCTGGCGTATGGGGTATATGGTAAATGTGTTTTAGCGTGAGCGGTTGTCTCCGTGAGCAACAAGTCCCTAGTATTAACTAGGGACGGTTGCGAAAGTGAGTGCAAACCAGAGAAGCTTTCCCAGAATTTAGCGCGAACGGTCTTTTAGTACGTTCCAAGCAGGGCGCGCACCTTCTCCATCATTGCTTTGGATTTAATTCTAGCCTTTTCCTTGCCGTACGCGAGGATCTTGTCGATTTCTTCGGTATGGCTAAGCAGGTAGAAGTACTTTTCACGGGCAGCACCCAGGTGTTCTTCCAACACGTTCTGGAGTTCCTGCTTCGCGTGGCCCCAGCCCATGCCGCCAGCGCGGTAGCGGGCGGCGAGCGCCTCGGTCTGTTCCGGCGTTGCAAACAGCTTGTACAGCTTGAACACGTTGCAAGTATCGGGATCCTTGGGTTCCTCGATGCCCTGGGAGTTCGTGACAATCTTGCCAATCTTCTTCTTCAAGGCCTTGCTCTCGAGGAAGATGTCGATGACGTTGTCGTAGGACTTGCTCATCTTGCGGCCGTCAAGACCGGGGATGATACCTGTAGTTTCCTGGAACACCGGTTCCGGGATGGTGAACACGTCTTCGCCGAAGTGCTTATTGAACTTGATGGCGATATCGCGAGCGAATTCAACGTGCTGTTTTTGGTCCTTGCCCACGGGCACGATATCGGCGCTGAACATCAAGATGTCGGCGTCCATAAGGCAGGGGTAGCAGTAGAGGCCCATGTTCACATTGGCATCTGGATCCTCGCCCGCCGCCTCATTCTTAGCCACCTTGTCCTTGTAAGCGTGGGCACGGTTCATGAAGCCCTTGGGCGTAAAGCAGCTGAGGGCCCAACTGAGTTCAAAAATCTCGGGAATGTCGCTCTGCTTGTAGAACAGGCCTTCTTCGGGGTTCAGGCCAAGAGCAAGCCAGGTTGCCGCAATCTTGTAGATGTTCGCACGCATCTCGGCACCGTTCTGCACAGTGGTAAGGGCGTGGTAGTCAGCGATAAAGTAGACCGTATCATAGGTCTTGGAAAGTTCAAGGGCGGGGCGGATGGCGCCCAGGTAATTGCCTAAATGCGGCGTGCCGGTGGGCTTGATGCCCGTAAGGGAAATTTTCTTCATGGGCGCAAAGGTAGCATTTTTTTATTGGGGCACATTCTTTTATTTATTACATTTCACCCTGCAATGCTCAAAGATGAAAAATACATCCTGGTAGATAGCGAGGAATCCCTTGCAGGGCTACTCCAGGACCTGGAACTTTACGACATGGCGGCCATGGATACCGAGGCCGATTCCATGCACCACTACATATCGAAACTTTGTCTGATACAGATTACTATCGGCGAACACCACTATATAGTGGATCCGCTCTGTGGGTTGGACATTTCTCCCCTTTTTAAGGCACGTGCCATGCAGACCCTGATTTTCCACGGAGCGGACTACGATTTACGGCTTTTGTGGCAGACCTTCGGTTTTTCTCCAAAAAAAATCTTTGACACGATGCTCGCTTCCAAATTCTTGGGCGAGGAACACCTGGGCCTTGCAGACCTTGTCCGCAAGTATTTCGGTGATGAGTTGAAAAAGGAAAACCAACGCGCAGACTGGTCACTTCGCCCGCTCCCCCTGGAAATGTGCGAATACGCCATCCACGATACCTTTTACCTGCACGAGCTGTGTGCCATCCTGGCCGAAAAACTCCAGAACGCGGGCCGTCTGCAATGGCTTATGGAACAATGCGACGCCCTGATTGAGCATTCTAGGGAACAGGGCCACATGAAGAAGGACCCATGGAGGATCCCGGGTTCCAACGCTTTTCCACCCCAGGGACTCAATATTCTCAAGTACCTGTGGGAATGGCGGGAAAAAGAGGCCGAGGCCCTGGACCGTCCGCCATACAAGGTCATGCCCGCCGAACTCATGCTTTCCATTGTCCGCCATGTAATGCGCGACTTTCCCGAACTGAAGCTGGAACGACTGCCAAAGCTTCCCCGGAATTTCAGGGAGAGCCGGCTTGACTCCTTTATGGATATGCTCAAGGAAGCCATAGCTACTCCTGAAAACGAATGGCCGGCCAGGCTCCCTCGTTCTGCACCGCCTGCGGTTGTCCCTCATTCTGAACTTTTAGCCGCCCTGAAGCTCTGGCGGGATGAAAAGGCCGTAGAGCTGAACCTGGACAATTCCCTAGTGGCCAACAAGAACCAGCTGGTCTGGCTAGCCGTGCCAGGCGACACGCCCTGGGAGACCCGCTATGAAAACGCCCACCTGCTGGGCTGGCAAAAAAAGGTCTGGAACCAGATTCTGCAAGAGCATCTGGACAAGGCAGAAAGGATAGGTGGATAACTTATGGCCGCATCTATCGCTATCGCAATTCTTGTCATTCTCGTATTCAGTTCCAGCGCCATCGTGGAGCTGATTCAGCGCAAACGCCACGACAAAGCTGGGGATTCCATCATCAAGGAACCCTGGGTAGAGATTCACCAAATTCCAGGTTACAGGGATGCCCGAAAGGTGGCTGCGTTCTACCCTCTCAAGGGAGAGCCCAACATTTTGCCCATCGTGCAGGAACTGGCCATGGAAGGCCGGCTTCTACTGCCCAAGGTGACTGGCGAGACCACTATGGAGTTTTACCCCATCGAGAACCTGAAGAAAGACCTGATCCAGGGGCATTTCGGCATTATGGAGCCCCGTGAAGGAATCACCCACTGGGAGGGCCCCATCACCGTATTCCTGGTTCCGGGAACAAAGTTTAACTGGGATGGTTGCCGTCAGGGACACGGCAAGGGCTACTACGACCGTTACCTAGCCAAGTTCCCTAGCGCCTACAAGGCTGGCATCGCAACGCCTGCCCAGATTTCAGACACTCCCCTAGAACAGAAACCGACGGACATCCAGATGAATTCCGTTATCGCCTGCAGAGAGAGGTATTGATATGAGTTTTAGCAACGACAAGGACAGAAAGTTTGAACGTCGCGGCTTCGGCGATGAACGCCGTGCAGAAAGGCCCCGCTTTGACCGCCCCCGCCCCGAGAACGTAATTCGGGCCATCGGCGACAAGGATGCCGCCCCCCAGGTGGCCGTGGGCGGACTCAAGGAGGTAGAAGCCCTGCTTACCAATGAGCCTCTGAAAGTCCACCGTGTGCTCTTTATGCACCAATCCGGAAATCCCAAGCTCTACAGCCTGCAAAAGCTGGCCAAGAAGGCCCATGTACATATCCAACAGGTAGACAGCCGCGTTCTGGATTCCTACGCCAGACCAAATCAGGGCGTGGTAGCCCTGATGAACGAAAAGGAACTTTTGGCCTGGGAAGATGTCCGCGAAGAATTTTTCAATGCAAGGGATACCGGCGAAAGAAAGCTAATCGCCGTGGCCACCAACATCGAGGACCCGAGAAACCTGGGGGCCTGTATCCGTAGCTGCCTCGCCCTGGGCGTAGACCTGTTCATGATTCCCGCCAAGGGAATGTGCGGTATCACCCCCAGCGTGGAACGAACCTCCGCCGGGGCCCTCCAGAAAATGAGGATTTGCAGGCCCGACAACCTGGAAGGAGCCATCGGGGAACTGAAACTTGCAGGTTACCAGATTCTGGGCTTAGACGCCGATACCGAAACAAACCTTGCCGGTTTTGAATTTGCGGACCACGCAGTCATAGCCGTAGGTGGCGAAGACGTAGGACTCCCGCCCTTCGTGAAAAAACAGTGCGATGCAGTACTCAGAATTCCCATGATGCCCGAAGCTCATTCCTACAACGCCTCCGTGGCCCTATCTTTAGGCCTGTACGAATACGCCAGACTCCGCATCAAGAATTAATTAATTATTTTGGAAGAGTTAGCAACTAAGAAGGACATCATATGGAAAGCGCAAGAAAAATCGTCAACCAGTTCCTGAAGGGAAAATTCGAGGACAAGGACTTAAAGAGCGAGCTATATAAAGCCGCCGAAGCCGCCATGGAAGACGGCTGGACCTTTATGGACACCTCCTTCCAGATCGGCGGCCTCGCCCGTGAACGCGGCTTGGGCGACGACGAAGTGGAACAGATTCTGCGCCGAGCCTTCTCCAGCGAAAAGCGGTCTTCCGAGCGCGAAGAGGCAAAGTCAGAAGCACACAAGGACGCCCCCCAAGCCGCAATGCCCCAGACCACAATCATGCCATCCCTTGCCACCAGCATGATTCCTATGGAGCAGATGCTCGCCATGGGCCTGGACACCCAGTCCCTAGAACTGTTGCAGAACTTCAAGATTGATCCGGAAGCCCTTTCCATTCCATGGCCTGCCGCCGACTGGCGTAAGGACCTAGCCAAACTTCTGGAAGCCACCTTCGAAGAAGATGAAACCGTGGACTTCAAGATTTCGGACACCCCCACAGCCACATCGGAACTTGTTTCCAACATTGTAGGCCAGGATGACGCCATCAAGAAGATCATGAAAAGCCTGGATAGTCCCGAAGGTGCCCTTATCTGCATCAACGCAACCAAGGGCGGCGAAGACGCCTCGGATGAAAGCTGGAAGTTCCGCTACGTGATGGTGGACAATCCAAAGATGACACTGGCGAAACAGCTGGCCTACTTCAAGGCCCTGAACCTCCCCTGTGCAGCCCTGG
Organism: Fibrobacter sp.; assembly: GCA_017526585.1. GTDB lineage: Bacteria > Fibrobacterota > Fibrobacteria > Fibrobacterales > Fibrobacteraceae > Fibrobacter. The sequence goes on along the minus strand of JAFXRC010000073.1, from coordinate 18,125 downwards.
TAAACACCGGTGCAAACTCCGTGCAGGCCTGGGTCAAGATAGGTGCAGATAACCAGGAACAATACGATGAGCGAGTAGATTTCTTATTCAAGACACTCGCCTCCCAAGGTTTCCAGGTGGATTCCAGCAACAGGAATCCAAACATGATGGTCCGTATGCCGGGCGTGCTCCGGGGCGGCAAGCAGCAATACCTCATCAGCCTAGAACAAGGTGCAAAGAACTTTACCGAGTGGCAACAGTGGGTGGAATACTCCCTAGACGGCAAGCCCCTGATCGAACTTGCTAGCGACAGCGAAGAGGCTCCCAAGAAAGATGAAGTCCTTATACAGAATATGCTTCAGGCAGGTGAGTTCTTCTTGTTCACCGCCCCTCCAAAATGCGGGAAATCCATGGCGCTTATGGACCTCGGGCTATCCCTCTGCTACGGTGAGGAATGGTTCGGAAACCCCACCACCATGAGTGATGTCCTATTTATCAATTTTGAACTTACCAAGTCCGTATTCCTAAACCGCTTGTATCTTTTGGCGAACAAGCGTGGTCTGCCCGCAAGTACTACTAATTTCGGATTCTTGAACCTACGTGGCGTGGCACTCTCCCCTCTGGAGACGGCACAGCTTATCGCTAAGCGCGTGGAAGGAGCCAAGAAACTGGAAAACCACAACTACCGCACTATTGTCATTGATCCTATCTCTGCAGTTCTTCACAATCCCAAAGCCATGAGAATTACAGGCGTTCCTCACCAAATTCTTATGCAGATGGTAGATACCATTATCGCCCTTACCGGTTGTGCCGTGGTAGCAGCCTGCAACAATGACGAATACCCCTACCTAGAATCCCGTGCAGACAGCGTCCTGAAACTTACGCCTGTAGAAGGAGGCCTGAACCAGTTCCAGATCAACGGTTCCTTCAGGGAATTCCCGAAGCTTCTGGCAAGAGACTGCTCCTGGATCTATCCGAGATTCCTTGTTTAGTAAGAAATAACAAGTAGACAGCAAAAAAAAGCATGAAATCATTTTCTAGAAAGGCCGATGTCAAAAGTCGGGTAAAAAAAGAACCTTCCAAGGTCGAAAGGCCCATTGTCCGCAAAGCCACAAACTTTGAAGAAATCCAGAAGCAACTCAGCGCTTGGATTACCGATATGCGTATCCCGGGAAAGGTTCAAGCCTGGTTTACCGCCGATGCAAACCCAGAAAACTCAGACTGGAAAATTCACAGTAAACTTATAAACGGTCACGAAAGCCTACTCCTGGACGCTCCCGCAAAGGGAATGAACACCCCCGAAGTCGTTTCCCGCATTTTTGAACAAATTAGAAAAGAGCATCTGCATAACTTCCGCAAGGCCATCCGGACCATTTGGTTCAGGGCCTGCGGAAACGGGACTTTTGCACTGGTGGTTCAGGCAAACCTTCGTGGCAAAAATTCCGCCCACGAATGTAAGATCTTCGTGGATTTTTTGGAGCGCTCCTGCCCCGAGATCATCAGCTGCCACCAGATACAGTGCCAGCCCTTTGTTCCCTTTGACCCCACCGTGCACCAGAGTACCCGCATCGAATCCAGATGTAACTTTGGCAAAGACTTTATGCCCCTAGGCGACTCCGGTTTCTGTATGCACGTGCTGGACTGGGCACCCCGCATCAAGGACGCCTGGCTCAAACTTCCCGAAAAAATTGCAAGTGCCATCCACCCCTCCAAGGGGGACAAGTTCTTTGAATTCTATTCCGGTTCAAGCTTTGTGGCGGCGTCCCTCTCTCCCCTGTTCGACCAGGTAGAAAGCCTTGACTGCAGGGAAACCTCTATGGAATCCAGCCGCCAGAACATCCGCTTCGCCCCGCAAGAAAACATGAGGTTCCATCGGGGATTTTTCGAGCCCAGTTTTTTATCGAAGTTCTTTTCCAAATCCGACAACGAAGGCCGATGGACCTTCTATTTCAATATACCCCAGGGCGAAGTCTTACCGGCAGGCTCAGTAGAGACCGTTGCCGGAGTGAGACCCGAGCGCATCCTAATCCAGATTGGAGATTTGGAGCTAGCCCAAAAACTCATCAAGCAGTTCCGGAACCAGGGGTACGTCCTCCGCAAGACCATACCCCTCTATCTGGAGCCTGGCAGGGGGAATTTTGAAATTCTGTCCATTTTTGTGCCGGATAGAGCCGGATTGCTCGGTGCAAAACGCCAAAAAAACACCCAAAATCCCGTAAAACCCGCCCATAAAACACTTTTTGTTCAAAAATCCCCTACTTTTAGGCAAAGAAAAGATTAAATTATTACATAACTTGTTCACGTTCAAAGAGTTACAAGGATTACTATGGGATTTTTGAAAACTGCGACTTTGTGCCTCGGTCTGGGAGTGCTGGTTGCGTCTGCCTATATTGTCAAGGAAGGCGACACCCTTTGGGACCTGAGTGACGAATTCCTGAACGACCCCTTTGCCTGGCCCGATTTGTGGGAAAACAACAGGCATATCCAGGACCCCCACTGGATTTACCCCGGCGACTCCATCTATTTTGGGGATAGCACCCGTGAAGACCAACCGGTAATCCCAACATCACAAAACCGTTACCCCTGCGGTGGTGCCATCGCCGATACCAATCTACCCAAGGGTGTTTCTGCCGTAGGATGCGATGACAAGGACGCAAGGAACGGCGACTTTGAAAATATGTTAGGCGACCTTCGTAATCGTGACAAGCGCCCCAAGAAAGTCAAGAAAGAAGAAGATGTGTACCTTTATAGGCAGCGCCCGGCTCCTAAAATTTTCAACGGGTATTACCAAATTCTCGCTCCCGAGATTTACGATGTTGAAGACTTGAAAAAAGATGAAAGTTTCTTCTCCATCCGCTCTGGTGAACGTAAGGAACCCATCCTCCACATTCCCGAGATGGAAGTCGTTGTAGGAATCGGTAAAAAGACTGACATCAAGGCGAAGAAGGGCGACTTAGTTGAAATTCTGGACGCACGGGCCATAGATGTTCCTGGAACCCGCGGGAAAAGCTTTGACACTTACGCCATGCTCCGGCTTTCAGGATATGCAAAGATCACCGCCGTTGGAGACACCCTGTCTCGGGCACAGATTGTCCAAAGCTTCCGCGAGATAAAGATCAATCAATCCAAGGCTCGCCTGAAAAAGAACCCGAAGATTCTGAATGTCAGCGGCTACGGCAAGGAACAAAAGTCCGATATTAAAGAGATGGCCTCCATCCGCTACGCCATGGACCCCATGCTGATTATTGGAGCCTATTCCTACGTACTGATCGACAAGGGCAAGGAAGACAAGTTCCGCACCGGTGACGCCATTGCCATCTGGGAAGAAGACAAGTCCGATGAGAGCATCCCTCCGCGCCTATTAGGCCGTGGAATTATTACCCGGGCTACCGAACATGAAGCGGCCGTGCTAATTCGCGAAATTTATTCCAACAACCGCCGAGTAGAGATCGGCCACAAGGTTTCCGTTACCCATAGAGTACAATTAGTCAAGTGACAAAGACCCTAATAGCCATAACCGCACTGGCCTTTTCCCTGGTCACACTGCTTATGGGGACAAGCGTTCTCATATTGTTGTTCCCTACTATATCGTCGCACCTCCCCTTCTAGCTAGAGGAGGTGACGGCTGAGAATCTCACGCAACAACCTCCTGTTCTTTGGCTTTTTCGCTGGAGCCATCGTCCTTCCGATGGCGATTCTTTCTTATTTGAGTTTTCGCAACATTCAAAACGAGAACTACCTCACTCAGAAAAATTTCGATGAGAACAGAATTTCTCTGCAAAAGGAATTGGAAGAAGCCCTTGAAAAAGAGCAGAACAAAATCTTCCAGGAAACCAAGACGGCTTCCCTATTCCTATACGAATTGCCCAAAAGCCTCCTGGAATTTGGCAACGCGGCAAATTTCAAGGATGTAAACGGGATTGAAGCCATATTCCTGTACAATAACGGGACACTGGTTTATCCAGACATCTCAACAAAATGGCTTACCAGCACAAATCACTTTCCCGACACAAAGCCATCCCTTGCAGAAAGTGCCCTATACCAAAGCGAGCAAGATAAGGACAAATTACATGAAGTTCTTTTCTCTCGAGAAATGCTCGCCCGAAATCCAATACTCACGCCCAAAGAACAGGTTCAAAATATTCTTGGACTTATTCGCATAGCGTACCGAGAAAAGGACTACAGCGAAGCCTTACGTCTGTTGAAAATCCTTGAGGCCAGGCCCAAGCTCCAAGGCTACCTTCATTCTGACCTCACCCGGTCGATTAACCTGCTTCATTTTGACATCTTGGTAAAAATGAAAAAACACCAGGACGCCGAAGACTACTGTTTGACTGTCCTGAACAATTTTTTACAAGAAAAAAATATTGAAGACATTCCCTCAACAAGGTTTTTCTTTGAAACTGCATTCACACAAATTCTTTCATTTGAAAACCTCAAACAAGAAAAACGAGAGGCCTTCTGGAATCTTCGTGGAAACTTCAACCGTCAGTTAGACTACACCGATATTCTTATCCAGAACCAAGAGTTTTTCAACAACACACTACATAGCGAAAGCGCTTCCAAAACAGGAATTCTCTTTAAATCTGAAAGAGACGTAACCCTCTTCAGGATGTCGTACCCGTTACTTTCCGGAAATCAGGTTGTCATAGCCAAAGTGAATGAAACGGCCTATCGCAACAGAATTTTAGACAAACTAAAGAATGTTGCTCAACGATGGAACAATGTTCCCTTTTCCATCACAGACACAAGGGATTCTCTTTTACTTGGCTCTATCCCCGATAGCGCAACAGTTCTTACCCAAACTTCACTCAGTTCAGCACTTCCCTGGCAGTTAAGCCTATACGAAAAAGACGTCAGCGAAATCCGTCAGGAATCAAGACACCGGATGTTCTTGATGTACGGTCTTTTGTTCTTCTCTCTCATTACAGTAATTTTCGGCTCCTTCTTTATGTTACGATTCTTCATCCAGGAGCATAAGCTTTTGGCAATGAAAGCAAACTTTCTTTCCAGCGTTTCCCACGAATTGAAAACCCCTCTAACATCCATCAAAATGTTCGCCGAAATGATGGCACGGGGGCGCGTTATGAAAGTCGAAAAAGTCCAGGAGTACTCCGGACTCATCAACAAAGAGGCTTCTCGCCTGGAAAACCTGATTGGAGCCATTCTGAACTACACCCGTATGGAACACGGAACAGGGGCCTTCAAATGGGAAAAGTTGGATTTTTCCGTATGTGCCAAGAAGGTCTTCGAAGCAGTGGAGGATATCGGAGTAGAAAAGGGACTGTCCTTCAAAACACGCTTTGACCCTAATGTATATGTTATGGGCGACTATACGGCACTTTACAGCCTTGCCCAGAACCTCATTGAAAATGCCATCAAGTACACCAACGCCCCCGGTGATATCGAAATCAAGGTTTATAATGAAGATGACCGCGCTGTATTTTCAGTGATAGATACGGGTGTGGGCATTCCCTCTTCGGAGCAAAAAAATATATTTAATGATTTCTATAGGGTCGGCGACGAGATGACCCGCAGTACAAAGGGGTCTGGACTTGGACTCGCCATCGTAAAGAGAGTTGCAGAAACCCACAAGGCGACCATTTCCCTGACAAGTAAACCCGGTAAAGGATCCAACTTTACGGTTCGATTTAGAAAGGTGGACTAACATGCAACACAAAATCCTCATCGTAGAAGACGAAGAAATTATCCGGCTCGGTCTCCAGGACAACTTTGAACTGGAAAATTACATCGTAGAAACGGCGGCCGACGGCGAAGAGGCCATTGCCAAGGCGGATTCCTTTATGCCGCACCTGGTCGTTCTCGACCTCATGATACCCAAGAAGAGCGGGTTCGAGGTTTGTCGGGTCATCCGCAAGAAACACCCCCAAACCTTCATCATTATGCTCACCGCCAAGACCGAAGAGACTAGCAAGGTGGCCGGCCTGGAAATGGGAGCCGATGACTATGTAACCAAGCCTTTTTCAATTCTGGAACTCTTAGCCCGCGTCAAGGCATTTTTACGCAGAGTCGATTCCGATGCCGTTCCGACATCGACAACACAGTCCCCTGATGCGGTTGATTTTGCAGACATCCATCTGGACTTCAAGAAATACGAAGCCACCAAGGGAGGAATTCCTTTAGAAATGTCCGCCAGGGAGTTCCAAATTCTCAAGTATTTCTGGCAGCACAAGGGCGAAGTGGTGCTACGCGAAGACCTATTGCAAGATATCTGGGGTTACACCACAGACAACATGCCCTCCACACGAACCATTGACAACCACATTGTGAACCTTCGTAAAAAACTGGAAGATGACCAAGCCAATCCCAAGATTATTCTTTCCATCAGAGGGGCAGGATACAAGTTCGATGTGTAGTGTGACAAATGCATAGGGCGAGCGATATGACCGAGCCAAGCATTTGGTAATTGAGAGAAGCGAAAGTACAAATGTTGCAACGTAGAATAAACATAAGACAAAAAGCCATACGCACAGCAATGATGCTTGTGTGGCTATGTGGGCTTATATCCTTTACGTTTGCAAGCAAGATGGAATCATCCATTCAAGAAGCCCTCTATTATTTTGAAATGAAGGGAGAATACCAGAAGGCCATCGGCATTCTGGAAAAAGTGGTCAGCGAGGGAGACGTTCAAGACAAAGAGCAGGCCAGCTTTTACCTCGGGAAAATCCAAGAACTATCTGGAAACAGACAATCGGCAAACCTGTACTACAGGCAAAGCCTTCAAATAACCAATGAACCGAACAAAGCATATTGGCTTGCTGAAAGAATTGCCGCAACCGCAATTGAACCAGAATTCATACAAAAAAAATCTCTTCGATTAAAATCTCCCATACGAAAAATATTTGGAGGAACTCCAACTTACGTTCACTTGCAGAACGGCAGCATACTTAAAATTACAGGAGACTCTCTTGTCAACATTTCCGTGGGCTCTATTGGAAATCCGGATATTCTAAAAATTGACAATACCGGCATCTGGTACTCCCACCCAGAAACCGATAGCATTCATTTCAAGCCGTTCAACAACATTCGCAAATCAAAATCCTTCGCCCTCAAAAACCCCAAGGCTATTGCCATTGGCGGAGATAGGGCCCTTGTCCAGGGCGATTATGCCATTATTCTTGTTAACAAGAAGGGCGAACAAATTCAGGCAAGTGACAAGTACAACGAATGCCTGCTAGAAATGTATTTTGCTCCTACCGGGCATTTCATCATGAATTGTCCAGACAACGCTCTGCATTTTTTATCTGATGATAACCTTTCGGAGGCGTACACACTAAGCCAGTTCGATGCCATTCAGCGGGTAACTTCTGTCAAGAACCATCTCATTTTCTACTCCGGCGGAAATCTATTTTGCTACGCCCTACCTAATATAACAGAACCTCGCTGGAAAGAGGCTTTCAACAATGTGGAAAGCGTCATTCCCTTTGGCAAGAATATCGCCGTCTTGGAAGCCTCTGGTCGCATAACCTTAGTAGAATTATCAACAGGAAACACTATTGCCTCCGTCCGGAGCGACGCAGACCGAATTCACCCCCTGGCTAGGGGAACTCTTGGCCTATTCACCAGCGAAGGGGCCCTCATCGTGGTCGACACACTGCTCCACCCGCTCTGGAATTTCAATTTTGCAAAACCCATTGTTACAGAACCGTTATATACCGACGGCAACATCTACCTAAGCTTTGACGGGCAAACTTTACAAGGTATCGCTCCTCATTACTATGGGAAAACAACCCTCGCATCTACCATTCTCTCCCAGCAGGCGGCGATTCTCGCAGAAACGTCCCAGTGGGAAAAGCTCACCGCCGTTTTAGACTCTCTGTTAAAACTAGAGCCAGGCAATGCCGAGGCATGGCTATTCAAGGCACTACAGTTAGAGAATACCCAGGGCAAGGAACAGGATCGTCAAAAGGCCTGGTCAGAAGCGGTCCGGCTTTCTGTCAGCAATCCCCAGATAACATCCCTTATTCTTAACCGCTACAGCAAAGCTATTGGCGCAAAATTCGTAAGCCTATTGAACGTATCCCCAAAAACAAAGTATCCTCAATTCTTCGGGAGCAAGAAAAACCTCTATACCATAGACCCTGCAGCAAGCCGTCTCATTTGCATCAACGCCGAAACAGGTGAACAGCGTTGGACAAAGACTCTATCCAAAATGGACAACAGCCCCGTTATCGGAAGCGACGAAAAATCCTTAGTACTGGCATCGGGATTCAACCTGAACATCTATGAACTCAGCAAGGACGGAAAAAGAACCACCGTACAGCTTCCTGGCAAGGCATTCAACATCATCCTTGAAAACGAATCCATTTACATATCCACTTGGAACGGATTCTTAATGAAGCTTACCAGGCCGGAGGGCAGACTAGCCTGGTCCCGAAAGATTTCCGATCTACCTTTCCTTTTTGCGAGAGATGACTCCCAAATTGTGACAACCTCCCTAGAGGGGAACATCACGCACCTCTGGGAAGGTTCCGGACTAATCAAGCAAGAGACCCTGAAGATACAAACCGGTATCTCTCAGATGACCCAGGCTGACTCCACGATGATCCTTGCCACCACAAACAACAGGGTGCTCATCTACGATTCCAGACACCCCGACAAGGAGCCCCTGCAAATCCTAATGGAATCTCCCATAGCGTCATTACAGGCGTTCCCCTACCAAGGAAAAACCTGCGTTCTAGTGGGTCTTGCGAACCAGAATCTGCTATTGTACACCATCGCGGGCACCCCTCTATGGAAATTCCAGGGCAAGAACTCCATATTCTCCAAACCCTTCGTTGAAGACGGCCTAGCCTGGCTAGACCAGGGAAATGAGGTTATCGCCATTTCCCTCTCAGACGGGAAACCGGTGAAACAGTTCAGCACTCCCGGAGGGGCAGGAACCCCCTTCATCTTGAACAAAACCCTTTTTAGCGCCTCATCTAAACGGCTCCTGTACGGGTTTTCCCTTTAAAGCCCCTTTTTCTCCTTCAAACGCTCCATTTGGGGCCATTTTTTGAAAAAAACGGTAGTTTTTCCCTAGAAAAAACGTTACATTTCTCATATATATATTTGGGATTTTGGAAGGATGAAAATTTTGACTCACTTTAGTGTTTTTAGCGTTATCGCCTTCACGGGGGCGCTCCTGTCTTTCACCGGCTGCAAGACCGACGAAAAGGCCGAAGTGGCCCAAGACCAGCAGGAATACCCGAGGAGTGAAACGCTCTATATCGGTGGTTTTGACTGGGCACCACCGGCCACGTTCAATCCCCTGGACTACGACCCCAATTTCCCCATTGACGGGAACGTACGGCTCATGTATGAGACCTTGGTGACCTACAACCAGCTGAATGGTGAACTTGAACCCATGCTTGCCGACAGCTTTAAGCAGACGAACGACGCTATCGTGGTCCACCTTGATGAACAGGCCAAGTGGAACAACGGCCAACCGGTTACCGTAGATGATGTCATATACACCTTCTTTATTGACTCCATTCTGCCCACGCCCCGGCATGGCAACTGGAAATACCTAAAGAGCATCACGGCCGACAAGAACAACAATATCACGTTCGCCTTTGTCCCAAACAACCGCAATCCCCTTATCATTCTTAACGCCATAGCAGAGACCTCTATCTTGCCCAAGTCCGTGTTCCAGCCAGTAATCGAAGGAGCCAAGGACGGCAATGAATACGATTTCTCAAAGGTAACGGCTTTCAAGAACGACGCCAACCCCGTAGTTTCGGGCCCCTACGACCTGAAAACCTTCTCTCCCGACAAGATTGTCCTCGAAAGAAACGACAACTACTGGGGCAACGCTAAACATGACGGGAAAAAACCGGCGCCAAAGTTCATAATCCATTCCCTTTACAATGGAAACAACCATTTCAATAGCGCCATGGTCAAGGGAAACCTGGATGTATCCTCTATCTTCCTTCCCCGCATTTGGGACAAGGCCAAGGACAGTATCCGCGCCTGGAGCCGAAACGAGCCCTACCACCAGCCGGGATCCATAACCACGCTGTTGATAGCCCACCAGGAAAAGCCCTTTAGCGACGTCGCCTTCCGCAGGGCCCTAGCTCACAGCATCAACTTTGAGAAGGTCAAGGCCAGAGCCATTTCTAACTACACGCCGGCCATGCAATCTGGTTTCATCCTCCCCTTCGGCATCGAAAGTAAGTACTTCAACAAAGAAGATGCCGAAAAATACGGCTATGAGTTCGATTTGGACAAGGCCCGCAACATCTTGAAAGAGGCCGGTTATTCCTGGAATGCCGACGGCGCCCTTTTGGAACCCGACGGAAACCCCGTCCGCACCATCAAGTTGGAATGCCCCCAGGGCTGGACCGACTGGGAAGACGCCATCAAGGTCATCGCCGGGACCTTCAAGGAAATCGGCATTCCCGCCGAGGAATACTTCGTGGACTACGGCGTGTGGGACAAGGACCTGCGTCATGGGACCTTCGACCTCGCTATGAAGACCCAGACGGCAGAACTCTCTGCTGCCACACCCTGGACCAGGTTTTCCCAGGTCATGGGCCCAATCGGTCTTAGACCTGTGGGCGAAGACGCCTTCTCCAACCAAGGTCGTTTTAGCAACGAGGCCGCCAACAAGCTCCTAGACAAGATTCCCACTATCCGCAACGAGGACGAACTGGCGCTCGCTTATCGCGAATTGAACAAGATTTTTATGGAGACCGTTCCGGTGCTTCCGGTAATGTACCGGCCCACCCAGTACTACCAGTTCTCTACCAAGCACTGGACCAACTTCCCCACCGAAGAAAATCCTTACGCTCCCCCACAGCACCTGATTGTAGCCGCTGGAGTCAAGGCCCTATGGGAAATCAAGGCGGTGAAGTAAGCTTAGCCAGCCTCATTTATTAACTTTGGTTCGAATTAAAAAGGAGTCAATTGTGGGAAAATCTCGTTTTATTTTGCCAAACGCCTTTACGAGCATGAATTTTTTGTTGGGCGTTTTTGCCATCTGCTGGGTTACCGGAGCCTTTGATTCGTTCACCTCTACGGACACTCTCCGTATGGGGGCCTATTTCGTGATGCTCAGCATGCTTCTGGACAAGCTGGACGGATTTGCAGCACGCCTTGTGAACGCCAGTTCCGAGTTCGGTGCACAGTTCGACAGCCTCGCCGATCTTATCGCCTTCGGACTTGCTCCCGCCTTCTGCGTGTTCTTTGCCTACAAGAACTGCGCTCCCCAATTTTTTGAGCAGAACACCGCCCTGCTGGTAGTTACGTTCTCCATCTATGTACTCTGTGCCGCCATGCGCCTAGCCAAGTACAACGCCTGCGATTCCGACACCTACCACCATCACTTTTCTGGACTGCCCTCTACCTTTGCAGGCGCCATTAACGCCACCTTGATCATATTCCTGAAAACCAAGGGCGTGCTCTCCTTGACGGATTCAGCATTGGTCTTTATTCCCGTCCTTGTGATGCTCGCTACGGGCATTCTGATGGTGAGCCCGCTGTTTTTGCCCAAGCTCCAGCCCCGCAAGAATAAGGCCTTCAACATCTTTCAGGGCGTGCTGATTGTCCTTACCTACATCGCCGGCTTCATGTTCGTTTCGGAAAAGGTTCCCTACGTTTTGGAATACTTGCTGGTTCTTGGCGGTTGCTATCTGGTTATCGGCTTTAGCGTGGGCCTGATCAACCGTAGCAAGATCATCGAAGAGGCTAAGGCTTCGAAAGGGACTTGAGTTTTAGAAACTCGACCAGGCCTTTCCCGTAACGCTCGTACAAAAGCTCGGGAGCAAGCCTCGGAAGTTCCACCGTAACACATTCCAGATTACGTTCTTTGCACCAGGTACCAAAGCTGCCTGGTGTTTTGTATCCGATGTCCTTAACGTATGGAACATTGAATACCGCCTGGAGAGACTTAACAAGTTCCGTTTCTTCGGGGGCATCGATACAGCCAATCGGACTGTGAAGCGATACTACCGCCCGAGGGCGGATTTGTTCTATTAACCCTATTATAGCGTTGACCTCGGGTTCACTGGCGGGAGCAGAGCCCGTCGAAAGTTCCATATCCCGTTCCGCTTCCAGAATAGAGCGGGACCGTACCGGGGCGGCGTTCCAGTTTTCCGTCGGGAAATTGCGGTTCAGGTCTACACCATTTGCGTTACCCCTTGTACCAAGGGTCACTCCGTCGGGATTGGCACATAGAACGAAAGCCGTTGATTCAAGATTACCGTCAAATACCCGCAATGCGCGACTCAAGAGAAACGTAGTCTCTGGTTCCTCACCGTGGATTCCTGCCATAACAAGAAGGTCACACTGGCTCTTGCAAGGGAAATAAAGGAGCGGCGAGCCCAGAACGCTAGTACCATAAGCGGTGGATTTTAGATGTAAGGTTCCAGAAAGCATAGCATTACTCACTCCACATTCCACATCAGATAAAATATGGATAGATGTACTCCTCAGCAAGTTGTGAGAGGCGCGCAAGGACCACCTTCTTGCAGGCCATATCCGAGCCTTCGTAGATTTTCCGCAAGGTATCCAGCGAGAAATGTTCCAGACGTTTTCGGGAGGTGGGCAGATGCGCAATATGCCAACCTTCGGGCCGAATCTTTCCGCGGCCGGGAACGAATACACGGTCAAAACCAAAGGCGTTGCCGGCCGCAAACCGCTCATCTAAAAACTTGTGGAAACGAGCAAACATTCCAGAGCACTCTTCCGGCGTGAGTTGCACTTCGTAACCTTCGGGACAGGCCCTGCCATCCACAACGTCAATGTCCGTACCCAAATGATGGCGGCTCGCCCCCGGTAATGCCGACCAGGTAAGAATGGCGTACATCAGTTCTTCTTCATCCTGGGGGCGCTCCATCGGCACGCCTTCTGCCGAAAGCAGAGGCAACTCCCCGCAAGCCTTGCGGTTCCAGATGGAAAGTTGCCGTTCAAAGGGGCGGTAAGCCGATTCTATGCGGAGCTCAAAGCCTTCCTCTGCAACTTCATTCTTTAGTTTGTTCAAAAAAGGCAGAATTTCGGCATCCACAAAATAGCCCGGCGCCGCTTCTACGAGGTTCGGCTTTCCAAGCCCATAAGGCAGCAAATCTTCAGCAGTACGTTCCATTAAACCTCTACCCCCATCTTCTTTATCAGGTCCTTCCACTGTTGAACAGAGGCTTTCTTCTTACGGGTAGGCACCCGTTTCTTGAGGGTCTCCGTCAGGGGCGACGGATTTCCGTGAGTCCAGGCGATAGCCAGGGCATCAGACGCATCCAGAGGGAGGTCGCCACCCTCTATCCCTAGCTGAGCGAAGACCATGCGGGCCACCTGTTCCTTGGAGGCCGACCCGTCTCCCGTAACGGACTGCTTGACTACCTTGGGCGGGTACTCGTTAAAGGTCATGCCTCGCTTGCGGCAAGCCACAAGCACTGCCCCGCGAATATGCCCGAGCACCAGGGCACTCTTGGCGTTCTTTGCAAAGAACACCCCTTCCATGGCCAGGGCCTCGGGACGGTAATTGTCCAGCAGGGCCTCCAGCCGGCCTACAATATGTACCAGACGATCTTCTAAATTCTTGGTAGCGGGAGCATGGAGAGTCCCATATTCCAACACCCGAAAAGACCTTTCCGTCTTTTCCAGGAAAGCATATCCCGTCGTAATAGAGCCCGGGTCGATGCCGAGAATAACCATAGCCAAAAAGTAGATAAAATGTCCAAAAAAGTGTTCCATTCAAGGTATTTTTTATTAGATTCCTATATGGAGGCTCCCTATGCTTATCGACCAGGATAATACAAGTTTTGCTCATGTAAAAACACACCCCCGCCAGTTGGGAATTCCTTTAAGTCGATGGGGCAGAAACCTTATTGCCAGCTGTCCGTTCCACGCTCCCGAAGAGACTTCCCTGTTCTTTTATGACGCCCTGGGTTACTGGCGGTACCGTTGCCTCCAGTGCGGTAGCGAAGGCGACCTGGTCGAGTTTGTCATGCGGAGCCGTTTCAACGGCATGGAAGAACCCGCCGCAAGAGCCGAAGCCCTTGAATTTCTAGGAGGGCTGGAACAGGAACAGGATTCCAAGCAAGATGACCGCCTATGGCTAAAGGAAGTCGGTGGCGAAAAGTCAAAAGTTCTGGAATGCTTTGTCCGGTATTGCCACTGGGCCGCCTGCAAAAGCCCTTCTTCCGAAGAATTTCTGCAATCCAGAGGCTGGAGCATCGGTCAGGCCCAGCTCTACGGACTAGGCTACTATAGTGGCGACCCGGAACCCTTCTTTAGCTACTGCATGCTTTCGGGATTAGAGCGCCACCATGTAAGTTTCTACCTGGATAACCTGGAGGCCTACCACGAGCCACGAATAACCATTCCTGCCCGCAACTCCAAGGGGCTGATACACTCCGTCTATGGGCGCCTTATGGAAGATGACGGCAAGCCTCACCCGTACGTATCCTTCGCCTCTGGCCCCAGCGACATTCCTTTTAACATCCAGCCCGAAAACACCAGCCCCATCATCGTGGAAGGCTTCTTTGACGCCTTAACTGCGGATCTGGCAGGTATCCCGGGTGTAGTTTCCACCATGTACCAGGACCTGTCCCTGAGCCACCTTTACAAGCTCAAGGCCTGCGGTGCAGATTCAGCGACAGTGATACTCCGGCGTGAAGACAACCGCCGTGAGCAGGAATATCGTATCCAGGGCTACCTGAAGATGGCCGAGGAACTGGATATGAGATTCAAGTCCATCGTGCTGTCCAAGGATGAGACGGTTGACATACTGGTCCGCGATAAGGGTGCTGATTATCTTATCGACCTTATCGACAAGACCGAAGAAGATACGGTGCATACCCACCGCCGTTCCATGCTGCTCCAGGACATCAAGGAAAACTACGACGCCGCCATGGGCTGCCCTCCTGATACCAGCGTGGGTTACACTCTAAACAATTTCCCGAAACTCACCAAGGAGATTGACGGCATCCAGTCCGGGTGTTTCTTCGTTTCTTCTAAGCCTTTCGGACTCAAGACCTCACTATTGTCCAGCCTGGCCCTAGACCTTATAGACAGCAACCCCATTTTGAAGATCATCTACATCGCCCTGGAGACACCCCGTCGGCAGATTTTCGACCGTATGGTGGCCATGGAAACCGGCGAGTCCATCCTCACGGTTAGAAAGCAAAATGAAGATGACCAGATTAACGGCAAGATTCTCGAAGCCACCAAAAAGCTCATGAACCTAGTCCGCACCAACCGCCTCGAAATCTGGGAAGACTACCCCACCTTCGACAATAACGAGATGATGAGTATCTTGAAAGAGGAGCGGAAACAGAATTCAGATTTGATCGTGATGATTGACGGTCTGGACCACTTGAAAATAGACGGCCGACTTGAACTGGATGACATTCACGAACGCAGGTCCTTCGTGATGCTGGACCTGTACAAGAGTCTGGACATTCCGCTATTCCTTGGTGGAGAGCTGATTCCTACCGAAGAAGGATTTGAAGGGCCGAGGCCTTACCTGCGTGACTCCGATGCCATCTACTGGCTGGACTCCCAGCACAAGACGCTTACCCTTTCCGTCAATTCCAACCGACTGGGCGTAAGCCATAAGTACAACTGCCCCATCTACATTGACCCCCTATCCAACAAGATGCAGGAAGCCGAGTAGACCTGGCCCTCATGCCACAAGCGCCATTTACCATCGTTGATTTTAACAACTTCTGGAGCCCTTCCGGAGGGGGTGTTAGGCGTTACCACCTGCAGAAGATGGCCTTTTATGAAGGCCGTCAAGATGTCCTGAGCGTTTTCGTGATGCCAGACAGCAGAACCTTTACCGAAAAACGGGGATCAGGCCTGATTATCGAGCATGTCGAGGCTTACCGATTTCCTGGCAACTGGGAATACCGCTTTATCTGGAAGCAGAAACAGATTCGCCCCATACTGAAAAAGTACATACCCCAGGTAATCGAAGTGGGTTCTCCCTACATTCTGCCAACAGTAGTGCGCAAAGCGGCCAAGAGAATTTGTCCCGAAGCCATTCTTCTCAGCTTTTGGCATGCTGATTTCCCCGTCACTTACGTGGGCAGGCCTGTTGCAAACAAACTAGGCAGTTTGTTCGGGAAGCTTGCCGAAAGAATTGCCTTCTGGTACGCCCGTCAAGAATTCAAGAAGTTCGACGGTATCCAGGTGTCCTGTAAGGAAGTTATGGAACGCCTGGAAAGGCGCCGCCTCCCCCATAGTCACTGGATTCCGCTGGGTTGCGACATCCAGATGTTTGCGCCTACCAAGCGTGACGAAGCCCTGGTGGCCGACTTCAAGGGCGGAAATCCCGACCGACTTACCATCTTCTTTCCCCACCGTTTTTGCGAGGAGAAGGGTATCGAGCTTTTGCTCAGCGCTTACGATGAGCTGACAGAGCGGCTAGGCATTGAGCCTGAAATTATACTGGCGGGAACAGGGCCTTATTTGCCTCAAGTCAAAGAGGCCGTTCAAAAGTACCAGCATATCCGCTATGTAGGCTTTATCAAGTCCATCGATGAGATGGCCCGGCATTACGCCAGTGTAGACATGGGGCTCGCTCTTTCGGGCTGGGAGACCTTCGGGCTTTCTATTCTGGAGAGCATGGCCAGCGGGAACGCTCAAATAGGGGCCAAAACAGGGGCTGCCTTTGAACATGTAACGGAATCAAAAGCGGGCACCATCCTGAGGGAGCGCACGCCCCACGCCCTGGCCGACGCCATCGTGGAACTCTACCGCTCCGACATGCAGGTCATGAAGCAAAACGCCCGGGCCTACGCCGAAAAATTCAGCTGGAACGACTGCTTCGAGAGGCAGCTTTCCCTTTACCACAAACTTTATCAAGAAAAGAGGAATTCATGATCAGACACATCGTATTCTGGAAACTGAAAACTGAGGCCGAAGGTGCTACCGCCAAGGAGAACGGCCAAAAGATGGTGGACGCCTTCCACGCCCTGGAAGGTAAAATTCCAGGCCTAGTGAGCATCGAATCCGGGCTGAACTTCGGCAAGGCCGAACTCGGGAATGGCGACGTGGAGTACGACATCGCCCTGGACACCACTTTCCGCACCAAGGAAGCGCTGGATTTTTATCAGGGACATCCGGAACACCAGGCTATCGTGGCCTTCGTGAAAAAGGTGGTCACGGAACGCCGTGCAGTAGACTTCGAATTCTAGGTACAACACCTTTTTACTACATTTTTTACGTATGGTCCAACTGAGTCAAACATCGTGGCAAGAGTTCTCCTTGAAGAACGTTATGGAGACGCTGCAATACGCCCCGATGAATTTACAGATCGGACCGAACCCCCAGTTACACTATACCTTCCCAAAAGAACTGGTTCCAGGCGCCACGGTCCGCTACAACCTGCAATGGGGGTTCAAGACCCTGAAGTGGACCGGCATTGTCAGTTCCATCAAGGACAACAGCATTACTGTACGGCTCAGCGAAGGCCCGTTCCGCGGGTTCACTGCCAAGCACAGCTTTGTAGATGAAGGGAACATGACCGCCTGCTACGATGAAATGCGATTCCAGGGGTTCACCGACATTCCCGAAGAGACCTTCGCCGAGATCATCGACAAGACCAATATCGTCTACGGCATTTATTCCCGCAAGGATACGCGAGACGTGATGCTCGCCTACGAGGCCCAGAAGAAAACCCAGTCCATCGAGGCCCTGGACCAGAGCGCCACCGCAGGCTAGGGGTATCTACAACCTGGGGAATTCCATGTACGTGAGTCTAGAACAAGCCCTGCTTGATTTGGAAAAAGCGGGTCTGTTGAAGCGTATCCACAGCGAGGTGGATCCGAACCTGGAAATGGCAGAGATGGCCCGAATTGCCTTTGAAAAGGGCGGTCCAGCGCTATGATTCGAGAAGGTGAAGGGAAGTAAATTTCCCTCCGTAGCGAACCTTTACGGTACACGGGAACGAATGGATTTTCTGTTCCGCGACACCCTAGAAAGTACCAAGGCCGCAGTGCTGTTCAAGTCAAATCCCGTAGGATTTTTCAAGCATCCGCATCTCGGGAACCTGGTGCTGGCGGCCAAGGCCGGACTGCAGCCCGGGGACATCCTGGTGGAGGTCAACGGCAATGTGATCGGCTCCAATGAGGACCTGATGGCGCAGCTGGAAGGCACCAAGGCCGGCGACGTGATGAAGGTGACCGTATGGCGGCCGGACACGG